>CANMLX010000140.1 GCA_947498845.1 uncultured Flavobacteriaceae bacterium | reverse complement strand
GAATCTTCGATTTCACGGGAATGACAACTTCTTCGGAAACCCCGACGCAGAGCGTCGAGGAATTCTTTTCGATTAAATTCTAGCTAAAAACCACTAAACACAACATCTTCTTCCTTAAATTACCATAAACTAGCCAGCTAGTCTATCGTAATTATAAGTTGAATCTAACATGTTTATTGACTTTTATCTATGATTCTTAAA
>CANMLX010000139.1 GCA_947498845.1 uncultured Flavobacteriaceae bacterium | reverse complement strand
CCTTTTTCCGAAAAAGCATTAGATAATTCGCCACTTAATCGTGTGGTTAAACAAGCCGCACCAGGAGCAGATTGGCGTATGGGATCAGGTCATGAAATTAAAATGGCCTATACCACCAATGCAGCTAACGAAGTAAAGTTTTATGACGTAGCAGTAACTACAGGGACACAGAGTAATATAAAAACATTCACCCCTAGTCTAA
>CANMLX010000138.1 GCA_947498845.1 uncultured Flavobacteriaceae bacterium | reverse complement strand
GTTGGATCGTTGGCTGTCCCGTTAGTATCTACAACTACCGTTCCGCCATTGGCTGTTGTACCGCTTGGTAAACTGATCGCTCCTGTGTTAGGGCCATCACCGCCAAAACTGTCTGCACCATTGCCATTATTCGCTAAGACATCTATATCATTATTAGTACTGTCTTCACCTATGCCTGTGATTGTATCGTCTTGAGCTAATGGAGTATC
>CANMLX010000137.1 GCA_947498845.1 uncultured Flavobacteriaceae bacterium | reverse complement strand
GACCGAGAAGATTTTAATTATTTTGCCGAGCACTCCGAAAAGACAAACGCACCAGTGCCTAATCCCAATTCAATAGGCAATTATACCGCATTTGCATTAGGGTGGCTATATCTTGATGATAATAAAAATGATGTTAATTTCAAGAATATCATAGAGCAAACATTGCCCTTTCCATTAGCCGCCAGTCAGCAATTTAACTTTGCGCCATTTAATC
>CANMLX010000136.1 GCA_947498845.1 uncultured Flavobacteriaceae bacterium | reverse complement strand
TCGATACATTTTTTATTTCGTTATCTCTTCATAAAAAACACTCGAACTGACATATACAAAAACTTTAATCGTAAATCATATTAAAAGGGTTTTCAATTAAATTTAAAAGGTCTAGTTATGATACTAAGCTTGTCCAGTTGGACTAAAATTTAATGGTATTGGAGGTTGCTCTTTTTTAACATTTCGAGAAACCTCTTATACCATTTACGTAATTTAATTTC
>CANMLX010000135.1 GCA_947498845.1 uncultured Flavobacteriaceae bacterium | reverse complement strand
TTCAAAGCTAAAGTGCCTTGATTGATCGCATAATCTCCTATATTTTCTCCTAATGTTCTTTCTAAACTTCCTGTAAAAGCATCACTTCCTAGTAAACTACCTGAAGTAATTTGATAAGTTAATGCAGAATCTGCATCGCCATATACTTTAGACTTAGCATCTGCAGTAACTTCAATGGCTTTTGCTGTAATGCTTAAATCATCTGAAACAAAAGACAATGTATAGTTACTATTCAA
>CANMLX010000134.1 GCA_947498845.1 uncultured Flavobacteriaceae bacterium | reverse complement strand
AATTTTGTAGAATTAGGAGGTCGTTCTGTACGAGTAGATGTAGATAATACAGCAAGAACTTGGGTAGTGAATAGTGCAGGAAATATGTACAGACGAAATGGTAATAGTTGGCAGAGAATCCCTGGCAAAGCTAAAGATATAGGATGTAGTGGAGCAAATGGAGCTGTGTATCATGTTGGTACCGATCGAAAAATCTATAGGCGTAATGCTGCAGATAATGGTTGGGATGTGTTAAATGGTAGTAA
>CANMLX010000133.1 GCA_947498845.1 uncultured Flavobacteriaceae bacterium | reverse complement strand
GTAACAGTATAGACTATGGCATAAGTACCAGCTCGGGTACAGCACAGGTCTACGAAAAAGGCGTCGCCAAAGGCAGTGCAATAACAATTAATGATAACGATAGTTTTAGAATAGAGCGCCGTAACAATACCATTTATTACAGTAAAAACGGTAAGGAATTCTATACCTCAGAGCAGTCTACAAGTAATGCTTCTATGGTTGGTGATGCTACACTTATATCCACAGGCAGCAAACTCAAGAACTTTATTATTGTA
>CANMLX010000132.1 GCA_947498845.1 uncultured Flavobacteriaceae bacterium | reverse complement strand
GATGGTAATGGTAATACCATCAACGTTCCACAAACTGTTATTGTAGATGATGTAACGAATCCTGATACACCTACTCTAGATACACTTACAGGGGAATGTTCGGTTACAGCAACAGCACCTTCAACTAACGATAATTGTTTAGGAACAATTACAGCAACAACTACAGATCCATTAACGTACGATACACAAGGCACATTTACCATTAACTGGACCTTTGATGATGGTAATGGTAATACCATCAACGTTCCACAAAC
>CANMLX010000131.1 GCA_947498845.1 uncultured Flavobacteriaceae bacterium | reverse complement strand
GTAAAAAACAAAACTATCCTGTAAACAATACGTGAATCTGACCCTAGTAAACCCTAAAAACTGACCTAAAGCAAAACGCAAGCATAACGTACGACTGACCTCTAGAAACCCTAAATTTCTGACTGACTTTTGACACGATGCAAATTTTACCTCGGACAATAACTCAGGCGCAAAATATCTAAACAGCACTCTAAAATCTATCTCTTGTAAATAATAGTAACGCTCGCTAACAATATGTATAGAAAATGCTTATTT
>CANMLX010000130.1 GCA_947498845.1 uncultured Flavobacteriaceae bacterium | reverse complement strand
AGTCAATACTAATGGCACAGCCAACGATCCAACAGATGATACGATCACGTACACACCAGCCGCAGACTTTAATGGCGGTGACACCTTTGATTATACCATTACAGATGCCGATGGGGATACCTCCACAGCGACGGTAACAGTAACAGTAGATCCATCAACACCACCAACGGTTGTAGATTTAGAGCCAGATACGGCTACTACAAATGCAGATACCCCAGAGGTAATCGATGTTTATGCAAACGATAGTAACATCCCAACCGA
>CANMLX010000129.1 GCA_947498845.1 uncultured Flavobacteriaceae bacterium | reverse complement strand
TGATGGTATTCCAGATGTAGCCGATGTAGACGACGATAACGATGGTATCGCCGATGTAGATGAGAACGCATTATTAGACGGCGGCGGACTCCCAGTAGACCCAAGTGCAGACGCCGATGGCGATGGTATCCCTAACTATATGGATACAGATGCACCAGACGGCAGTGGCACCTTACCAGACGGTAACAGCGATGGTATCCCAGATGCCTATGATGCCGATGGCGATGGTGTACCAAACCACTTCGATTTAGATGCCGATAACGATGG
>CANMLX010000128.1 GCA_947498845.1 uncultured Flavobacteriaceae bacterium | reverse complement strand
CTTTAGTTTGTATGTCTGTTGCTATTATGTCTACTATTCTTTCCCCTGCACTGTACCCCCCAATCCCCCCTTTTCTTTTAAAATTGTGGATGAATACTGCCATTTGTCTCAAGATCTAGTTACGCCAAGCTTAAAAAAGCACCGACTCGGTGCCACTTTTTCAAGTTGATAACGGACTAGCCTTATTTTAACTTGCTATTTCTAGCTCTAAAACAAATGGGAATTTCTACGTTCCGGTGTTTCGTCCTTTCCACAAGATATATAAAGCTATCCTGCTGGGCGTC
>CANMLX010000127.1 GCA_947498845.1 uncultured Flavobacteriaceae bacterium | reverse complement strand
CTATGCTTATTTTTTCTGCCTCGTATAATTCCAAAATCCATCATTTTACTTTACAGTATTTTCATTTAAGAATTGGAATTAAATGCCATGGGATTTGTAGGCGAGTGTCAAATGTTTGAAGATGTCGTTGAAAAAGAAATACTGTTTGAGCATAACACAACAATAACACATAGTCACTAGAAATTGTTTAGAAAAAAATGTTTGTAAGTAAGACACAAACTAAGCGCGAGTTTATTTCTTTTAGACATCAAAAACTAATTTGACCGCCGAAAATCTAAGGCTAGACTTTTTTG
>CANMLX010000126.1 GCA_947498845.1 uncultured Flavobacteriaceae bacterium | reverse complement strand
TCGAAGTGGTTTGGTACACCATCGCCATCGGCATCATAGGCATCTGGGATGCCATCGCTGTTACCGTCTGGTAAGGTGCCACTGCCATCTGGTGCATCTATATCCATATAGTTAGGGATACCATCGCCATCGGTGTCTGCACTTGGATCTACTGGGAGTCCTCCTCCATCTAATAAGCTGTTCTCATCCACATCGGCGATACCATCGTTGTCATCGTCTACATCTGCTACATCTGGAATACCATCATTATCGGCATCCATTGCTTCTCTAAAGTCTACTTCTGGTGTAGCTGGATCGTCTGT
>CANMLX010000125.1 GCA_947498845.1 uncultured Flavobacteriaceae bacterium | reverse complement strand
ATACAGACTCAGATAACGATGGAGTAGACGATGTTATCGAAGCAGGTCAAGGCAGTCCAACAGGGGTAGATGCCGATCAGGATGGCTTAGACGATGGCTTTGATGCCAATGTAGGTACAGCAGGTCAACTACAAGATATCAATGACAATTTAGATACCGGCGCAGATGGTACAGATAATACCGACGATCCAGCTACACCAGAAGTAGACTTTAGAGAAGCAATGGATGCCGATGGTGATGGTATTCCAGATGTAGCCGATGTAGACGACGATAACGATGGTATCGCCGATGTAGATGAGAACGCATTATTAG
>CANMLX010000124.1 GCA_947498845.1 uncultured Flavobacteriaceae bacterium | reverse complement strand
TCTGCAGTAACTTCAATGGCTTTTGCTGTAATGCTTAAATCATCTGAAACAAAAGACAATGTATAGTTACTATTCAAAGCTAAAGTGCCTTGATTGATCGCATAATCTCCTATATTTTCTCCTAATGTTCTTTCTAAACTTCCTGTAAACGCATCACTGCCTACTAAACTACCTGAGGTAATTTGATAAGTTAATGCAGGATCTGCATCGCCATATACTTTAGACTTAGCATCTGCCGTAACTTCAATGGCTTTTGCTGTAATGCTTAAATCATCTGAAACAAAAGACAATGTATAGTTACTATTCAAAGCTAA
>CANMLX010000123.1 GCA_947498845.1 uncultured Flavobacteriaceae bacterium | reverse complement strand
CGTTAGCGAGCATGCCACTCTTGCTCAAAAAAAAAATCAACAATTCGCAATCAACACGTGTAAAAAACATAACTGACCTGTAAGCGGTTCGTGAATCTGACCCTAGTAACCCCTAAAAACTGACCTAAAGAAAAACGCAAGCATCACGCACGACTGACCTCTAGAAACCCTAAATTTCTGACTGACTTTTGACACGGCGCAAATTTTACATCGGACAATAACTCAGGCGCAAAATACCTAAACAGCACTCTAAAATCTATCTCTTGTAAATAATAGTAACGCTCGCTAACAATATGTATAGAAAATGCTTATTT
>CANMLX010000122.1 GCA_947498845.1 uncultured Flavobacteriaceae bacterium | reverse complement strand
AGGCATAGCAGCCTTACAAGACCCAACCATAGTAAGTGAAACATGCACCTCGGCTGTATTGGAAAAAACAGGAGATATCCCTCTTGGAGAACTATGGTACTGGCAAACTACAGATACAGGCACCAGCACAAACTTTCCTGCCACATCCAATTTTATAGCTAACGCATCTGGAACATATTATTTACGTTCTTTTAAAAATTTACTTTGGAGTAATGCCAGTAGCGTAAGTGTTTTATTGGGAGATACAGGCGGACCAACATGGTATGCCGATTTTGATGGGGACGGCTTAGGTGATTTAAACGATACCAAAATAAATTGTTTTAAGCCTAC
>CANMLX010000121.1 GCA_947498845.1 uncultured Flavobacteriaceae bacterium | reverse complement strand
GCGCATACTATTAGAATTTTAGCTTCTAATGCTACTGTATGGCAATGGAACTTAGATAAAATTACTTTAGTAACTGGTACGGGTAAAAATGGAGCAGATAAAATTAGTATTGCTTCTAATAATCGTCTAAACATTTATCCTAACCCTGCTAGTAACCAAGTAAATGTACTGTTAGACAACCATGTGGATAATGCAACCCTTGCTATTCTTGATATTCAAGGTAAAGTAATCTACAAAAACACTTTTAATGGTAATAATTCTAGCATTAATACGAGCAACTTTAATAAAGGCCTATATTTTATTAAAGTAAAAACTAGCAATCAGGCTATGATTAAAAAATT
>CANMLX010000120.1 GCA_947498845.1 uncultured Flavobacteriaceae bacterium | reverse complement strand
CCAACAAAGGAAAACAATAACTATTTTTAACAACGAAATATTAACCTAAAACGGTCAACTCTATTTAGGGATATACACAGGGGTGGTTACTGCAAACTTAATACAGATGACCAATGATGAGTGACTGCAAACGTATCACTGCTAACTGAAGACTGCTAACTGAAGACTACACATCATGATTCCTGATTCTTAAAGTGTAGCGATCCTGTTTCCAATTACTAGTATTTAATCTGAAATTTCATTGGTCTCAAATTTAGTCGAAACCATGTATTTTAGTGCATTTCGCTTTAGCTTCTAAAAACTTTTGACACGAATTACACGAATTTACACAGATTTGATTAC
>CANMLX010000119.1 GCA_947498845.1 uncultured Flavobacteriaceae bacterium | reverse complement strand
GAGAATCCCTATTTAGGTACGGTAGATATTGTAAAAAGTGCTCTAAATTTTACAGGCGAACCTTATAAAACAGAGACCACACATACCAAAGATGGAAAAACCATTACCACCACAGATTATTATACCTACGATCATGCAGGACGTTTAGTGTCGCATGAACAAGATCTAGATGGAAAACGAAAAGAAGTTATTGTAAGAAACGTGTATGATGAGCTAGGGCAGTTAGAAAAAAAACATGTAGGCAGTACAGTCCCCATAGTAAGCACGTATACCAAAAAACGCTATGTTAACGACACAGGAGAACTCGTGACTAAAGTAGGTCCTACAAGTATTACCTCAGGACTATCCAC
>CANMLX010000118.1 GCA_947498845.1 uncultured Flavobacteriaceae bacterium | reverse complement strand
ATGGACAATTAACAATGGATAATTAATAATGAGCAATTAAGGACAATAGATTAAAGATAACAGCTAATAGAAAAGCGGCTAAAGAGCAATGCCGGATTACCGAAAGTTGCGAACAGCGAACAGAATACTATGTAAAAAACAAAGATAATATATAAGATGATTTCACTAACAACTAAAACCATAGCCCAAAGCCAATAGGTAGTAGTCAGTGATTAATGGTTGAAAACATTATTAAAGATAAATAGTTAATGCTAGGTATTCAATAAAAGTAAACATTAGTTTTAGTCAATAGTCAATAGTCAATAGTCAATAGTCAATAGTCAATAGTCAATAGTCAATAGGCAATAGGCAATAGGCAA
>CANMLX010000117.1 GCA_947498845.1 uncultured Flavobacteriaceae bacterium | reverse complement strand
AATTACGCCAAAATACGTGTTCATTTTTCCTCTTTCTTTATTGTGGTAACGCTTACATAGCTATGCTATGCAAACATACCACAGCTTCAAAAGAGAAAAAAGCAACTGTGTATTTTTAGCATAACTTTATAGTTTATTTGGTATTACTATATTACACTTTGCGACTTTGTGTCTTGGCGAGATACTTTTATCGATTCCAAAGTATAGGTATTTATAATGAGCAGGAAGTTGTCTTTTGCAATAAGGCATAAAAACGTATTAGAACGCTTTAGTTATAATCAGATAAAAGAGGCAATCCCAAAAGTTGTGTTTAGTCATTAGTTTAACCCGTTTTATGCATTAGAATAGATAAAAGGAGGGCTTAGATTTTTTATTTGGCTAAATAAGCCATCCATCCA
>CANMLX010000116.1 GCA_947498845.1 uncultured Flavobacteriaceae bacterium | reverse complement strand
GATGGTATCCCAGATAATGTAGAATCACAACCAACAGACGACTATACTGCACCAAGCAATATAGACAGCAATGATAACGGTATTGATGACGCCTACGAGAACGCAGGCTTTATCGAGACCCCAGAGAATACAGATGGACAAGACACACCAGATTATTTAGATACAGACTCAGATAACGATGGAGTAGACGATGTTATCGAAGCAGGTCAAGGCAGCCCAACAGGGGTAGATGCCGATCAGGATGGCTTAGACGATGGCTTTGATGCCAATGTAGGTACAGCAGGTCAACCACAAGATATCAATGACAATTTAGATACCGGCGCAGATGGCACAGATAACACAGACGATCCAGCTACACCAGAAGTAGACTTTAGAGAAGCAATGGATGCCGATAATGATGGTATTCC
>CANMLX010000115.1 GCA_947498845.1 uncultured Flavobacteriaceae bacterium | reverse complement strand
ACTAATTGACCTTGAAGTGAGAAGACAGACACCGAATAGTCGCCCTCAATCAATCCCTTAATAGATACATTTTGATTGGTTGGATTTGGATAAATACTTATCGTATTTTCAGGCTGATTTTCCTTTAACGAAATAGACTTGGCTGCATTGGCCAATCTGTATATTTTATCATCTGTAGCTGTTATCCAAACAGATCCATCGTTACCACAACCTACATCTTTTACACCTGTTCTCATTCGTGTCCAATTATTAGATCCAGGGTTGTAACGATAGAGTACCCCATTAGTATTCACCAACCAGGCTCTTCCTTGTTTATCTACATCTATTCTATCTCCATTACTACCATTTAACACATCCCAACCATTATCTGCAGCATTACGCCTATAGATTTTTCGATCGGTACCAACATGATA
>CANMLX010000114.1 GCA_947498845.1 uncultured Flavobacteriaceae bacterium | reverse complement strand
TTAAAATACACCTTAAAGCTAGTAAGAATAAGTAACAATAGCAATGACTTTAATCCTATTGCATAATTCAGGTTAAACCTGAGTTCAACCTAAGAACACTATTTTTTAGAACACAAAAACCGCTCTATAAGACACTTAACCTAAATAAGTGTATTATATCACGCTTAGAAGCTATGAAAATTTATTAATTTCCAGCTAAAAACTACTAAACACGCCATCTTCTTCCTTAAATCACGATAAACTAGCCAGCTAGTCTATCGTAATTATAATACCAATTTTGTTATAAAATGAGGTATAAATAATTTGAGTTATTTTACAGGAGTTCAAAGCATAAAAATCAAGCATAGCCTTGGCTACGGTTTATTTTTTTAATGCAGAAATCATGTAAAAGAAACGAATTATATGTCGCATTTTATGGTAGAATTGGTA
>CANMLX010000113.1 GCA_947498845.1 uncultured Flavobacteriaceae bacterium | reverse complement strand
GAAGGTTAGAAGGTTAGAAGGTTAGAAGGTTAGAAGGTTAGAAGGTTAGAAGGTTAGAAGGTTAGAAGGTTAGAAGGATTTAACGTATTCTAAGATAAGAAATTTTCTTGTTTTCGATACAAATTTCAATCGTGAAATTCACTACCATCAACATATTTAATTCTCAAACTAAAATTCGCTGTCATATCGAGTGTTTTTTGTGCAACCATTGTGGAACAAAAAATGTATCGAGATATAGTTTATCAACTTTGAAAAGGTTCTCGGGATCACTACCATTAACGTGTTACGTTAGTTTAAACACTGGATAAAATTTTATTGGATGTCTCAAAGCGACATGAGAAACCTTAAAACCTATCAGATAACTAATACCATTTATATTTTGAATTTACTGCAATAAAACACCCTTTTTTCCTTTCTATTTCATTATTAAATGAAACCGTAAACTTAGGCTATGC
>CANMLX010000112.1 GCA_947498845.1 uncultured Flavobacteriaceae bacterium | reverse complement strand
TAACTCAAATATTACTGATACCTCTGTAGTTACTGTTACTGCTGCTGGAGGTGGAAATGCTACTTTAGTTATTGAAGCTGAAAACTTTAATGCTACAAATGGCACCTTTGATGATGCTTTTGCTGGGGGACCTGGACTTGGGGTAAATCCTACTGCTAGTAACATTAATTATGTAAATGCAGGTGATTATGCAGATTACAACATTAACGTTCTTGTTGCAGGTACTTATAACATAGAGTATGCAATCTCTACACCTATGGATAATAGTCAAATTCAGTTATTAGTAGATGGTACTGTGGCTAGCACTACTAATGTCCCTAATAATGGCGGCTGGGATAGTTTTACTTCTTTAGCTGGAGGTAATGTTACATTATCTGCTGGTGCGCATACTATTAGAATTTTAGCTTCTAATGCTACTGTATGGCAATGGAACTTAGATAAAATTACTTTAGTAACTGG
>CANMLX010000111.1 GCA_947498845.1 uncultured Flavobacteriaceae bacterium | reverse complement strand
TAACGAAGTAAAGTTTTATGACGTAGCAGTAACTACAGGGACACAGAGTAATATAAAAACATTCACCCCTAGTCTAACTATTAGCTCCAATAGTGAAAACACATTTTACAAAGCCAATGCGCTCTATAAAACCATTACGTATGATGAAAACCATACTTCGGGTTTAGATCATTCTACAGAAGAATTTAAAGATAAAAAAGGGCGTCTGGTATTAAAAAGAACCTATAACAATAGTGTGGCACATGATACCTATTATGTATATGATAATCATAATAACCTCACGTTTGTATTGCCACCAAAAATAGATGCCAGTACAGCAAGCCTAAGTACGGTTAGAAGTAAATTAAACGATTTAGGCTATCAATACCAATACGATAACAGAAACCGTTTGGTAGAAAAAAAGATGCCAGGAAAAGGTTGGGAATCTATAGTTTACAATAGACTAGACCAGCCCGTGATGAC
>CANMLX010000110.1 GCA_947498845.1 uncultured Flavobacteriaceae bacterium | reverse complement strand
GCTGGAAATTATGATATCGAATATCTTATTTCTTCTCCTTCTGATAATGCTCAAATTCAACTATCTGTAAATGGTACTCTAGCTGCCACAACTAATGTTCCTAATAATGGAGCTTGGGATAATTATGTTACTTTAGATGGCGGTAGTGCAACATTACCTTCTGGTTCTGTTACCATTAGAATAACTGCTTCGGGTAGTAATACTTGGCAATGGAATTTAGATAAAATTACTTTAACTAGAGTAACGAATACTAATGTTCCTGTTACTGGTGTGAGTTTAACTCCTGCTAATGTTAATCTAAATGTTGGAGCTACTCAAAGTTTATCGGCAACTATTACTCCTGCTAATGCTACTAACCAATCTGTTTCTTACAGTTCTAATAATACTAGTGTAGCAACTGTAAATAACTCTGGGGTAGTTACTGCTGTTTCTGCTGGGTCTGCTACAATTACTGCCACTAGTGCTG
>CANMLX010000109.1 GCA_947498845.1 uncultured Flavobacteriaceae bacterium | reverse complement strand
TCTCTGTTTTATAAGGTTCGCCTGTAAAATTTAGAGCACTTTTTACAATATCTACCGTACCTAAATAGGGATTCTCTTTTTTTATATAAATAGGGCGCCCTTTGGTATCATAACCTGTTATGGTGGTGATCCAGTGATTCGTGCCTAATACACGTACTTTGCTTCCTGTGACTAGACCTTTGGTTTTTATCTTGTCACTATTATTATAATTGACTATGGCTTGTCCTTCGTAACTCGAGGGCATACTCGTAAAGCCATCAAAAGTATAATCGTCGTAATAATTAATGGTGTATACCTCTGAAATACTATGGGGTATCGATGTATTGGTATAATATATAGTTGTTCCTGCTACTGTTTGTGCTGTAGTTGTTTTTGTTACGTATTCGGTATAGGCTGCATTGGTATTAGCACTATTCTGTAAGGTTGTTCTTGAACTACTATTATTTATCAATCCTGTAAAAGCGACTCTTCCAAAGGCATCATATTT
>CANMLX010000108.1 GCA_947498845.1 uncultured Flavobacteriaceae bacterium | reverse complement strand
TCTACGACATCGGTAATACCATCGTTATCGGCATCTAAATCGAAGTGGTTTGGTACACCATCGCCATCGGCATCATAGGCATCTGGGATACCATCTGCGTTACCATCTGGTAAGGTGCCACTGCCATCTGGTGCATCTGTATCCATATAATTAGGGATACCATCACCATCGGTGTCTGCACTTGGATCTACTGGGAGTCCTCCTCCATCTAATAAGCCGTTCTCATCCACATCGGCGATACCATCGTTATCGTCGTCCACATCTGCTACATCTGGAATACCATCATCATCAGTATCTGGTCCTGTTACTGTGATCGTTAAGGTCTCATTCATACAGATCGGTGCTGCTGTGCCCCCTACTCCGTCATCGCTACATACTTCGTAGACAATCACGACATCGGTGCCTGTTTCTGCAATGGTTGGGGTATAGGTGATCTCGCCTGTATCGGCATCTATGCTTACTGTCCCTAGAGCGTTATCTCGTGGATCGCCTGTTAATTGTGTGAT
>CANMLX010000107.1 GCA_947498845.1 uncultured Flavobacteriaceae bacterium | reverse complement strand
GCCTTTTTCTGCTGCTCTACATGAGTGTCCATACGTTGTTTCAACTCTGGATCGTTAAACCCATTTACCCATACATTGGTTTCTTTGGCATACAATGTTTTACTACGTTCGCTTACAAAACCGTTGTAGCCGTTTACTCCCGTATCGACATCGGCTGTTTTTTTCTCGTGCTTCTCGTCGCTTAAATAATCGTTTGTAAAATAGTTAAAGTTGTTTGGCAAAGGAATTAAATCCAACGAAAAACCGTGCAAATCGTGCCCGTAAGTAAGTAGCACATCCTCTCCTGCTTCTGGTTGCCCAAATACTAGTTTTTTACCATCGTAATACAACCACTCGCTATACTGCATCGCTAACCTACTAGCATATTGCCAATTGCTTTCCTTATGCTGCACAGTGTAGTGTATTGGGCTACTATTTTTGGGATTGATAACTGTACTTAGTTTTGAGGTATCATAACCTTGAAAGGCATCAGACAAGATATCGGATATGGTTTTATCTAAATACGAATTATAATGTGG
>CANMLX010000106.1 GCA_947498845.1 uncultured Flavobacteriaceae bacterium | reverse complement strand
CAAGTATGACCGATGCCTCATCTGAAGTGACCTATTATGAATACGATCGCTATAACCGATTAGAAATTATAAGAGATAAAGATGGGCATATTTTAAAACGCTATTGCTATAACTATCATGGACAAGGGCAACTTTCTAGTGATTGTGAAGAATAACAAGCAAAGTTAAGTTTATACTTAAATAGCCTTATTAAATCAACGTATCAATAAAATTAAAGATATTAATATAAAAGCATTATGAAAAATTTAAAATTAATTACACTGTTTTTTTTAAGTTTTATTTTTAAAATCTATGGTCAAGTGCCTATCCCTATTGACCCAGATCCTATACCAATTCCAACAAGCTGGGAAATACGAGGCGCAGCGTATGTAGATATCAATCAAGTAGAAACCTACGAGATGTCCAATACAGTAGTACTTGATAATCAAGAAGCGATATGGACAGTCTCTGGAGGTGTCATTTTAAATCAAACCAATAAAGAAGTGATTATACAATGGACCGATAGCCGTAGGTGCAGAATAACCTATAAAATAGTATACAGTGACAGCGGGAGTATTTTTTACGAAGTAGATTTAGGTGTCACCAGCTCAGGCATAGCAGCCTTACAAGACCCAACCATAGTAAGTGAAACATGCACCTCGGCTGT
>CANMLX010000105.1 GCA_947498845.1 uncultured Flavobacteriaceae bacterium | reverse complement strand
GAAGCAGACAGACTAGCAAGAGAGAAAGCAGAAGCCGATAGATTGGCAAGAGAGAAGACAGAAGCAGACAGACTAGCTAAAGAAAAAGCAGAAGCAGACAGACTAGCAAGAGAGAAAGCAGAAGCAGACAGACTAGCAAGAGAGAAAGCAGAAGCCGATAGATTGGCAAGAGAGAAGACAGAAGCAGACAGACTAGCAAGAGAGAAAGCAGAAGCCGATAGATTAGCTAAAGAGAAAGCAGAAGCAGACAGACTAGCTAAAGAGAAAGCAGAAGCAGACAGGCTAGCAAGAGAGAAAGCAGAAGCAGACAGATTAGCTAAAGAGAAAGCAGAAGCAGACAGGCTAGCTAAAGAGAAAGCAGAAGCAGATAGATTGGCTAAAGAGAAAGCAGAAGCAGACAGATTAGCAAGAGAGAAAGCAGAAGCAGACAGATTAGCAAGAGAGAAAGCAGAAGCAGACAGATTAGCTAAAGAGAAAGCAGAAGCAGACAGGCTAGCTAAAGAGAAAGCAGAAGCAGATAGATTGGCTAAAGAGAAAGCAGAAGCAGACAGACTAGCTAAAGAGAAAGCAGAAGCAGACAGATTAGCTAAAGAGAAAGCAGAAGCAGACAGATTAGCTAAAGAGAAAGCAGAAGCAGATAGATTGGCTAAAGAGAAAGCAGAAGCAGACAGACTAGCAAGAGAGAAAGCAGAAGCAGATAGACTAGCTAAAGAGAAAGCAGAAGCAGACAGATTAGCAAGAGAGAAAGCAGAAGCAGACAGATTAGCTAAAGAGAAAGCAGAAGCAGACAGATTAGCTAAAGAGAAAGCAGAAGCAG
>CANMLX010000104.1 GCA_947498845.1 uncultured Flavobacteriaceae bacterium | reverse complement strand
AATGTGTTCTCTGATGTGGATGGTGATAGACGTTTTTGGTTTAACGCTGCTAATTTTTTAGATACAGATGGCGATGATGTAGATGATAATGCAGATGATTGGCAATTTGCACTTGCAGGGGATGTTATGACTCCCGGAGTTGGCTATGCTGCTACATCGGGTAGAACTGGCCCTTACCCCTCTACCAGAGCAGCTATTTTCTCTGGTCCTTTTAATACTGGCGATATAACTACAGGCATTTCTTTTAACACTGCCAATGCTAATAAGAGTTGGAACTTAATTGGTAATCCTTATCCTTCTGCCATAGATTTTGATGCTTTTTATACTGCTAATAATACTGTAGTAGAAGCCACTGCTCATTTTTGGTCTCAAGCGACGCCTCGTAGCGACACCAATCCTGGTAATGAAGAAGAAAATTTTAGCCAAAACGATTATGCAACCTATACCGTTGGGTCTGGTGGCGCTGCTGGGGCTAGTGGTGTGACTCCTAATAAATATATCCCTTCTGGGCAAAGTTTTTTTATCCCTGGTTCAGCAAATGGCTCTGTTACTTTTACCAATGCTATGCGAATGGCTGATAACACTAGTAATTCACTGTTTTTTAAAAATAGCAGTGCTAAAACAAAATCTAGTACTAGTGATAACAAATTATGGGTCAACTTAACTTCAGATAATGGCGTTTTTAGTCAAGTCCTTATTGCTTATGTTAATAACGCTACTAATGGAGATGATGGTACGTATTTTGATGCTCCTAGAATTGTGAATGCCGATTTTAATGCCATATTATTTTCGCAAATAGATAATAGTGATAAAAAATATGTTATTCAAGGTAAAAATATAAAT
>CANMLX010000103.1 GCA_947498845.1 uncultured Flavobacteriaceae bacterium | reverse complement strand
GATGTCGTAGAGACCGGTAATGGTGATTTAGACACTGATAACGATGGGGATGTAGATGCCGATGATGCTGTATTTGCCGATGGTAATATGGATGGCCAAGCCGATAATACGGTAGGTACCACCCCAGCCAACACAGACAGTAACCCTAATGATGGACCAGACTTCTTAGATATCGATGCCGATGATGATGGTATCCCAGATAATGTAGAATCACAACCAACAGACGACTATACCGGACCAAGCAATATAGACAGCAATGATAACGGTATCGATGATGCTTACGAGAACGCAGGCTTTATAGAAAGCCCAGAGAACAGTGATACCGACAGCACACCAGATTACTTAGATACCGATAGTGATGATGATGGTGTAGACGATGTTGTAGAAGCAGGTCAAGGCAGTCCAACAGGCGTCGATGCCGATGCGGACGGTTTAGACGACGGCTTTGATGCCAATGTAGGTACAGCAGGTCAGCCACAAGATATCAATGACAACTTAGATACTGGCGCAGACGGAACAGATAACACAGACGATCCAGCTACACCAGAAGTAGACTTTAGAGAAGCAATGGATGCCGATAATGATGGTATTCCAGATGTAGCCGATGTAGACGATGATAACGATGGTATCGCCGATGTAGATGAGAACGGCTTATTAGACGGCGGTGGACTCCCAGTAGACCCAAGTGCAGACACCGATGGCGATGGTATCCCTAACTATATGGATACAGACGCTCCAGACGGTAGTGGTACCTTACCAGACGGTAACAGCGATGGCATCCCAGATGCCTATGATGCCGATGGCGATGGTGTACCAAACCACTTCGATTTAGATGCCGATAACGATGGTATTACCGATGTCGTAGAAACCGGTAATGGTGA
>CANMLX010000102.1 GCA_947498845.1 uncultured Flavobacteriaceae bacterium | reverse complement strand
TTACTATGGGAAGCAGTGGATTGGTTGTATACACAGCTCAAAGAAAACTGCAAAGCTATAGGCGTAAAAATGATACGTTCCAAATATATCAAATGGAAAAAGCGCTATATTGGATTTAGTAAAATGCGCCGTAAAACCAAAAAGAAGCGTCAACCACTTACAAGGGGCTTATTACATTTACTAAAGAAGCTTTTGGATTTTGAAAATCTACTTCGTAAAAATTATGAGATAACCTATAGTGTTGCTTATTATCGTAGAGTAGCCACAATCAAAAAGGTACTTGAGCAACAACAAGCTTACTTTGCAACAGGGATATCTCCTAAAAATAGAATTATTAGTATTGCTAAAGATTACCTCAGGCCAATTGTAAGAGGAAAAGAAGTAAAACCAGTTGAATTTGGAGCTAAGGTCAACAAACTTCAAATTGATGGTATCAATTTTATAGAGCATTTAAGTTTTAATGCTTTTAATGAAGGTACGCGCTTACAAAGCACCGTATATAAAGCACAGTCACTCACCAAAACAACACTTAAAGTATTAGGAGCAGATGCCATATATGCAACAAATAAAAACAGGAATTTTGTTACAAAACATAATATTAAAACAGACTTTAAACGAAAAGGCAAGCTTCCTAAAAACTACAAAGACGAAAAGAAACTAAAAGCCCTAATTACAAAAGAAAGAGCCACTCGATTAGAAGGAAGCTTTGGAAAAGAAAAAGAATATTACCATCTCAAAAAAATAAAGGCAAAAACAAAAGCTACAGAAAGACTCTGGATATTTTTTGGAATACATGCAGCAAATGCTTTAGAAATAGGTAGAAGAATACAGAATAGTCAAGTTAAGCGGGCTGTCTAAATTTAGAAAAAAACAAGAGCTCTTGGG
>CANMLX010000101.1 GCA_947498845.1 uncultured Flavobacteriaceae bacterium | reverse complement strand
CCCTTTGAGTTTTATGTAGGCGATGGCATAGCAGACAACATTCCAGAAGACGGTATTACAATAGAAGGTGGTGGTGTAGGAGCTAATGGTCAATGGGTAGTCACTGATGAAGAAGGTAATATTTTAGGTTTACCCCCAACATTTACAGCAGTGAACTTTGATGGTGCAGGTCAGGGAACTTGTTTAGTATGGTACTTACGTTATGATGGCGAGTTAAGCGGTGCAGCCGTAGGTAACAATGCCTCCGATTTAGAAGGCTGTTTTGATTTATCGAATCCAATAGAAGTCGTAAGAGTCTATCCAACAGTAAATGGTGGCGAATTAACAGGCGGTCCATTCACATTTTGTGTAGGTGATGACAATGCCGATCATATTCCAGAAGAGGGCATCATCTTAAGTGGTAACAGTGGCACAAACAGCCAATGGGTAGTCACCGATGATCAAGGAAACATATTAGGTTTACCCCCAACATTTACAGCAGTAAACTTTGATGGTGCAGGAGCAGGTAAATGTTTAGTATGGCATTTAAGTTTTAATGGGGAACTAACAGGCGCCGAAGTAGGCAACAATGCAGCAGATCTGGAAGGTGATTACGATTTATCAAATGCGATAGAAGTCTACAGAAACCAGCCCGATGCAGGCGAGTTAGTAGGTGGTCCCTTTGAGTTTTATGTAGGCGATGGCATAGCAGACAACATTCCAGAAGACGGTATTACAATAGAAGGTAGCGGAGTAGGAGCTAATGGTCAATGGGTAGTCACTGATGAAGAAGGTAATATTTTAGGTTTACCCCCAACATTTACAGCAGTGAACTTTGATGGTGCAGGTCAGGGAACTTGTTTAGTATGGTACTTACGTTATGATGGCGAGTTAAGCGGTGCAGCCGTAGGTAACAATGCCTCCGATTTAGAAGGCTGTTTTGATTTATC
>CANMLX010000100.1 GCA_947498845.1 uncultured Flavobacteriaceae bacterium | reverse complement strand
TAACGTCAGTTCGATGTAACTTATAAGTTTAAACATAATTGATTTGTTTTAACAAATCCAATGTTCAGGCTAGGCTTTTTCTCAGTAAAGTTATAAGCAATAAGTCCAGAGAATACATTAGTAAAGAAGTTTATAGGACTTCTATATCTAGAATGTTCAATTTGAAATATATTTTTAAGTTGGTCAATTATGGTTTCCACTATAGCTCGTTTTCTAAGCATAATCACATCATACATAGGAGTTAGTAGTTTAGTTTTCATATTCTTTTTGAGTTTAGTTACCAAGTGTATGCCATTAGCAAAGAGAGTCTCAAAAAGTTCCTTACCAATATAGCCTTTATCCCCATAGAGTTTACCCCAGAGTTTTTTGATAAAGTTTTTCATTTTTAAAGGCGTTCTATCATCTTTATTACCAGGAGTAATCAATAAATCAATAATCTCTCCACTATCATTTGTAACAATATGCAATTTAAAACCAAAGAACCAGCCAATCGAACATTGACCTCTTTGAGCTAGGCCATTAAATACTTTATGTGAATGTATACGCCTGTTATGACATACTCTTAAGGGTGTAGAATCTATAAAACTAATGCCTGAACAGCGACCAGTACCTTGAATTTTTAGATAAGCCAAAAGTGGTAACATACTCTCAGTACATAATTCCACCATACGATTATAACTAACCGTATTAGGAAAATAATCTCTGAGATGTTCTTGTAAATAACCTATATAAAAAGTTTTAAAATCACGAACTCTAGATAAATGAAATAACACTTGAATTGTCATGACTTCGGAGAGAGATAATTTGCAAGCTCGTTTTCGTTTTTTAGAAGCTCCTATGAGCTTTTTTTCAAATAAAGGAACAAATTCTTTGCAAAAATCATCAATAGAACAGAAAATTTCGGTAATTTTAGTTTTAGAAATCATAGCAGATTGTTTAGTTATAATATTGAAATTCAACACTTTAATTTACTAAATATTCTGCTTTTTTCATAGTTAAAAACTTGATTTCTTACGTCGAACTGACGTTA
>CANMLX010000099.1 GCA_947498845.1 uncultured Flavobacteriaceae bacterium | reverse complement strand
TTTGACTTAAAACCAGAAGATCTTGAATTTAAAACTTCCTGATTTTCAATAAATAAATTTGACGTTAGTCAGAATTATGAGAAACATCATTACCATATTCATTTTCACGATTTCTTGTGCAAGTTTTGGACAGGTCAAAAAATCGGTAAATGCGGATTCCGTATTCAGCAGTATAATTGGTAATCCAAATACTAAACTTGATAGAAAGACATACACTAAGCGAGTTGTTAAAGAGTTTTATGAATTGCAGCAAAATCAAAATAAATGGACAGCCTTCAAAGAATATTATGGAAATGGTAAAATTAAGGAGAAAGGTGTATTTCTAAATGGAGATAGCTTTGGAATATGGTTAACCTATAATAAAAAAGGTAAAGTAATCTCAAAAATTGATTATTCGACTTCAAGAAAAATTATTGGTAATGAATTAGGTTTTGAGGAAAATTTTGAACTGTGTAAATCAAATGCAGATAGAATTATAAAAACTCATTTCGGGTTAGATAACAAAATCAAACTAAACGCATCACGAAGCTATTGGTATAGTGAAAATAGTTCGGGTACTTGGTTTGAAAAGAGAATTGAAAAACCAACCGAGTTTCTTTTAAGATATTCATATCAAGCAACAGAAACTAACACATTTGGAATTATAGAATTGCACTTCGATTCTGATTTAAATTTAATTACAAAAAAATCTAAAGGACTACCAACAAAGAAACCATATCAATTCAAAATAAGTTATGATGAAGCAATGAAAATTGCTAAATCAAATAATTATGGATTAATCAATCATCAAAATGCTTTTAAAGGAAGTGAATACCTTGAATTGTATTTCGACTCTAATGATGATTCTTATAAATGGATAATTTCAAATATTCCAAAAACGAATTGGAAAGCAATTGAAAACACCAATAGTGGAACAATAACAGGAATAGGAAAAACTTTATATATCGATTCTTCGACAGGTTTGACAAAAGAAACTGATTTTGGAGGAATTATAAATGTAAATTAACTATGCACAACAATTTGTATAATGCATATGCACTCTACGAGATGCAAACGCATCATACAAGAGACGTTAGCGAGCATGCCACTCTTGCTCAAAAAAAAAATCAACAATTCGCAATCAACACGTGTAAAAAACATAAC
>CANMLX010000098.1 GCA_947498845.1 uncultured Flavobacteriaceae bacterium | reverse complement strand
ATGTTCGTAAAGGGACATGGTTTACACAAGTTAAAGATTAAGGTTTACACTAAATTAATTTCTAATCTTGTTGATTGTTGTTTATTTCTAAGATGCTTTTCATCAAAGAAACCTAAAAATACATTTCTAAAAAAGACTTTCCAAATACCATTGCCAATATCTTCGATAGCGACATATTTTCCTTGTAAAGCTGCCGATACATATACCCAGTAATAGGACTTCCATCTCACGGCACCACTCTTAGTTACTTTTAGGATTTTGTATTTAGAATCATAGTCAAAATTTGATATTTTTTCAGGGAAAGGTCTGTTTGAAAAATCGTGTATATCGGCAGGTGTTTTCATCTCTAAAGCTTCATGTGGTCTTATGTTATTATACTGTTTTACAAAGTGATTTAATCGCCTTTGTTGTGCTTTTAAATCATAAGCAGAAGGTTTAGCGCAAGCCGCTTTTAAATCGCGATGCATACGCTCGTGTCTACCGTTTTGTTGTGGTTGTCCAGGATCAGAAAAAACAGGTGTTATACCCAGTTCAATAAACCAATAAGAGAGCTGAGTAAATCTTTGAATAGCGCGTACCGAACCAAAAGGACTTCCATTATCGGTGTGTAGCTGTTTTGGGATTCCATATATCCTAAAAACTCTTTTAAACTCTGCCTTCGCGGATTTTAAGTTTTCTTTATAATGGCCTTTAGCGGTAAACAAAAATCGACTTTTAGAGTCTGCAATGGTTAGCGGATGACAGTAAATTTTATTGCCCATTAAGAACTTTCCTTTATAGTCAGCACTCCAAACTTCATTACATTTTTTTGGGTCAAAAATGGGGTTTGTTGGTTTGACTCTTCGCATTCGTTTTTGAGGACATACCAACCCATTTTTCTTTAGAATATTATGCACAGTAACCACCGAAGGGACTTCTTGTTTTGGAAAATCTTTAAACAATAATTCTCTAATTTTTTTAGCGCCCCAAAGTTTGTATTCAGCTTTGAGATTTAGAATACTTTCAATGATATTTTCTTTAGTCGCGTTGGGATGATTTGTAGGTGCCCTCGAGTGCTTTTTTAAGCCTTCAAAACCTTCTTTTTCGAACCTGCTTATCAACTTATAAGCCGTTGGTCTGGAGATGTCAAAACTTCTACATAATTC
>CANMLX010000097.1 GCA_947498845.1 uncultured Flavobacteriaceae bacterium | reverse complement strand
TGTATATCCCTAAATAGAGTTGACCGTTTTAGGTTAATATTTCGTTGTTAAAAATAGTTATTGTTTTCCTTTGTTGGCTAGCCAACAAAGGAAAATTAATTCTAAAATCTCTAGGAGTCATTCCATCTATGTGGTTATGAGCTCTTTTTTTGTTGTAATTATTTATAGCCTTTTTAATGGCTTTTTTCAATGCTGTAAAAGTATCAGGTTTCCAATACTCTAAATATTCTTCTTTTATAGTTCTGTTAATACGTTCCGCATAGGCATTGTCTTGCGCGCTTGTTGCCATACTAATTTCTACATTGTTTTGTTTTAAAATATTGATATAGCCTTTGTAAGTGTATTGACTGCCTCTGTCTGAATGATGTATTTTAGGAGGTCCATGCACTTTTAATGCCATTTTCAAGGCTTTTACATTAGCACTGGCTCGCATATGATCTGTAATACTATATCCTACAATTTCTTTGGTATAAACATCAATGATAAAGACAGCATAGTAATGTCTATTGCCTAAAGGGATATAAGTGATATCACTTTGCCATATCGTGTTAGGAGTATTTACTTGCATACCTTTTATCAAATTAGGATAATAGATTTTACTAGCAATAGTAGTGCGTTTATAATTCTTCTTACGCTTTAATCGATACCCTAAAGACATCATGATTTCTATAAAACGATCTCGTCCTATAAAATTTGGAGATAAGCTATAATACATCTTTTATACCCCACAACCTGGATGTTCTGCTCGTAGTTCGTCGGCTTCTGTAAGTAATTGTAATAGACTAGTATCAAAAACTTCTTGACGCTTTTGATATTGAGATACAGCTTGCTTACTTATACCTATAGTAGTATATAATTTATTAAGACTATAATCCACAGCTACTTCTTTTTTACAGAACTTTTGGATAGTGGGGTGGCGTAGTTTTTTTTGATGTCAATATTTAACTCTTCTTTAGCTACATCCAACATAGTCTCCAAATAATCGATCTCAATCTGTTTTCGACCCAGAGCGGCCTGAAGTGCTTTTATTTGCTTTTCTAGTTCTTGAACCTTTTTATTACTACTGTCTTTATGTTCCACTATACGATATCCTTTTTGGTTAACAGTAGAGTATTTATATATCCAATCATAGATCCTACTGTTGGGAATTGAATGAAGCCGTTCTAATTCTAGAACACTGTACTTGCCTGTCTCAAATTCTGTTACTATTCGTTTCTTAAAATCTTCGCTGTATCTACGTTGTTTTTGGATACGTCTTAAATTTGCCTTCATAAGGTATACACTTTTTTTTAAGTGGTCAACCTATATCAGGGAC
>CANMLX010000096.1 GCA_947498845.1 uncultured Flavobacteriaceae bacterium | reverse complement strand
AAATTTGACTTAAAACCAGAAGATCTTGAATTTAAAACTTCCTGATTTTCAATAAATAAATTTGACGTTAGTCAGAAGTAAAAAATAAAATATGTACACAAAGCCAGTATACTCACTAAAAATTGTACTCCTATGGACAAGGAAGTATATCTACTTTTTTTTCCTCCTTTCCATTGTACCTGTGATACTGTATGATTTTTTTGACTTAAAGTGGCTATATCTCCCTTGGCTTCCAATTGGACTAGTAGGCACATCTCTCGCATTTATAACTGGATTTAAAAACAATGCTTCATATGAAAGACTTTGGGAAGCTCGAAAGATATACGGGGGCATTGTGAATACTTCAAGACTATTAGCTACAATGGTCAATGATTTTATCTCTAATGAATTCGCAGAAGTAAATAGAAGCGATGACGAATTTCTTAAACTCAAGAAGACTGTAATCATGCGTCATATAGCTTGGCTGACTTCTCTCAGGCATGCGCTTAGACTCAAAAAACCTTGGGAAACCACTGTGGACAGTAAGTCCAATAAAGAGCACATGCAAACGATAAAAGTACAAGAGCACGAACTCTCTCTAGAAGAAGAACTTCATGGATATTTAAATGAAGGCGAGAAAGAATTTGTGCTGGGCATGACAAATAAACAAGCAGCCTGCCTCAATCTTCAATCCAATCATTTTAAGGAACTAAAGTTAGAAGGATTGATCGATGATTTCCGACACATGGAGTTCAAGAATATTATTGGCGAACTATTTACATTACAAGGGAAAGTAGAAAGGATTAAAAACTTCCCATATCCAAGGCAATTTGCCACTCTAAACATGTTTTTTGCTTGGATTTTTATGATTCTCCTACCTTTTGGAATGATGCATGAATTTCACCTGATAGGACTGGACCTGGCCAGAGATGAAAATACAAACATCATAAACCGTCTAATTGCTGAAAATTTTGTCTGGATGACAGTTCCAATCAGCGTAGTTATATCATGGGTGTTCATGCTTATGGAAAGGGTTGGTGATGTGTCAGAAAACCCTTTTGAAGGAAGTAGAAATGATGTCCCAATTACTACAATTTCAAGAGCCATAGAAATCGATATTCGAGAGATGATTGGAGATGATAAAAAGAACATACCAAATCCTTATACAAATAGTGGTGATACTGAAATGTAAAAAACCAGCAGCTAACACTGTATATGAAATCATAGCACCCTGCGGGATGCTACGCTTCATATACTAACCGTTAGCTACAATTACGGTACGTTAAAGGCACATAGTTTACAAAGTTAAAGGGACATAGTTTACACTTTTTCAAGTTATAATTTGAGACAAA
>CANMLX010000095.1 GCA_947498845.1 uncultured Flavobacteriaceae bacterium | reverse complement strand
GGATCAGTCTTAAAAGTTGTGGGTGAATTTAATTAGGAATGATATTTTTGCTCAAAAAAACACCTTTTGGATCCATATATAGATTTACTAAAGTTAGTTCTACCAGAATTACTGGTCACCCATTTTGATTTAGCGAGCAACCATACAAAGGACAAAGTACTTCATCTATATTTTGAGGAGAAAATAGATATCCCTAAAGAGTTTTCCTCACGAATGATCATCTCCCATGGTTTCCACAAAGAGATTACAATCCAGGATTTTCCATTACGAGGTAAAACAGTTTATCTGCATATTAAACGTCGTCGTTGGTTAGATAAGACCACTAAAGAAGTAGTGCAAAGAGACTGGGATTTAGTAGCACAGGGAACTCGCATGACCGTTGAGTTCGCTGCTTTTTTAAAAGTACTTGATAAGTACTAAGCCCAATGATTGCAATACTATTGGCAAGTTCTATGGTGTCAATGGCAAAAAGTTGCAACGTCAATATAGAGATTACCTAAGTGAGTTTAAACAGTGGAAGAATAAGCCACATGCCAAAGAGTGGCTGGTGTTCCCTCAGAACATGGGCAAGTATCTCTCTATTGACGAGACTGCGCTCTCCAAAGGTGAACTCTATACCATAGTTACCAACAAAAAAGCTAAGGGTAAAAAAGGAGCCATTGTCGCTATAATAGCTGGAACAAAGGTAGAACCCGTTATAGAACAACTCCTCAAAATACCCAAGTCTAAAAGAGATAAAGTCAAAGAAATAACCCTAGATATGGCTAATTCCATGAAGCTAATAGCCAAAAAGTGCTTCCCTAAGGCCATACAAGTCACAGACCGTTTCCACGTGCAAAAACTTGCTCTTGAAGCCCTACAGGATATTAGGATAAAGCATCGTTGGGAAGCCATAGACCTAGAAAATGACCTAATTAAACAGGCCAAAGCCTGCAAAAGTGAATTTAAACCAGAAACATTTATAAATGGAGATACCAGAAAACAACTTCTGGCACGCAGTAGATATCTACTATATAAAACACCTAACAATTGGACTAAAAATCAATACATTAGAGCTAAAATACTCTTTGAAAAATATCCGGATATCAACAAAGCCTATAACTTAGTTCAAGGACTGAGAAACATATTCAACACTGCTACTTCCATACAAACAGCCTATACAAAATTGGCGCATTGGTATAAAGATGTAGAACAATCAGGATTTAAAGCATTCAATACTATCGCAAACACTATAACGCTAAACTATAGGTCAATCTTAAATTACTTTATCAATAGAAGCACAAATGCTTCGGCAGAATCTTTTAATGCCAAAATAAAAGCATTTAGAAGTCAGTTTAGAGGTGTCAAAAATGTAGAATTCTTTCTCTTTAGATTA
>CANMLX010000094.1 GCA_947498845.1 uncultured Flavobacteriaceae bacterium | reverse complement strand
CCTGAATTATGCAATAGGATTAAAGTCATTGCTATTGTTACTTATTCTTACTAGCTTTAAGGTGTATTTTAACTTTCACCCATATGGTTAATCTTCCTATAGCGTATTCAGATAAGCAAGTCACCCCTTTTGGGGGTATGAGTTTGATGAAAAGATTTATCGATCAAACAGGTATTCGGGAGTATATGTCAACCCTTGATTTACCACAGCCAGGTTCAAACCGAGGTTACTCACCCGGTCATGTTATAGAGTCATTTTGGTTGGGTATCTGGACTGGTGCTTCGCGTTATATTCATTGTGATTGGCTTCGTTATGATAAGACACTTCATTCAATTTTTGGTTGGGATCAGATGCCCTCTCAAAGTACTTACAGTCGATTTTTTGGTAAGTTTTCTCAAGCACGTAATACGGAAGTTTTTCCCAAATGGCAGCATTGGTTTATGGATCAATTAGGTATTAATAATCTTACTATTGACTTTGATAGTACTGTCATTACCAGATATGGAGAGCAGCAAGGAAGTGCTAAGGGGTATAACCCTAATAAGAAAGGTCGTAATTCTCATCATCCATTGATGGCATTTGTGAGTCAAACAAGAATGGTTGCCAACGCATGGCTCAGACCAGGGAATACAGCTGATAGTAGTAATTGTAAAGAATTTATGGAAGAGACTTTTAATCAAGTACTCAAAGACAAACACATAGGTTTGGTGCGTGCAGATAGTGGATTTTACACTCAAGATCTGTTAGAATACTTAGAATCAAAACAGCAAAATTACATTATAGCCACTCGAATGTATCCTAATGTGAAAAATGCTATTGGTGGATTGGATAATTGGGTTTCATTAACCAAAGGGATTGATTTGAATGAAATGATTTTTAATCATATAGATGGCAAGCCTAGAAGGTACATTGTTATTAGAAAGAAAATAGAAGATCGTCCAAAGGCAAGCGGGAAACTCTTGTTTGAAGACTTACCAGGATATAGATTTAGTTGCTATGTGACCAATCTTGATTTGCCACTAGATCAAATATGGAATATCTATAATACTCGTGCCGATTGCGAGAATAGAATCAAAGAACTCAAACAAGACTTTGGTCTTGATAATTTTTGTCTTCAAAATTTTTGGGCTACTGAGGCTTCTTTTAGATGTATTATGATGGCATATAATCTAATGAGTTTGTTCAGACATTTTGCACTAAACAACCATAATCGAGCTACATTAAAAACTCTAAAAGTCTATTGCTTTGCATTAGGAGCTTGGCAAGTAAAACATGCTAATAAAAAGGTGTTAAAGATTGCTTTACCAACTAAAAAGAGACCTTGGATGGATGGCTTATTTAGCCAAATAAAAAATCTAAGCCCTCCTTTTATCTATTCTAATGCATAAAACGGGTT
>CANMLX010000093.1 GCA_947498845.1 uncultured Flavobacteriaceae bacterium | reverse complement strand
CCTTGGATGGATGGCTTATTTAGCCAAATAAAAAATCTAAGCCCTCCTTTTATCTATTCTAATGCATAAAACGGGTTCAACGAATAAACGATAGAGTAATGAAACCAAATAAAAGCTATAAAATGAAGAATGAAGAATTAAAAATGAATAGCAAAAAGCCCTTATTACAAGACACTCATGGTAGAGATCATGCTTATTTACGCATTTCTCTAATTGAGCGATGTAATCTACGATGCACGTATTGTATGCCCGAAGAAGGGGTAAAATTATCGCCTAAAGCTCATTTAATGACTTATGAGGAAATCTATGATATTGCTAAAACATTTGTAGCTCATGGTGTCACCAAAATTAGATTAACAGGAGGAGAACCTTTAATACGAAAAGACATCCCTGTTATTTTAGAAAAATTAGCGACACTTCCTGTAGAATTATCTATCACTTCTAACGCTGTAATTATTGATAAATTTATTTCTGTATTGAAAGCTAATGGTGTAAATAAAATTAATGTAAGCTTAGATTCTTTAGACGAAGGTAAATTTAAACATATTACCAGGCGTCATGAGTTTAAAAAAGTGTATAATAATATTTTATTACTCGTAAAAGAAGGGTTCTCTGTTAAGGTAAATGCCGTATTAATAAAAGGCTTTAACGATAATGAAATTGTAGACTTTATCAACTTTACTAAAGATCTGCCAATAGTTGTTCGGTTTATAGAATTTATGCCTTTTGATGGTAACCGCTGGGACATGAGTAAAATGGTATCTTACGCTAAAGTGATGGCGTATGCAAACAATGCGTTTTCCGAAAACCGTATTGAGCGTTTGCAAGACGCACCAAACGACACCTCAAAAAACTATAAAATAAAAGGCTATAAAGGTAGCTTTGCTATTATAAGCTCGGTTACCAATCCGTTTTGCGATTCCTGTAACAGATTACGTTTAACCGCTAATGGTCAATTAAAAAACTGTTTGTTTTCGGCTACAGAATCTGATTTACTCACCACACTTCGTCAAGGAAACCCTATAGAACCCATTATACGAAAAGCGGTTCAAGCCAAGTTTAAAGTTCGTGGCGGTATGAATACTATTGAAAAACTTCAAGAACCAAAATTGCATTCAAAAAACAGAAGTATGATTACTATTGGGGGGTAATCATTTAATGTTTTTTCTTTAATATTTATTGTTTAAGAAGTACTATATATTCACTCTCTTTATTAGTTATTTCTGAAGTTATCGTTTTTAATAAAGGATATTCTGTTGGTAAAAAAAATAACTTATCCAACCTCTTTTCTGTAGTGATATTTATAAAGTTCGCTCTATTATTTATGTTAAAACTATAACTCAGCTTTCCTTCAGGTAATGTATACTTAGCTTTTTTAGGCATTTCACTTACAACATAACCTTCTGGAATTTTAATATTTACATTTTTTTTATCTTTAAACCTGAATTATGCAATAGGATTAAAGTCATTGCTATTGTTACTTATTCTTACTAGCTTTAAGGTGTATTTTA
>CANMLX010000092.1 GCA_947498845.1 uncultured Flavobacteriaceae bacterium | reverse complement strand
ATCCAAAACTTGAATTTCTCAAATTTTGGATTATTCTTGTATAATTTATGAGAATCAGGCTATTCTCTGAATGCGCCGAATAAAACTACTTTACTAAAAGCCTAGCTTTGCTTTTAGCAAATTTTATAGCCATTTCTTTTATGTAGTTATAACTATGCGCCATAGCATCTTCAATGCTTTCTGTATATTGCATAATAGCATCTGTATAATCTATACCGCAATTATCAAGTGTTTTTTCATCTAAATCATTACTACCACAAAACGCAGCCAATTTTATATTTTTTGCCTTAGCTGAAGCTAATACGCCTTGAACTGTTTTTCCTGATAATGTTTGATTGTCTAGTTTTCCTTCACCAGTAATAATCCAATCTGCTCCTTCTATAGCGTTATCAAAATCGGCTAAGTTCTTGATTAATTCAATTCCAGGTTTAAGAATCCCTTTTAAAAATACGTTTGATGCAATACCCATACCTCCTGCTGCTCCCGCACCTTCAACAGATTGTGAATCTATATGAAATATCGCGTCTACTACTTTAGAAAAATCCCTCAGGCCTTTATCTAATAGTTTTATATCCCCTGTAGTAGCACCCTTTTGTTTGGCATACACATGAGCTGCTCCATTTTTGCCATATAACGGATTTTTAACATCGCATGCTACGTCTATACTAACATCAAATAACCTACCACACACATTCGATGCATCTATTGTCTTTATTTGAGACAAATTAGTCCCTATTGGTTTTACTTCTTGGTTATTTTTATCTAAAAAGCGATAGCCTAAAGCTTTGGCCATACCAATACCACAATCGTTAGTTGCACTTCCACCAATTCCCAAAATAATGTCTTTCGCCCCTTTATTAATTGCATCAAGAAGTAACTCTCCCACGCCTAGTGTTGTTGCATTTTTACAATCTAACTGTTCTGGGTTTAAAAGTTTTATCCCTGCAGCTTCAGCCATTTCTATACATGCTACTTTTGATGTTTCAGAATATAAATAATGAGCCTTAACAGGTTGAAAAAAAGGACCGCTAACTATTACTTCTACAAACGTTCCTTTTAAGTAAAAATCTACAACTTCTATAGTACCATCTCCTCCATCTGCTAAAGGTAATTTTACAACCTCAACATTTGTTAAAACCGCTTTAACACCTTCTTCAACTGCATTGCAAAACTCTATACCTGTTAGAGAGCCTTTAAACTTATCTGGTGCAATAACTATTTTCATTTTAACTAATAAATATACATATAATTATTTATCACTCTATTCTCTATATTTAATATTATTTATGAATAACCATTTCGCATATATAATTGTATCGATTTTTCGCTTAATTGAAGCGTGTAATTTAAGAATAGCATAGCTATTGTTTCATTTTATAATGAAAATAAAGTAGAAAAAAAATGTAATTATATGCGAAATTCTTGTCTGTAAATAGTAATAATACCATTTACACTTTGAATTTACTGCAATAAAACACCCTTTTTTCCTTTCTATTTCATTATTAAATGAAACCG
>CANMLX010000091.1 GCA_947498845.1 uncultured Flavobacteriaceae bacterium | reverse complement strand
TTCTGACTAACGTCAAATTTATTTATTGAAAATCAGGAAGTTTTAAATTCAAGATCTTCTGGTTTTAAGTCAAATTTATTAATTTGCTTTTGAATACGTTTTACTAAACCAAGTTTTCTTTTCTGATCTAGGTATAAATATCCTTCTGGATTTAGATACTGTTGAGCCTTCACAATCATATTCCAGATGATTATAGCTAGTTTTCTAGCGGTTGCTGTAATAGCCGATACTCTTCCTTTTCTAAAATTTATTCTATGAAAAAAATCCCTAAGAGGTGTGCTGTCTTTTAAATTTCCAATGGCATTTGCCGCATTTCTTAGCGCTATTTTTAATCTACTACTTCCTTTTCCAATTTTACTAGATAATACTTTCCCTCCACTTACTTTGTTATTAGGAGCCAATCTTAACCAAGAAGTAAAATGTTTAGCTGTTTTAAATTTATGAATACCTTCATATCCAATTTCACTCATTATGGTGAGTGCTGTATTATAACTCATACCTTCTATGGCTAATAAATCTATCCCTTTGAACATTTGATAAGATTTGAGATTAATATCAATATTTTTTGGCGTGTTTTTATTGATTCTTTTATGCTTTTTCTTATCTATATGATGCTCTTTTTTTTCAGGGTCTTTACCAATGATGTCATCTATTTTTAAGGCTATTTGATCATCACATTTTCTAATTTTTTCTTGTAAATAGTTATATGTATCTAATTCATCATTTAATGCATACAGATAATCATTTCTTCCATTAGTGTGTAAAGCTTTAGCTATTTCTTCTTCACTTTTTCTACAGTTATAATGCCTTAAACTAGCTAGTTTTTTAGGGTCTGTTTCTCCCAAACAAATAGCTGTAATAATTTTCAATCCTGTAAGCCCTACAATATCTTTTACAACAACATCCAATCTTATATTCATAAGTCTTAGATATTTTTGCATTTTTTTTGATGAAGCAGCAGCTTGTTGAATTAAGTTTAAGCGGTGTCTGGTAAAAGTTCTTAATATTTCTGTGTCTTCATCGGGTAAGAAGCTTGAAGAAAGTAATCCCAAAGCATGTAATTTTTGTATCCATTGACAATCAATTACATCGGTCTTTTTTCCTTTTATGTTTTTGGTAAATTTTCCATTACAAAGTGTAACTTCAAAACCTTTGGCAATTAAAACAGCGTGTAAGTTTTGCCAATAATTACCTGTACTTTCCATAGCTACTGAGGTAATTTTATGCTCACTAAGCCAATCAGCTAGAGCGTATAAATTTTCATTATATACGCCAAATTCTTTAATGTCAGATTTTTTTTGACCGACTGCTACCCAATGACTACGGCTACCAATATCAATACCAGCAGCATTTTTGTTTACGATTTCTAATGTCATTTGTTGTTCCATAACTCACGATTTTAAAAAGCTCTAAGGAAATGTGCTTTAGGCAAAAAGAAATATTCTGAACGGGGTCCTAAAATTTAGGCCGCCAATGTACTAAATGGCAAACATTTCAACCAGGATTGCGCTCGTGCTTACATTTAAAGCAGCAACACTTTAAAAAACGGCCTTACAAAGAGCTTAAATTATTTAGAGTGCAAAATACGATTTCGTTAGCTTAGTACTAAAGGGTTTTGAGAGCTATGAGGGATT
>CANMLX010000090.1 GCA_947498845.1 uncultured Flavobacteriaceae bacterium | reverse complement strand
AGTAATAGTGATTATTCCTTTACATCACAAACGGGTGAGTTTAAAGAACGCTTTGAAATTGTATTTAAAGCTAATAATCTTTCTAATAACGATATAATTGATAATAAGAACACTATATCTATTATACAATTAGATAATAATCGCATACAGTTTAATACCCAAACCTCAAAAATTAAATCGATTAATATATACAGTTTGTTAGGACAGCAAGTATACAGCTTAAAAGGAAATTCTAAATCTCAAACTTATACGCTTTCTAACTTGAAAAACACAGTATATATCACTAAAATTAATCTTGATAATGGGACTAATGCAAGCAAAAAGATTATTATTCATTAGGATTTTTGGAGTATTTTTCATACATTAATGATCCAAATTTTTTTTAGATATCTACTTGTGGTAAAAAAAATTATATTATTACATTCCATAATGGCTTTTGCTAATTTCTGCTATTTAAGAAATAGTTTTAAAAACGCCATAGTTTATTCAAATCTAAGCTTTCGCATCCTTAAAAATTATTGGATAAATTTCGTAATCCCAAACCCCAAGTTTTATGATTTATATTGTGGGAATATTTTACTTATTGATAGCAGCTATAAAACTAGAGAAAATAGCACTACATGTTACATATTCAGTAATAACTTAATACCTAAAAACCATGAAAAGCAACATTTACTATTTGTATTTTTTATTAATCATAACTAGTTCCAGCTATAGTCAAACCACATTATCTGCTGGAGATATAGCTATAACTGGTGTCAATACCTTTACAAGAAGTGAATTCTCTTTTGTTTTATTAGCTCCAATAGATAGTGGTACTGTAATCTATTTTACTGATAATGGCTGGCAGGCATCTGGTAACTTTTTGTTAGGTGAAGGTATTGTGGAATGGACAGCCAATTCAGATTTACCATGTGGCACCGAAGTTATTGTAAAGGACAGGAGAGGTCCTAATCCTCTTGAAGCCAGTATTGGCAATGTTGTTGACTTAACAAATGGATGGGGTTTTGCTGGTAATGGTGATCAACTTTTAGCATATCAGGGCTCAATAGCAACTCCTACATTTTTATATGCAATACATTTTGCTACAACAACAGGTTGGACGGATGCTACAAACCAAAATACTACCGCCCTGCCAAGTGGTTTAACAGATGGTGTAAACGCCATACATATGGTTTTTGATAATAATATTTATGATTGCAGTGTTATAAATGGTGATCCCCCTGCTATTTTAGCTGCTGTTTCTACTACAACTAACTGGACTGGCTCTGATTCGACAAGATTATCAATGCCTACTTGTAGTTTTGTTTGTGGGTCTTGCACATCATCTGTAATTTGGGATGGTACTTCTTGGAGTGGAACACCAGATTTAACTACTGGTGCGATTATAAATGCTAATTATAATACCTCTAGTGGGAGTTTCAGCTGTTGTGAACTCACAGTAAATTCTGGCTTCACATTAACTGTAGATAGTGGCACTTATGTAGAAGTAGAAAACGACGTGACTGTAGATGGCTCTATTTCTGTACAATCTCAAGGTAATTTTGTTCAAAACGACAGTGGGGGTACTTTTACTCTTAACGGGACAGCTACTGTAAGCAAAACTACACCGATAAAAGCCGATTGGTTTTACTACACCTATTGGAGCTCTCCTGTCTCTGGCGAAACTATTGGTAATGTGTTCTCTGATGTGGATGGTGATAGACGTTTTTG
>CANMLX010000089.1 GCA_947498845.1 uncultured Flavobacteriaceae bacterium | reverse complement strand
GATTGGGGAAATGGTTATATCCTACCACGTTCTTTAGAATTAGCTAAAGAAGATGGTGCATTTGAAGAACGCTTAGTCTATAAAGATTACTACCCTAACGGGAATATAAAAGAGATACATAAAACAGATGGCACCCATGTTGTCTATATATGGGGGTATAATGGAACGCTTCCTATAGCAAAAATTGAAAATGCAACGTACAACCAGATTCAAAACTATGTAAGCAACTTACAAGCAAAATCTAATGCAGATACAGATAAGACTAAACATTATGAAGGTAAAGAAGGTCAATTAAGAGAAGCTTTAGATGCGTTAAGACCCACGCTATCTCAAGCCATGATGTCAACGTATACTTACGATCCTTTAGTAGGGATTACAAGTATGACCGATGCCTCATCTGAAGTGACCTATTATGAATACGATCGCTATAACCGATTAGAAATTATAAGAGATGAAGATGGGCATATTTTAAAACGCTATTGCTATAGTTATCATGGACAAGGTGAGCTTTCTAGTGATTGTGAAGAATAGTAATCAAAGTTAAGTTTATACTTAAATAGTCTTATTACACCAACGTAACAATAAAATTAAAGATATTAATATAAAAGCATTATGAAAAATTTAAAATTAATAACACTGTTTTTTTTAAGTTTTATTTTTAAAATTTATGGTCAGGTACCAATACCTATTGACCCAGATCCTATACCAATTCCAACAAGCTGGGAAATATTAGGAGCAGACTATGTAGATATCAATCAAGTAGAAACCTATGAGATGTCCAATACAGTAGTACTTGATCATCAAGAAGCGATATGGACAGTCTCTGGAGGGGTTATTTTAAATCAAACCAATAAAGAAGTGATTATACAATGGACCGATAGCCGCAGATGCAGAATAAAATATACTATAGCATATACTGGCAGTGGCAGTGTTTTTTATGAAGTTGATTTAGGTGTCACCAGCTCAGGCATAGCAGCCTTACAAGACCCAACCATAGTAAGTGAAACATGCACCTCGGCTGTATTGGAAAAAACAGGAGATACCCCTCCTGGAGAACTATGGTACTGGCAAACCTCGTCTACGGGGACGAGCACCAACTTTCCTGCCACATCCAATTTTATAGCTAACGCATCTGGTACATATTATTTGCGTTCTTTTAAAAATTTACTTTGGAGTAACCCCAGTAGTGTAAGTGTTACTTTAGGAGATACAGGCGGGCCAACATGGTATGCCGATTTTGATGGGGACGGCTTAGGTGATTTAAACGATACCAAAATAAATTGTTTTAAGCCTACCAATTATGTTGCTAACAATCATGATAATTGCCCAGGGAAGTATGGTCTGTCGCAAAATGATGGCTGTCCAACGCCTAACGGTAATGGTTTGAGCGATGAAAATTATGTGTATAGCATCACACCGCGAATCCCCATAGAAGCTATCTCAGAATTATCGCAAAACGGCGACGCCATAAAAGAAGTAACGTATTTTGATGGCACAGGAAGACCAGTACAACAAATAGCTATAGGGCAAAGTACCTCACAAAAAGATATTATAACCCATATAGAGTATGATAATATAGGGCGCCAACTTAAAGACCATCTGCCTTATGTTCCAGAGAGCACTAGTGGCGGTAACCGCAGTTTAAGATATGACGGCTTTAGTGGTACAGTAGATTTTTACAATACCCCTAAATACGAAAGCACCACCAATCCTTTTTCCGAAAAAGCATTAGATAATTCGCCACTTAATCGTGTGGTTAAACAAGCCGCACCAGGAGCAGATTGGCGCATGGGATCAGGTCATGAAATTAAAATGGCCTATACCACCAATGCAGTTAACGAAGTAAAGTTTTATGACGTAGCAGTAACTACAGGGACACAGAGTAATATAAAAACATTCACCCCTAGTCTAA
>CANMLX010000088.1 GCA_947498845.1 uncultured Flavobacteriaceae bacterium | reverse complement strand
TAATAAAGGCCTATATTTTATTAAAGTAAAAACTAGCAATCAGGCTATGATTAAAAAATTAATTCTTAAATAACTAAAATCATTCTCAATTTAGAGTCTCCTGTATAAGGAGACTCTAAATTGAGATTCTACAAAAAATGAAATATTTTAAAACACTATTATTTTTTATGAGCGTTGTACTAAGTATAAATGCTCAAGACTGGTCTGGAATTCCTATACCAGCCTCCCCTCCATCAGGAATGGTTTGGGAATTAAACCCTGTATCAGATAGTTTTAATTACGAATCCAATAGTAGTAATCTAAATCCTGAATTCACAGAAAGATGGAATGAATTATACATTAACGGATTTTCTGGACCATCTGCTACTTCTTATCATAAAGATCATACATGGATTACAAACGGATATTTAAATATTCATGGTGCTTGGGATGCTACATTACCTATTATCTACACTGGATGTATTTCTTCCAAAGCAACTATGACATATCCAATGTATATGGAAGCTAGAGTCCAACAAGCCAATTGTATGTTAGCCAACAATATTTGGATGATTAGTCAAGATGAAACGGAAGAATTGGACATGTTAGAATCTTATCCTAACAGCCAGCAAGGAAGAGAATATTTTGATAAGCGAATCCATTTGAGCCATCATACATTTATCAGGCAACCATTTACCGATTATCAACCAAGAGATGAAGAAGGCGTATTTGGCACATGGTATATGGAAGATGGGAGAGATACTTGGCGTGGTGATTTTTTTACCATTGGTGTTTACTGGGTAAATCCGCATCATGCAGAATACTACATCAACGGGCAAAAAGTAAGAACCATTAAACAATTTGAACATAACTTTGTAGCACCAGATGGAAGTTTATCTGAACATACTACAGCATTTGATGCTATTGACAAGTATGGTTATACAGGAGGAACAGGTCTAAGTAAACCACAACATATTATCATCAATATGGAGCAACAATCTTGGTTAAGTGACCAAAATATCTTCCCTACTCGTGATGAGTTAGATGATGCTAATGGTCAAAACTTATTCTTAATAGATTGGATTCGTGTATATGATGGTGTACCTGTTGGAGGAAGAGTTCCTGTAACTGGAATTGATTTAATTCCTTCTAATGGAGTAACGATTAGACCTGGCGAAACATTTAATTTTGACTATCAAATTTCTCCATCTAATGCGACACAACAAATTGTAACGTGGACAACTAGTAATACAACTATTGCAACTGTTAATGGACAAGGTGTAGTTACAGGAATCATGGCAGGTACTGTAACAGCTGATGCTGTTACTCAAGATGGAAACTTCTTAGGAAGAGCTACTGTGACTGTTGCAGGAGAACCTATAGGTCCTATAGATACTAATGTGCCTGTTGAAGGTGTAAGTATTAATCCGCAGAGTCTAACTTTAGAAGAAGGAGGAACTTCAACAGTAACTGCTGGAATTATTCCTTTTAATGCTACCATACAATCTGTTGTTTGGTCTTCTTCAAATCCAAATATTGTTACAGTTAGTAATGTTGGAGATATTATTGCTGTAGCAGAAGGAAATGCTACTATTACTGCAACTACTCTAGATGGTGATAAAACAGATACCATAACGGTTACAGTAACTGGAGGTGATAACCCACCTAACCCAATAGCAGTAACTAGTGTTTCTGTTTCTCCAGCCACAGCATCTGTTAACGTGGGACAAACTAGTAATTTAACAGCTACCGTAGCCCCTAATAATGCCTCTAACCAAGCAGTATCTTGGTCTTCTAACAATACCAACATTGCAACAGTAAACGCTTCTGGAGTAGTAACTGGTGTTGCTGCAGGTAATGCTACAATTACAGCTACCACTGTAGATGGAAGCTTCACAGATACTACAGCCATTACTGTTATTGGTGGTGGAAATGGCAACCCTTCTGGTGACACTATAGTAATTGAAGCTGAAACATTTACTAATACAAATGGTACTTTTAATGATGCTAGCTCTGGTGGTCCTGGTTTAGG
>CANMLX010000087.1 GCA_947498845.1 uncultured Flavobacteriaceae bacterium | reverse complement strand
TTTCAAGAATATCATAGAGCAAACATTGCCCTTTCCATTAGCCGCCAGTCAGCAATTTAACTTTGCGCCATTTAATCTTTATGAATCTCAAAGCAAATATAAAAACGATAAAAAACCAGATCTTTTTATCGCCAATGCGCCTGGTTTAAGTACACGATTTATTCATAAAAAAGACAAAACACCTTGGGAAATTAACGCTATTGGAAATACCATAACCACCAGTATAGGCTATTCAAATCCTATCAACTTTTTAGGTTTTCAAGACAACTGGGGAGGCACAAGAAAGATTAGATGTATTGACAATGTAGAAATCACCTCTCCAGCAGGGCTCAATTATACCTTTTCAGAATTAGATGTATCACAAAACGCAAGTGTTAGCTTTTCCCCTACAGAAACATCACCTTTCCATCGCGGAAACAGAGATTTTGTGTACCCTTATGAGCAAGTAGATGCCTATCATTTATCCAGTATAAAAAGTGCTGCGACAAAAAAAGAAGTCACCTTTGAATATGAAACATATGATTTAGATGATGTAACAGAAACTGGTAATTGGGTATCTCAAATATACGGGAGTAATCATTTAAAAACTTATCCCGTTTCCTATCAACATAGAAAACAAGCATTCCCTCAATTAAAAAGACTTAAGCGCATTGTTTTTGAACAAGGTTCAGTGGAGTTTAAATACGAATTAAATCGATTAGATTTAATTGGAGATAAGCTGTTAACTCAAATTGTCATTAAAGACTTTAATGGCAAAGTTATAAGAACTATAATATTTGAATATGGTTATTTTAATTCAGGAGATAATTGTAATCTGCCAGAATGTAAAAGGTTACGTTTGGATAAAATACGTCTTTATGGTAATATGGGAACAGAAAGCCCCAACTATCAGTTTACTTATAATTCTACTAAATTACCAAGACGTGATTCACCAAATCAAGACTTTTTAGGCTATGCTAATACCGAAGAAGGCGAAGAAATTTTTAATAGAAGAGTCCCTGTTTTATATTATAAAGGAGATCAGGGTAATACGTCTTTAGTTCCTTTTTCATTGGGGAAAGGGTATTTAAAATTAGTAGGCGACTACTCCTTAGAATCTAATTTAGAGTATACCAAAGCAGGGATTTTAACTCGTATTAAGTACCCAACAGGAGCGATTACCGAATTTGATTATGAACTCAATAGTTTTATATTAAATTCTAAAGAAATCCATGGGGGCGGTTTAAGAGTTAAAAGTCAAAAAATATATGACCCTACAGGACTCGGTAAAACCCAAATAAAAGAATACCGCTACTTAGATGCCAATGGGGAACCCTCTGGGCGATTAAATAACATGCCATACTATGGCAATATTAAAATAGCTAGTGACAATAATTGGTCAAATTTTAGTTTCCCACACCTTGCTTTCGATGTTTTTACAAGCTCAAAATCACTAACCGATATCGCTAATGATAGTTATATAGGCTATGCCATGGTAACCTCCAGAGATGTTGGTACCAATAATGGACGTACAGAATCCACCTATACCAGCGCTGTAGATTATCCTAATTTAGAAGCTAAAGTCTACGAAACAGACGATATAGTGTACCAAGAAGGTAGTGTCTTAACAGAATTAGACTTTACCTCACATCCTAACTTTGCCAGAGCACACTTTTATTATAAAAATGGTGGTTTTGGAGATTTATCCACAAGTCAAAGTATCTTTAGAGGAAAGTTAAAAAAGCAAGTAATTTATGATGCATCAGGGGGAAAAGTCCTTTTAAAAGAAATAGATTACACTCATGATGTTTTTGACACATTTCCACTGGTTGAAATTAAGCGTACAAGCGATTTTTCAAATGGCAATACAGCAGCCATCTTCGATTATATCCAAAAGAATGATTACGTAGCACAACGCTTTTTACAAACCCATGAAAAAACAACAGAATTTTTTGATAATGAAACCAAAGAAGTCGTAACAGAGGGCTATACCACTTATCACCCTAAATATCAAATTCCTAAAGAGCAAAAGCGCGTTAATGATGCCAACGAGGAGCTTACAACAACTTATTTCTACCCAGATGAGATAGATGAGCCAACAATTAACAAATTAGAAGCTAATAATACCTATACAGCTGTAGTACGTACAGAAGAAAAAGTGAACAACAATCTAATAGGTGTGAGTAAAACAAATTATAAAGATTGGGGAAATGGTTATATCCTACCACGTTCTTTAGAATTAGCTAAAGAAGATGGTGCATTTGAAGAACGCTTAGT
>CANMLX010000086.1 GCA_947498845.1 uncultured Flavobacteriaceae bacterium | reverse complement strand
TCCACAAATCCACAAATCCACAAATCCACAAATCCACAAATCCACAAATCCACAAATCCACAAATCCACAAATCCACAAATCCACCAACCAAATATTAAAATTGTGAAATATATATTAATTGTATAGCGTTATCATATTTTGTATTTACATTTGCAACGTTTTTAAATCTATTATGCAAAAACTAATTTTAGGATTATTTTTTATAGTGTTTACAGCGGTAGCGTTTTGTCAAACTCCAGAACCCCAAATAAAAAAAGAAGATTCTTTAGCCGTTAAGCAAAAAGACACAACATCAAAATTATCTAAACTTGTAGATAAATTTTTGGACGGCCCCAAAAAAGAAGGCGAGGAAAAAGCTAAAATACAAGACTATCTCATCATATCTTCAGAAAATGATACAACTCATGTAGATACGACATTAACCATTCATAAAGACTATAAATTTAATTACTTAAGACGCGATAATTTTGGATTAATACCATTCTCTAATATAGGTCAAACATACAACAGCTTAACCTATAACTTTCAAAATACAAAGTTGTTGCCAAGTTTTGGAGCGACAGCAAGGCATTTTAACTACATGGAGATAGAAGATATTTTTTACTATCGTGTACCAACGCCATTAACAGAGTTACTATACAGATCAGCGCTTGAGCAAGGGCAATTAGCAGATTCATTTTTCACGGTCAATACATCACCTCAATTAAACTTTTCAATAGCTTATAAAGGGTTAAGATCTCTGGGGAAGTATCAACAGATTTTAACAAGTACAGGAAACTTTAGGTTTACCACCAATTATAGCACAAAAAATGACCGTTATGTCATGCGGGGGCATGTTGTTATGCAGGATTTATTGAATCGTGAAAATGGAGGGCTTAGAGAAAATGAAGTAGAATTATTCGAGCAAGGAGATGTAGAATTTTTAGACCGTTCGCTTTTTGAATTAAATTTTCAAAACGCAGAAAGTGTGCTAAAAGGCAAACGATTTCATTTAGATCATGCCTATAATATAGTGAGAAAGGATACAACATCAAGTCACCAGTTACGTGTTGGGCATATCATTTCTTTCGAAGATAAGTTTTATCAATATGATCAAAGAACGGCCGAAGAAGAGTTTTTTGGAGAAGCATTCTCAAGTTCAGCATTTAAAGATCTGGTTACTTTAGAGCGTTTAACAAATCAGTTAAACGTAAATTATAGTAATAGTTTATTAGGCGATATACAGTTAAATTTAAATCAAGAGCACTATAATTACGGTTATAATAAAGTTGTAGTTTTAGGAGGAAATACAATTACCAATCGGCTTAAAGGCGATGTAATATCGGCAGGAGGAACCTATAAAAAAGCATTTAAGAAATTTAAATTATATGGGGATTTAGGAATAAATGTCTCAGGAGATTTTACAGGAAATTACATAAAAGGAGAAGCAGAATTTAAATTTGCAGACAATATTTTTGCAAAGGCATCAATAAATCATAGTTCCAGAGCCCCCAATTTTAATGCGCTACTATACCAAAGTAATCACCAGAGTTACAATTGGAGAAATAACTTTAATAATATAGAAACACAACAATTAGCATTTCAAATAAAATTCAAGGAATTACTAAATCTATCTTTAGATTTTAATACTATAAGTGATTATGTGTATTTTAAACAAGATGAAAATGCTACAGCAATTCAAGAAATAAAAGCATTCCAGAATAATAATACAATTAATTATCTAAGGGCGAAACTAGGAAATGAGTTTAGATTCAGGAAATTTGCTTTAAATAATACCATACTCTATCAAAAAGTAGAGAATGCCAATAATACATTAAACGTTCCAGAATTTACAATTAGAAATACACTCTACTTTAGTTCGCATTTATTTAAAAAAGCCATGTATTTGCAAACAGGAGTTACGTTTAACTACTTTACAAAATATTACATGAATGCGTATAATCCACTTCTTGCAGAGTTTTATGTGCAAACCGATAGAAAATTGGGGGAATTTCCAAGATTGGATTTCTTTATAAATGCAAAAATAAGGCAAACACGTATATTCTTAAAAGCAGAGCATTTTAATTCCTCTCGAACAGGATACGATTTTTATTCAGCACCAAACTATCCATACAGGGATTTTATTGTTAGATTTGGTGTCGTTTGGAATTTCTTTCTATAATCTAAAAATCTACATCCAAGCAGTCTAACACTCCAACAAGTCTAACTAGTCTAAGTAATCCAATACTCCAAGCAGTCCAACACTCCATTTAATCTATGGTGTTCCTCTTTGGGTCGGGCTATACGTTTCAAGTCCTCGATCGTACCTTTCTGTGGGCTTTTATTCATATTTTCTATTTTGCATTAATGAATTCATGAACATAAATGTTTCACT
>CANMLX010000085.1 GCA_947498845.1 uncultured Flavobacteriaceae bacterium | reverse complement strand
AATCAAAATGTATCTATTAAGGGATTGATTGAGGGCGACTATTCGGTGTCTGTCTTCTCACTTCAAGGTCAATTAGTCCACCATGAAACAATCAATACCACTAGTAGTGTATTTGATATTACTCATTTAACAGAAGGAATATATGTGCTAAGCATAAAAGGTTTAAATATTAATCAATCTAAGAAATTAATTATAAGAAAATGAAACTAAAAAAAGATAAAGCACATACGAAAAAACTAAACTAATCAAAAACTACAGGTGTTTGACCTATGTAGCATGAGTAAAAGTGATAACATATACTATTGGAAGCTAATCATTATAACTTAATTTTTACGGAAGAGTACTTTATAACAGGTTTTTATCTAAAAATTGTACTAATTAGACGTAAGTTTAATGATTTGGTTTTCAGTGAATTTTAAAATGAACTAAAACTAAAACTAAAAAGATGAGAAAAAACATAATTATAACGTGTTATATATTCGCAATGTCACTATTTGTGAATGCGCAAACACATAATTGGAAGAGAACTAATCCTGGAGGAGGAGGTTGGTTTAGCTGTATTGGTGCCAGTAAATCTGGAATCGTTCTAGCCGGTAGCGACCTAAGTGGTGCTTACAGAAGCAAAGATGGTGGGGCTTCTTGGGATGTTATAGGAGCTAGCAGAGGTGTTAAATCAACACATGTCTCTGGAATAGGGTTTCATAAAACTAATGGTAACATTATGTTTATAGCTAACGGTGGCATACACAAAACTACAGATGGAGGAGACTCATGGTATAATACTATTGATACTAACGGTTATGTATCTGATATTGAATTTGGCACGAACAATCCTGCTGTGGGTTATGCCTCAAGCCATTTAGGCAATTGGAACTCTAAAAATGCAGAAATATACAGAACAACCAATACTGGTGAAACTTGGACTAAAGTTGAAAGCAATTTACCAAATACAAGAATTTTAAAAGTCGTAGTAGATCCCAACAACTCAAATACAGTATACGTAGTTACAGGGAGAGGAAGACCTGCTTGTTCTGTTGCCGATGTGTATAAAAGTACTAATGGAGGAAGAGCATGGACTAACATAACTGCTAACAATGATTTTGAAGGTTTTACGGAAGTTGCTGATTTTGCAGTAGACCCTAATAATTCAAATACAATGTATCTCACAGTAGCCAAGGCAGATTGTTCTAACCGATTTTGGTTTGATGGTCGAGATACTAAATTTTATAAAAGCACAGATGGTGGAAATACATGGATCAAAAAACAAGATCAAGGTGGTATCATACATATAAACCCTAATAATTCACATATTACGATTATTGAAGTTAGGGTAACAGCTACATGGAATCCAAAATCTGGGACAAGAGTTTCTACCAATGGAGGGGATTCATTTACAAAAATTAGTAATGTTGCTAATTGGGAAACAGCATTTCATGGTCTTCTTCTACGCTCTTATGGAGGAACAAGTGATGGCTACGGAAGATCTGTTGGAGAAGATTTATCAAATCCAAATAACTTTTACACATACACTAATCAATTTATTGCAGGTTCTAAAGATGGTGGTCGTAATTTTAAAATCATACATGGTAGAAAAATTGGAACTAATGGATGGCAAAGTAATGGTGCAGATAATTTAGTGAATGTAGACATGGTAATAAGTCCTAAAAATCCTAATATTATTTATTTAGGACTTGCAGATATGGGCATTTGGAGAAGCCTAGATAAAGGTGTATCCTGGGAAAATTGTAATCTTGATGATAGTAAATATGGTTGGGGAGAGAGAAGAGGAGGTAATTTCCATTCTATTGTTGCCGATCCTGATAGAGAAAATGTGGTCTGGGCTACAACCAAAAAAGGACACGTTTTAAAAAGTACCGATAAAGGAGAAAGTAGTAGTTGGGTTGAAGTCCATACAGGAATCGAATCGAATGCGACTTTAAATGGCCTTTCTATAGATGTTAATAGCCCTATAAATAATAGAACACTTTATGTAGTAGCTGAAGGGGACGTTTATAAAAGTACTAATGATGGAAACAGTTGGCAAAAAGTTTTGGATAATAAGTTCTGTAATTATACTGCTGTAGATCAATTTAATAGTAATATTGTCTATGCTGGGGGAACTAAAGGCTTATGGAAATCAACAAACAAAGGCGTAAATTGGACAAAAACAAGTCTTAATGACTTGCCAGCAGACTCTGATGAACTTAATATTAGATCGAATAGCTATAAAGGCATTTTTGATATTGTAACCGATCCTAATCGTGAAAACTGGGTGTATGTTACTGTTTTTGGAAGAGGAGAAAATAGAGGATTATTTGTAAGTAAAGACCAAGGAAATAGTTGGACAAAATTACTTACTGATAAATATATGAGGCAAGTGGCCGTTATGCCTAAAAATTCAGATGTCATATATGCGACTTCTTCCAGTGCTATGGGCTCAGGTGGAAATAGAGAGGGTAGTAATGGAATTTGGTTTACTAAAGATGGTGGTCAAAATTGGTCTTCTAAAATTCATAATTCAGCCTACCCATTATTTAACTCCATTGACATTTCAAATGAAGATAACCCATATGTATTAGCAGGGTCTCAAGGCACTGGATTTCAAAAATCCAATGTGCCACTTCCAAATAGTGGAGGAGGAAATGGGGCTTGGACCGAGAT
>CANMLX010000084.1 GCA_947498845.1 uncultured Flavobacteriaceae bacterium | reverse complement strand
TAGCCTGAACATTGGATTTGTTAAAACAAATCAATTATGTTTAAACTTATAAGTTACATCGAACTGACGTTATTTTATTCTTTGTTAAAACTTTCTGCACTAAAAAATCCAGTGCAGAAAGTGGTTTTAATAAACAGGCTCTAGCGCTTTAGAATCTTCAAATTCCCATTCGCCTCTATCCATTCGGGTAACGTAGCAATTACTTTGTTTTTTTAATTTCTTTTACAATTTCATCGGTAGTAAACACATGACTAGCAATCATTTTAAAGTTCACTAATGCCGCTTCGTAGGCATTCATGTTGGGTAAAATTGCTCCTGCAGTGGCATCAGAGACTACTGCTACTCTAAACCCAGACTCCACTAAGTCTCTCATATGTGATTCTGTACAGAGGTTGGCCGACATTCCTGCTAATATTACATTATCAAATCCATGCTTACGTAATTGCAATGCTAAATCATTAGATTCTGGTCCATATACTTTGTGAGGATTTGTAACCACAACATTATCAGCATCTATATATTTTTTATAGCGGTCTAACCAATCTGCTCCCGAGTTTTCAAAACCATCGGTTTTTAATGTGTGAGATCGATCAAACATTTTAATCTTGTGCATTAAAGCCTCTAATGCCCCTTCTATTTTCCAATTGTGGTCATGCTTGTAATAATAATGAGGAGAAACAAATACAGTCATATTTTTTTTCTTTGCCACTTTAAATAACGACTCTAGGTTTTTAACTGTATTATTTTCTGTTACACTTTTACCTACCACTCCCCAGGTTACACCATCGGGACTTAAAAAATCATTTTGTGGGTCTGTAATTACTATTGCTGTTCGCGAATCTACTGTAAAACCAGGATCTGGTAACTGTGCAAAAGCACTTAAACTTGTTAGTACTACAGCAGCTAAACTTGTTACTATATTTTTCATTTTGTAATGTTTTATGTTAAACGTTAACTTGACATTACAAATGTCGGCAGATATAGAAGTTAATATATAGGTAACTATTCCTTAAGAGTTGGCAATTCTTCCCGAAGCTTATTTTGCTTAAATTCTGAAGGAGAAACCCCTTCGTGTTTTTTAAAAAATCGGCTAAATGACTGAATATCATCAAAGCCTATTTCAAATGCAATTTCTTTGATGTGTAATGAAGAGTACCAAAGTAACCTACGAGACTCAAGCATTATCCTATCATGAATATATTGTAAAGGCGTTTTTGATCCTATTTTTGAAAATAAATTAGAAAGTGTTTTTGGCGATTTATATAAAAGTTCTGCGTATTCTGTAACCGAATGCATTTTTCTAAAATGCTGTTCTACTAAAAAATTAAATTCTCTTACAATATCCGAATCCTCCTTTTTGTTGGGGTAATTTTCTTGATTTTTATAAACACGTGCGCATAAAATCAAATAACGTTTTAGCATCATTTGCAACATTTCAATCTGCAAGCTATCATCCGATTCCATTTCAATGCAAAACATATTCCACAAAATTTCAAACTTATTAAGTTCCTCCTTTGGGATGTTAATAATAGGTAATTGCGATGCTCCAAAAAATAAAATGCCTTTACAGCCTACCTCGGTATCATGATCAAGAACACAGTAAAAAGGCCTATTAAAACGTAATAATCTAATTTTTTCAATTTTTTTTGCTGTGATTTTATGAAATTCTGTAAAAAAAACAATCTGATTTTTTTTTAAAAAATAACGTCTCCCATCAATAATCAGCTCATTCAAATCTTCGATAAACCATAGCACTGTTAAACTACTTTCTATATGCTCTTTAAGCACATAACACGTATTAAAATCAATTACTTCTAATTGTAAATATTCTTTTATACTTCCAAGGAATTTCATTTTTATTACTTAAAATATTACTACAAACTCATCAAATTTAGAGTTCATAAATTATTGTCATATTTATTATAAAGTTAGGCATTAAATACCAAAACCTAATGAACGCGTTCTTTTATAACTTACAATCCCCATATTCATAACGAGTCATTACTGTTTAGTTTTGCTTAGTGGCCATGACGGGAGAGCGTAAGCAATAAAAAAGACAAACTTGAGATTATACTGGCGACAACCTACTCAAATTATAATGAATAATTTACCAAAAGTGATTTATGTATTTATACAAAAGATTGAACACAGGAAGAGAGCTACAAATTAAAATGCCTGAGCAAGCACTTTCTTAGTTTTTTTATCATGTTTATGTTTTTTTGAAGCAAGTTTTCAGTGCAACGCATAAAAAAGACCAACACTTACCGTGTTAGACTTTTACTGTTGTATTGAGATTAGAAGTTTTAATAGAAATCCCTTAGATTTGTGGAAATTATAATGGAAATATGTGTACCATTACATATATATAATTGTTATCTGCAATTCCAAATTCGGATCGGACAGTTTTTTCTAAGTTTTATGGAGAGCTGTATGGAGTTGCTTTTCTTTAAGTAGGGACGGCAAATCTTGACTTTAGGAGAGATTGCCCAAGTATTTTGGCTTGGCAGCGTAGAAAGCTTTACTTTCTAAACGTTGACACGTTAAAAAATACTTGAACAAGGACGTGAAAATTTTTGACAAAATCAAGTATTGACTAGTATTGTGGAGCTACTTAAAGAAAAGACAACGGAGTTTTTAGTTCCCATAGCAAACGAACCTTATTACCTATAAAATTCATATGCTATGGGAAGCTTAGAAAAAAATGACTGAATATTGTTCCGGATTTGGAACTGTTCCTTTGTTTTTTATTATTAATTTTAAAAAAAGATAAAAATTAAAATAAAACAGCAGATAACATCATGTAAGATTGCATTGATCAAATAGTTTGCCTTCGCTATCGCTGCGCAAAACGATTTAATCAACGACGCTAATGCTCATCTTACACTTAACGTTATAAGCAATCCCTCATAGCTCTCAAAACCCTTTAGTACTAAGCTAACGAAATCGTATTTTGCACTCTAAATAATTTAAGCT
>CANMLX010000083.1 GCA_947498845.1 uncultured Flavobacteriaceae bacterium | reverse complement strand
CACGGAACATATAAAACTTGCTAGCTCTAAAGGTAAAAAAACACATCATTATCAAGTTGTTAATCAATTAGAATACAGTCAATTAAAAGCAGCTATCAAAGATGCTTTACAGAACTGTGTACGATCCATCGAACTACAATCGATCCAAACACAGTAAACCGATTAATCAACTGAAAAAAAGCCAATTAAGATAATCGGTTCAAAAAACCACTAAAAACAACACACTGAGCTAATGAAAAAATTAAAACTACAAAACGAAAGTTTTAAACTACTAGTTGCTAATTATAAAGAGTGGTTGGACATTTTAGGCTATGCAGAAACCACAGTTTATAATTTACCAAACCACCTGCAAGAGTTCTTCTATTATCTGGAGCAAAACACTATAAAAAGCATCAATCACATCACCACCAAAACCATAAAAGATTATTACAGAGAACTACAACAACGCGCCAACGAAACCCGAAGTGGTGCATTAAGCAAAAGCTATCTTAACAAACACCAACAAGCCTTAAAAAAGTTTAAAGACTATTTACAAAACCACAACCATAAAGGCATTAACATACATCTAAAAAGTGAACCCAATCCCAGCGAAGAAAAGCTAAACATCCTCACTCAAGCAGAAATAAAAGCCCTCTTTAACGCCACCAATTACAGCCATACAGAAAACAGATTTAAGCTAAGAGACAAAGCCATGTTAACCATATTGTATAGTTGCGGACTACGCAGGATGGAGGCCGTCAGCCTAGATATAAAAGACATACTGTTCGATAAAGAACGTGTGTATGTTAGAAAAGGCAAAAATTATAAAGAACGTTTTGTACCCATCAACAGAAAAAACGCAGACATACTAGAAGATTATATTTACGAAGCGAGACCAGAATTTTACCAAAGTCATTTAAGCGAAGCCCTGTTTATCAACAAAAACGGAACACGCATGCATGGGATGAGCTTCGCTAATCGCTTACAAGCTATAGTACAAGCAGCCAATAACAATACCATTACCGAAAAAAAGATTACGCTCCATATTTTAAGGCACTCCATAGCAACCCATTTACTACAACATAATGTAGACTTAGAAACCATAAAAACCTTTTTAGGACATACATCTTTAGAATCAACGCAGATATACGTTCACCTTTTAAAAACCATAGGCAATGAGTGATTATAAAACATACTTACAAAAACAAGGCTATGCCGCCAGTACCATAGAAAGCCATAACAACGCCAAATCTCTATTTACCAAATGGTGTAAACGCCATCACACCACACCAACCGAGATCGATTATAAAACCACTTTAAAATTTATAAAATACCTAAGCAGAAAAGGGAACAGCAAAAAAACGATTAACCATAAATTACGTAGTATAAAAACCTACTTTAATTATTTGATAGAAGAGGCTTACAGAGCAGACAATCCCATAGAAAACACCATAGTAAAAGGAGAACGAAGAACCATCAATTATAACTTACTGGAAGCCGATGAACTAGAAGATTTATACTACTCCTTTGAAACCGAAAATATAAAAGACAAATACCACAGGTTAACAGCAAAACGAGGCAAAGTCATCACAGGACTCATTGTCTATCAAGGCTTAAACACTACAGATTTAAGTAAGCTAAAAACAGAGCATTTACAACTTGACAAAGGTAAAATCTATGTACCAAGCACCAAAAGAAGCAATGCCAGAGAACTAGAATTAAAGTCTTGGCAAATCATGGAGTTTATGGCATACCAAAACGAGATATTACCAATGTTACAAAAACGCATAAAAAACCATATAGACCAACTCTTCCCAATTAATATGCGCTTTAATATGTTAACATCACAGCTCATTAAGAAGCTAAAAAAGTACAATCAAAACGTAGAAAACATTAAACAGATAAGAGCAAGTGTAATAACCAATTGGTTAGGACAATACAATCTTAGAAAAGTGCAATACTTAGCAGGACACCGCTACATAAGTTCTACCGAAAGGTATCTACAGGATGATTTAGAGAATTTACATGAAATGGTAAACAACTTCCATCCGATAAGTTGAACAAAACTCATGTATAGTGTTCAATTATAAGTCTTTTTTAAAATAAGGAAATGTATCGTACGATACATTTTTAAGAGTTTTTTTAAAACAGAAGTATCATTCTTTAAAAACGATAAAAGCTGTAGTAAAAATGCAAGAATACCAATTATAAAGAGAGTTACTTCCATATACCAAATATAATTAAATACTCCCCACAAAACAAAACCCAGTATTTTGCCGAAAAAGGCAAAAATCCTCTGTCTTTTGTTTTGTTCCGCATGCCACCACATCACCAAAGGCAAGTTACATAATAGGTGTTATAATAGCAGTCGCGCGAATCCTCGCTGCACCAAAACTGTAGTTATAACCGCTATTATGTAAAATGCCCGCTTACCCACCGCTGAAAACCCGCCACTTCTGCCTCTGCGCACTAGGAAAACATAATTATTTTGCTCAATCGTCGCAAAACCTCTAGCATTTTAAAAAGCTGAAGATTGCAATGGCTAGTGCTAAATCCCAAATTATAGACCTATAAATCTTCAGCTTTTTAAAACGTTCACTCTGAAAAACTCGGGGTGTAGAATCCCTCTTTCTCCGCATCAAACGTTCAGATGTATAAATAATCTAAGCTATGGATTATGGCGGAGGAGATTGTTTATACTTCTGAATGCAACAACCGTAGGGCGTTAGTCTTCATCCGAGTGAGCAAGAGCGTCGGCAGTCAGGCGATAAGGGAGTATTTTACATAGTTGACATTATAACTACGGCTTTGGTTCGGATGGATGAAGCGGCAGTATTATAATGCCAATTATGTAACATACCGATGGGAGGGAAGGCGCGCCAAGACAAGGGCTGTTTTTATGGAAAACATTTGGGTTGGCGTGCCGCGGAAATAAATTAAAAAAGTATAACAATTACGGAAAACCTCATTACCTGAACTTTATAAATACCTATATTTACAAGTAGTAAAACGTTCTTTAAAAAAATTTTTTTAGAGTGGATTTTTGGGGTGATCGGGCAAAAAAGTGTACCAGAGTTAAAAAAAACGCGTTAACTAC
>CANMLX010000082.1 GCA_947498845.1 uncultured Flavobacteriaceae bacterium | reverse complement strand
TTAAAATACACCTTAAAGCTAGTAAGAATAAGTAACAATAGCAATGACTTTAATCCTATTGCATAATTCAGGTTAAAAACAATAATCATGAGACATTCAATTTCGATTAAAATACCTTTTTTTTTAATATTCATTATATGTTGTACAACCTCAATCTTGAAGGCACAAGATAGTAGTGCTAAAAAAGAAAAAATAAAAACACTTTTAAAGAAAGAAATCACAGCATTTCCCAAGAATACACAAGTGTCTATAGCTATTGTTAATGGTGATAAAACAGATTATTTAGGAGTTCTTAAAGCAAAAGATAGTGTTCAATTTGTAGAAAATAAAACATCGGTATTCGAAATAGGCTCGGTAACAAAAGTATTTACAGCAACGTTATTAGCAGAGTTAGTAGAAAATAAAACCGTAGCATTAGATGATAAAGTCTTGAACTTACTGCCTTTTTCTTTAGAAAAACCAACAGAGAATCAGCAAAAAATTACATTACAGATGTTATCTAATCATACCTCTGGCTTACCTAGATTACCAGCTAATATAGCATCATTATTAACTCAAAACCCTTTTGATCCTTATGCTAACTACGGTGAAGAAAAACTAAAAGAGTATTTAAAAACAGATTTTAAGCCTATTAGCAATCCAGGCGAAAAAAGCGCTTATTCCAATTTGGGAGCAGGTCTATTAGGCTATTTATTATCGTTAAAATCGGGTGAGAGTTATGAAGATTTACTTCAAAAAGAAATATTTTCACCACTAGGTATGGCATCTTCTACAACTCAATTAAACAAAGTGCCTATTAATAATCTTGTAAAAGGAATAAATACAGATGGAAGTGAAGTATCTAACTGGAATTTTAAAGCATTGTCTGGGGCTGGGGCTATAAAATCTAACGTTATAGATTTAGATAAGTTTGTACGTATGCATATGTTAAATAACGATTTGGCTTATAATTTAACACAAAAAGTAACTCATGTAGAAAACAAACAAGTAGCCTTGGGATTAGGTTGGCATATTATTAATAAAGATAATAGTCAATTATTGTTTCATAATGGGCAAACAGGAGGATATACTTCGTGTGTAATTATTAATAAAAAAACACAAAAAGCTATTATTATGCTTACTAATATTTCGGCTTTTAACCCTCAAAGTAGAACAATTGATGGGTTATGTTTTCAAATTTTAAATCAAATGATTTAGTAGATTTGGTATAATAAGCAAAATATCAATTTTAAATTTATGGTATGCTACTAAAAACAACAAAAAATATAATTTTTGTAGGACATCTTATTTTTTGGTTAGCACATTGGTGTTTAGCTTTTTGGGGTTTTAAAAACTTAGCTTGGAATGGTTTTTCTACCCATAATGGATTACTATATAAAGCTTTTGTTTATGGAATTCTAACTAATATGGTACTTTTTTATTGGCAGTACTTTTTTATAATTCCCAAATATTTTATAAAAAAAGATTACGTACGGTTTTTTATTTATACAATATCATTTTTTTTATTAATAACAGCTTTAGAGGGGTATTTAAACATTTATTTTGCAAAAACTAATGGGCTTTTAAATAAGGAAATATCTTCTATACAATATATTATAATTTGGTTGTTGTCAGATGTTATATTTAATGTATTATACTCTGGTTTAGGGTTTTTATTTAGATTCCCTTTAGAGTATTTTAAATCAGAAAAAATAAAGCAAAATATTATTCAAGAGAATCATAAATCGGAACTTAAATACTTAAAAGCACAATTAAATCCTCACTTTTTATTTAATGGAATTAATAGTATTTATCATCTTATTGGAAAAAATAATACACTTGCTAAAGACACACTACTTAGGTTCTCAGATTTATTACGATATCAACTTTATGAAAGTGGTTCCCAAAAAATAGCATTAAAAAAAGAGTTCGATTATATGGCTCAGTACATAAAAATGGAGCACATTAGAAAAGGCAATGATATTGTACTAGAGTATAGCATAAATTTTGAAAACGAAACGAAAACTATAGCACCTTTATTACTATTACCTTTTGTAGAAAATGCTTTTAAACATGTAAGTAATTATGATAATGCAGAGGAAAATAGTATTTTCATTTCAATACAAGAACATAAAAATACTATAGATTGTGTAGTAGAAAATACTTTTGATGTTTTGTATAAAAGCAAAAAAAATGAAGGTATTGGTTTACAAAATGTAAAACGTAGGCTAACATTGTTATATCCAGAATCTCATGATCTTAAGATTTTTAAAAAAGAAGAAAAGATTCATGTCGTATTACTAAAGATAAATTTATAAATGCACGTAATTAAATGTCTAATTGTAGATGATGAGCCTTTGGCAAGAGAAGCTTTGGCCGATTATTGCAAAGAACTCTCTTTTCTACAAGCAGTAGGTGTTTGTAAAAATGCACTTCAGGCACAAGTGTTTTTAGAACACCACCACGTAGATGTGTTGTTTTTAGATATACAAATGCCTTTAATAACTGGTATTGAATGGTTAAAAACTCAGGAGCATCCACCATTAACAATAATAACAACAGCTTACTCAGAATATGCTTTAGAAAGTTATGCGTTTAATGTTATAGATTATTTAGTGAAACCTATTTCTTTTATTAGATTTAAACAAGCAGCCTTAAAAACACAACGGCTTTTAACTAAAAAAGAAGACAAAAACTACATTTTTGTAAAGCAGGATAAGGAAATAAAAAAGATTGCTATTAGATCAATTTTATTTATTGAAGCTCAACAAAACTATGTGAGAATTGTTGCTCAAACAACAACAGTTATAACCCATACTACTTTAAAAGGTATTAAAACCAAGCTTCCTGAAAGTTTATTTATTCAAATTCATAAATCTTATATTGCAGCTATTCATCATATCGATTCTATTAAAAATCATGAGGTTTTTATTAAAAATTATAAACTCCCTTTAAGTACACGTCTTAAGAAAAAAGTTATAAACGCTTTAGATGGTATGTAGTTGAATTTATATACTTTTTAAGACCGAAGACCGAAGACCGAAGACCGATGTACGTCCCTGATATAGGTTGACCACTTAAAAAAAAGTGTATACCTTATGAAGGCAAATTTAAGACGTATCCAAAAACAAC
>CANMLX010000081.1 GCA_947498845.1 uncultured Flavobacteriaceae bacterium | reverse complement strand
TTTGGGCTCAAACATAAAGGGTATAATAACCTGATTTCAGGAACAGACCACCCTTATGGATTTCAAGAACAAGAAGAACAAAATGAGTTAGGATTAAATTGGATACAATTCAAATGGAGAAATCATGACCCAGCAATTGGTAGATTTATGACAATTGATCCCCTAACTGAAGATTATATGGATTGGGGACCTTATGTGTTTAGTGGTAATCGTGTGATAGATGCTAGAGAGTTGGAAGGGTTGGAACCTCATTCTGTACATAAAACTTTAGACGGTGCTGCTATCAATTTTGGAAAGCATTATAATGGAAAATCTATCACTAGCAAATCTGAAATTGGAACTAGGTTTTACTCTACAACTGACAGTAATGGTAATACAACATATTCTTATATTAAACCAGAGGAAGGGGGTAGTGAGTATGGTGTTTTTCTTCCTGATTTACCTGAAGGTTTAACACTTGCAGGAAATGGACATACACATGGAAATGATGAAATAGAAACTATAGAGGGAGAAGATGATTCTGACAATATGATTTCTGAGCAAGATAAAGATGGAGATAATAGTGATCCAACATCTGGAGTTCCTGAATTTGTAGCTACACCAAACGGATCATTGTTAAAATATGATCCAACTACTGGAAAGGAATCAGTTATAAGTACTAATCTACCGAGTGATCCGAAATCGCCAACACGTAAAAACAATATAAACCCTGATGGAAAAAGAGAACCAGTTAAAGCAGTTAATAATATTAAACCTGCTGGCATAGATATTGGTAATTAAATAATCTAGAAATTATGAAAATAAACTTAAAAAATATCATACTAATTTTGGTTTTAGTTACTGCACTTACCTCTTTTAGTTTTAGTGCTTTAGTAAAAGAAAAAGAGGGTATAGTGGATAATGAAGAAACTGCGATTCAAATAGCAGAGTTATTATTACATTCTGTTTACGGCGATAAAATAGATAAAAGTTTTCCTTTTAAAGCAAAATCAATTAAAAATGATAAAGTTTGGTATGTTGAAGGTACTTTAAACTATGACAGGGGAGGTATCCCTTATATTGAAATTCAAAAATCTGATTGCAAAATTTTAAGATTTGGACATACTAAATAAAAGCTGCCTCGAAGTTATCAAAGTAACGGCTACCGCTAGGTTTTCCTAGTGGCGGCAACAGTGAGAAATAAAAAAGAAAATAAGATAAAAGCCACCTTTAACGAGGTGGTTTTTTTATGCGTACGCTTTTTTAGCTTTAGCATCACGTAAAAAAGCATCAAGTAAAGCAAATAAATGATTTTTATCTTCTTCTGTAAGTAGTTCGAAATCTTCCAAACGTTCAATCATACGTTTATCAAAAGATGGTTTTAGAACATCTCCAACGAGGTAGTCTAACGACACGTCAAATACATCAGCGATATTCTTTGCTGTCTCTACAGAAGGCATTGCTTCGTTACGTTCGTACTTTCCTATTGCTTCACGAGAAGCATTAATCTGTTTAGCTAGTTCGCTTTGCGACCAACCTTTTTGTTTACGAAGTTCCGTTATCTTGTTACCTATTTTAGCCATTATTAATTACAAAAACGTATGATTATGCATTGATTTTACAAATATATGGTAAAAAAATATGTAAATAGTGATGATAGTTGTTGTTCAGATGTTTATGATTTTATAGATTTGTGTCTGATAGTACACAAATAAAAAATTATCAACAATGCTCAACACCACCAACCCCAACAACTACGCATACACCACAAAACATCTAGAAATCCATATTCTAGGAGGCATAAAACTCAACAAACTGGAGAGTTTACGAGTAACACTATCCATCCAAAAACCAAAACAGCATAATATTTTAAGACACTCCATAGATTTATACAACGACAACCAAGTCGAAAAGTTTACCAGAAAAATAGCAGAACGCTTAGAGATAGGCACAAGTGTAACCCGTAAAACATTGCAAGATTTAACCAAAGCATTAGAAAACCATCGCTTTTTATTACTCGAAAAAGAGCAGCAATCCCATCAACCATTTTACAAGGAACTAAATGCCACAGAAGAAAAAACGGCAATTACCTTTTTAAAACAACCAAATCTATTAAAACGCACTAATGAACTCATCGGGAAATCTGGCGTAATCGGCGAAGAAAACAATAGGCAGACCATGTACTTAATCTTTACCTCTCGCAAAACAAACAATCCATTGCACTGCATAAGTTTAGGAAGTAGTGGCGTTGGAAAAACACATTTACAAAGTAAAGTAGCAGAACTCATACCCGAAGAAGATAAAGTAGAAATTACAGTGCTATCTGCCAACGCTTTTTACTACTTCAATCGCACAGAGTTACAGCACAAGTTAATATTAATAGAAGATTTAGACGGCGCAGAAAGCGTACTCTATCCACTAAGAGAATTACAAAGCAAAAAACGCATCACAAAAACCGTAGTCCATAAAGACACTAAAGGGACAACCAAAACAATACATCTAACTGTAGAAGGACCTGTAAGTGTGGCAGGCTGTACCACACAAGAAAGCGTTTACGAAGATAACTCCAACCGTAGCTTCCTACTCTACATCGATGAAAGTGAAACACAAGACCAAAAAATAATGGACTATCAGCGTTTAATAAGCGCAGGAAAAGTAAACGAAGAACAAGAACACAAAGCCAAAGAATTACTTAAAAATGTACAACGTGTATTAAAACCAATAAAAGTCATTAATCCGTTTGCAGAATATCTGCAATTACCAAAATCGGTTTTTAAACCACGACGCACCAACAGCCATTATTTACAGTTCATTGAAGCTATAACTTTTTACAAACAATACCAACGAGAACAGCAAGTAAACAAAGAAACTGGCGAAGTATTTATTGAAACCACAATCGAAGATATACAAGAAGCTAACGAATTGATTATTGATGTATTACTACGAAAAAGTGATCTGTTACATGGTGCAAATCGTGATTTTTTAGAGCGTTTAAAAATGCATTTAAGCCTATATGAACAAACTACATTTACTAATAGTGATATTAGAAAATGGTTTAGACTGCCAAAATCAACAGTACGTAGACGTTTACTAGCATTATCAGACACGGAACATATAAAACTTGCTAGCTCTAAAGGTAAAAAAACACATCATTATCAAGTTGTTAATCAATTAGAATACA
>CANMLX010000080.1 GCA_947498845.1 uncultured Flavobacteriaceae bacterium | reverse complement strand
ATTCAACACTTTAATTTACTAAATATTCTGCTTTTTTCATAGTTAAAAACTTGATTTCTTACGTCGAACTGACGTTACTTTATAATAGGAATCTACACGTAAATTAATTTTATCAATATGTGCTGGCGCCGCTTCGGGTGTTTGTCCTTTTTATAATTTTGTAATAAGCAGGATTCCCCTGTATTTCTGATAAAGTAGCCCCTTCTTCACCAAATAAAGATTGACGTTTAAAAGCCTCTACTTCGTCTTGAATTAAACCCTTCTTCTGAACGAGCAGCGTATTCAGTCAATTTTAAGTGATCCGAAATAAATACTTTTTAAATTACACTCAAATTCCTTTATCTTATTGATGTAGAAAAAAGACTCTATACTAACCGAGTTTATAATTCCTTGAACTTGGTTCTTGCATTCAAAAGGTTTTTTAATAAGGGAATTGTAGTTATTCATTCTATGATCAAAATCTTGAGTCGCTACTTTTTTTAAAGTTTCAGATTCAATATAAAATATAAATGTATATTTTGAATTATTAGATGTAACTGTATAACTTACCCTAGGATCATAAACACCCACAAAATCTTCTGTAACTAATAACGCATCTGTTGTATTTTTAAATATTGATATTTCCTTTTTCAAGTTCTCTAGGAAAATATTTCTATTTTTCAAATAAAAATCTAATAAAACTTTATAACTATTTAATGTATCATTATTTTTTGTTGTTAAATAAATTGGTGCTGAATCGTTCTTAATTAAATTTAAGATTTCTCTATCACATTTTTTTTCTAGGAAATCATATGTTTTTTGATTCCATGATTCGATATTTATTTTTGTTATAAAATCTGAAGTTGTTGTTTCACTTTCTTTTTGACAAGAAAACAAACTCAACATAACAAAAAAGGCCGTAACAATTAATTTATCTCTGTACATCATCATTTAAAATAAGCTGTTTTTGTTGTCCTTTATTCTTTAATTTCCGTAAGAGATAAGTTGAAGCTCTATGGTAATCATTACTATTGAGTTCTTTAGATTCATAATTGGTATAATATTTAAATATAATTTGAAAACTTTTTTTGCCTATTCCATTTACATTAACACTATAATCTTTATCTTTTACTAACCTTGCATGACTTGCTCCACTACTTGTTACCGCTCTTTTCCCATAAACATTTATTCCTCTGTAATGTGTCCGCTCTGGTAGTCCCATTTCTCTTCTCACTTGATTTTCATCCTTTACAGCCTGAACTTCATCTCTACTAACATTTTTAGTTCCCTCTAAATTAATATCGGAATTATCTTGTGTATTAAAATGGGATAATTCATGTGATAATTCTGTCTCTGCTGTTTTAATCAAGCTTTCTCCATTTCTTCCATTTTCTGCACCATACTCTCCCCCAGTTTGATTTATATCAAAACCTAAAGTTTCATATCCTTTACTATCTGAGTTAAAATCATCTAAAACCGCATGAGCGTTTTCATTACCTGGATCGAATATAACAAATTTTTTATCACTTTTAATAGCATTTAATATTAACTCAGCTCCCCTTTGTGAACTTGAACCTAAGTTAGCTAAGAAATTAATTATTTGTTGAGTGTATTCTTTTCCTCCAATAATTACTATCTCCATTCCATTCGGATCAATTGCCCTAATTGGAGTATTAGAAACATAATTGTAAGGAGTGAGATTAAAATATTCCTCAGCCAAAGGATCAATACTCATCCATCTACCAAGTGCAGCATCATAATTCCTAGCTCCATAATCATGCCAATTTAATCCTAACTCATCTTGGAACTCTTTCCCATTATAGTTTTTCTTCAATGCTATATTGGTAAAGGCACTTGGATTATTATTATATCCTTTATGTTTAAGTCCAAAGGGATAGAAATTATTCTCCTCAAGGATTTCAAGACCATTTTGTCTTAGCTTAAAGTTATCTACATAACTCGTTGTAAAAGTACCATTATCGCTTGCATCTCCTTTTTCAAAAATTACACGAATATAATCTCCTGTAAATGTAAAATCTAATTTATAGTGCTTGTTAGTTGTTAAATTAATAACTTTTCTTGTCGCTGATTGCCATATGCCATCCTTTCTTTCTATGATTATAAAGTGGGATTTCTCCATATTACCTTTTTCATAATCAAACTCAATAAGTAAAGGTGTATTTGGTTTAATGGTTAGGTATTTATCTGTCTTATGTGATTTATTTAAAAGAACTATATTTAGCTTTTGATTGTTATTATTAATATAACTACCTCCATAAGTACCTCCCCAACCATCTGTACCAGTGTTAAAATCATCATCAACTCTTGATGTGTTTTCTTTATAACTTACACGCACATTCCCCAAATGATCCTTGTATTGATACACATAATTATAATTCTCACCTCTTACATCTACATAACCCTCTGGATGGTTAAAGAATTTAAGTTCTGTTGCTCCTCTTTGCGATTCATACACATAATTTCCTGCATATAATGTTGCTTTTCCTGCTCCTGCTGCTGGTATATTGACTCGCTTAAATAATTTTACTCCTGTAGCATCGTAAATATAATCGATATAACGTCCTGAACCAAAATCTACTTTTGTTGGTAAATTTAAATGGTTATAGGTTATATTGGTAATACCTTTATTGTAATCCATCGTCATATTACCATTAGCATCATATAAATAGTCTGGAAGACTACCATTACTTTTATCTTTAAAGCCATAGGTCTTATTGCCTGTGTCTGTAACTCTTGTAAGCTTGTTGCCTGAATCGTAATTATAAGATAAATAGTCCATAACTCCAAAAGTGGTTGCTCCTTCATTAGTATGCCCTCTGCGCTCTAATTTAGTGATATTTCCGTTTTTATCATAATCTACATTGCTAAGATTATAATTATTGTTTTTTCCTGTGGCTTGTTCTATTCTGTTTAATGCATCATAACCATATTTATACCATTTTAGATCATTATCTATATTGGCTGTTTTCCACTCGGTTTCTGAGATATTCCCATTAAATAATCCTGTTGCACTATGGGTTGGGGTATTGTAATTTATTTTAAAGCCAAATAAATCATTACCTAAAGCATTGGGTTTATTTATTTCTTTTAACCAGCCTCTTATGTTATAAGCATAATCTACCGTCTGTAAGCCTGACTCGATATCTACAATAATAAAGTTCTTGAGTTGGCTGCCTGTGGATATAAGTGTAGCGTCTCCTACCATAGAGCCATTACCTGTAAGTTGCTCGGAAACATAGAACTCTTTACCGTTTTTACTGTAATAAACGGTGTTGTTTCGGCGCTCTATTCTAAAACTATCGTTATCATTAATTGTTATTGCACTGCCTTTGGCAACACCTTTTTCGTAGACCTGTGCTGTCCCTGAACTGGTATTTATACCATAGTCTATACTGTTACTCGAATAATTAGTGTCATTATATGATAGCCCTACTACTACCGAGTGATACTTATTTACTACTATAAAGCTTGTATACCCATTACCAGAAATAGTCTCTTGTGTGGATAGT
>CANMLX010000079.1 GCA_947498845.1 uncultured Flavobacteriaceae bacterium | reverse complement strand
ATTACCGATCCAAACGGCACACCAAACGATCCAAGTGACGATGTAGTAACCTACACACCAGATGCAGGTTATGATGGGCCAGATAGTTTTGAGTATACCGTATGTGATAATGCGACACCACAAAACTGTGATACCGCAGTGGTAGATATCACAGTAAACCCAAGCAGTATGCCAGTTGTAGATGTAGAGCCAGATACGGCTACTACAAATGCAGATACCCCAATAGTTGTAGATGTGTATACTAACGATAGTAACATCCCAACCGATGGAACGATCACAATAAGCACACCACCATCTAACGGCACAGTAGTGATTACCGATCCAAACGGCACACCAAACGATCCAAGTGACGATGTAGTAACCTACACACCAGATGCAGGTTATGATGGACCAGATAGTTTTGAGTATACCGTATGTGATAATGCGACACCACAAAATTGTGCTACAGCTGAAGTTGAGATAATAGTGGAAGAAGATATAACCGTTGTTAATGAGTTTTCACCTAATGGAGATAGTACAGGGGATACTCTAACCATTAGAAATATAGAAAACTATCCAAATAATAGACTTGAGGTTTATAACCGTTGGGGTAATATCGTTTATACAAAACGAGGCTACACAAATTCTAATGGCTGGGATGGAACTTCTAATGGTAGGGCAACAGTTAATACATCTAGAAAATTGCCAGAGGGAACATATTATTATGTTTTGGATAAAGGCAATGGAGAAAAGCCTAAAGCGGGATGGATATATATAAACAGATAAGAAGTAAATAACTAATAAAAATATTAAAATGATACAGAAATCATTATTTATAAAAAGTGTTGCTTTATTAGTGTTTACAGCACTATTAAGTTTAAACATTCAAGCGCAGCAAGATCCACAGTTTACACACTACATGTATAATACAATGAGTGTTAACTCTGCTTATGCAGGACAACGTGATGTGTTTAGTGCTACGGCATTATACAGAACGCAATGGGTTGGTATTGAAGGAGCGCCAAGAACCTTAACGTTTGGCGCGCATTCACCTTTAAGAAATGAAAGAGTAGGTTTAGGTTTAAATATAGTTAGTGATCAGTTGGGACCTGCAACAGAAAACACGGTAGATGCAAATGTCTCTTATACTATTCCTGTAGATGTTTTTGGAGATTTAAAATTATCTTTTGGCCTTAAAGGAGGATTACATTCGTTACAAACAGATTGGAGTAAAGGTGTTTCTGATCCAAATGACAATTTATTTCAAGAGAATATAAGCATATTTTCTCCAACTTTAGGAGCTGGTTTATACTTGCATTCTAATAGGTGGTATTTAGGAGCATCTGTTCCTAATATTTTAAAGACGGATCATTATGATAATTTTAAAAATTCTATAGCAACAGAGCGTATGCATCTGTTTTTAATTGGTGGTTATGTATTTCATATTAATGAAAATACAAAACTAAAGCCTGCTTTTTTTGTAAAAGGCGTTTCAGGAGCACCCTTAATTGCAGATTTATCGGCTAACGCTTTATTTTATGATAAGTTCACGCTGGGATTAGCATACCGTTGGGATGATTCGGTTAGTGGCTTGGTTGGTTTTCAGATAAATGAAAGTATTCTTATAGGGTATTCTTACGATGCAACAACTACAGGTTTACGTAATGTTAATGATGGTACACACGAAATTATGTTACGTTTTGAATTAAAATCATCAGGAAAAGTTTTATCACCAAGATTCTTTTAATAAATATTTAAATTATGAAAAGACTAAAAAACATTTTTATAGTAGTATTAGCTTTATCATTTAGTTTATTAAATGGTCAAGATAAAAAGATTAGTAAAATAGCCGATAATTATGATCATCTGGCATATGTAAAAACAAGTGAAATTTTATTAAAAGTAGCAGAAAGAGGTCATGAATCGGTTGAATTATTTCAGAAGTTAGGGAATTCGTTTTATTTCAATAATAAAATGGAAGAAGCTTCAAAATGGTATGGAAAACTCATGGCTATGGATCAATTGGTAGATCCAGAGTATTATTTTAGGTATGCTCAAGCTTTGAAGGGTATTGAGAATTACAAAGCGTCTGATAAGTGGATGGTAAAGTTTAATAAAGCAAAACCATCAGACCTAAGAGGAAAAACCTTTGTGGAAAATGATGATTATCTGTCTAAAATAGAAAAGGGAAGTGATAAAACGATTCAAATTATCAATCTGGATATAAATTCAGAATTATCAGATTTTGGAGCGATAGAGCATGATAATCAATTGATCTTTGCATCATCCAGAGATGAAGGAAGGCTATACAAATGGAATGAACAGCCTTACTTAGATTTATACAAAGCTATTAAGCAGGATAGTGGAGGTGTATACAAAGAAGTTTCTAAGTTTGATGAGAATTTAAATACCAGATATCATGAATCATCAGTAGCATTTACTCCAGATAATTATTTTATTTATTTCACACGAAATAATTTTTATAATAACAAGTCTAGAAAGGACGATAAAAACTTTAACAGGTTAAAAATATTTAGAGCAGAGTTAAGTGATACCGATGGTTGGGAAAATATTACTAGTATACATTTTAATAATGATGATTATAGTGTTGCTCACCCAAGCATTAATAAAGAAGGGACAAAACTATATTTTGCTTCTGATATGCCTGGGACTACAGGAATGTCTGATATTTATGTTGTAGACATAAAGAAAGACGGTATTTTAGGAGAACCTAAAAATTTAGGGATGGCTATTAATACAGAAGGAAGTGAATCATTCCCGTTTATTAATGATAAAGGAGATTTATACTTTGCGTCCTCTGGTCATCCAGGATTAGGAGGTCTAGATGTATTTGTTGTGAGAGATTTTGAAAATTTAACGAATAAGGGAGGTGAAGGTTTTAGTGTTGAAAATTTAGGTAAACCGTTTAATAGTTCACAAGATGATTTTGGTTACTATGAGAATTTACAAACAAAACAAGGTTTTTTTACTTCTAATAGAGAAGGAGGAAAAGGGGATGATGATATTTATTCCTTTAAGGTGTTAGATTGTGAACAAATATTAACAGGTGTTGTTAAGGATGCCTACACGCAAAAATTATTACCAGGGACAAAAATTATGTTATTTGATGGCGCTGGAAATGAGCTAGAGACCAAAATAGTAGGTAATGATGCTTTATTTAGTTTTAAGGTTGATTGTGGTAAAGAATATCTTGTTAGGGCAGAAAAGGAGGATTATTCTACGGATGAGAAAAGGATTAAGACGTCTAACAAAACAAAAGAAGAATTACAGTTAGGGCTTTTATTGAGTAAAGACAAACAAGAAATAAAGGTTGGAGATGATTTGGCAAAAAAGATGGATATACCAATAATATATTTTGATTTTGATAAATCTAACATACGTCCAGATGCAGCTACAGAGCTACAAAAAATAATAGCAGTATTAAAGCAATATCCTGCTATGACATTAGATGTGAGATCGCATACAGATAGTAGAGCGCCTTTTAATTACAATGAAGCATTATCTAAAAGAAGAAATAAATCTACTATTAAATATATCATTGAAGTGGGAGGTATAAATCCTAATAGATTAATAGGTGATGGTTATGGGGAGTCTCAATTAGTTAATAAATGTAGTGATGGTGTTTCTTGTACAGAAGAAGAACATCAGTTAAACAGACGTAGCGAGTTTATTGTTATTAAAATGTAACAGATAAAGTATAATTGTTTAAACTAAACAAATAGTATTTAAATTAAAAATAATTAAGGGGCTTGACTTTATTTAAGTTGCCCCCTTTTTTTGATTTAAATTTACTCATAAGAAGATAAAATGATACTATTTTAACGTCAGTTCGACGTAAGAAATCAAGTTTTTAACTATGAAAAAAGCAGAATATTTAGTAAATTAAAGTGT
>CANMLX010000078.1 GCA_947498845.1 uncultured Flavobacteriaceae bacterium | reverse complement strand
GGGCTAGCACGTGTAAAAGTGCAATTCCCTTGGCAAAAAGTAACAGGCGAAATGACGCCTTGGATACGTGTAGTTACTCCCCATGGAGGAGGCGATAAAGGCTTCCATTTTATACCAGAAATAGGCGAGGAAGTATTAATAGGATTTGAAGGAGCCAATGCAGAACGTCCCTATATGATGGGAAGCTTATATCATGGTAATGCAGGAGCCAATAGTTTTAAGACAGATGCTAACGATATAAAAATCATTAAGACAAGAAGTGGTCATGTTATAGAATTGAACGATAGCAAAGGAGCAGAAAATATAAAGATCACAGATGAAAATAAAAATACAATTACACTAAATACTGTAGATAAAACTATAACAATAGATGCGCCAGAACATATATTTTTAAACAGTAAAAATATAAGTTTAAAAGCAGAAAAAAATATAAACTTAGAAGCAGGGGAAGGCTACAACCTTAAAGCTCAAAACTCCAACAGTAAGATTTCTAAGGATGCAGTGCTTAGTGTAGATAATAAATTGATGGAAAATAGTAAAATTCATGAAAATCAAACTCAAGAAATTACTATAAAGGCGTCTAGCAAAGTAGATGTACAAACACCAGATTTTAATCACGGCGTATAATTAATACATAAACCATGTTAAAATACTTTTTAATAATAGGGTTCCTGTTTATCAATAATTGTAAAGCTCAAAAAATGACAGAAGTTAGTATACAACTAGACACTCCAATAGAAGAAAAAGCATTATTTGATCAAAATGAATTCAAAGAAAAGTTTGAAAAACCAATAGATCAAAATACACTTATACTAAAAAACGCAAAAATACCATTTACAGGGCCTTTAAGTGTATTGTTTCCTGGAGGAGAAAAGTTTGCAGATTACAGTTATGTTAATGGTCAACAAGAAGGCAAGCAAACCATATTTTATAAAAATGGAAATCTCCATACCCAATTATCAATTCATCAAGGTAAATATGATGATGAATATAAAATGTATTATAACGATGGAAAAATAAAATCACTAGGAGTCTATAAAAATGGGATACAAATATCATTAACGTCATATACAGAAAAAGGGACTAAAAGTTCTGAGTATGTAAATAATGAAAAAGGTGTTAAACAAGAAGAAAGAACATATTACAATTCGGGAGCACTTCTTAGTCATCGTATATTTAGTAAAGAGGAAATAAAAGTAATTAACTATTACGAAAATAATGTGAAGAAATCAGAAGGGACAGAATCGAAAAAAGGAAAACTTTCTTTTGTGTTGCCAAAAGACGGAGAATGGATATACTATCATGAAAACGGTGTTGTAAAAGAGCAAGGCCAATGGGGAATAGGAGGAAGACATGGAAAAGATAATATAAAAATGGGTGTTTGGAAAGTATATAATGAAGAAGGAACATTAATTGAAGAACAAAAATATAATAACCTTGGTGCAAGGATAAAATAACCGGACTATGGCAGATAAATTATTTGTATGCAATGGCGCTGTTTGTAGTTGTACACTACAAACTACACCGGGTATTTTAAATGTTACATCGCAGACCATAAAAAAACTAGAAGGTAAATTACAAGCAACAGAAGGCGATAAAACATTTTCTACACCTTTTGGAGCATGTAAAAGAGCACCTACACCTCCTGCATGTACACCCATGTTAGGCGCATGGAGTACTACTGCGAAAAAAACAAAAGTAAATGGAAAGTTGGCACTCCTTGAAATCTCAACCAATACCTGTAGTTTTGGAGGCCGAATAGAAATTACCAACCCTAATCAAACTACTGGTAAAACTACAGATTTGCCCACTAATGAGATTGTAAATCCTTTTAAGGGAGAAATACATTTTAGAAGAAAACTAGACTCTGGAGGAGCCTATTCTTTATATGGCAATAGTTTAACAAATATTGTAGAAAATCAAATATATGGTTTTGATTGGATACGAGATGTACTTGATGGTAATGAAGATTATCTATCAAAATCATCATACGCTTCCAGAACAGAAAAACAAATAGCATCAGCAGGTATAGAACGACCAGGAGTAGTGGTAGGAGGATTTCAAAATACAGCAACAATTCGTCTGGGGCATTATTTTCATTATGTTGATTTCGATGCGGCTACAAGAAAATTGAAATCAGAGAATATGGTATGGCTGTCTCAAGTAACTTATGTTATTTCTGCTAGCTACACAGGATCTATGAGTAATGACGATTTTATAACACAAGTCCTAAATTCGGTTACGGGAAGCCCATCTACAGTCACAATTATAAACCAAACAACAAACAGTTCTGGTGATATAATAGAATATGATGTTAATCGATCTATTAAGAATACCTATAGCAGTTCTTCGACAGATTTTACTAGTATTTTAACAAATCTAGGGGGATCTTATGCTAGTGCGCAAACAGCATCATTATTAACGTCTTTTGAGGAATTAGCAAAAGAGTTTACACCAGTTAAAACTTATATAGACACACCATTGGGGACGGAAATGGTGGGTAATAATACCGCCCAGATCACCTTAAATATTAATCAAAAAAATTATTACACACCCTGGTTGGCAGCTTTAAAGGCAGATACTACAAAATTGTATGCACTATCTTTTTTAGATCAAACAGTAGCAGCTGGAGAAATTCGTTTTAAAAGTTCTAGCCCTAATATTAAAATCACACCAGATACTATTGGAGCTTCTAGTCTGGCAGTGCATGCGTATCCAACAACTTCGCAAGTTTCAGATGTTGTTCCAGCTACCAATAAAAAAGAATTGGAGATTACCTTTACAGATGTTATTAAAAAGGATGAAATTATTGAAGCTAGATTTTTTGACGATGTAAAGAAAAATGATCCAAATTATACAGGAGATGTAGTTGGATTGCTTAATGTACTAAAAAATGATATAGAATATGAGTTAACCTTTAGGTATGTAAAAGTATATTTTACAGATGATAACAGCTGGTTGTCTACAGTATCAGGAAGTGATAATAACAAATTACCTACAGGGCCAGGATTACCATCATCAATGACCTCAAGAACAGGAGGAGGGCCCCATTCAAAAATTAACCAGTTGGCTAGAGGAAAAAATTTAATGGATTTGTTTGAAGCAACAGGAAGCCAACAAGACTATTTAGAAAAGATTTTTAAGCACGCATTAGTACATTATAAAACACCAATATTATTAACAGATGCAGATGCTGTTGCAATAGATATATCCGAAATTTATGGAAGTAAACCAGATACTGTAGGTATTAGTTTTGCTCCTGCTACAGATACCTCCGGAAGAACTTATGCTACAAATATAATATTTCCTTCAGATGCCGCTGAGAATACGTTTATATCCCAAATTCAAGCATTAGCAAAATTAAAAGTAAATGCAGCCAAAGGCACTCATGACGGAGTAACAGTAGCTTTAATGCCGTATACGTTTGCAGGACTTTTTGGAGTATCAGACGGTATAGGAGGAGCAGCTCAAAATGTTTTTGTAACCTTATTAATGTTCGAGGATATTAGCAAAGATAGAGCAACAGCAGCTCATGAGGTAATGCATTCCTTAGGATTGTATCATACCTTTCCAGATGGTGCTAAATATAATCCCTATATTATCTCAAAAACAGATGCAGAAACAAAGTTTGTGCAATACAAAACCGAAAATGTAATGGATTATACAGTACCAGCAAGATCTATTTACAAATGGCAGTGGAAAAAAATACAGAATGATTTGCCAGATGTAAAACCTAAACCATAACATAATAACATGAGTTTTACAGTATTAAATTAAGTGAAAGAATTAAAAAAAGATAAAGGATAAGACCTTATATAAAAAATAACACCTTATGGCACTACAATCACAAACCGAAATATACATAGGCAGCACACCTATAACATCGTACAAGCGTTTTGTATTAGATCAAGGCATAAATGCACACCATTTTTTAAGTTTGGAGTGTAGAACCGATGTATTAGAAAATTTAGGCGGCGAATTATCCAATACAACCAAGAACTA
>CANMLX010000077.1 GCA_947498845.1 uncultured Flavobacteriaceae bacterium | reverse complement strand
GATATAATACACTTGTTTAAATTAAACACTTAATAGAGAGGTGTTTGTATTTTAAAAAATAGTGTTCTTAGGTCGAAATCAGGTTAATTTAGTATGTAGATCTAAATAATTAAAGAGGGTAAACGTTAAAGAAAGACTAAGTGGGGTTTTATTTACAATAAATATTTTAGTTTTATAGCTTTTACAAGATAGTGCTTATATGAGAAAATTATTTTTACTATGTATTGTTGTATTACTATTGGTGTCATGTGGAAGTATAAAAACGTATAATGAGCAGATTACCAAAAAACATACAGTAGAAGATTTAAGAGCAGATGTTGATAAACTATACCTGCAATTAAAAAAGCACCACCCGAAATTATACCAGTACACCCCAAAAATAGATATGGATTTTAAATTCGATAGTCTAAAAAATGCGATTACTAATCCATTAACAACAAGAGAATTTTATAAAGTATTAGCTCCAGTATTAACCTATGTAAAACAAGGACACGTCGCTGTAAGTATTCCCGGGAAACGTTATACTAAGCGAGAACTTAAACAATTAAAAAAGAAAACATTCGAATTTTATAAATTAGATTTTGAATATCTGGAGGATAAACTTTGGATAAAGCGCACCTTTGGAAAAGACAGTACAATTATTGGTGCAGAAGTAGTTAAACTAAATAATGAGCCTGTTTCTAAATTAATACCATTATATAAAAAGCGCTTTTCTTCAGATGGATACAATAAAACACTTTATAATAGGTATGTTGGAAAACGTTTTTTAAGGTTTTATGTTCGGGATAAAGGCTATATAGACAGTGTAAATGTGGCTTTTAGATTAAAGGATTCTATATTTATTAAAACGTTTAAAAGAGTAGCTAAAGAAGAAAAAATTAAGCGAGAAGATTCGGTTTTGGCAAAGAATATAACCCCTGTAAAGTTGTCTAAAGCAGATAGAGAAGCAAAAAAAATAGCAGCTAAAAGAAAGAAGACGTATAATAGAAAACATGGTTTTATTAAAAGGGGTAATGCGTATACCCGTAATTTTAAATTTGTAGGCAAAGACAGTAGTGTTGCTTACATGAAGTTAAGAAGTTTTACCAATGGTAATTATAAAAAGTTTTATAAAGAGAGCTTTGTAAAAATAGATTCTTCTAAAGCCAAATACTTTATCTTAGATTTAAGAGATAATGGAGGAGGACGCATTGCAGAAATTAATCATCTATATTCCTACTTAACCGATAAAGATTACCAGTTTATTACAGATAGTGAAGTTACTAATAGAGTGCCTTTTTTAAAATCTTTTATGGCCAACACAACGCCAACAAGTTTAAAAGTATTTGGAGGTGTTCTTTCTCCCATAGTAGCAATACACAATCTATTAAAAACAAAAAAGAAAGAGGGCAAATTATACTACAAGTTTAAAGAAGCCAAATTGCAACACCCTAACCCCTTAAACTTTAAAGGGCATATTTACGTGTTGATAAATGGGAATTCGTTTTCAGCATCTTCAATTATTTCTACGCACTTAAAAGCAACAAATCGCGCCACTTTTGTTGGAGAAGAAACAGGAGGTGCTTACAATGGTTGTGTTGCAGGAATCTATAAAGTTTATGGGTTACCAACAACAAAATTAAAAATAAGGATGGGGCTCATGCAAATAGAAACACCTTATAAACAATCACCTGATGGTTATGGCATTACACCAGATATACTAATCACACCTAATGTGCAAGATAGACGCTCAAAGCAAGACCCGGAATTAAAATATATTCTAACTTCTATAGAAAAACAAGATTAAATTTTAACATAAAGCTTTGTTAAACAGTAAGGCTAAGTTTTTAATTGTTTATAGTTTTATCTGCAATCAATCAAAAAACGAACAAAAGTTATGGAACGCAAAAAGTTTATTAAAACGTTGGGAATAACATCAGTAGTCATCCCATCGGTGTCATTTTATACGTTAGCTCAAAATCAAGAAGATCCTAAACTAGATAAAAGTTTAGTGCAAAAGTTTGTGGGCGCATCTCACAGTAAATTAGATGTTGTTAAAGAATTATTGGCAGAACACCCAACACTACTAAATGCTGCTCACGATTGGAAATTTGGTGATTTTGAAACAGGTCTTGGGGCAGCTAGCCATATGGGAAACAAAGAGATTACTAAGTATTTGTTAGATCATGGTGCTCAAGCAAATATTTTTACTGCGGCACTCTTTGGTAGAGTGGATATTTTAAAACCCATGTTAGCATTTAATCCAGCACTTATTAATGCTAAAGGCCCTCACGGACTCACATTATTGCACCATGCTAATCAAGGTGGTGAAGAGGCTATAAAAGTAAAAGACTATGTAATGGCTTTGGGACTTAAAAAAACTCAATTTCCTTTGTATTAATTACATTTTTGTTAATTATTGTAGTCTATTTTAGTGGATAATTAATTCTTTATTTGAACCCTCTTTTTTTATTGTCTTCCCGTAAAACATTTGTATTTTTGAATCTATGTTTTATCACATAGTTATATGTGTAGAAAAAACCTCTTCAATATAAAAAAAGAATAAAATAATATGAATTCATACGATGTAGCCGTAATAGGTTCAGGTCCTGGAGGATATGTTGCAGCGATACGTTGCGCACAATTAGGAATGAAAACTGCCATAATAGAAAAATATAACACACTAGGTGGTACATGTTTAAATGTAGGTTGTATACCAAGTAAAGCACTTTTAGATTCGTCGCATCACTATGAAGACGCTATTAAACATTTTGAAACGCATGGTATTGAAATTCCGGGAGAAGTTAAAGTGAATTTAGAAAAAATGATCGCACGTAAACAAGCTGTTGTAGATCAAACCACAGGGGGGATAGATTTCTTAATGAAAAAGAATAATATCGATGTGTATCATGGCTTAGGAAGTTTTAAAGATGCTACCCATATTAGTATAGTAGGAGAAGAAACTATAGAAATTGAAGCAAAAAAAACCATTATAGCTACAGGAAGTAAACCTTCATCTTTACCATTTATAGAGCTAGATAAAGAACGTATTATTACATCTACCGAAGCTTTAAAACTAAAAGAAATCCCTAAGCACCTTATTATTATAGGTGGAGGCGTTATAGGTTTGGAGCTTGGTCAAGTCTACAGGCGTTTAGGAGCAGAGGTTACTGTGGTAGAATATCTGGATAGAATTATCCCTACAATGGATAAAGGGCTGTCTAAAGAATTAAACAAAGTCTTTAAAAAAGCCAAATTCTCTATGCAGGTATCTCATAAAGTGAAGTCTGTTGAGCGTAAAGGCGATGATGTTATTGTTAAAGCAGATAATAAAAAAGGAGAAGAAGTAGAATTTAAAGGAGACTATTGTTTAGTATCTGTAGGACGTAGCCCTTACACCCAAGGTTTAAATGCCGAAGCAGCTGGTGTGAAACTGGACGAAAGAGGTCGTGTAGAAGTAAATGGTCATTTGCAAACAAGTGCGGCAAATATTTACGCCATAGGCGATGTTGTAAAAGGAGCGATGTTAGCACATAAAGCTGAAGAAGAAGGCGTGTTTGTAGCAGAAACTATAGCAGGACAAAAACCGCATATCGATTATAATTTAATACCAGGAGTGGTTTATACATGGCCAGAAGTAGCTGCTGTTGGAAAAACAGAAGAGGAATTAAAAGAAGCTGGTGTTGCTTATAAAACAGGGCAATTTCCAATGCGTGCTTTAGGAAGAAGTAGAGCCAGTATGGATTTAGATGGTTTTGTAAAGATTTTAGCCGATAAAACTACCGATGAAATTTTAGGTGTACACATGATTGGGGCTCGTGCAGCAGATATGATTGCAGAGGCTGTAGTCGCTATGGAATATAGAGCAAGTGCCGAAGACGTGTCTAGAATGTCTCATGCACATCCAACATTTACCGAAGCCATTAAAGAAGCCGCTTTAGCTGCTACTGAAGATAGAGCGTTACATGTTTAGTTAAACCCAAAACATAGAAGCGCAGCGCACTAAGTTTTGATGGTTTAACAAATCCCGCTTTTGCGGGATCTTATAACTAACAGACGTAAAAA
>CANMLX010000076.1 GCA_947498845.1 uncultured Flavobacteriaceae bacterium | reverse complement strand
AGGTGTCAAAAATGTAGAATTCTTTCTCTTTAGATTAACGCAAATTTTTGCCTAAACACAACTTTCGCGCTTGATCCTTCATTTATTGTATTACTCTTTTCTATAGAAAATTAATGTATTGATTTTTTAGTGTATAAAACTAGAAAATTTTACCAACTATATTTTAAAGAAAGACTAATTACATTTGAAAAGTAATTTTAAATCCTTGCAAGTCTTGTAAGAACTGTTTTATAATTTATTTTATTATAAAACCACTTAATTTATATCAAGAAGTTGAAAATGAGTATTTTTTAGAACAGTTTTTAAGCAAAAAAGCTTCTCGTTATGAGAAGCTTTTTTATAAGTACAGGCGGAGAGACTCGAACTCTCACACCTCGCGGCACTAGATCCTAAGTCTAGCGTGTCTACCAATTCCACCACGCCTGCAAAAGGACTGCAAATATAATCAATACTTTTAAATTCCAAACTTTATACTTGCAAAAAAGTGAATTTTTATATGTTTAACTTATTTATCTATTAGAAAAAAAATTAAACATATAAATGAACTAAGAAACAACTTATATTATAAAGTTATTCTCTCTTATTTGTGGCTTAAGTATTTATTATTTAGATATTTGTAGGTTATTTTTTGTTGTTTTAGTGATTAAATTATTACTTTTATAAATTCATAGATTTAAGCGATTAATCGTAAAAATATCTATGTAAATCAAAAACATAAACTAAACTAACTAAACTTTATATTATGAAAACACTTTTTTTATTACTTCCTCTTTTACTCTAAATCATTAGTTGTAAATAATACTTCAGCGTTATGTGTAATACCTAGATGTATCATGTTTAGATTTAAGTCTTCTAGATTTTAAGAGTGAAATTAAGCTACTATTAACAGGATAAAAAGTGTGCTTAATTTTATGTTAAGATTTCTAGTGGATTAAAAATAAAAGCACAACGGTGCTAACCAACCATTAACCTAGATGGGTGGGTTTTTATTTTACCTGTTGGGATATTATAGTTAAGCTTATAATGGTATTCAGGTGGTACATATTTATGTGGTATTTGTTTAACTAAAGGTGCTTTAGAGAATAAATGTTTAACATACTAGAAAGTATAGTCACTATTGTCTATCAATCAAAATGCTTGGAATTCTATTAGCACTTGAATGTATTTAATTACAATTAACAGACCTCTTACAATAAACAGTTTTAAGAAATTAATCTGATGTTAGAAATATTTTTTACTACTAACAGCATTTCAAATTACACGAACCAAAATTATTTTACAACAACAAATTAGAGGTGACAAGCAACAAATAAGAGCTAATCAAAAACTACAGGTGTTGCTATTGACGTATGTAGCATGAGTAAAAGCGATAACATATACTATTGGAAGCTAATCATTATAACTTAATTTTTACGGCAGAGTACTTTATAGCAGGTTTTTATCTAAAAATTGTACTAATTAGGTGTAAGTTTAATGATTTGGTTTTCAATGAATTTTAAAATGAGCTAAAACTAAAAAGATGAGAAAAAACATAATTATAACGTGTTATATATTCGCAATGTCACTATTTGTGAATGCGCAAACACACAATTGGAAGAGAACTAATCCTGGAGGAGGAGGTTGGTTTAGCTGTATTGGTGCCAGTAAATCTGGAATCGTTCTAGCCGGTAGCGACCTAAGTGGTACTTACAGAAGCAAAGACGGTGGGGCTTCTTGGGATGTTATAGGAGCTAGCAGAGGTGTTAAATCAACACATGTCTCTGGAATAGGGTTTCATAAAACTAATGGTAACATTATGTTTATAGCTAGTGGTGGTATCCACAAAACTACTGATGGAGGAAACTCATGGTATAAGACTATTGATACTAAAGGTTATGTGTCTGATATTGAATTTGGCACGAACAATCCTGCTGTGGGTTATGCCTCAAGCCATTTAGGCAATTGGCGTTCGCAAAATGTTGAAATATATAAAACTACAGATACTGGTGAAACTTGGACTAAAGTTGAAAGCAATTTACCAAATACAAGAATTCTAAAAGTTATAGTAGATATTAACAACTCAAATACAGTATACTTAATTACAGGAAGAGGAAGACCCTCCTGCTCTGTTGCCGATGTGTATAAAAGTACTAATGGAGGAAGAGCATGGACTAACATAACTGCTAACAATGATTTTGAAGGTTTTACGGAAGTTGCTGATTTTGCTGTAGACCCTAATAATTCAAATACAATGTATGTTACAACACATAAAGCAGATTGTGATAATCGGTTTTGGAGAGAAGGTTTAGAAAGTAAACTTTATAAAAGCACTAACGGAGGAAATACTTGGTCAAAAATACAAGATCAAGGTGGTGTCATACGTATAAACCCCACCAATTCAAATATTACTATTTTTGAATTGCAAGCAGTTGCAGATTGGAACTCTAGGGCGGGAGTGCGACTTTCTACTAATGGAGGAAATTCATTTACTAAAATAAGCGATTTTTCTAGGTGGGAAACTGTTTTTCATGGTGCTTTACCTTATGGAGGAACAAGTGATGGTTATTGTAGAAATGTGGGAGAAGATTTATCTAACCCAAATAGCTTTTATACTTATTCCAGCCAATTTATTGGTCGCACAACAGATGGCGGTCGTATATTTAAGGGTTTACATGGTAAAAGAGTTGGTGCTAATGGCTGGCGAAGTACTGGTATAGATAACCTGGTAAATATAGACATGGTAATAAGTCCCAAAAACCCCAATCTTATTTATCTAGCACTAGCTGATATGGGCGTTTGGAGAAGTTTAGACAAAGGAGAATCTTGGGAAAACTGTAATTCAGATGACAAAAAATATGGCTGGGGAAATAGAGCAGGAGGTCAATTTCACTCTATTCTAGCCGATCCTGACAGAGAAAATGTAGTTTGGGCGACAACCAAACGAGGTTATATTTTAAAAAACACAAACAAAGGCGAAAATACCAGTTGGATTGATGTGAACGCGGGAACGGTTCCAGTTAGCAGTTCTACTGTACATGGGCTATCATTAGATCCTAATAGTCCTATAACGAACAGAACCCTTTATGTAGTCTCTGAAGGTTCGGTTTACCAAAGTACTAACGATGGCAATAACTGGAAAAAAGTATTAGATAACAAATTTTGTAGTTATACCGCTGTAGACCAATTTAATGGTAATATTGTCTATGCTGGTGGCGCTAAAGGCTTATGGAAATCTACAAATAAAGGTGCTAATTGGATAAAATTAGACAGTTTTAATGACTTTCCTGCAGACAATGATGTACTTAGCATAAGGTCAACTTCCTACACGGGAGTTTATGATATTGTAACCGATCTAAACAATCCAAATTGGGTTTATGTAACTACGCATGGAAGAGGTAAAGATGGCGGTTTATTTGTAAGTAAAGATCAAGGTAATAGTTGGACAAAATTACTTACTGATAAATATATGAGACAAGTGGCCGTTATGCCTAAAAATTCCAATATCATCTATGCAACCTCATCTAATGCCATAGGTTCTGGAGGTTATAATACAGAAAGTAATGGCATCTGGTTTACAAATGATGGCGGACTTAATTGGATAAAACAAAATCAGGGAGCTGCATTCCTGACCTTTAACTCCATTGACATTTCAAATGAAGATAGCCCATATGTATTAGCAGGATCTCAAGGCACTGGATTTCAAAAATCCAATGTGCCACTTCCAAATAGTGGAGGAGGAAATGGGGCTTGGACCGAGATAGGTGGTCGTGCTCAACAAATTACTGTAGACAATGCAGGAAAAGCCTGGATAGTTAATGGAGCTGGAACTTTATATGTACGTAGAGATAACAAATGGAATCAAATACGAGGTAATGTTAAAGATGTAGGTACTAGTTCCAGACTATCAATAACAGATAGAGACGATAAAATCTTTCTAAAGAACAGCAATAATAACAATTTTGTAGAATTAGGAGGTCGTTCTGTACGAGTAGATGTAGATAATACAGCAAGAACTTGGGTAGTGAATAGTGCTGGAAATATGTACAGACGAAATGGTAATAGCTGGCAGAGAATCCCTGGCAAAGCTAAAGATATAGGATGTAGTGGAGCAAATGGAGCTGTTTATCATGTTGGTACCGATCGAAAAATCTATAGGCGTAATGCTGCAGATAATGGTTGGGATGTGTTAAATGGTAGTAA
>CANMLX010000075.1 GCA_947498845.1 uncultured Flavobacteriaceae bacterium | reverse complement strand
ACTAAAGACTAAAGACTAACTAGTAAAGATTAGAATAAAAAAATAATAGGATGTAAATAGTGGTGTAATAAGGAGTTATGGTTTAGTATAATAAAAAGGCAAAAAAAAGATTAAAAAAGGCATTGTTAAAAAGGAAAAGGGTTGTATGTTTGCACCCCGCAAAAAACGGCAACGTTCAAAAGCGGACAAGTTCATACACATAGGTAATGTTTAGGGTTTAAAGGGGAGAAATTTTTTTTCAAAAAAAACTTCAAAAAACATTGTGAGGAATAAAAAAGGTTGTATGTTTGCAGCCGCTAAAAATAGCAGTAGTTATTTAAAGTGAAAGTTCATTAAAAACAATGTTTAAATTAAGTAATTTTCGAGAGGAGATTTTTTTCAAAAAAAACTTAAATAATCATTGTGGGAATAAAAAAAGGGTTTTATATTTGCACCCGCTTAACGAGGAAACGAGATAAGAGAAGATAAAAAAAAGTTCATAAACATATTGAATTGACAGCGTAAGATTAGAGTTGGAAACGGCTTTAATCGACAAAGAGAATAAATCATATTGAGTACTAGAGATTCCTTGATTAGTTGTTAAAATTATTAAAAATTTAACGATGAAGAGTTTGATCCTGGCTCAGGATGAACGCTAGCGGCAGGCTTAACACATGCAAGTCGAGGGGTAACATAGATTGCTTGCAATCTGATGACGACCGGCGCACGGGTGCGTAACGCGTATACAATCTACCTTATACTGGGGGATAGCCTTTAGAAATGAAGATTAAGACCCCATAGTATTAGTAATTCGCATGGATTATTAATTAAAGGTTACGGTATAAGATGAGTATGCGTCCTATTAGCTAGATGGTGTGGTAACGGCACACCATGGCAACGATAGGTAGGGGCCCTGAGAGGGGGATCCCCCACACTGGTACTGAGACACGGACCAGACTCCTACGGGAGGCAGCAGTGAGGAATATTGGACAATGGAGGCAACTCTGATCCAGCCATGCCGCGTGCAGGAAGACTGCCCTATGGGTTGTAAACTGCTTTTATACAGGAAGAAACACTCCCTCGTGAGGGAGCTTGACGGTACTGTAAGAATAAGGATCGGCTAACTCCGTGCCAGCAGCCGCGGTAATACGGAGGATCCAAGCGTTATCCGGAATCATTGGGTTTAAAGGGTCCGTAGGTTGGTAATTAAGTCAGAGGTGAAATCCTGCAGCTTAACTGTAGAATTGCCTTTGATACTGGTTATCTTGAGTTATTATGAAGTAGTTAGAATATGTAGTGTAGCGGTGAAATGCATAGATATTACATAGAATACCAATTGCGAAGGCAGATTACTAATAATACACTGACACTGATGGACGAAAGCGTGGGTAGCGAACGGGATTAGATACCCCGGTAGTCCACGCCGTAAACGATGGATACTAGCTGTTGGGTTTCGACTCAGTGGCTAAGCGAAAGTGATAAGTATCCCACCTGGGGAGTACGTTCGCAAGAATGAAACTCAAAGGAATTGACGGGGGCCCGCACAAGCGGTGGAGCATGTGGTTTAATTCGATGATACGCGAGGAACCTTACCAGGGCTTAAATGTAGAGTGACAGGTCTAGAGATAGATTTTTCTTCGGACACTTTACAAGGTGCTGCATGGTTGTCGTCAGCTCGTGCCGTGAGGTGTCAGGTTAAGTCCTATAACGAGCGCAACCCCTGTTGTTAGTTGCCAGCGAGTCAAGTCGGGAACTCTAGCAAGACTGCCAGTGCAAACTGTGAGGAAGGTGGGGATGACGTCAAATCATCACGGCCCTTACGTCCTGGGCTACACACGTGCTACAATGGTAGGGACAATGAGCAGCCACAACGCGAGTTGGAGCGAATCTATAAACCCTATCACAGTTCGGATCGGAGTCTGCAACTCGACTCCGTGAAGCTGGAATCGCTAGTAATCGGATATCAGCCATGATCCGGTGAATACGTTCCCGGGCCTTGTACACACCGCCCGTCAAGCCATGGAAGCTGGGAGTGCCTGAAGTCCGTCACCGCAAGGAGCGGCCTAGGGTAAAATCGGTAACTAGGGCTAAGTCGTAACAAGGTAGCCGTACCGGAAGGTGCGGCTGGAACACCTCCTTTCTAGAGAAAGACGACTAATAAGGAAAACAAAACCTAAGAAAAGTATCATTTATTCTCATTGCTGTTAATTTAAAAATAGAGTTTAGAAGTTTAAAAAAAAGTTTAAAGGTTGAAATGTTTAGGAGATAACTAAGCACTTAAACGACTAAGCGATTAAACAGCTAAACAAAAGTAATAAGTCATTAGGTATTAGTGGTTAAAAATACTAATTACTAAAAGCTAAAGGCTAACGACTAAATAACAGTCTCATAGCTCAGCTGGTTAGAGCGCTACACTGATAATGTAGAGGTCGGCAGTTCGAGTCTGCCTGAGACTACAGAAGCCCCTCCCGGCCTCCCCAAAGGGGAGGAGATAAAAGCCGAGAGGATAAACTTCTCCCCTTTGGGGAGATTGAGAGGGGAACGTTCATAGAAAGAATTGAAAGGAAATTTTAGAAGAAGAGTAATTACGAAGTAATTAGCATTATTAATTGATAATTATTAATTATTCATTGCTAAAAACGGGGGATTAGCTCAGCTGGCTAGAGCGCTTGCCTTGCACGCAAGAGGTCATCGGTTCGACTCCGATATTCTCCACGATCCCCACCTAACCTCCCTCAAGGGGAGGGACAGGGTTTAACGAATAACCCTCCCCCTTTGGGGGAGTTGGTGGGGGAAAAGTTCATTGACATATTGAAAAAGATACATGAAAATTAGATAGAAATATTTAATAGAATTAAATTATTGTAACGAGCAATAACTTAAAATTAGTATTTAGATTTTAGTAATTAGTAGTTAGTTTATCTAACGACTCATATCTAAAGTCTAAGGACTAAAAAAACTCATTAAAAAGACAAAAAGTACAATAAGCTACATAAGAGCGTATGGGGAATGCCTAGGCTCTCAGAGGCGAAGAAGGACGTGATAAGCTGCGAAAAGCTGCGGGGATTGGCACATACGAATTGATCCGCAGATATCCGAATGGGGCAACCCACTATATTGAAGATATAGTATCCTTAGGGAGGCAAACCCGGAGAACTGAAACATCTAAGTACCCGGAGGAGAAGAAAACAAAAGTGATTCCGTTAGTAGTGGCGAGCGAACGCGGATTAGCCCAAACCAATTTTGTTACGGCAACATTGGGGTTGTAGGACCACGATATTTGAGTCATGATGAATTAGAATCGTTTGGAAAGACGAGCCAAAGACGGTGATAGCCCGGTATAGGTAAAGAATGATAAGATAGTGGTATCCTGAGTAGTGCGGGACACGAGTAATCCTGTGTGAAACTGGCGGGACCATCCGTTAAGGCTAAATACTCCTGAGAGACCGATAGTGAACTAGTACCGTGAGGGAAAGGTGAAAAGAACCCTGAATAAGGGAGTGAAATAGAACCTGAAACCATACGCTTACAAGCGGTCGGAGCCCATTAGGGTGACGGCGTGCCTTTTGCATAATGAGCCTACGAGTTACCGTTGCTAGCAAGGTTAAGCACTTCAGGTGCGGATCCGTAGCGAAAGCGAGTCTGAATAGGGCGTTATAGTTAGTAGTGGTAGACGCGAAACCGTGTGATCTACCCATGGGCAGGTTGAAGCTGTAGTAACATACAGTGGAGGACCGAACCGGTTGACGTTGAAAAGTCTTCGGATGACCTGTGGGTAGGGGTGAAAGGCCAATCAAACTCGGAAATAGCTCGTACTCCCCGAAATGCATTTAGGTGCAGCGTTGATTTAGTTTTATAGAGGTAGAGCTACTGATTGGATGCGGGGGCTTCACCGCCTACCAATTCCTGACAAACTCCGAATGCTATAAAATGATGATCAGCAGTGAGGGCATGGGTGCTAAGGTCCATGTCCGAGAGGGAAAGAACCCAGACCATCAGCTAAGGTCCCCAAATGTATGTTAAGTTGAAAAAACGCGGTTGAACTGCTTTGACAGCTAGGATGTTGGCTTGGAAGCAGCCATTCATTTAAAGAGTGCGTAACAGCTCACTAGTCGAGCGGTTCGGCATGGATAATAATCGGGCATAAACATACTACCGAAGCTATGGTATCGAAAGATAGGTAGGGGAGCATTGTAGTGGCGCTGAAGGTTTGCTGTGAGGCATTCTGGAGTAGCTACAAAAGAAAATGTAGGCATAAGTAACGATAATGCGGGCGAGAAACCCGCACTCCGAAAGACTAAGGTTTCCTCAGCTATGCTAATCAGCTGAGGGTTAGTCGGGACCTAACGCGAACCCGAATGGGGTAGTGGATGGCCAACAGGTTAATATTCCTGTACCTGCTCACGTTAAAAGTGACGGAGGCGAATATTTGGTGCGTGCTGACGGAATAGCACGTTGAAGCCAGTGGTAACACGGCGATAGTACACTAAGACTTCGGTTGCGGTGATAATCCAGAGAATCGACTTCCAAGAAAAGCGAGTGAAGCAGCCCGTACCCTAAACCGACACAGGTAGTTGGGATGAGAATTCTAAGGAGCTCGAGCGATTCATGGCTAAGGAACTAGGCAAAATAGACTCGTAACTTCGGGAGAAGAGTCGCCCCGCCATTGGCGGGGCCGCAGTGAAAAGGTCCAGGCGACTGTTTATCAAAAACACAGGGCTATGCTAAATTGAAAGATGACGTATATGGCCTGACACCTGCCCGGTGCTGGAAGGTTAAGTGGAGGGTTTAGCTTCGGCGAAGATCTAAAATGAAGCCCCAGTAAACGGCGGCCGTAACTATAACGGTCCTAAGGTAGCGAAATTCCTTGTCGGGTAAGTTCCGACCTGCACGAATGGTGCAACGATCTGGACACTGTCTCAGCCATGATCTCGGTGAAATTGTAGTATCGGTGAAGATGCCGATTACCCGCTGTGGGACGAAAAGACCCCGTGCACCTTTACTATAGCTTAGTATTGGTTTTGGATAAGTAATGTGTAGGATAGGTGGGAGACTTTGAAGTGGCGTCGCTAGGCGTTGTGGAGTCATTGTTGAAATACCACCCTTTGCTTATCTAGAGTCTAACTCAGGAATGAGGACAGTGCTTGGTGGGTAGTTTGACTGGGGTGGTCGCCTCCAAAAGAGTAACGGAGGCTTCTAAAGGTACCCTCAGCACGCTTGGTAACCGTGCGTAGAGTGCAATGGCATAAGGGTGCTTGACTGAGAGACCTACAAGTCGATCAGGTTGGAAACAAGAGCATAGTGATCCGGTGGTTCCGTATGGAAGGGCCATCGCTCAAAGGATAAAAGGTACGCCGGGGATAACAGGCTGATCTCCCCCAAGAGCTCACATCGACGGGGGGGTTTGGCACCTCGATGTCGGCTCGTCACATCCTGGGGCTGGAGAAGGTCCCAAGGGTTGGGCTGTTCGCCCATTAAAGTGGCACGCGAGCTGGGTTCAGAACGTCGTGAGACAGTTCGGTCTCTATCTACAGTGGGCGTTAGAAATTTGAGTGGATCTGACTCTAGTACGAGAGGACCGAGTTGGACTAACCTCTGGTGTATCTGTTGTTCCGCCAGGAGCATTGCAGAGTAGCTACGTTGGGAAGGGATAAGCGCTGAAAGCATATAAGCGCGAAACCCACCACAAGATGAGATTTCTTTAAAGGGTCGTGGGAGATGACCACGTTGATAGGCTACAGGTGTAAAGGCAGTAATGTCATAGCCGAGTAGTACTAATAACCCATAGGCTTATTGTAAAAGCCCCCTCTAACTCCCCCATAAGGGGAGGACATTTACTCGAAAGAGTAATGAGGGGAGCGTTGTTTTTTTATATAATTAGATATTTATTACTCATAGAATCATGTAATTTTTTCAATATGTTAAGATATTTGTTTATCCAATATGTGATAAACGCTGAATGCTAAAGGCGAAATGCCAATAGCGAACAGCTATGACTTAAGGTGGTTATAGCGATGGGGCTCACCTCTTACCATACCGAACAGAGAAGTTAAGCCCATTAGCGCCGATGGTACTACATTTGTGGGAGAGTAGGTCGTTGCCTTTTTTGAAAGCACTTATCATATTTTGGTAAGTGCTTTTTTTTTGTCTTAAACTAAAGTATAATACACTACCACACACTTGTGCCCTGAAGTAATTCATATATATATTACTGTTCTAATTATTGCATTACACTTGCTTATTTGATTGATTGCTTATAGTACGTTATTCCTAATGATTTTTGAGACTTATTCTAGTCTACAATCTTATT
>CANMLX010000074.1 GCA_947498845.1 uncultured Flavobacteriaceae bacterium | reverse complement strand
TGTTTGTTTGTTACGTCTGATTTTCCTAGCGGAAAATCAGCCTCTCTCAAATACGCACTTTCCATACATTAAGCGTTAGCGAGCATGCCACTCTTGCTCAAAAAAATCAACAATTCGCAATCAACACGTGTAAAAAACAAAACTATCCTGTAAACAATTCGTGAATCTGACCCTAGTAACCCTAAAAACTGACCTAAAGCAAAACGCAAGCATAACGCACGACTGACCTCTAGAAACCCTAAATTTCTGACTGACTTTTGACACGGCGCAAATTTTACATCGGACAGTAACTCATGCGCAAAATACCTAAACAGCACTCTAAAATCTATCTCTTGTAAATAATAGTAACGCTCGCTAACAATATGTATAGAAAATGCTTATTTTAGTACCTAAACAAAGGACTGTGTTTGTTTGTTACGTCTGATTTTCCTAGCGGAAAATCAGCCTCTATCAAATACGCACTTTCCATACATTAAGCGTTACCCAACATTGACAAAAAATTGAACACGACACTTCGAAATATAAATTGGACTAAAAAAAGTGGAATTCTGATTATCGGAATTTGTTTAAGTGCAATGCTTTTAAAATATTTAGTTCAACCTTACAGAGGAACTTGGGTTTACCAATATGGTAGTATGATTTCATTACTTGTTTTCTATGGCGGAGTTTTATGGTCATTGATTAACACAATTCTTTTGATTTCAAAACATAAAACCGAGTTTAAAAATAATCTGATTTGGATTTTTTTGAGTTCGATTCCTTTTCTATATATTGGAATAATGATGACAATTGCAATGACAAGAACCATCGACTAAATGAATATAAGTTTTGATCTTGACAGCACATTAATTCCGAACGGAAAGGAATTTGAAACTGAAAATAGAAGCAGAATTGCTAAACTGTTCGGAATTGAGGAGATAAGAAAAGGAACACGTGAATTGATTTATCATTTGCAAAATGAGGAACACAAAATTCATATTTACACGACATCATTTCGTAGCAAAAGAAAAATAAGACGGACTTTAAAATATTATAGAATAAAAGTAAACCGAATTGTGACCGAAAAAGAGAATCGAAAAATTTTAAAATCTCGAAATATTAATTCATCCAAGTTTCCTCCAGCATTTGATTTTGACATACACGTAGACGATTTAAAAGGAGTTGGAATTGAAAGTGAACGATTTAATTTTAAAGCAATTATTGTTGAGCCAACTGACAAAAATTGGGTTGAAAAAGTAAAAAGTAGAATAAAAAACGTTGGGTAACAACACCTATGCGATAATGCGGGATTTTGCTTAATCCAAAGGTCAGTGCCTATTTGGTTTGTCTCCAAAGTATTAAATTTAGTATTTTAGAAAAGATAAAAACAAAATATAAACTTTGGCTAAGTGCTAGCTCGAAAACCAATGATTTTCTGCTCCCGCACTACGCATAGCTAAACGTTACCAACAAGCACTACACAACAAAAAAATGGATAAACCTTCAACTACAAAACTTGAGCTACTATATCCACCCAATAAAATACAACAACTATGTAAATCAATATCGGCCATAGAAGCAATTATATGTCAGGAATGGGAATATAGATACTATTCATATCAAAATAATTGGAGCGAAACTGAAGAGTTCTGTGAAATGAGAAATGGTAGTGGAGATCAAATGCTAATTCTTTTTAGCAATAATGGTATTTGTATTAACGGTTTTGATCATAAAAGTGAAATTAGTGGTTGGAAAAGAATACCCAAAAAACAAAAAAAGAGTTTGCTACAAAAACTCTTCAATAACAACAATCAAGAAACTGAGTTGATTCAAGAAATACATAACGGTATTGTAGGTAATCTTCCTCATGTATTTCATGAGTTTATCTTCGGTGAACCTGTTAAAAGTATTGGTACAACTTTTTGTATTTGGAAAACGAATGACAACTCAAAATGGACAAAAGGATATATTGATTTACCAAATTTGGGAGAAATTGATGGATCAAAATATTTACTAGAACTCCTTGATGGAAAAGCTGAAACTTACAAAAAATGGGCAGAAAGCTACTATGAAGATGAATTCGCTGAAAGAGAACTAGATTTAAGCGCTATACAAAAAATATATGATGGAGACCTTATAACACTTGATCTCATACAAAAGATAAATCCAATATTAGAAGACCTTGATAAACTAAAATCAGATTTAGACGAAATTGGCTACAACCATAACTTATAAAATGCCAGTTGGTAACACTATATATACATCATGCGAAGTAATCTTTTTGAGCTAATGTATGGTTTCCTTTTGCTAAGCCGTGCATATAATTTTGATTAGTCGCTGGTTTGAATTAAGTTAGCGTCAAACAAAAAGATATGCACTCGTGCTATACCAGAAATTCCTTGAATTTCCGCTCGCACAAATGCATATATTCACCGTTAGCAAACATTAAATGAAAATCGTACTAAAAACATTAATTCTGCTTTTAATTTGGAGTTGTTCTGACAAACAATCTTCGAAAATAAAAGAAAGTGCGATAAAAATTGACACTATTTCTTATGCATATCACGGATTTAATCATCATCGAAAATTAGAGTTATTAAGTAATAAAGAATTTATCCGATTTGAAAGTGTTGCAAGCTGTTTTGGAGATGCGAGAATCGAAAAACATTTTGGTAAATATGAAATAACCGATTCTATTCTTACGCTAAACCCGCAGAAAGTTGAATTGACTGTTTACTCAAGTTTTCCAGAAGAAAAAGACATAAAAGATACGCTTGAATATGGAACAGATTCTCTAAAGATAAATACAAGTTTTCAAATATTTGAGTGGAAAAATAAAGAATACTTATTGTCAGAAAAATACGATTCATTAAGAAGTTACGACTTTAGAAACGACTACCAAAAATTCGCATATTATTATAACATTGGAGAAGAACCAGATGATAGCGGAATTTATCTGACAAGAACAAAAAAAGATACCACAATAAATATAGTTTGGAATATCAACAAAATTCCAAAAAAATATCAAAAGGACTTTTTAAAAGAACCCATTTCAGTTAAAATAATTGATAGAAAGAAAAAAGTAGAAAAAGACGAATATGAGCCAGAGTCTGAAATAGTAAGTTGGAGAATAAAAATAAATAAAGGAACTGATGACGGAATTAAGAAAGGACTTCACTTTACAACAAAAGACGATGAATTTTTTATCGATATTGATTCCACACAGAATAAAGTAAGTTTTGGAAAATGTTATATCTATAATATGGAAGAACAGTTTTTTAGAATTGGAACTGAAATGCGAACAAAATGGGAGAAATAACGTTTGCTAACACCGTATATAATTTATTGCTAGTTCTAGCCTACTTACGAAAATCCTCTCGGATTTTCTATTCGGTTTTTATTTCCTAAATTACGTGCTAAACCACGCAACAAACCATATACAAACACGTTAGCGAACATACCACTCTTGCTCTAAAAAAAATCAACAATTCGCAATCAACACGTGTAAAAAACAAAACTATCCTGTAAACAATACGTGAATCTGACCCTAGTAAACCCTAAAAACTGACCTAAAGCAAAACACAAGCATAACGCACGACTGACCTCTATAAATCCTAAATTTATGACTGACTTTTGACACGGCGCAAATTTTACATCGGACAATAACTCATGCACAAAATATCTAAACAGCACTCGAAAATCTATCTCTTGTAAATAATAGTAACGCTCGCTAACAATATGTATAGAAAATGCTTATTTTAGTACCTAAACAAAGGACTGTGGCTATTTGTTACGTCTGATTTTCCTAGCGGAAAATCAGCCTCTATTAAATACGCACTTTCTATACATTAAGCGTTAGCAACAATTACTACGAACTGAACAAATGGGAATATTTGACTTTTTTAAGAGTGATAAAGAAAAAATTGATTGTAATTTGATAAAGGATTCTTCTTACTTGTATCCGAAAAATTCAATCTCTGTAGTTATGGTTCAAACTGAATCTGGAAAACCTGCAACTGGATGGGTTGATTTAGCTTATGTGGATTACAAATTCAAAAAATGCTGCCCATTTAATCTACAATTCAATGTTGAGATTTCTGAAAATCAAGCTGAATCGGACGAATTAGACTTTGGAACTATTGAAGACTACTTTATAAATGGACTGAAAAAAGGTTGTATAACGCATCCTGTAGCAAGAGTTGCAACGGACTTTGGATTCATTATGGATATGTACATTGACAATGCTGAATTTGCTTCGCAAAAGCTTGCTGAAATGTATGAAGACCCGAATAAACTGGTTGAATTTGGTTGCGGATTTAATAAAGACCCAAAATGGAAAGAATACAACCGAATAACTAAACTGATAAAATAAAAACTGTTGCTAACAATGGCTATAAGTAATTGCTTGTTCTCGTCTACTTTGGGAATTCCTTCGGAATTCACAACTTGGTGTGTACTTAATAAATTAGCAACTTATCCACGCAACTACTCATAGCCGAGACGTTAGCAAACATTTAAAATGAAATACGGAATATTATCCATAATCATAGCCATAATAGGAATTTTATTTGTTATTTGGTTCAATATAGAAGTAGCGGAATTATTTAAATCTGAATTTCTGAGTTTAGGAAATAAAACGGAATTAAATCCTGCCGTTTTTTCAACTGGGAAACTGAATAAAATAATATCACTTGGATTGGGATTGACGGGAATCATACTTGGAATTAAATCTTGGCGGAATAAAATGCGGATCGGAATAATTGGAGTTTTTCTATCACTAATATTATTGATTTTGACTTTTATACCTATCTGGACTTATATTATTTCGGACGGCACACTAGACATAAATATTAAATAATAAAATAACGATTTGCTAACACTATATATGTGATCATAGCAGTCAGGTGATCAATCGAATGGTTGTTGTATTTTTGGTAAGGCGCAATGCTTGCTGAAAAAGAAAAGTTAGCAACCAATGCGCAGTTTTTGTCGAAAATAGGGTAACATTTTGCCCTGCTACGACACATATATTTAACGTTGTGCTTAATTTATGAAAAACATACTACTGACATTATTAATCCTGACTTTGACTTCTTGTAATCAACTAACTAAAGAAGTTGAAAACTCATTTACCACTATTGGAATTAAATTGGATAGTCTGAATAAAATTGAGGAAAATAAGATTGAAAAACACCTCAATGAAATTAATTCTAGAAGAATAAAAAAATATGACGGAGAAAACTCTGCAATGATTTATTACTCTGTAATTAATCATAATCGATTTGTTGACTCACTGATTATTGAACTTAAATCAATAGGAGAAAATGATTTAGAGAAAAAGAAAATAACTAAACGATTTGAACATAAGAAAGGGGATTTAAAAAATAAACTGAATACTATAACGGAATTCAATACTAAAATGGAAATCGATTCATTGCTAAAACCATCGAATGACACTGAAATTATGCCAAATTTTGCAATCATATCGGAATTTCAAAGTGGAAAATTTAATGCGACTAAGAGTGCTGAATTACTACTAAAAAAATTGAACGATAAAACGAAAATAGAACTGAATAAAAACTAAGCACAACAAAGTGTAAAAATAATTGCTTGGTTCGTACTTACTCGGAAAATCCTGCGGATTTTCCTCTGGTTCGTTCCATTTTTGTTAAGTTAGTTGCTTAATCACGCAACTATCCTTACACAAAACGTTAGGTGCAAGTCCAAAAAACTTATATGAAAAAAACTAAAAGTGGAAAACATATTGATTGGACGCCTATTTTTGACATAAAAAATAGCGGATATTTTGCAGGAATTGATAAAGACGGTAACTGGTTTGCGGATTCAGCGGAAGGATTAAAATCACTAGATGAAGGTGGCGGAATTGGAATTCTACCAATACTCGAAATGAAAAGAGCCGATTTTGACTCATATCTAGACGAAAAACTCAAATCGTCTGATTTAAAACCTGATTTAATACTATCGGAATTAGTGAATAAAATAATACGACTGAGTTTCGGAATTTCGACCTATTGGGCTGAACTCGGAATTGAATGGCTGAACGTATCTGAAATAGACTCTGATTTAAAAAATAAACTGAGTTATTTGATTGAAAATAAAGAATACAGTCAAAATTTCAGACACAAAGCGTTTAAGAAAATAAAGCGGTACGAAAGAAAAAAAACCAGCACCTAACAAGGGCTATAATTAATACGGGGTTTGGTGCTTAACCCAAAATGGAGTACTTTTTAACTAAGTCCGCCAAATCTTTTGATTTGGCTTTATAAAGAAAAAGATAAAACAAAATAAAAAGTTTTGGCTAAGTGCTTAATCGAAAGTTCACTACTTTTAATTCCCGTACTAACCATAGCCGAGACGTTAAGCCCCCATAAAATCGAGTTTTGAATAAAGGCTAATTAACGTCAGTTCGACGTAAGAAATCAAGTTTTTAACTATGAAAAAAGCAGAATATTTAGTAAATTAAAGTGTTGAA
>CANMLX010000073.1 GCA_947498845.1 uncultured Flavobacteriaceae bacterium | reverse complement strand
AACAAATCAACAAATCAACAAATCAACAAATCAACAAATCAACAAATCAACAAATCAACAAATCAACAAATCAACAACAGTTATCAACATATCTGCTTATTTATCAAACTAAAACGTTATAGTATAGTTTATTATCACAAATACTCATAAAAGCTGTGATTATATAGTTTTTCTTTAGTAATTTTACCTAATTAACAAACTAATTAATGCCAGAAAAAATAAAAAAAATAGGAGTTTTCACTTCGGGAGGAGATTCACCAGGAATGAATGCCGCTATACGTTCAGTAGTTAGAGCTTGTGCTTACCATAATCTGGAATGTATTGGAATAAATAGAGGCTATGATGGTTTGATGAAAGGTGATTTTGTACCTATGAATGCAAGAAGCGTTAAAGGTATAATAAACAAAGGAGGTACCATTCTTAAATCTGCGCGATCTAAAGAATTTCGTACTAAGGAAGGACGACAAAAAGCCCATGAAGAATTAACAAAGCAAGGTATAGATGCTTTGGTTGCTATAGGAGGAGATGGTACATTTACTGGTGCTATGATTTTTAATCAGGAATTTGGATTTCCAGTAATGGGTATACCAGGGACCATCGATAATGACATTTATGGCACCTCACATACACTGGGTTTTGACACGGCTTTAAATACAGTTGTGGAAGCCATAGATAAAATTAGAGATACAGCGAGTTCGCATAACAGATTGTTTTTTATTGAAGTTATGGGTAGAGATGTAGGGCATATTGCGCTTAATGCAGGAATAGCAGGAGGAGCAGAAGAGATATTAATTCCTGAGGAAGATTTAGGATTAGACAGATTGGTTGAATCTTTAAGAAGAAGTAGAAAATCGGGTAAAACATCTAGTATTGTAGTTGTAGCCGAAGGTGATAAAATTGGGAAAAATATTTTTGAACTAAAAGAATATGTAGATGAGAACATGGAAGGGTATGATGTAAGAGTTTCAGTATTGGGGCATATGCAACGTGGAGGGGCGCCTTCTTGTTTTGATAGGGTCTTAGCCAGTAGAATGGGCGTTAAAGCAGTAGAATCACTATTAGAAGGAAAAACCAATTTTATGGTTGGTTTATTAAACAATAAAGTAGAATTAACGCCATTAGATATGGCTATAAAAGGAAAATCAAAAATTAATTTAGAATTATTGCGTGTCTCAGACATCATGAGCACTTAACACTTATACACAAGAATATGTCAAAATTAAAAATCGGAATTAACGGATTTGGAAGAATAGGAAGAATAGCTTTTAGAGTAGCAGCTTCTAGATCAAATGATATCGAAGTAGTAGGTATTAATGATTTGTTAGATGTAGAGCATTTAGCTTATTTATTAAAGTACGATTCTATCCATGGACAGTTTGATGGAACAATTGAAATTAAAAACGGAAACTTAGTAGTAAACGGTAATGAAATTAGAGTTACTGCAGAGCGTAACCCGGAAGATTTAAAATGGGATGCTATTGGAACCGATGTCGTTTTAGAATGTACAGGTATCTTTACGACTTTAGATAAAGCACAAACACATCTTAAAGCTGGTGCTAAAAAAGTAGCTATATCTGCACCATCTGCAGATGCGCCAATGTTTGTAATGGGTGTAAATCATGATAAAATTACAGCGAGTGATAATATCGTTTCTAACGCATCATGTACGACTAACTGTTTAGCGCCTCTTGCTAAAGTAATCAATGATAATTTTGGTATAGCAGAAGGCTTAATGACAACAGTACACGCATCTACATCTACACAATTAACAGTAGATGGACCTTCTAGAAAAAATTATAGATTAGGACGTTCTGCAATAGCAAACATTATCCCTTCGTCTACAGGAGCAGCAAAAGCAGTAGGTAAAGTAATTCCAGAATTGAATGGTAAATTAACTGGTATGGCATTTAGAGTACCAACTCCAGACGTATCTGTAGTTGATTTAACATGTCGCTTAGAAAAACCAGCATCTTTTGATACTATAAAAGCAGCACTTAAAGCAGCTTCAGAAAACGAATTAAAAGGTGTTTTAGGGTATACTGAAGAAGGTGTTGTATCTCAGGATTTTGTTTCAGAACCAAGAACAAGTGTTTTCGATGCTGGAGCAAGTATAAGTTTAAACGATGGTTTCGTTAAATTAATATCTTGGTACGATAATGAGTTTGGTTATTCAACTAAATTAATCGATTTAGCACAGCACGTAGGTGCCTTATAAATAATAGTAACTTACAAACTCCATAGTGTTTTGTACCTTACAGTGCAATTACTGTGGAGTTTTTTTATTTTTTAAAAGTATGATTTTAATTGTTGATAGTGGTTCTACTAAGTCCGATTGGTTATCGGTAGACAGTAATGGAAATAAATTAATGGAAAAGATTAGAACAAAAGGTCTTAATCCAGCAATTTTAAGTAGAGAAGAGTTACACGATAGAATTATTAGTAATGCCGATTTAAAAAATAATAAAGAAAAAGTAACCCATGTATTTTTTTATGGAGCAGGTTGTGGTACCGAAAAACCCACCGCTTTGTTAAAAGGTGTTTTGGAAAACATATTTACTGAGGCACATGTAGAAGTTAATGAAGATACTTTGGCTGCAGTATATGCTACAATTTCTCACCCTAAAGAAGCAGCGGTTGTTTGTATAATGGGCACAGGCTCTAATTGTAGTTATTACGATGGTGAAGTATTACACCAAAGAGTTAATTCATTAGGGTATACTTTAATGGATGATGCTTCTGGTAATTATTACGGGAAACAATTAATTAGAGATTATTACTTTAACCATATGCCAGAGAATGTAAAGGTGGCTTTTGGGGCTAAGTATAATATGGGCTCCGACCATATAAAACACAATCTTTATAAACAGCCTAATCCTAATGCTTATTTAGCAAGTTTTGCGGAGTTTATGTTTTTACATAAAGACTCAGAATACACCATTAATCTTATAAAGGATGGTATTCGCTTGTTTGCAAAAAACATGATTATGCAGTTTAAGGAAGAATTAAAAACAGTACCAGTACATTTTGCAGGTTCCATAGCCTATTTTTCACAAAAAGAAATTAAAGAAGTAGCAGATGAGATGGGGTTTAGAGTAGGTAAGTTTGAGCGTAGACCTATTGATGGTTTAGTGCCTTTTCATACTAAAGACATGTCGTAATTTTGTATTTTTATTTAAGTCGTTATCTACTTTTTTTTTAGACAAAAAATTATAAATACGTTTAAGGCTTATGTATATTAAAAAGAGAAATAAATTAGTAACAATCCCTTTATTTGGATTGGTACTTTTATTAACAGCATGTCCTTCTGAAACTATGTGTGATTTAGAAGTACATTAGTTAGCACTCCAGATAAGATTATCTTCGCACCAGACAAGCAATCATTTAATGTGGATGACATACAAAATCAAAATAAGTATCCCTTCTAAGGGAACAGATAACGGTATAGATTATGATATTCATGGTTCTTTTGGAGTTGAAAATTCTACCCGGTTCACCAACATTTCCCAGATTTCAGAAGGCAATACTTACACCGTAACGGCTGGAAAATTGGATGGTTTCCAAATAGTTCTAAGTTATTCAGATACAAACGACTCATATGAGTTTGAATGTGATATCACGTTAAAACGAACAGGGGATTATAAGTTACTGGGAGATAAAGAATCTTTCCGATTCATCAAGAACGAAGATAATTGTGAGTTTATTGATTTTAGAACCACCGTAAAAGGTATTAGCCAAACAGGGTTCTATGAATTTACCGTAGAATAAAGCATATTATATAAAAATACCATTATATATTGTTTTCTTTCTATTATTTTATGCGTGTGGCCCATCTGATGAAGCATCTGTTGATGAGCTAGTATTTCGGAAAGTGAGTATCCTGACTTGAATTACTTTTGTATCGGAAAATTAAACCGTAGAAACAAAAAATCGATTTCTATAAGGTCTTTCGATACTCAAGGGATTCTGGACAAAAATCACTCCATAAGATTCAAATTTGAAACTAAGCAATTGTTTTTTGGAGGATGTAGCTTGGCGAAAATTATCTCTTTTGAGAAAGTTAACAAAAAAACCGACGTATTTAAATCCTGATATAACTATTGCTAAGAATGAATTTGAGAACAATAATAATATTCTTTTTTACTATTTCTTCTTCTGTATCAATTGCACAAGCAAGTTGGAGTTATTCAATAAAATTTAAGTTAATCTCAAAAGAAAATGACACTATTTCTATTGAAAATTTTAAAAATGGTAAAATAAAATTATTGAGTGCATCATTTGGAGCACATTTAAATAGTAAGCTTGAATTTGATTCTAAAAGTAACTCTTTCATTTTTAGTCAGCATACAATTACAACAAGTTCTGTTTTAGTTTTCCAGACTTTAACCGATATAACCACACTTAATATTCAAACTACCAATTTAGACTTAGGAACTGTAGAGCTAACAGGTAGAGATTACTCTTTTAAAGTTTGGGATAATGAAGAGCGTTTTGCAAGAAAAAAAAATGAAATAGAAGGTGAATATTGGGAACTGAAGTATCCTTTTAAATCTTATATTAAAGAAAATAAAGATGCAACTGTCAACAAGTTAGATATACTTGATGAAGTTGAAATAAAATAACTATTGCCAATAATACTTATTGTTACACAACTCAATTTTATAGGTGAATCGATAATTTTTAAATACTTTTAAAAGTAAGAACAATTGTTATTCACTACTTTATGGCGCTATTCCTTTTTTGAAAAGGAGTTAATTATTAAAATTAAGAAGTGTAATTATAGAGGGATACTAAATTTAATGACTAAGGCTTTACTTTTAAAAGTAACCTGAAAATTAAATTTAATAAAAACATATTATGAACCATTTCATATAACCTATGTTTAAGACTAATACATACATTCTAACCTTCATTATGATTTCGAAAGAATATGAAACAAATAATGTTTACATACCAAACTTAGGGGGGTACTGTTTATGCTGCAATAAAGAAACATCGGGAAAAAAGAAAATAAGATTAAATGGAGTTAGCAATAGAGACTACATTGGAGGCAAAATAGACATACCGATTTGCAAAAAATGTAAAAACCATGTTCCTTCGAATTATGAAAACCTAATTCCTATTTCAATCTTAACTTTTCTTTTTTCTATTTTCTTTTTGGTAATTAATACGTTTGAATTTCATGCTGCTACAATAATCTTATTGTTGCTTGGAGTTTCAGGTGTTGGATTTACTTTTTTTGAATTATTTAAGAGAAGTAAATGGAAAAAACGAGGTCATTTTCCTAACTATTATATAAACCCTATTCCCAATAAATTCATTTTTACTTCTAATAATTTATCTTTAATGATTCGACTTATTGAGTTAAATCAAGAAGAATCGATTCTATTAGAAATGAATAAAGAATTAGAAATTAAATGGGAAAAAAAACTCACAACAGGATTATAAAAATATCAATATTTTAACCTTTTGAATCTCTACTAAAGATTCGTTATTTTTGGATAAATAATCTTAAGGTAAGTCTATGGCGCATTTTAAGAAATGGATGTTTTTCAATGTAATCATAGCGTTAATTTGTAACCTATCCAATTTTGTATATTGACTTCCCCCAAAAAAACGCTGCTCCATGATCCCATACTTAATAAAAAATAAATATGGAAGAATTCCCAGATATAGGTGGTTTAATGGTTTCTAAATTAATTACAGAATTAGGAAAGAAACCCATGTTTATGTTTAGAGGAAAAAGAGAAGTCCCCGAAGATAGCGGTTGGAGAATATTTTCTGGATTTGAGAGTGATGAATATGTAAATAATCCCGAGAATATAGGGATTTACCATACATCACATATAATAGAAATTGAACCAACAATTAAAAATTTGTTATTAAAAGGAATAGGCTCGGTTTTCGAAAGAAAAAATGAAAAATCGGAATGGTATAAAGTTGATGATTACGAATTGGAAGACAATTTTATAGTAGAACATTTTTTAACAGATAAATGGGTAATTAAAATAAATAATTTATTCGAAAGAAAAAAAGAAGAGAATGACGATTTACTTTATACTACAGGAGACAAATCGGTAAGAATAGCGATTTGGAATTTTGAGCAATCGAAAAAAGAATTTTATCAAGAGCAGTTAAAATCCATCGAAAATAGAGACACCTCAAAGTCTCCAACACTAGCTAATTACGAATTCTCAGATTCTGATATCCTGAGAATTGGTTACAAAATTAAAGAAAATAACGCTTCTAAAGCGTATCATGTAATTTATGGATTTTCAATTATTGAGAAGGAAGTTATACAAATAGCTTTGTATTTCGACTATTTAGAAGACGAATCTTGGGCAATCGAAACATGGAAAAATATCACAAATTATAAGACAAAAATATGATTACATTTACAAATCATTTAGTCTATTAATAGTATCCCATCAAAACCCCTTTATTAACAAAAAAAGACACCAATAATTACTTGTACATTCTCTTAACATTTATAAAAATTATGATAAAAAACGCTATAAATAAGTACAAGAAACTTACGCTTTCCTTTGCTATTGGTGTTTTATTTATTTCATATTCTTCTGATGTGTTCGTTATTACCTAAAAAAAACATTCTACTAGAATCAACATCCAATTTTATAGAACCAGATTTTGTAAAAAGTAATTTGAATCCCTCATCCTCAATTTTAGATGCACAAAATTCAAAGTTTTTAGATTTTATAATCAGCATATTGGAGCGTATTACACGCCAAAACGGGATTTTGAAATCAATGTTATCATTAGAATAGCGTTCAGCGATTTTCTTTATAGCGTTTCCCGTTCGCATTGGACAAGTTACATCCGTACCAAAATCTGTTGCCAGACGTTTTGCAATTGCATCTATTGTTGCGACATAGCCTTTTGGAATACTCTTTATAAGTTCTTCAATTTCTTCGATTGCAGGATGTAGCATTTTACCTTTCCCATAAAATTTTTCCATCTTGGTCGGGATATCTACTATTTTAGATTTAGTCATTTTTATATTTTTTATACAGTTTAGAGGCAATCCAAGCACTAACTAAAATATCTAATCAATTGCTAATGTTTCTTTTATGCTGTTAAATATTTTTATTGGTGCTTCGGCTTTAGGAACTGAGCGGTACATTGCAATAGATTTCTCTAGTTCACCCAATTGTTCTACCAAATCTATACTACGTTGAGAAAACCTTGCAAATCTTAAATCTTTTGGATTTATAATTTTTTGGTCAATAAGAAAATCAATTTTCTTATTACAACGGCAAGGGTTTTTCGAGTTAGCTAGGCCACATTTATTATTTAAAAAATTTCGAATTTTAGTTCTTGATCGTGATAGTTTTTTTCTGAAATTTTCAGCGGTTATTCCCATTATTTCAGCACCTTCTACACTATTAAATTCTAGAATTACAGACAAAATATAAACCATTCTATCAACAGAATTTAAACAAAGTAACAAACCTTGTGTACAACTTACCTTTACTTCTTCCTCTAAAAGAGAAAGTTCACCTTCGTTAACCGAATATCTAACTGTACCAGAATGCCCTGTCTCTATTAAATTAGCATAATCGTCGAAATGCATTGCAAACTCATTGTTATTTTTGCCACTATAGGTTAACAGGTAATTAGTTGAAACGCGATAAACCCAAGTTTTAAACTTACTCCTATAATTAAAAGTACTCAAGTGGGTAATGACCTTAATAAGTATTTCTTGTGTTGCATCTTGAGCATCTTCTGGATAAAGCAACATTTTCAAGGATAAGTTATAAACGTAATCCTTGATATTTAGCACTACCAATTCTAAAGCTTTTCTATCACCTGAATTTGCTTTTTCTACTAAGATTTCTATGGTATCTTTCATATCTCTGTTAATTAGACACAGAAAAGATACGAAGTGTGACAAATAGAATTTAAAAACTGCCTCAAACAATTTTTTAAAAAAGGATAGAGCGTTTGTGATAAACCGAAAACTTTGTGTTTATTTATAAAGATCGCAAGTTTTAATTTGGCTTTTAACTTGAAAAGTTAAATCAAAATATAAAAAATGGGCGCTGTTCTAAACCCAAAATGTTGTATCTTATTACATGTTACGTTTCATAAACTGAGCCGTTAGAAAAAATTATGAAAAAAGAATCCTAATATATAAATAATCAGACCATTATAAAAACATAAGCTTTTATCTTTACAAAAGAAACTATTATTACAATATAATAAGTTAACGTCAGTTCGATGTAACTTATAAGTTTAAACATAATTGATTTGTTTTAACAAATCCAATGTTCAGGCTAGGCT
>CANMLX010000072.1 GCA_947498845.1 uncultured Flavobacteriaceae bacterium | reverse complement strand
AGGTGTCAAAAATGTAGAATTCTTTCTCTTTAGATTAACGCAAATTTTTGCCTAAACACAACTTTTGCGCTTGATCCGTGACATTTTTATAAGATATTGTCCCAAATGTTGTCCCGTTTTAAAACAAGAAACCCACACTATCTTGATTATCAGATATATGTGGGTTTTTCAAGTGGTACCTCCAGGAATCGAACCAGGGACACAAGGATTTTCAGTCCTTTGCTCTACCAACTGAGCTAAGGTACCTCGCTGTAAGCGGATGCAAATATAAATGCTATTTTATTATTTGCCAAAATAAAATCACAAAAAAGATTCGCTTTGTTACTAAAATCATAATTATAAAATATTTAAGATTTACATTTAGAGCCATTTTGTAGCTTTACAGCTTTACAATAACTATGAATTTAATAATAGATGTAGGAAATACATTAGTAAAATTAGCTGTTTTTGATGCTGGTAGCTTAATTTATTTAGTTAAGATTAAATTAGAACACATCAAAAAAGAAGTTCTGATCTTAAAAGAGAATTATCCAAAAGTCAATAATGCCATTATATCTTCAGTAGGAAAACTTAATGAAAGTCATATTGTATTTTTAAAGCAGCATTTTAAGCTATTGGAACTCACTCACAAAACAAAACTGCCATTTACAAATAGTTACGATACGCCTAATACCTTAGGCATAGACAGAATAGCCTTGGTAAGTGCCTCGGTAGAACAATATCCAAAAAACAATGTGCTCATTATAGATGCAGGAACGTGTATAACTTACGACTTTATTACAAATAAAAATAACTATTTAGGTGGTGCTATTTCGCCTGGAATTAGAATGCGCTATAAGTCTCTCAATAATTTTACCGCAAATTTACCGTTATTAGAAACTGGAGTTCCTAAACACATAATAGGAACATCTACAAACAGCTCTATGCATTCTGGTGTTGTTAACGGTATTGTTAATGAAATGGATGGATTTATTCTAGACTATCTACAAAAACACCCAGATTTAACAGTTATTTTAACAGGCGGAGATGCTAATTTTTTGTCAAAACAATTAAAAAGTAGCATATTTGCCAACTCAAATTTTCTTTTAGAAGGTTTAAACTATATATTACAATTTAACATAAACCTATGATAAAAAAACTTTTAGTAGTTTTTGTTGCAATTTTCACCATGTCTTGTTTTGCTCAAGAAGGAACAGCTTCCCCGTACTCATTTTATGGTATAGGAAGTTTAAAATTTAAGGGGACAGTGGAAAACAGAAGTATGGGAGGTTTAAGCATTTATACAGACAGTATCCATATAAACTTACGAAACCCTGCATCTTTTGCTGGTAAAAATCTATCCTCTTTTGACAGAGGAAGTAGACCAGTAAAATATACTGTAGGAGGTAGCTACTCCAGCACTAATCTAAAAAATAGAACTACTAAAAGCAATACCTCTAGTACTACTTTTGACTATTTAGCTATAGCATTACCTGTAGGTAAATTTGGGGTAGGATTTGGTATTATGCCGTTCACTTCGGTAGGTTACAAACTTGAAAAGACAAATGCGGAAGGCATTGAAACAAACCGTTTTCAAGGTGAGGGTGGTTTAAACAAGGTTTTTGTTGGTTTAGGGTATTTAATTACAGACAATTTAAGCGTAGGTGTAGATGTAAATTATAACTTCGGAAACATACAAAACAGTGCATTAGAATATCGTTTTGATAATGATGGTTTACTACTACAAAGACAATCCAGAGAAAATAACAGGTCTGATTTATCAGGGCTAAATGTAAATCTGGGTGTAACTTACAAAAGAATGTTAAATGAGAATTTACAGCTAATCTCTGGGGCTACCTATACACCTAAAAGTAATTTAACATCTCGAAATGAACGTTCATTTTCTACAGTTGTTATAAATACTTCTGATCTGGAAATACCAAGAGGTACTGTAAATGTAGATTTAGAAGCCATTGGCTTAGAAGAAACCGATTTAGTATTACCATCTAAATTCTCGATTGGTGCAGGTATAGGTAAACCACGAAAATGGTTTGCTGGTGCCGAATTTACGTCTCTAAAAATAAGCGAGTTTGAAAACCCTCTATATACAGGAATTAATAATACAACTTACGAAGATGGTTACATCTTCTCTCTAGGAGGTTTTTATATCCCTAAATACAATAGCTTTTCAGGATATCAAAAACGTATTGTTTATAGGTTTGGATCACGTATAGAAAAAACAGGATTAAACATGCAAAATAAATCCATATACGAGTTTGGCACATCTTTTGGAGTAGGACTACCAATTGGAACCTTCTTTTCTAATGCCAACGTAGGTATTGAGATAGGTAAAAGGGGGACAACCAGCAGTAATTTAATACAAGAAAACTTTGTTAACCTACAAATTAGTCTATCTTTAAACGATAGATGGTTTAAAAAACGAAAGTTCGATTAACGATTATAATATTATTAATATGAAGACTAAAATTACATTATTTTTTACTTTTTTATTTAGCTTAAATCTGGTTTTAGCCCAAGACCAGCAACAAGAGCTAATCCAAGAATTGTCTATAATGACGGAATACGCCAAGTCTAAAAATTATGATGCGGCTTATCCTTCATTTATGAAGTTTAGAAAAAACAACCCAAAATTTAGCAGAGCGATATATAAATACGGAGAAGATATTTTAGAAGGAAAAATAAAAGCATCTTCTGGAGCAGAAAAAACGGCTTTTATAAACGATCTAATAAAACTTTGGCAAGAAAGAGCACAGTATTTCCCTGCAAAAACACCAAAAGGTGAATACGCAGCAAAAGCAAGCCAGTTAATGTATAACAACAAAGCTACTTTAGGTAAATCTAATACAGAATTATATGAGGCTTTTGATACGGCTTACAAAGCAGATAAAGCAACATTTACAAACCCAAAGAGCTTATATACATACTTTTCTTTAATGGTAGACTTGTACGATGCTGGAAAAAAACCTGCAAAAGATTTATTTAACAAGTACGATGATGTTGTTGAAAAAGTAGAAGATGAAGTTAAAAACTACTCTCAAAACTTAAATAAGCTTATTACAAAAGAAGATGCTGGCACTGCGTTAACAAGTAAAGACAAAAAATATAAAAGATACTACGAAAGCTATTTAAAGAACTATGCCTTAATTTCTAAAAACATAGATGCTAAATTAGGTAAGCGTGCCAATTGCGAGAACTTAATACCCTTATATACTAAAGATTTTGAAGCAAATAAAACAAATGCAATCTGGTTAAAACGTTCTGTAAGCAGAATGTTCCATAAAGAATGTACTAGCGATCCTCTATACGAAAAGTTAGTAAAAGCTTATGATCAAACAGAACCATCGGCAGATACAAAGTATTTTGTTGGAACAATTCTTATGAAAAAAGGTAAAGTTAATGAAGGGTTATCTTATTTTAAACAAGCCTATGACTTAGAAACTGATTCTTTCAAGAAAGCAAAATTAGCAAGTTCTAAAATAGGAAGAGCTCTTAAGAGAAAAGGAAGATATGCAGAAGCTAGATCATATTATAGAAAAGCCTTAAAACTAAATCCATCAAACGGGCGTCCTCACTTAGCAATAGCAGCTATGTATGCTGCTAGTGCTAAAAACTGTGGTAGTGATGGCTTTAACAAAAGAGCTGTATTCTGGTTAGCTGCTCAGGAAGCGAGAAAAGCATCACGTGTAGACCCTACATTAGCAAAAGCAGCAGCACAGTCTGCAACAAGTTATCAAGCTAAAGCACCTTCAAAACAAGATATCTTTAATAAAGGAAATGCAGGTCAATCTATAAAAATTGGATGTTGGATTGGATCTTCGGTAACTGTACCAAACATTTAATGATTATAACATCAAAACATAGTATAAAAAACATAGTCACAGCAATTGCTGTGACTATGTTTTTTTCATGCAAAAACAACTTTAAAGAGGTTCAAAAAATTGGCATGTCCGAAAACGAACCTATAGGTGTTGCAGAAAACATAAACTTTAAACATACAGACTCAGGTAAAGTTAAAGCGATACTCATTAGCCCAAAAATGCTCAACTACGCCAATAGAGAATTTCCATATAGAGAGTTTCCAGAAGGCATTAATCTGGAAATTTTTGAAAAAGGAAAAAAAAATACCATCATATCAGATTACGCTATTATCTACGATAAAACAGGATTAATAGATCTACAAGATAATGTAAGAGTATCTACACCAGAAAAAGACACCCTTTTTGCCGAGCAACTCTACTACGACCAAAAAAAGGAGTTACTATTTACCAACAGACCTATCACCTTTAGAACCAAACAGGATATTATAAAAGGTGTTGGTTTCGATACCGATAAAAGCTTTACTAATGCAGAAGTTTTAGAAGTAGAGGGTATTATTACTGTTAGTGATAACCAGTAGTTTCGTATTAAAACCTAATTTTTTAGTTATATCTTTGTATTTATTTATACAACTATGCGATATACTAAGTTTTTCTTATATGCTTATTTAATATTTGGCGCCTTATTTTTATACGATGCCATAACTAAATATGTAAACACAAAAGAAATTGCTTATGCATCTTTACTTTTAGGGGCTACAGCAATATTTATGTTTTTCTTCAAAAGAAAGTTCTATAAAAAATTTGAAAAAAGGAACAAATAGATGACACTTTATGCTGTTATAATTATTGTTTCATTACTCCTTTCGGCTTTTTTTTCGGGTATGGAGATTGCCTATGTGTCTTCTAATAAAATCCATATTGAAATTGAAAAAAAACAAGAAGGGCTACTTGCTAAAATCTTAAGTAAATTAACTGCAAAACCTTCTAAATTTATTACCACAATGTTAATAGGTAATAATATAGCGCTGGTAATTTATGGTTTTTTTATGGGTGATATTCTAGTATCGTGGTTTCAATCTATGTTACCTACAAAAGCTTCTGTTTTAAATTACCTCCTTGTAGATTTAAGCCTATTATCGCAAACTGTTATTTCCACATTGGTCATTTTAATTACCGCAGAATTTTTACCCAAAGTGTTTTTTCAGATTTATGCCAATTCCTTTCTAAAAATTCTAGCAATACCAGCTTACATCTTTTACATCCTATTTACTTTTATATCAGATTTTGTGATTTGGATTTCAGATATGGTATTAAAAACTTTTTTTAAAACCGAAGGAGACAACATCCAAATGGCATTTACAAAAGTGGAATTAGGAAACTATATTAGTGAACAGATGGAGTCTGTAGAAGCACATGACAATGTAGATACAGAAATTCAAATCTTTCAAAATGCACTTGAATTTTCCGAGGTGAAAGCGCGAGAAGTTATGGTACCACGAACCGAAATTATAGCTGTAGATATAAATGATAGTATTAAAGAATTAAATACATTATTTACAGAAACAGGTTATTCTAAAATACTCGTATATAAAGATTCCTTAGATGATATTTTGGGGTATGCACATTCCTTTGAGTTATTTAAAAAACCAAAAACAATAAGGTCTATACTAATGCCGGTAGAGTTTGTTCCTGGCACTGTACTTATTAATGATGTACTAAATGTACTAACAAAAAAACGCAGAAGTGTTGCTGTGGTATTAGATGAGTATGGTGGCACATCGGGTATTATGACTGTAGAAGATATTGTTGAAGAGCTTTTTGGAGAAATTGAAGACGAGCACGATAGCATTTTACTAAAGGAACAGCAACTAGATGAAGACACCTACCTGTTTTCTGCACGTCTGGAAGTAGACTACCTAAATGAAACTTATAAAGTAAACCTACCCGAAGACGAAAACTACGAAACTTTAGGGGGACTAATTGTTAACCATACCGAAGAAATACCAGAGCAAGGAGAGGTGATAAGCATGGCTAGTTTTCAATTTACAATCATAGAAGTTTCTAACACTAAAATAGATTTAGTCGAGCTAAAATTAGTAGAGGACGATTAAGTATTTTTGCTTTCTTTAATTAGACCTTATATTAAAGCACAATTCTACTTTTATTATTAAACAGAAAATGGTATTTTCGCGCACGATATTTTGTCAATTCGCAAGACACTAAGGTCTATATAGCGTGAATTATCGTAACTATTTAGACTAATTAATCTACAATAACTAAGAAAAGCTAAAAACAATGGCAGTTTTAAATAAAATTAGACAACGCTCTCTATTTTTAATATTAATAATAGCATTAGCATTATTTTCATTTGTACTGGCAGATCTATTCAGGAATAGCGATGCGCTTTCTGCTAGATCTCAAGATACCATAGCAACTATAAACGGTAAAGATGTAAAGCGAGATGATTTTTTACAGAAGGTTGAAAACATGCAACGCCAAATGGGGCCAAATGCAACGAACACTCAGGTAATGAATCGTGTTTGGGATCAAGAAGTAAGACAAGCTGTATATGCTAATGAGTATGAAAAGTTAGGACTTACCGTTGAGAAAGATCAAATGCGTGATTTAATTAAGCAATACTTATCCAGTACACCTGAGTTTTTAAATGAAGCTGGTGTATTTGACGAAAACAAGCTTAACGAATTTATAGCTAACTTAAAAGAGATAGATCCACAACCAGGATTTTTAAATGGGCAACCTCTAAGATATTCAGATTGGTTAAACTACGAAAAGAGCATCGCTAACAGTGGCCTACAGACTAACTATAACAACCTTATAAAAGCTGGTTTAGTGGGAACATTAACCGAAGGAGAATTAGCGCATAAGCTTGAAGGTGACAAAGTAGATCTTAAATACGTACAAGTTCCTTATTCTTCAATAGCAGACAGTACGATTACTGTGTCTAAATCTGATATTTCTAACTACATAAACTCACATAAAAAAGAATTTGAAGTAGAAGCTTCCAGAGATCTTAAATATGTTGAATTTAAAGAAGTCGCATCGGTTAAAGACGAAAATGATATTAAAGCTATTCTTTCTAAATACAAAAAAGGATTCACAGAACGTAATGAGAGAACTAATAAAAACGAAACTATATTACCCTTTTCTCAAGTAAAAGATCATGAGAATTATGTGAATGTAGTTGCTGGATCGGACACTAATTTTGATAAGCGCTTTGTTTTTAAATCAAGTTTACCAAAATCTGTAGCCGATACGCTTTACAAGTTAGATGCTGGAGCTGTTTACGGCCCTTATAGAGACGGTGATTTATTTAAGTTAACTAAAATAGTAGAGGTTAAACAAATTCCAGATTCAGCAAAAGTTAGACACATTTTAATTCCTTTTAAAGGCGCGAGAAGTGCGACTCCTGAAATCACTCAAACTGAGAATGAAGCAAAAACAACTGCAGATAGTTTACTAAAAGTTATTAAAGCAGACAAATCTAAATTCCCTGAATTAGTAAAAGCATTTTCATCAGACAAAGGAAGTGTTGAAAAAGAAGGACGCTACGATTGGCATCCATACAACACAATGGTTCCTGAATTTAATGAATTTGAATTTGAAGGTAAAGTTGGTGACTTAGGAATAGTAAAAACAATTTTTGGTTTTCATATCATAGAAATTGAAGGTCAAAAAGACAAAAAGAAAGCGGTTAAAGTCGCGACAATATCCAGAAAAATAGAACCCTCTGAAGAAACGATAAACAAAATATTTAGAGACGCTTCTAATTTTGAGATTTCTGCTAAAGACAAGGATTTTGAAACCCTTGCTAAAGAAAGTAACTATAATATACGCCCTGTAAACGGCATAAAAGCTTTAGATGAAACTATTCCTGGTATAGGCAACCAACAAAGACCAATAGTACGTTGGACCTTTGAAGAAGATGCCAAAGTAGGTGATGTAAAGCGTTTCACCATTCCTAATGGTTATGCTATAGTACAACTCGTAAAAAAGCATAAAAAAGGATTAATGACGCCTGAAGATGCCTCTGCTACAGTATTACCAAAACTAAGAAAAGAATTTAAAGCAAAACAAATAAAAGAACGTATAAAGGCATCTAACTTACAAGATGTTGCTACTGCCGAAAAAACAACTGTAAGAACAGCATCTGCTGTTAATATGAAGAACCCCACTATTTCTGGAGCAGGAAGAGAGCCTTTAGTGGTTGGTACTGCGTTTGCTTTAAAAGAAGGCGAAACCTCTAAACTTATAGCAGGAGAAAAAGGCGTATATATAGTTGAAGTTACCAAAATCACACCAGCTGTTGCATTAGATAATTATCAGTCTTTCGCCAATCAAGTTGAAAGACAAAAAGCAGGAACTGTAACTACAAAATTGTATAACGCTTTAAAGGAAGCTTCAGATATTGAAGACAACAGAGCTAAGCTTCTCATTCAATAAAAAGAGAAGTAACATACATTTATTATAAAAAAAGCCTCATTAAAATGAGGCTTTTTTATTTGAAATATCTAACCTAAGTTATACCAATTCCCAACTAAACCACTATGGACTGTAAGTCCATAGGTTTGGTTCGCAGACTGAAAGTCTGCCAGGTGAAATACCTAATCAAATCTGTGTAAATTCGTGTAATTCGTGTCAAAAGTTTTTAGAAGCTAAAGCGAAATGCACTAAAGTAACGTCAGTTCGATGTAACTTATAAGTTTAAACATAATTGATTTGTTTTAACAAATCCAATGTTCAGGCTAGGCTT
>CANMLX010000071.1 GCA_947498845.1 uncultured Flavobacteriaceae bacterium | reverse complement strand
TGGATCCAAAAGGTGTTTTTTTGAGCAAAAATATCATTCCTAATTAAATTCACCCACAACTTTTAAGACTGATCCGTATTATGTTTCAATGTTTGTTTTTGGACTTTTGCTAGGGGTGTTAGATTTAGCTTTTGGCTGGGGAGTAAACTGGGAAGACAATACGTTACTTTGGGGTATATTAGGTATTCCTGTTGGACTTCTAGCAGTATGGGGGTTGTATGTGTTTTTGGAGAATAGATGGAAAAAAGTTGTAGTACCTATAAAAGATGAAATAAGTCAAATAGGAAAAGATGTAGATTAAGCTTTCCCTATTTACCTGAGTTGATTAACCTTTCTGAGAAAACACCACTAATCGAAATCAGGTTATTTATATGTTCTTGATTAGATTTCTAATTTACTTAATTCGGCGTAGTTATTATTAAGGCGTTTTAATAGTAAGCCATATAATAGCTTGTAGAATAACCAAAATACCACTATAAATATAACTATAAAGATAGTGCTTATAAACAAAAATATAGGTAGCCCATATTCTCCAATGTTTTCAATACTATTAATAGCTGTGGGGTCGTGTTTTATAGCATAATAAATACCAACAGTAAATGAAATTCCTGCCACTATTAAATTATACAATACGTAGTATTTAATAATTTTTCGTGTTTTTAAAATACTCTCCATTAACTTTTTTGAATTGGCAGTTACAGAGATTGATTTGTAGGATCTATAGAGTAGTAAAATAAAAATTATTACAATGGCAAAACTTATTATTGTGATTACGGTAAACATAAAATCATTTGGATAAACAACGTTTAGTTTTTCTTGATAATCTTCAGAAGTTAAGTAAGGCACAAAGCTTACTAAAATCCAAAACATAAGTTCACCTATACTAATATAAAATAGTGTCTTTACAATTGAAGACGATTTTTTATGAAGCATAGTGTAAATCTCCTTTGCCGATATTTTTTTATTATGAAACTGCTTATCCCAGTCCTTTTTTAACAAGTCTAATTCATCCATCTGTTTACGGATTTAATATTTTTTTTAGTTTGGTTTTAATCCTATTCATTTTCACTCTGGCATTAACCTCACTAATACCTAATGTTTCACTAATTTCTCTGTAATCTTTGTCTTCCAGATACAAAAAAACGAGTGCTTTCTCAATGTCGTTTAGTTTATGTACTGCTTTATATAGAACTTTTAATTGTTCTTCTTCAGTATCATCATATTCTTCAGTTTTAATTTTAAATGCAACACCTTCATAATCCTGTGTCGTTATAGAGCGCTTAGATTTTCGGTATAAAGTAATTGCCGTATTTAAAGCTACTCGATACATCCAAGTACTAAATTTAGCGTCTCCTCTAAATTTAGGATAGGCCTTCCATAGTTGGATGGTTATTTCTTGGAATAAATCGTTATGGGCATCGTAATTATTGGTGTATAATCTACAAACCTTATGAACGATATTTTGATGTTTTTCTAATAATTCTACAAAATTATGTTCTTGTTGCTTATTCAAAAATTTGATGGTTTAGTTATACTATCTGTAGTTTAAACTTTTAAAATGTTACAATTAAGAGAAGAATTTTTTTAAAATTTATTTAATGCCAAGTAAATCATAAAATATAACTAGTCTTTAGTTTAATTCTCAATAGTATTGCCGCATTTTATAATCGATTTTCAAGTTATAAGTTAAGCTTCAAAGGTATTAAAACTAGTTTTTAATTTATAAATAACCTTCTCTTATTAGTTAATTACAACTCGTCTTAAAAAAAATACAGTTCGGTAATTACTAATTTTAATTGGTGAGGTTCTGCAGCAAATTTGTGCTGTAACACACTTAAATCACTAAATAAATGAGAACTATTTTTATCATTTTAATTATAATAATTACAATACCTTTTTATGCACAAACTAGGATTAGCGGCAGAGTTACTAACGTAAAAAATATACCAATATCTGGAGCAAATATTTATTTAGAAGGTACTTACGATGGCGCAACAACAAATAAAGAAGGCATATTTTCATTTTCTACATCTCAAAAAGGAACACAAACATTAATAGTTTCATATCTGTCTTATGAAACGTTTGCTATGGTTGGTAATGTATCCTATATGAAAGACATAAAGATAAAGCTTAGAGAAGATATTAATGCTTTAGATGCTGTAGTTTTATCGGCAGGAACTTTTTCAGCAGGAGATAATAGTAAAGTTAATGTGTTAAAGCCTTTAGATGTAGTTACTACGGCTAGTGCACTGGGGGATTTTGTTGGTGCTCTACAAACATTACCAGGAACGACAACGGTAGCAGAAGATGGACGTTTGTTTGTAAGAGGAGGAGATGCAAACGAAACTCAAATTTTTATAGATGGTATACGTGTATTTACCCCTTATACACCAACTACAAATAATACACCAACCAGAGGTCGTTATTCGCCTTTTTTATTCGATGGAATTACATTTTCAACAGGCGGGTATTCTGCAGAGTTTGGGCAAGCATTATCAAGTGTATTGTTGTTAAATACAATAGATGAACCAGATCAAGAAAAGACAGATATTGGTATTATGAGTGTTGGTGCATTATTAGGCAATACGCAAAAGTGGGAGAAGAGTTCACTTAGTATTAACACATCTTATATTAATTTGGCACCTTATAATGCTGTTTTTACAAATAGAAATAATTTCTTAAAGCCTTTTGAATCGGCATCGGGTGAAGCTGTATTTAGAAAAAAAACAAATGCAGGGTTATTTAAGTTTTATGGCGCTTTTGATGTTACTAATTTTGAAGTTATTCAAGAAGATATAAATCTTTCTCAAGGATTACGTTTTAAATTAAATAATAATAATTTATATCTAAATGGTTCTTATAAAGGCAAATTAACAGATACTTGGAAAATGCAAGCGGGGTTTAGTTACACCAATGCCAAAAACAAAAATGAAATAGAAGAGCGACGTATTAATGATATAGAAAATTCTTTACATGTAAAACTTAAGTTTAAACACCGCATTAGCAATTATTTTAAATTGTATTTGGGAGGAGACTATTTCTCTACAGATTTTGATGAACATTACAGAGAAACACAGCAAGAACGTTTTAAATATGGATATAACAATAATATAGTGGCTGCTTTTGCAGAAGCAGATGTATTTATTTCTAAAAATTTAGCTTTTAAAGCGGGGGGACGTTTAACGTATAGTGAATTACTAGAAGATGTTTCATTGGCTCCAAGATTATCAGTAGCATACAAAGCATCAAGTAAAAGTCAATTGTCTTTAGCTTATGGTGGTTTTTACCAAAACCCATCTAGTAATGTCTTAAAATTTCATCAAGATTTTAAACCGCAAAACACAAAACATTATATTCTAAATTATCAATATAACGCAGATAAAAAAATATTTAGAGCTGAGGCCTATTATAAAGACTACAATAACCTTGTAAAGTACACTGGTGCTTTTTCAAATTTTAATAGTCAATTTAGTAATGGAGGTTCTGGGTTTGCCAGAGGAATAGATTTTTTCTGGAGGGATAGTAAGCGTATTAAGAATGTAGATTATTGGATGAGTTATTCCTATCTCGATACGAAAAGAAATTATAAAAATTATCCAGAACACGTGCAACCTAGTTTTGCTAATACTCATAATTTTTCGGTGGTAACAAAATATTGGATAGACCATTGGAAAAGTCAGGTGGGATTTAGTTATGCTTATGCATCAGGTAGAAGGTATACAAATCCAAATACATCAGGGTTTTTGAATGAAAAAACAAAAAGCTATAACAATTTAAGTCTAAATTGGGCCTATTTAATAAGCCCGCAAAAAATTTTATATGCTTCAGTAAATAATGTATTAGGGTTTAAAAATGTTAACGGTTATCAATATGCAAATACACCAGATAGAAATGGTAATTTTAACAGAAGAGCATTAAGACCAGCTACAGATCAATTCTTTTTTGTTGGATTTTTCTGGACCATTAGCGAAGATAAGAAGAGTAATCAGTTGGATAACCTATAGGGAAATGTTAAAATAGTTAATAAGTTCTAGTTAAAAATATATGTTCGAAATTCCTCAATAAAAAATCAATTCCTATTTTTGCGCATGCAACATGATAAGGTATTAATTTTAGACTTCGGATCGCAGTATACACAACTTATTGGACGTCGAGTTAGAGAACTCAACATATATTCCGAAATACACCCATTTAATAAAATTCCAACCAACTTAGAAGAGTACAAAGCTGTAATTCTTTCTGGTAGCCCAAATTCTGTAAGAGGAGAGCAGGCATTACATCCAGATTTATCACAGATAAGAGGAATGAAGCCCGTATTAGCAGTATGTTACGGGGCTCAATATCTGGCACACTTTTCAGGAGGTGAAGTAGCCCCTTCGAATACCAGAGAATATGGAAGAGCTAATTTATCTTTTGTAAAAGAACAAGAGCCTTTTTTTAAAGGCATAGCTTCAGGTAGCCAGGTATGGATGAGCCACAGCGATACCATTAAAAAATTACCAAAAAATGGTTTATTATTAGCAAGTACCAATGATGTAGAAAATGCAGCATATAGAATAGAAGGTGAAGAAACGTATGCCATTCAGTTTCATCCAGAAGTATATCATTCTACAGATGGAAAGCAATTATTAGAAAATTTTTTAGTAGATATAGCAGGGCTTAATCAGGATTGGACACCAGATTCTTTTGTAGAAGAAACGGTATCAGCAATAAAGGAAAAAGTAGGACATGATAAAGTAGTTTTAGGGCTTTCTGGAGGTGTAGATTCTACTGTTGCAGCTGTTTTACTAAACAAAGCTATTGGAGAAAATCTCTATTGTATTTTTGTTAATAATGGATTACTTCGTAAAAATGAATTTGAAAGTGTTTTAAATCAGTACGAAGGTATGGGGCTTAACGTTAAAGGTGTAGATGCTTCACAGCGTTTTTTAGACGCTTTGGCAGGGATTGAAGACCCCGAAAAAAAGAGAAAAGCCATAGGGCGCGTATTTATAGAAGTTTTTGATGATGAAGCTAATAAATTAACCGATGTTAAATGGTTAGCACAAGGCACTATTTATCCAGATGTTATTGAGAGTGTTTCGGCAACAGGAGGACCTTCGGCAACTATAAAAAGCCACCATAATGTAGGTGGACTCCCAGATTTTATGAAACTTAAAATAGTAGAACCTTTAAGGGCTATTTTTAAAGATGAAGTAAGACGCGTAGGAGCTACTTTAGGTATTGATCCAGAATTGCTAGGACGCCATCCTTTCCCTGGGCCAGGTTTAGGTATAAGAATATTAGGAGACATAACTGCCGAAAAAGTACGTATGCTGCAAGAGGTAGATGCCATTTTTATAAATGGTTTAAAACAATGGGGGTTGTATAATAAAGTATGGCAAGCAGGAGCAATGTTATTACCTGTAAATAGTGTAGGCGTAATGGGAGATGAACGTACTTACGAAAAATGCGTGGCACTAAGAGCGGTGGAAAGTACAGATGGTATGACTGCCGATTGGGTAAATTTACCTTACGAATTCCTTCAAAAAACATCAAACGAAATAATAAATAAAGTAAAAGGCGTTAATAGAGTAGTTTACGATATAAGTTCAAAACCACCTGCTACTATAGAGTGGGAATAAGTTAATTAAGTTATAAGTGTAAATTAAGTGGTTTGTTTTGGCATACATTATGTATATTAATCGAGAATAGATGTCATATTAAATCCTTAGTGAAAAAGGTGTCGTATATTAACCATCGTACATTGCTTATTTTATAAAAACAAAAGAATGAATAAAAAGTTTTTAACCCTAATTGTAGTATTGTTGTTTGGCTTAGTTTCTGTTAATGCACAGAATTATAGCACACATCAGGTAAAAGAAGGTGAATCTGTAGAAGGTATAGCAAAACACTATCATGTTAAATCATCAGACATATATGCTTTAAATCCAGATGCTAAAAAGGCCCTTAAACCTAATACTATACTAATAATTCCTATTGGAAAAGCGAATCCACCTAAAACAGGTACAGAGACGTCTACACCTGTATCTTCAATGAAAATAGAAGAAGTTAAAGAATTACAAGGTTTTAAAAAACATAAAGTTAAGCGAAAAGAAACGTTGTATAGCTTGTCAAAAAAATACAATGTAACAATAGATGAAATCAAAAAATACAATACATCTTTGTATGCTAGTAATTTAAGAAAAGGCGATAAAATACAAATTCCTGTTTTTACTGTTAAAGAAGTAGAAGTCGAAAAGCATAAAACTTATAAAGTACTACCAAAAGAAGGAAAGTGGCGTATCGCCTATAAATTTGGTATAAGTATAGAGGAATTAGAGGCACTTAACCCAGATATGGCAGAAGTTTTGCAAGCAGGACAAGAAATTAAAGTGCCTAATATAGGCAAAGAGAAAGAAAAAGTAGTTGACGAAAAATATAGTTATTATAAGGTATTGCCTAAAGAAGGGTTTTACCGTTTAAAACTAAAGCTAGGCATTGAACAAGATGCATTAGAAACATTAAATCCAGAATTAAAAGAAGGCGGTTTAAAAGCGGGGATGATACTTAAAATACCATTTTCTGAAACAGCAGAGCTTGTTCAAGGTGAAATGACACAAGTCGATTTAACCAAAACAATTACCGATTTTAATGAGAAACACATTGCCTTAATGTTGCCTTTTAGATTAAATCAAGTAGATTTTGATTCTATTCCAGATACAAAGGAAAGTATCGAAAAGGATCCTTATTTAGATGCTTCTTTAGATTTTTATACAGGAATATTAGTAGCAGTAGATTCTTTAAAGCAGTTAGGGGTATCACTTAAAATGGATGTTTATGATACTAAACGCGAAACGGCAGCTGTGACAAGAATTTTAAATGAAAATGATTTTGAGAATTTAGATGCTGTAATTGGTCCATTAACAACAAAACCTTTTGATGTAGTATCAAAAGAGTTAAAAATGCAAAATGTACCCATTGTATCTCCCATAGGAACAAATATAAAATTATACGATAATGTATTTCAATCTAGACCATCAGACGATTTGTTAAAAACAAGAATTATTAATTTTGTTAAGTCAGATAGCTTACCTAAACACATTGTAATTATAGCAGATACCAAACACACAACATTAGCCGAAGAATTAAAACGAGAGTTTAACGTTACTAAAATTGTATATTCTAGAAAGAATAAGAAAGGAAAAGACGAAAATTATGTTTTAGTAGATGATATCAAGAACGCTTTAAAACCAGGGAGAAACTATGTGTTTTTAGAGACACAAAATGAAGGATATGCCTCTAATGTAACAAGCATACTGGCTTCGTTAAGTAAAAAAGATAGTGAGAAGAAGGGGTATAAAATTACTTTAACTACAACACACTTTAATAGAGCATTTCAAGGTGATGAGGTGGATAATAGCCATTTGTCCAAGTTAAATTTTCATTTTGTAACACCATCAAAAAGTTATAACGATTACTATAATTCATTTGTTAAACGTTACAAAAAACGTTACAATATTACGCCCAATATGCGTGCTGTAAAAGGGTTTGATTTAATGATGGATACCGTATTGCGTTTAACAACATCTGAAAACTTATTTACATCTGTGAATACAGCGCCTTTAACCGCGTATACAGAAAATAAATTTTCATATAAGAAAAAACTTTTTGGAGGTTACTATAACGATGCTGTTTATTTAGTGAAGTATAATAACTTAAATATTGTTGAAGTAAAGCAATAAGCAAAACAGATCGTTTTATAGCCAATTAGAAAAAGTTTAAACCTGTTCAATACTTAAAAATTGAGGCGTGTTAAAAGGTTATAGTTTATTATTAGCTTGTGTTTTATTTATAAATTTTACCAAAGAACCTGTTATATCTTGGCACGACGCCTTAAAATTAACATGGGCAGATTTTAAAGGACCACCAAAAGCAGAAATTAATGCTGTGGCTACTACAGCATCTGGCATCACATTTGGCTATTCTTTACAACAAACCAACAATCGTATTGTAGGTTTTAGTACAGAAGTGTTTGCTCATTTTTATCCACAAAAATCGTGGTATAAAAAAGAACGAGCTACAGTGCATGTGCTAAAGCACGAACAATTGCATTTTGATATTACAGAGTTACATGCTCGTAAGTTTAGAAAGCGTATTGAGGAACTAAAACTATCCAATTCAATTAAAAAAGATTTAGATGCACTGCATATTGTAATTAATAAAGAATTGGCTAAATGTCAAAACACATACGATAAAGAAACTGATTTCTCAAGAAATTTCGAAAATCAGGAGAAATGGCGTATTTATGTTAAAGAAGAACTCAACAAATTGTCCAAGTACAAGGCCGTAAAATAATGCTACCCGACAAACAATTTTTAATAGACTTAGCACATACAAAAATGCCATATGGTAAATATAAAGATCGTTACTTGATAGATTTGCCAGAACACTATATCGTATGGTATAATAGCAAAGGTTTTCCTAAAGGTAAATTAGGTGATATGCTTAGACAGGTTTATGAATTGAAACTAAATGGACTTGAATACCTTATACGAAATATAAGAGCGCAATCTTCAAAATAGAATATCTTAATTGAAATTTATAGCGTATATATGATGCACTTGTCAAAAAAATACGAGCGTTTATCAAAATAAACGGCAAGACTCTTTTGTAGCTAATTATTTTTGGAATAATTAAACCCGTTTTATGCATTAGAATAGATAAAAGGAGGGCTTAGATTTTTTATTTGGCTAAATAAGCCATCCATCCA
>CANMLX010000070.1 GCA_947498845.1 uncultured Flavobacteriaceae bacterium | reverse complement strand
CCTAGCCTGAACATTGGATTTGTTAAAACAAATCAATTATGTTTAAACTTATAAGTTACATCGAACTGACGTTAATTACAACCATCAATCTCCTCTCCCAACCCAACGATCAAAAGCTCAAGAAAACATCAAAGTTGTTTTTTTCGTGGTACGCTTTTGATAGGTATACTTGCTTTAAAATTCTGAGTCAACATACTAAGCTTTTGAGGTCAGAGTTATCACTGCATCGTTTGGTTTTAAAGCTTCATAAATACTTTATCTGAGATCAGTGGATTCTAGCGGTGACTATCTCCTAATGCAGTTTACCAAACCCAGGATACAAAGGCTCAATATTTCATCAACTGTGCTTTTATCGTAGTACGCCTTTGTATTGGAATACTTACTGTGATAAAAATCGGGATTGCCGAATAATTAAAAGAACGGGGGCTAACAATATGTATATTTCATGCGGAGCAGTTTACCCAATCGAGATCTGATTTTTATCATGGTAGTCGCACATACCATTTTGATTAGTCGCTACTTTGAATTAAGTTAGCAACTAACAAAAAGTATGTGCTCGTGCGAATCTTGAAATTCTCTGAATTTCTGCAACGCACGAAAACATACATTCAACGTTGTGCATAATGCTGAAAACCGAGCAAACCATCTACATTTGAACTAAAAAAAGCCAACGCACAGTCAAGCACATTTCATTTTTTTCGTGCCTCAAAAAATAAAAAGAGCTTACCTTTTCCCACCGCACCACTGATCAAATTATTTTCATCACTTCTTTTCGACCCCATTACCAAAAATTCGACTTCAACAACTTATTCCTGAAAAGGAAGTTGTATCGCTTCATCTTTGTAAAGAATATAAGATAATTTATTAAAAAATAACAAAAATGAAAACATCAAGAAACATAATAACAATCCTGTTACTAACTTTATTTAATGTAGCAAGTTACGCACAAGAAAGACAACTTACAGAAGAACAGAAAGAGAAATTAAAGGTACATCTCCAAAAGTCCTTTGAAAAATTAGACTTATCAGAAGAGCAGAAACCAGAATTTAAAGCAATCACAAAAAAATATGCACTTCAGGTAAAAACGTTAAGAAACAGTAATGAGAGTAAATCTGCCAAGTACAATGAATTAAAATCGATAATAAGTGCTAAAAACAAAGAAATGAAAGCGTTGCTATCTGCTGATCAATACATTGTTTATGAAGCAACTCAAAAAGAAAGGCGAAAGAAGCTTGAATACCTTGTAAAGTTAGACTTATCCGAAGAGCAGAAACCGAAATTTGAAGAAATTACAAAAAAGTATGGACTTCAAATGAAAACTTTAAAAACTAGTGGTAAGAGTAAATTTGCCAAGTACAATGAATTAAAATCGATAATAGGTTCTAAAAACAAAGAAATGAAAGCATTGCTTTCAGCTGAACAATTCAAGATTTATAAAGAAACCCAAAGAGAAATACAAAAGAAGATAAAAGAGAAGCGTAGAAATAGAAATTAAAAAAATGATGAAAAAGGTAAAAAGCAATCTTAAGAAATTAATACTGGCAATGATTGCTGGTTTAGTATTCACATCTTGTGACACTAGTTTTATAAGCAATTAAAAAAACAAAAATATGAGAAATATATTTAAATTATTTTCAGTAATCCTCTTGTTTTCATGTAGCAAAAATGAAGAACCTCAAGAACAGATTAACCAAGATACCCCTCAAGAACAGGTTAATCAAGATGTTCTTGTGTCAGCTTTTTTTGGACTTGATAATGCACTATCAAGTTTATTATGTAATCAACTAGGAAGCTTGTTAGATGGTATGCCTGTTAATTTTAAATTCCCATTAGATGCAGCCACCTTGTCAGAATCTGATTTTGAAGTTGTAGATAGCCTTGGAAATAAACACATCCCGATGTGTGCTCTTTTAGCACCAGCTAATGAAAACGGAGAAAATCGAACTGTACTTCTATTAGGTGAATTTGGTACCGCTGTTACCAATCCACCTGTTGAAGTTAGAGTTGTAGGGGATTTATTTACAACTGATACTTTATCCGGAGAGTCCGCTTGTTCAGAAATCATAAACCTAAACGGAATCACTACCACGAATGTTATTCCGCTTGCTGATGGACCAAGTTTATTCTTTGCCCAAAGAATTGAGGGCAATCTGAATGAATGTAATTCAGGAACACAAACGATTCAAGTTGCTTGGAATGGTGGGATTACACCGTATATAAGTGGTGATACCGAATCTGACTTATTTCAGTACTATATTGGCTATTCTGACAGTTCTGGAGTTCTAATACCGCATGTACCTATTTCAATAGCAGATATAAATGACAATGATAACTTTCACCAACTTTGTTTTTCTACAAGTGATGAAATTGTTAAAATTTCAATGATGGCTAACACAGTCGAAGACCCAAACCACGACCCAAATTTATACAGCGAAATCGATGTTAGTTCCTGCACTCCTTAGACAAGTATTGAAGAAAGCCTTTTCGAAAAAGGGTATAAAATTTTTACCCAAATTCGTTTTCAGATGATTTTTTTTTGAGAACCAGCTTGGTGACGAATACTTCATCATTTATGACCTTTTAGGGTGAAATATTATTGAAGGATATAAAAATACCTGAAACAAACTCTGGGATATACTATTTGACCATCCCAATAATGCTCCTAAAAGGTTGTACTCCTGATATAATAACCATTGAGTTTTTATGTTAGTTTAAACTAAAAAAATATTTTAAATTGTTGGTTGCTAATTATTAAAATTTTAAATGTCAAAAAATAGTAGAAATACTTTCATTAGAATTGTTTTGGTATCGTTTTTTGCTATTGCTGTAATGCGATTAGTTAGCTTGGGTATGCCTGAAAACACAGAATTTCAATTGCCAATTCCAAAGGAATTATTTTTGTTTTTTTACTTACTGGTTTTGAATTTAATTGTGGAAGGCAGCTTATTTTTTGATAGATATTTGAACAGAAAAAGACCTTGGTATTACAATCCACAAAAAAGGCTTTTCATTCAAATAGGAATTATCATTCTATGGACATTTATTTGCATTGCGATACCATTTACGATCCAGTATTTTATCAACGGTCAGTCCTTGATTTATCCCAAAGCACCAGTTATTATATTTACATGTTCCGTTGTTTTTTCTATTGGTTTTATTAGTATTTCTATAGCAATAAACTTTTTTAAGCAATGGAAAGATTCTCTACTAGATGCAGAATACTATAAACAAGAAAAACTCAAGGCAGATTATCGTGTTTTACAAAATCAGGTAAATCCACACTTCTTGTTTAATAGCTTAAATGTTTTGATTTCAGAAATAAAACACAATCCAACAAATGCAGAAGATTTTACACGCAAACTATCGAAAGTATATCGATATGTTTTGCAAAGTAAAAATCACGATTTAATTTCCTTGAAAAAAGAACTTGAATTTATTGATTCCTTTATTTTTTTGCATAAGGTCAGAATTGGAAATGCTTTAGAATATGTAGTAAATATTTCTGATGAAATACTACATATGCAAATCCCACCTTTAACCTTACAAATTTTGATTGAGAACGCTCTAAAACACAATATAGCGAATGCTGAAAATGTGCTGAAAATTTCAATTGAAAGCGATAGTGATAACACTTTAATCGTTAGTAATAACTTACAAATTATTGATACGGTCAATTCAACACACACTGGTTTAGCTAATTTAAGCAAGCGATTTGAACTTATTAAAAAAGATGGTTTTACTTATGGTAAACAAGAGGGGGGATTTGTGGTAACCATTCCTTTAATCGAAGAATAAAATGATAAAAATAGCAATAATAGAAGACGAATTGCCAGCACAACGCTTGCTAAAAGAAACCTTGCAGGAAATCAATTTTGATACGAAAGTTATTGGGTGTTTGAATAGTATAAAATCTGCTGTGGAGTGGTTCCAAAACAACCCACATCCCGATATTGTTTTGTTGGACATTCAATTATCTGATGGCCTTAGCTTTGAAATTTTTAAGCAGGCAAAAGTTGAAAGTGCCATTATTTTTACAACTGCTTATGATGAATATGCCATACAAGCCTTTAAAGTAAATAGCATTGACTACCTGTTAAAACCAGTAGAAAAAGATGAGTTAAAAACTGCCTTTGAAAAATATCATAACTACAACAAACAGTTTATTCAGAAACAGAATTCCAATATGGATTTTTCCGAACTTGCTTCTTTAATTAAAGGTAAAAAGATTGAATACCGTAAACGCTTTCTGATACACTCCAATGAATCGTTTTTTCATTTGCCTGTTGAAGACATTGCACTCTTTTACAGTATGCAAGGCATTACTTTTGCTGTTACTTTCGAAAAAAGAGAATACCCAGTTAATTTTTCACTCGAAAATTTAAAAGATCATTTACAGCCTGATAATTTTTTCAAAATAAATCGGCAATTCATAGTGAATATTGAAGCTATTAAAAGAGTCCATTCCTATTTTAATGGGAAACTAAAACTTGAAATAAAACTTTTACTCGAAGAAGATATTATTGTCGGAAAAGACAAGGCAGCATCTTTTAAACGTTGGTTAGATAGATGAACAAATAGCAGAAAAAATAGTCTTCAAGTTGTAAGAAGTTAAATTTATTTTTCATCGAATATTAGTCATACACATTTGCAATTCGCCACAGCCAAGGCTACGTCAAAAATTGCAAAAGAGTATGTCTTGCCAACGCTCAATTCTGAGCTAAATGACAAACATCGGAAAACTAAGCAGAACGTGAAAATCACTATGCACAACACGGTATATAGCAAATAGGGCAAATTGTGCTAAATTAAATTTCATACATTTAACAAAAGTAAGTGCCAGCCTGAAAGTTTAGTGCTTTCTACTGCCCTACTTGCCATATACTAATCGTTGTGAGCAAGCTGGTACGTTAAAGGCACATAGTTTACAAAGTTAAAGGGACATAGTTTACACTTTTTCAAGTTATAATTTGAGACAAAAATCAAATTATTATGCCTTGGAAAAACACAACAACTATGGAACAAAAAATTGAATTTATCTGTGAATGGCGTACTGGAAAATATTCCATCACTGAATTATGTAGAAGTTTTGACATCTCCAGACCAACGGCTTATAAGTTGATAAGCAGGTTCGAAAAAGAAGGTTTTGAAGGCTTAAAAAAGCACTCGAGAGCACCTGCTAATCATCCCAACGCAACTAAAGAAAATATCATTGAAAGTATTCTAAAGCTCAAAGCTGAATACAAACTTTGGGGTGCTAAAAAAATTAGAGAATTATTGTTTAAAGAATTTACAAAACAGGAAGTCCCTTCGGTGGTTACTGTACATAATATTCTAAAGAAAAATGGGTTGGTATGTCCTCAAAAAAGAATGAGAAGAGTCAAGCCAACACATCCTATTTTTGACCCAAAAAACTGTAATGAAGTGTGGAGTGCTGACTATAAAGGAAAGTTTTTAATGGGGAATAAAATTTACTGTCATCCACTAACTATTGCAGACTCTAAAAGCCGATTTTTGTTTACCGCTAAAGGACATTATAAAGAAACCTTAAAATCTGCTAAAGCAGAGTTTAAAAGGGTCTTTAGAATATATGGCATCCCAAAACAACTCCACACCGACAATGGGAGTCCCTTTGGTTCGGTAAGGGCTATTCAAAGATTTACTCAGCTTTCTTATTGGTTTATTGAATTGGGAATTACTCCAGTATTTTCCGATCCTGGACAACCACAACAAAATGGTAGACATGAGCGTATGCATCGCGATTTAAAGGCCGCTTGCGCAAAACCCGCAGCTCATGATTTAAAAGCACAACAAAGGCGCTTAAATCACTTTGTAAAACAGTATAATAATATTAGACCACATGAAGCTTTAGACATGAAAACACCAGCTGATTGTCATGACTTTTCTAACAGACCATTCCCTGAAAAAATACCAAATTTTCACTATGACACTAACTACAAAATCCTAAAAGTAACTAAAAGTGGAGCTGTAAGATGGAAGTCATATTACTGGGTATATGTATCGGCTGCTTTAACAGGAAAACATGTCGCTATTGAAGATATTGGCAATGGTATTTGGAAAGTGTTTTTTAGAAATGTATTTTTAGGTTTCTTTGATGAAAAACATCTTAGAAATAAACAACAATCAACAAGATTAGAAATTAATTTAGTGTAAACCTTAATCTTTAACTTGTGTAAACAATGTCCCTTTACGAACATTGTCAAAATTACTTTCCTAATTCAACTATATCTAGTTTTCATTTTTATAAAATTCAATTTCTTTTTCAAAATAAACTTCTTCTTTTTCTTCTGGTTGATTATATACATCACAATAGTATACTTTTCTAGCAAAAATTCTAACTTTTAGAGATTTTGTAGGATTAACTTTTGCACACACTATATCACCTGATTTAAATAAATTACTCATAATTATTGATTTTATTCTATGGTTCTAAATCATCATAGCCACTTTTTAAAATGATTGAAAGCATTTTAAACCTTTCATTTGCTTCTATTGTATATAAAACATGACCTGGAATAATCATGGAATCATTCTTTTGTAAGTAAGTCGATATGTCGTCTACCACAATTTCTGCTTTTCCTTCAATGACATTCACAAAAGTTGAAAAAGGTGTTAGTTTGGGCTTATACACTTTACCATAGTCCAACGCTAAAGCCATTATATTGCCTGTTTTTTCATTTAAAATGTGTTTAACAATTATAGTATTCGAAACATATTTCAGCTTATCGCCAATGTTGAATGCCTTAAGGATTTCAAATTCATAATTCTTCATATTACAAATTGTATTTACTCGTCCTTTTTGATTCGTCTCTTTTCTGCTTTAGCTTGTTTCTTTTCTTTAGCTGTCCTAGTTGGTGCTGTTTTACTGTTTTTAGCTTTACCGCTTTTTTCTTTTGACATGATTATAATTTTTTAAATGTTAAGTATTGTATAACAAGTTAAACTTTATGATTTTGATTAAGTTATATAACTTCTGAAAAGAATTACAGATATTACGGTTTAGAACTAAATAATTAAAAAATATTAAATCAGTTAAATGTATAAAAACTCAATATTGTCATGTAATATAAGGAAAGGAAATAGCCTCAACTTTGTTGTATAAAAAATATATAGATTATGATACATTTACACATTAACGACATTATAGATATAGAATTTGAGGTATCTAAAAAAAAGCAACTAAAAACTACTGTTGTCATTGAACCTTTTGTTAAGAACATAATTAATAATTTAAAGGATAAACCAGTGTATTTAAATATTGCTCAGAATGAAAGAAAACAAATAAAGTTTATTAGACGTTTGCAACCTATGAAATGGAACTAAAAAAAGTTAATCGAGCGAATTATATATATCGCTGTTGAATACTATTTTTACAAAAAAAAGCAGACTCAAGTCTGCTTTTTTAAGTCCGAATAAATAACTTATCCTAACTTCCCTAATTGATTAATAGCCTTACAAAGATAACGATGAGATAGTATATTAAGTTATACACTTTATGGCTATAATTACACCAATCACTGATTTAAAATAAAGCTTATAAAAAAGAACAGTTTTTCACTAAACTGTTCTTAATACATAGGCTTAACTTAATATTCTAGATTGCATTTGCAATGCTTTTATAATTTGATTTCAAGATACCTACAACTTCATTTCTGTCTTTATCTAACTTGTTCTCTAATCTCTTGATTAAATCTAATTCTTTACCACTTTCAAATTTCACATCTTCAGAAGTCAATTTTGGATATTTCACTTTCAATGCTTTTGATTGTTTGTCCCAATCGCCACTAAATTTAAATAGCTCACTTGTCTTTTTCTCGCCTTCTTTGTTCTGGGTTTCCATAATTATGTATTTAAAGTAGTGCTTAATTGTACTACTGTCACAAAGATGACGACTAATACCTTAAATTGTGTTACACAACTGACATATATGATTACACATGTTACAGATTCTCTAGATTCAGCTTTCTTTTTTGTCCTATTTTTTTATAAAAAGTAGGTGTATGTCCAGTAACTTTTTTGAATTGATTAGACAAATGAGCAACACTACTGTAATTTAATTTATAGGCGATTTCAGTGAGATTAAGTTCGTTGTAAAGAATCAATTCTTTTGCCCTTTCTATTTTGTGTTTAATAATAAAATGCTGAATAGTAATTCCTTTTACTTCTGAAAACAAATTTGATAAATACGTGTAATCATAATTCAATTTTTGTGCTATGTAATCTGAATAATTAACTTTTGGGACTTCATCAGAATAATGAATCATTTCTATAATCACGTTTTTAATTTTATCTATAAGAATACTTCTATTATCATCTATTAATTCTAACCCTGATTTAGCTAAATTTGATTTGAATTCTTGTTTTTGAGATTCAGAAATATCTTCTTTTATTTCAATCATTCCAAGCTCAACACTTATATAGTGTAAACCCAGTTTTTCTAGCTCATTTTTAACGAAAAGCTTACATCTTAAGCTTACCATATATTTAATATAAAGCTTCATTAATTTTTAGAAATTAAAATGCGTTTCTTATTTAGTTAAAGATAAACTATATAAGTCATTATGTATAGAAAGTTGGCTGAAAGAAAAAACGTTGGGTAACAACGTGTATAACTCATTGCTAGTAATCAACTACTTACGAAAATCCTCGCGGATTTTCTATTCGGTTTGTATTTGCTAAATTAGTTGCTTAAACACGCAACGAAATCATACACAAAACCGATGGGTGCAATGCCCTTCGGGACAATTGCACCCATCGTCCCGCGGCTACGCCGAAGATGTGTGCGCCCTGCGGGACTACACTCATCTTCGCCTAAATGCAATTTCCAAATTTTACAGAATACTTCGTATCTTGCAAATTCGAAAACTGCATTTAGCCGCGGGACGTTGTACGTAAGCAGAAAAAGCCAATGAACATTAAAGATAAATCACTAAACTTCCAATATCTATATAGCCGAATTTTTACTTTCGGTCTGAATAGGAAAAAGTTTGTATGCTTACCGAAAAGTAATAGCTTATTTGCGTCAAATAATTCCAGAAATACATTTATTGCGCTCGGTTTTACATTATTTTCTTGTGGACTATTTTTTTCTGGAATTATAGAATGGTTTATAAACGGACATAAAATTACAACGGAATTTATACTTGTCTTTTTTGTAGCTCATCCAATTGTTGCGGCTATTGGATTACGCCAATTTTTGTGGCTGATTAATGGACGACAAGAATTACGGATTGAGAATGGAAAAATGACCTTAACTAAAAAAGGAACTTTTCTAACTAAAACACAAACTTTTGAATTGGAACACGTGGAAAACGTTCGGAATGAAATCCAAGAAAATTCATTATCCCTCTATGACAAAACATTGCGGAATATCGCTCTGAATAGAAAATTGCTTTTTAGTCACATAATGGGCGAAATTCTCTTTAACTACAAAGGAAAAAAAATCAAATTATTTAATGAATTGACTGAAAATCAAAAAGCTGAATTAATAACTGAAATCAATAATCTGAAACTAAAGCCTACGTACAACACGGTATAAAAAACATAGGGCGGTTTAGGCTTGCCAAAAGACCTGTGTTTATTTACTAAGTCGCCAACCATAAAATTTGGCATTTACGAAAAATGATAAAAGCAAAATATTTATATTTGGCTTAGTATCAATCCGAAACGTATTGCTTATCACCTGCCCTACGTTTCTTATACTTAACGTTACCTGCAATTTGGTACGTTAAAGGCACATAGTTTACAAAGTTAAAGGGACATAGTTTACACTTTTTCAAGTTATAATTTGAGACAAAA
>CANMLX010000069.1 GCA_947498845.1 uncultured Flavobacteriaceae bacterium | reverse complement strand
AGCCTAGCCTGAACATTGGATTTGTTAAAACAAATCAATTATGTTTAAACTTATAAGTTACATCGAACTGACGTTAATTTATATACTTACATTTGCTCCTGAAATTTTTACAAAAAGAATAAAAATGATACCAGTTCTGATTTAAATTTACTCATAAGAAAAATAATAGATTTTTGGCTTAGATGATAAAGAAAATACAATCATAGCAGCGCTACGGTTGTATTTTATTTTGAAATATTAGGCAAAAAGATGAAATTTTATTGAGTGAATTTAAGTTGGAAATGGTATAACACCTAAACCATTTAATTTATGAGAATTACAGTTGCTATAATAAGCTTGTTTTTAGCTATAACAAGTGCTAGTGCCCAACATAAAGTAGACTATCTGCATGATCCAAAAAAGATGGATTCCATTGTTGATCTTTCATTAGAGCAAAACTACAAGATAGAGTCTGCTTTAAAAGATTTAAATAACCATTCTGAAGCTGCTGATGATGAAAAAAGCACGACTAAATATTACAAAAAAGTATATGATATTTTGTTGCCAGAGCAAAAAAAGCACCTCATGGTTGCCTTAATAGATAAAGAATACATTGCAAAAAATGTAAAATCTCAATTTCAAGACTATTTCAAACCAAAGGGCTTTCCAAAGCACCACTCGGTAACTATAAAAGCAGTGCTAAGAGCTTATGAGAATGTTATCGCCCATAACAACATAGCGTATATTTTTGATCCAAAACTAGCCGACTTACAAAATCAAGACATTTACTCCGAAAGAACAGCATGGATTACCAACCAATATGAGATATTAAACAAAACCTTATGGTTATGGCATTATGGAAAAAAACGTTACGCCTTAGATGATGCCCTTAAAACAGATTTTATAGCATACCATTTTAATGTTTACTTAAAAGAAGATGCATTAGCGCGTACTCGTGTGTTTTTAAAAGAAAACCCTATGCAAGGCGTAAATAAAGAAGGCATGCAACATATTATAAAAACAGTAGCAAAAAAACAGGCTAAAAGCATATGTAACACTCAGGATCTTATTACACAACAAGAACCAGATTTAATTACTGCAATAAAAAAAGCCTTTACTAAAAAAATAAAAGAAGCATTAAGAGCTCAAAAAAAAGCACATAAAACCATAGTAACAGTAGATAATGGGTATACCTACGAAGAAATTAAGGCCGTTGTAGATAAAGTAAAAGAAAGCTACTTAAAACATAAAAGAGAAACCTTATTTGAAACCTTAGCCGAAAAAGCAAAAAAAGCAGGTTTAGATGAGCGCAGAACAACCAAGCTTATAGCGCTTATAAAGCAAAAAGAAGAAGCTATAACTACGCTTACGAACACTGCGAATACGGTTAATTCGGCTAGTCTATTTGAGGTAAATACACAAAAAACTATACACGAAATAAGAGAGGAGTTTTCAACGAATCTAGCCAACTTAATTTCAAGAAAAGAGTTTGCAGCCATACTAGGCGATGATTTATTACCAGCGGCTATGAGAAATGCCAAAAAAGAAACCGAACAAGTATTGAACTTATATACCCTTACAGAAACACAACAAGAACAAGTCGCTGAAAAAATAAAGCTGTATTACTTTAATGAGATTATAACAAAGCATTACTACAATTACCAATGGGAATTACAAAAGCAAAAATTAGGAGGCTTACGTTACCATTTTGAAAAAGCATTTAAAAAAATGATGGACGAATTTAATGTTAAGGTAAAACCATCTAAAAAAGCCGATAACACTAACTTTCAATACTAAAAAAGAAAAAACACATGAAAACATACATACTATTAATAGGCATTAGTTTTTTAGCATTGGGGTTACAGGCACAGGAAGACAACCAGTGTACAGAAACGTTAAAAAAAGCAAAGTCTATTTTATACAAAGAGTCGCCATTTGTAGATCAAACCACCTTAATCCCGTTATTAGAACCTTGCGCATCACAAGGAAATGCACAAGCAGAGAATTATTTAGGGCTAGCCTATTTACAAGGGATAGGCACCGAAAAAGATGAGGAGAAAGCTTTTAGGTATATTTTTAGTGCCGCACAAAACGACTATGCGACCGCACAGTATAATTTAGGGCGCTTATATAAACATGGTCTAGGTTGTGAGCTTAATTTCACCAAAGCCATAACATGGTGGGAAACCGCTGTGAGCAACGGTAGCCAACGTGCAGCCTTTACCTTAGGGTATATGTATTATAAGGGGTTTGGAGTAGCTCAAGACTACAAGCGTGCAGTATATTGGTTTGAGCGTAGCGACTACCCCATGGCAAGGCATTTTTTAGCCATATGTAATTATTTTGGCTATGGTGTGCCTGTAAACGAAAGTAGGGCTTTAGAGTTATTATTGGCAAATCCCACCATAAATAGTAAAACGCTGTTAACTTATATAAAAGCAGAACGAAAAGCAAAAAACGAAGCTGCTGTTACCAAAGTTTTAGAAACGCATACATCTATAAAAGACACAACCTACATAGCCCCCGAAGTAATTACCAGTGTAGACATAAATGCGTATACTGGAGCTATAACGGCTAATGATATAACTGGGGAATGGGTTGGTAAATTAGTAGAGTACGATTGGTCTGGAACGCATATTGTACGCATCTTACCATTAACACTAAATTTTAACACAGGAAATTCAAACCATATAAACATACAAGCTATAGTAGCAGGTCAAGCCTTACAAGGCACAGGGCAATTGCAAGATGGCAGTATTTATGTAGATAGCGACATGACCTTTACACTAGATAAACTGTACTCAGGAAATCCCAATGAGTTATCACTGGATCATACCCTATTTACTTTAGGTTTAGAAAAAAAGACATGGGCAGATCATACTTATTTAACAGGGTTTGTAGATACCTATAGAGCGTCGTGGAAAGAATATGGCAAACCCATGAGCATGGTATTACGCCCCAAAACAGAAGCTGGTGAGGGAGACATAGATGTGGAGATACTAGCAGCGTTAGCAGCACAGGAAGATCAATTTATAAAGTTATATCCAGTACCTTTTAATACACAGTTAACCATACAGTATCAATTAGAAACCCCCGACAATGTCTATGTAGAGTTGGTGAGCTTAAATGGCACAAATAAGGTGGTTATACTGCCAACTACACAACAACAGGCAGGCGATTATACCTATACTATACCTGTAGATTCCAGTTTGCCAGTAGGGCTGTATGTAGTGAGACTACTAGCAGGAGAACAATTATACACAAGACTCATAGCAAAAGATAATTAAAGATGGATATAAAAATACTGTACAAAAAAATAAATATTAAAGCATTTTTAATTTTAGGGGTATTCATGCTTTTTAGCATTAATACAATGGAAGCGCAGGGTGGTGATTGTGAAGATTGTCCCGGTGGCGGTGGAGGGATTCGTCCTGTGCCAGACCCCTTAACACCAGCACCAATAACCCCAGAAGGTATTACGCCGTTTACGCCTCCTCCGATAGTGCCTCCTACAATTGATCCTCCACCAGTTGATCCAGGGGGAGGGGGCAATAATCCAACCCCTGATAATTCTGGAGGAGATTCTGGGTTTGGGGGTTACCGACCACCACCAGATCCTCAACCAGACCTTAATCCAGGCGGCGGCGGTAGCTACGATCCCAGTGGTACAGGCAATGGTTCTGGAGGTGGTGGTTACGATCCTGGGAATGGCAGTGGCTACCAAGACGAATGCTATTACAATCCCTGTTATTGTTATGGCGATTGTGGCGGCAATACTGGAGGGAGTAATACATCTTCAAATAACAATAGAGACCAAGACGATCCCGAGGAAGAAAAAACATGGTATTTAGATAAAGATGGTGATGGGTATTATTCTCAAATAACAGAGGCAAAAGATTCTCCTGGTACAGATTGGAGTACATCTGGAAGCTCAGAGGATTGTGATGATAATAGTTTTAACCCGTTTAATATCTGTACAGACAACCCTGCTATTTACTATATAGATGAAGATGATGATGGCTTTCATAGGGGTACTGTAGAGCTAATTATTGGTATGAGAAGCCCAGGGCCTCCATACAAGTCAACTACCAAAGGTAAAGATTGTGATGATACAAACTATGACTTAACAAATACGTTTTGTCTTCCTGAGAATAACTGTGTAAAACGTTTTGGTTATTTACATGAAAGTGCTTTTAAGAATAAAATAGCACATGCAGGAATCAATACAACGGTGGCTAGTGATAATTTTAGAGATCAAGATGGCAAGATAATTGCTGATAATAACTGTGGCAGTGGTAAGATAGATAAAGGAAGTACAGTTGCGGTAATTGGAGCTAAAGAGGAGCGTGACTATGTAAAAGCCGATGGTACCAAAGGAAAAGCCATGTACTATCCTGTAGCCTACGACGATTGCCCTAAAGGAAATAATAAAAATAATGCTAACTTTGATTCGAATAAACCTTGTAGTGATTGTTTTAAAGGGAACCCTCTTAAAGATATGACGAAAATATTACCCACTCCAAGTGGCAAGATAAAAGGTACTTATGATACAGGAATGTATGGAAACGCAAGAGGTAGACTACATGATGGTATTGATATTGACATACCCTCTGGCACTCCATTGTATGCGATGTTTGATGGGACTATAGGAAAAGTTGTTTCTTCTCAAAAAGAAGGCGATAAGTGGAAAGATAAAGGTAAATGGAAAGGTGATCAAAACGCTGCAGGAAATAGGATTTATATTACTTCTTCTGTAAATGGTAATTCTGTGAAATTTGGTTATTGGCATTTATCTACTATTGGGAATAATTCCTCAACTAACTTGATCTTAAAAACAGGGGATAAAGTAAAACAAGGTGATTTAATTGGATACAGTGGCACTACGGGTAGTGCTAGTAGCTCAGATAGCTCTGGAGCTCACTTACATCTTAATGCTAAAGAAAATGGTAAAAGTATAGATCCATCTAAATATATTAAGGGAACCATTAATAACAAAACAGGAGAGATATCTACTCCTTGTGATTAAATAAATGAACTATGAGAAATTCAGCAATTATTATTTTATTTTTATTTTGTAATCTTAGTGTAAAATGTCAAAATATTACATCTAAAAGTGAAAAAAACATATTTGTCAATAATCTTAATATACTTGATAAATTTAATCATTCATCAATTCTAAATAAAGTTGGACAACCTGTTAAGGTGAATGATGGAGGTCAAGATCAGATTGAAGAATTTGGTTATCAGACCTATGACTATTACTATGGAGAATCTTATATTTCTTTCAGAGGGGATTATATTTCAGATATTTTTATTTTTGATGATAATCTTTCTATTAATAAAATAAAAATTGGTAGCTCATTGGATTTGGTTAAAAAAGAGTTTCCAAAATATAATATTATTGATGGTGCTTTAAAGATTTACTATGATGATTTTACTTTAACATTCAGTTATAAAAATAATATCGTAACTGAAATAACTTATTATACTCCCATGTAAAATTCGCCACCAGACCCTCAACCAGACCTTAATCCAGGCGGCGGTTACACCCCGATAGCGCGGACTTGCAGTCCGTGCAACACTAAAAAACAAGAAATTTGATTATATCAAAAAGTGAGGTTTGATAAGAAATAAAGCAAAGCTTTTTCAAATATGGCGTGCATTTTAGTTAATGTTAAAATAAATAATAAAATTTAAAGCCTTAAAATAATGTCTACAAAGTATAAAGCTACAGAAGTAGATGTAGCTTATTTTATTACAATAACGGTAGTAGGGTGGATAGATATTTTTACAAGATTAAGACAAAAGTACGTTATAGTAAATGCATTAAAGTATTGCCAGAAACATAAAGGTTTAGAAATATACGCGTATTGTATAATGAGTAGTCATATACATTTGTTATGTAAGGCAAATGAAACGGCTTTGCTTTCTAATGTTATAAGAGATTTTAAAACGTATACTTCGAAAAAATTATAGAGACTATAATTGATTATCCAGAAAGTAGAAGGGAGTGGCTGCTTGATTATTTTAAAAAAGCGTGCCTAAACTTGAAAAGAAAACAAAATTTTAAAGTATGGCAAAATGGGTATCATGCAGAAAAAGTATATTCTAATAAATTTATAAGACAAAAAGTGAATTACATTCATAATAATCCTGTTATAGAAAAGCTAGTGGCTAAGCCAGAAGATTATATGTTTAGTTCAGCTCGTAATTATGCAGAATTAGATAGTGAGATAGATATAATACCATTATTATTGTTTTAGAGTAAATTGCACGGACTGCAAGTCCGCGCTATCGGGTTTTTTATTTTTCTGAATTTGATGAATCGGGAAATACAACAAACCCTTGTAATTAGTATTAAAAACAAAAATTATGAAATTTATATTTTTCACATGTACTTTTATCTTTTTCACATTTATAGATGAATATAAAGTTAAAGATGAAGTTAATTCTGGTATCATAAATAATGATCTTCTTCTTTGTAATGAAACATTACATATCAATAATTTAGTTTTGGATTTATGTAGTAATTCTGGAATGCCGTTAAGCGAAAATCAGTTTACAAGCGGTGTAGGTTCATCATTTGTTAAGACGTTTCAAAATTTAGATGAAACTAGTTTTGAAGATACAGGAGGTAAAGAGTTAAGTTTAGAATATAGCCAGATAGGTGGTGATACTAATGATACGATTTTCTTATCTGTATTTTTTAACGAGAATGAAGACTATTTTTATAGTTTCCATATAGAAAGTGATAAAGTTGTTTTTAAATATAACTCTGGTTCTGGAATCAAGATAGGCGACCATATAAGTCAAGTAGGACCTCACTTTTCTTCTAAAGGATTTTCTTTTAATACACAAAAAAAATCTGCAACTATTCATATCATAAATGAAAGTTATCTTACATTTCATTTTGATGATAATTTAAAGCTTAAAAGTATTGAGTTTAATTATATATTAGTTTAGTAGGAAGGTATTTATAAAATGATTTTTATAATACTATTAAATAATTATTATGACCTTAAACAAATCTTTTGGAATTATAAAAATGATTCTTAGTGCATGCATTATTTTATTGGTACATGGCTGTGGTAAAACTATAGAAAAGCCCAAAAAAGAGAAGGGTCAAAATAGTGAAAACAATGATGTTAATTCCACTAATATTACTTCATGTAAACAAACCTTTTCTATTAATAATCTAGTTATAAATGCATGCACTAATTCTGGATCTGCGTTAACAGAAAAACAAATAATTAATGGATTAGGAGAAACATTCACTAAAACTTTTGACCATTTAGATAAAAAAAGCTTTGAAGATACTGGAGGTAAAAAACAGATGTATGGGTTTAGTGATACATCTAAAAACGAGGTTGCTTTTTCAACGTTTTTCTACCCAGATGATAGTTATTATTACGGTTTTGACATAGAAAGTGATCAGGTTTTATTTAAATATAATTCTGGAAATACCATTAAAATTGGAGATGCTTTGGATAAAGTGTCTCTTGAGTTTTCATCTAAAGTCTTTAAGTATAACAAACAACAAAAATCGGCAACAATTTATATAATTAATGAAAGTTATCTTACGTTTTATTTTAATGAAAATTTAAAGTTAAGCAGTATAAGTTTTAACTATCAACCAATATGAAATAAGAGATATAGATTAGAGTGAACAATAGATACGCTGAAGACGAGCTTTTAGATAAAACTAATTATAAAGAAAGGGGTCAAAGTGATTATGATGGTACCTTAGGTAAGTTAATCCAGAAAAATATATGAAAACCACATTCAATGATACTACTGGCGTAGCAACTCATTCAAGTGATTGTGACTAATTAACTAATTAAATATCATGAAAAAATTAAAACATTTATTTATAACATTTTCAGTTTTTTTATTTATAAATAAAATAAATGCTCAAACAAATAATGTAACACTAGAAGAATATTCAAATATAAAAATAGAGAATGTTTTCTTAGAAGAGATAAATAATACAAACGGGAACATTGCTTTGATGCAAAATCTTTTTCAAAACACATTAACAATAGAAAAAGGGTATAATGATGCGGTTGAGCATTGGATTAAATTTAGCACAAATTCATTATGTATTGAATTTTATAATGGAATAAAAGTAAGTTCTGAAATAAAGTATGATTTAGCTAATATTGATTTAGAAAATAATTCATCTAATATCAAAATAAAGAATAAAATAGTAAAATTAGGTGATAATGCTGATGTTTTGGGAGATTCTGAAATAAGAACTCACAATGGCGGTAAAATAATTATTTTTTCATTACCTCAACAAGATCCATATATATATATATTGACCCAATATCTAATAAAATTACTAAAATAGGTTATAAGGGAAACATTTTGTGATAACTCTTTGATTATTCTGGAAAGAAGAAGTAATATAAACAAAACATGTTTTGTTATTGATTATATCTTAAGGAGATTTTTGAAGGTAATAGTATCCAGAGGTGTAATTGAATGGTAAGAAAGTATATTTAGGTATTTCAGTAGAAGTTTTAGCTAGTAAGATGTTTTTTTTAGATGTAGTTGTTATTAATAAAATAATGTAAATAAAAATTAACAAGGGTTTGACTTTTTTGAAGTTGAACCCTTTTTCAAATATAGTTAAAAACTGATTTCGTATTATTTAAAGCAGTTGGATTGGAGAATTATGTTCAGGTTATTTCAAAAGTAAATGGTAAAACTATAAAGACATGGTACTTTCATATGCAACAAAACAACAGAACTTCAGGTGAAGTAAAAGCAGGAGATATTATTGGTTACCAAGGGACATCAGGAAACTTGGGAAATGCATTAAAGAGTAAAACTACCGAGTCTCATGTCCATGTTCAAATATATGAAAATGGTGTAAAGAAGAATCCTGTAGATTATTTTAAAGCATCATTAGATATATCAACTGGTAAGTTTACTAATGATTCAGATTGTAAATAAAATAAAAATTAATTATAATGAAAAAATATATGTTTTTAATAATAACCTTACTTTATGCATTTATAGGATGTTCTCAAGAGATAAATTTATTGAATACAGAGGAATTTTATGACAAAATAGAATTTAACAATACATGCTTAAGTAAGATAATTGAAATTCATGAATCTACAGGGTCTTTGGAATCAATTTTTTCTTCGGGGGATAGTAAAGATACTAATGCTGACGGAGGACCATATGAAACATTAAATTATTGGATAAAGGGTTCTTTATATTCATTTGAAGATTCAGAAGAGACAGGAGATAAAAAGTTATATAATATAACTTATTTGGAGTTTGGAACTAATACAAAGATAAAACTATTTGATGGTACCATTTTAAGAATAGGCGATAGTTCTTCCAAACTTGAAAAATATAAAAAATTTAGTCACAATGTAACTATTTTTAATCAGGAAGATACAAATGCGAGTTTAGAAATAAAAACTAGCAATAATAAAATATCAGAGATTAAAATAGTCTTTTTTTAAATGTTTGTTATTGATTACAAAATCTGAATCTAGTATAATTATATCACTAAATCTGGTATATCTTCGCTAGAATAAGCGCTATGCTAGTTTTAATTAGTACCGAGTATGAGTAAAAAAAGCAAAAGAACACTTTTATAAAAGATATAAAAGTGTTCTTTTGCTTTTTATGAGTAACCTTTTTGTGTTTTGTAGTCTCTAAGTGTAGGATCTAAGGCTTTTGGGATAAAGTACGGTCTTGTTCAGGGGTTTTAGAAATACCCCCTGTAGTTTATAAAGATTGTTTAAACCTGAATTATGCAATAGGATTAAAGTCATTGCTATTGTTACTTATTCTTACTAGCTTTAAGGTGTATTTTA
>CANMLX010000068.1 GCA_947498845.1 uncultured Flavobacteriaceae bacterium | reverse complement strand
CCTGCAGCGCTGTTGGCACTGGAGCTTATTAGGTTATTGTACCCTTTGTGTTTTAAACCAAATGGATAGTAGTTAACGCGTTTTTTTTAACTCTGGCACCTTTTTTAGCCCTTCCACTCCAAAAAGCTACTCCAAAAAAATTTTTTAAAGAACGTTTTACTACCTGTAAATATATGGTTTTTATGATTATTCCCACGTAACGCCAACCCAATTATTTTTGATAAAAACATCCTTTGTCTTGGCGTTACTTCCTTTGCCTCGGTATGTTACATAATTGGCATTATAAGTCCGCTTACGCACAGTTTTAATCATATTATTTTTTACAGTATAAAAACTGTCGTTATAATGTCAATTATGTAAAATACTCCCTCTCCCCTAACTGCCGACGCTCAGTTTTGGCTAACTTTTGAAGTTTCCAGAGGTTTAAGACAGGATTTTGCAGGGTAATATTATAGTATTACACTTGGTAAATCGTTGTTTAGAAGTCATTTGGACAGGTTTGGAAGTGTTTTAAGTCTAAAACTAACGCTCCCGCACCTGCGGGATTGTTGCATTCAGATGTATAAACAATCCCCATCGCCATAAATCCATAGCGTAGATTATTTATACATCTGAACGTTGGATGATCCACCGACCATTTGTCCTATCTTTTTTTGCCGACTATCTGTCCTTACTTTCTAAGTAAAAACGTTTTAAAAAGATGAAGATTTATAGGTCTATAATTTGGGATTTAGCACTAGCCATTAGAATCTTCAGCTTTTTAAAATGCTAGGCTAAATGCCGATTGAATGTCGCGTAAAGAGTGTTTTATATGAAGTAAAAAAGTAAGAACGCCACAAAAGAGGAAAGCACTCTTGATAACAAGATTTATAGGTGTCTTCGTTTTCCTGCTCCTGATGCTCTGGTATAAACCTCTAGACCAGTATTTGGAGTTGGTGGTCGTTCTTACCAGTTCAAAAATACTAATTATTCCTGTTTTTTTTTGAAGTTCCAATGTTGATTTTGAGTTCGGATTTGTGCCGTGGATTACGAAGTAAAAATTATAGTTTCCTAGTGCGGTGGCAGTAGCGGCTGGTTTTCAGCGGTGGGTAACCACGCTAAAGACGTGGCAGGACGGGCATTTTACATAATAGTTGTTATAACTACGGTTTTGGAGGTTCCTGAGCGGAGTCGAAGGATTAGCAAGGATTTGCGCGACTGCTATTATAACTCCTATTATGTAACTTGCCTTAGGTGATGTCGGTGGTGAGTGGAACCACGCCGAACACAAGAGCTTTTTGCCTAAGCAATAATTTGGGTTTGGCGTGGTGGAGATTTTTAATATTCAAGCACTTCTCGACTCGTATGGCGTACACGTATAATTCTGATTTCGCTTTTTGTTACTTGATAAGCTACTCTCAGGCTATATTTTTCAAAGGCTCTTATGTCTCCTTTGTTGTTCTTTCTGTATTTATCTAAAGGATAGGCTTCTGGATAGTCTTTTAAAGACTCTGCCATATCAAAAATGGTATCGCGAACCTTTTTAGCAGATTTTAAAGAGTCTTTTTTAATATGGTTATAATGCTTATTTAAGTGAGCCAGAGCGCCTTTGCGCCAAACAACTTTTACCATTTATCCGCTATTTTTCTAGCTTCTTCCTGAGTATAAAACTCTCCGCTTTCTATTTCTTGTATGCCTTGATCTATATCTGCATTGTACTCTTCAATAGTGTCTCGTCTAAATTCGGATACCTTTTTCCTGTATTTCAGTATATTTTTTATTGCCTCCAATAAGGTTGGGTCTTTAACTGTCTGGAGTTCTTTTTGTATCCATTTTAAATCTGCTTGTAAATCCATAACAATATCCTTTTTGGTATTGTAAAGGTACAATTTCTGTTCCATTTCTTTTATTGTTTTTAACTTATCGGGTGGTAGTTATTAACGATCTCATGCAGGTTTTCTAAATCGTCTTGTAAATAGCGTTCAGTGGAACTGATATAACGATGTCCTGCCATGTATTGTACTTTTCGTAAGTTATATTGTCCTAACCAACTTGTAATTACACTTGCTCTTAGTTGTTTTAAGTCTCTTACTTTGTGGTTGTAGCGCTTTAATTGTTTATTTATGTGATAGGTGATTACACTAAATCGTGTGTTGTGAGGGAATAGCTGTTGTGTATGGTTACCTATACGCTTTTGAAGCTCTGGTCTTACCTGACTCATATACTCTATTAATGCCATGATTTGCCAGGGTTTTAATTCTAATTCTCGCGCATTGCTTCTGCGGGTATTGGGGATGTAGATTTTGCCTTTGGATAGCTCTAGGTGTTCTAGTGTTAAGTGCCCTAAGGTGGTTGTGCCTAAGCCTTGATAGACTATAAAGCCTACGATTACTTTATTGCGTTTTGCGGTGTGTTTATGGTAGTGATCTTGGATATGTGCTGTTTCAATACTGTAATAGAGGTCTTCCAGCTCGTCGGGGTCTAATAGATGATGGGGCGTGCTGCTTTTTATGCCTTTTATGGTAAGGTTTTCTATGGGGTTATCTGTTCTATAGGCGGCTTGTATCTGGTAATTAAAGTAGTGTTTTATACTTACTAGTTTTTGATTTATACTTGTCTTACTATTGCCTTTTCTGGTGAGGTGTTTTATGTACTTTAAACTGGTTTTATAATCGATTGTTATGGGGCTTGTGCCGTGTTTCTTACTCCATCTTGTAAAATACTGGGCTTCGTTGGTATAGCTTACTATGGAGCTGGGGCTATAGCCTTGGACTTCCAGATAGGTTTTATAGGTGATCATCGGCTAGGGTTTTTAGTAAATGGGTATAGATTTGTGTGGAGGTTAAACTGCTATGACCTAAAAACGTTTTTATGCTTTCCAGTGGCACTTCTTGTTGTAGTAAATGGGTGGCGATGCTATGTCTTAAGATATGTAAGGTGATGTTTTTTTCTGCTAGGGTTTTATTATTGGTGGCTTGTACTATGACCTTTAAACGATTGGCATAGCTCTTGCCTTGCATACGGTTGCCTTGTTGATTGATAAACAGGGCTTCGCTTAAATGGCTGTGGTAAAACTCTGGGCGAGCTTCGTAGAGGTAATCTTCTAGTATTTCTGCGTTTTTTCTGTTGATGGGCACAAAGCGTTCTTTGTTGTTCTTGCCTTTTCTAACATACACACGTTCTTTGTCAAACAGGATGTCACTAATATCCAGATGTACGGCTTCGTTGCGGCGTAAGCCACAACTATACAGTATGGTTAACATAGCTTTGTCTCTTAGCTTAAATCTGTTTTCTGTATGGCTATATGTGGTGGCTTTAAAAAGGGCTTTTATTTCTGATTGGGTGAGGATGTTTTGTTTTTCTTCAGCGGGATTGGTTTCGCTTTTTAGGTGTATGTTTATGCCTTTGTGGTTGTGGTTTTGCAAGTATTCCTTAAACTTTTTTAGGGCTTGCTGGTGTTTATTTAGGTAGCTTTTGCTTAAGGCGCCGCTTCGGGTTTCACTGGCGCGTTCTTGTAGATATTTGTAATAGGCTTTTATGGTTTCTGCTGTGATAGTATTGAGTTGATGCATATGCTTAGCTTCCAGATAATAAAAAAACTCTTGTAAGTGATTGGGTAAGTAATACACTGTGCTTTCTGCATAGCCCAGTATATCCAGCCATTCTTTAAAGTTGGTGATTAAGTGTTTGTAGCTTGGGTTGTGTAACTTTAATTTTTTCACTTCGGTATGTGTTTTTTGAGTTATTGTTGCGAGTTGATGTAATTAATTGATATACTTTACTTTAACTTCGCAACTAAACTACTTGCGACTTACTTGCGGTTTGCGAGGTCGAGAGCCTCGACACACAATCATTTAATGCTTTATCTATATGATTCTTAAGGTTAGTGTATTCGTTCACATCCACGATTTCAAAACAGTAGCTTTTGGTCTTGGATTTCTTGATTCTTCGTATGTAATCCTCTAACAATAATTGGTTATTGTAGTTGCGCAGTGTGCTTTCCTTTATGCGTAGATGTCGCCTAATTTCAGCGTTTGTAAATGTGGTTTGATTGTTTGCCTTTAAATAGGCTTTCAAGCGCTCTAAATGATTTCGGCATGCTCCTGTTATGGTATCACTTTTACGTAGTAAAACATCAATGATTAGTTCGTTAGCTTCCTGTATATCTTCTATGGAGGTTTCTATAAATTCTTCGCCAGTTTCCTCGTTTACTTGTTGCTCTCTTTGATACTGCTTATAAAAGGTAATGGCTTCTATAAATTGTAAATAATGGCTGTTGGTTCTGCGTGGTTTAAAGACCGATTTTGGTAACTCTAAATATTCTGCAAATGGGTTAATCACTTTTATTGGTTTGAGTATGCGTTGCACGTTTTTAAGTAATTCCCTTGCTTTTATTTCGTCTTGCTCGTTTAACTTGCCTGCGGAGGCTCTCCGCTGGTACTGCATGATTTTGTTGTCCTGCTCTTCGCTTTCATCGATATATAATAGGAAGCTTCTATTTGAGTTATCTTCGTAGATGCTTTCTTGTGTGGTACAGCCCGCAACGCTTACGGGGCCTTCTACGGTTAGGTGTATGGTCTTGGTCGTGCCTTTGGTGTCTTTATGCACTACCGTTTTAGTGATGCGCTTTTTACTTTGTAATTCTCTGAGTGGGTAGAGTACTGATTCTGCACCGTCTAAATCTTCGATTAATATAAGTTTATGCTGTAATTCTGTGCGATTGAAGTAGTAAAAGGCGTTTGCAGATAGCACTGTAATTTCTACTTTATCTTCTTCGGGTATGAGTTCTGCTACTTTGCTTTGCAAATGTGTTTTACCTACGCCACTACTGCCTAAACTTATACAATGTAACGGGTTGTTTGTTTTTCTGCTTGTAAATATCAGGTACATGGTTTGCCTGTTGTGGTCTTCGCCTATCACGCCGCTTTGACCTATTAATTGGTTGGTCTTGTTTAATAGGTCTTTAGACCTTAAAAAGGTGATGGCTTGTTTTTCTTCTGTGGCACTTAGCTCTTTGTAAAATGGTTGGTGGGATTGCTGCTCTTTTTCGAGTAATAAAAAGCGGTGGTTTTCCAGTGCTTTGGTTAAGTCCTGTAATGTGCGTCTGGCTATACTTGTACCTATTTCCAGGCGCTCTGCTATTTTTCTGGTAAATTTTTCTACCTGGTTGTCGTTGTACAGGTCTATACTGTGGCGTAGAATGTGGTACGCTGAGCTTGTCGAAGTGTTTTGGGATTTTAGTTTTTGTACGCTTAGTGTTACTCGTAGGCTTTCTAACTTGTTGAGTTTTATGCCGCCTAGAATGTGGATGTCTAGGTGTTTGGTGGGGTATGCGTAGTTGTTGGGGTTGGTGGTGTTGAGCATTGTAAAACAATTTTATTCGATTTTCGATATCTCAAAAATACAATTAAATTTCTTTTATCGAATATTAAAAATTTATTATTTCGATAAATATTTACAATTATATCGTTTTTAGCTACTTTTACAATATCAAACTAGTGGAGTATATGAGTTTAGCCAATAACATTAAAAAATTAAGAGAAGATAAAGGGCTTCGCCAAAAAGAGGTTGCTAATGCTCTTGATATTGGTTATTCTAACTATAATAAAATTGAAAACGGTAACCGTGAGATTTCTGTAAAAGAATTACAACGTCTTGCTGGGTTTTATAACATTTCTGTTGACCAAGTCCTTAATCTTGGGAACGATTTACCCAAGGAGGTCATTATCGAGGATAAACAGGCACAAGAGCAGTTAAGATTGATTTCTGAGCTTGATTCTGATGACAGGGCTATTATCTTTAAAATGATCGATAAAATGCTTACTTCTAAAAAGTTTAAAGACTTTTTTAATAAAAATGTAGCTTCGCTTTAATGCTTAAAAAAAGCAACCATAGCTCTATGATTGCTTTAATTCTTTATTATTTCTTACTCTTACCGCCATCACGCCTAAAGCGTGACGGTAGCCGTTACGTAGACATACTATCACCCAGCGGTTTAATTATACTACGAAGTCACAGACTTCGCAGAGCAGGGTTGATAATATTGTTAAAGCGGTTAAACTTAAAAGTATTTAAACTAAAAACCACCTCGTTAAAGGTGGCTTTACTTTTTTTATTTCTTACTCTTACCGCCACTCGTGAGGACACGAGCGGTAGCCGTTACTCATTCGGGCGCGAGCTGGGGTAAAGTTGCCTTTATAAAAATCGATAGCTTCTCTATCTCCTTTTAAAATAGCACCAACATCTTCAATACGTATACCACTAATAAAGTCTCTGGTATTATTTGTACTATTATAAGCATAATCTGCCCTAGCGCTATCACTTTTGTCTTTTATCTCGTCCGAGCCATCGGGCGGGACTTCTATTATACTAGCTTTTAATTACAAACCATTGATAATAAAGGCTTCATCTTCTTATTTCTAAATTTGATAAAAGAAGAATCCTTTTTAATATCTGGAGCATCATTCAAGCAAAAATTATTAGTTTGAGTTTCTCTTAAAGTCTCAAAAAAAAGATAATTTTTTTCATAATCAACAGAATCATTCATCATCTCCATAAATGTCTTATGCTTATATTTTTTAGGTATTTTTGTCAAATCATACTCTAAATCAGGTAAATCAACATTATTATATAAGCAAACTAAATTATTACCAAAAATTTTAAATGCATTCAATGATAAATCCTTATTGCTTCCTAAAAAAAGTTTATTTTTTTCATCTTGTAATTCCTCTGGGGAAATCTTGATATAAAACCCCCCAAGGTTTTCTAAATGATAGCAGTTTAAACCATTTTCTATAAACTTAGTCATAACAATTACCCTATTATCTTTTTGACCTTCTACAAAGTTCAAATAATCAACAAAAACTTTAACCTCTAAAAATAGCTTCTCTTTTTTAGTTAATTCTCGTATTTGTTCACTTTCACCTCTGCCTCTGCAAGAGCTAAGAACTAATAACATTAATATTTCTAGAAATATTAATGTTATTAGTTCAGTATTTTTTTTTATCGATACCATTTCCTATATGTTTTTATTGCGTCACTGAATGAGCTTGTTACTTTAATACCACCTCTAGCATATCTATACAATAAATTATATTTCTCACCAGCTCGCCTATAGTTAGGAGTATAAATAAAACTATTAAGATTTCTAGCCCCTAATCTCCCATACCTCTTTAGATTTGGAATATCTCCATACTTCACACCATTTTTAGTAATTTTATCAGAAGGAGTAAATTGACCTCCTTTATGAGAATGAACAGAGATAGTCCAATTTGGATATCTAAAATTATTTATCCCAATAATACCTGCTGCTTCTGGAAATCCTTCAACTTCTCCTCCTTTTCCTTCAGAGTGAATATAACTATCTCCATTATATTGATTTAATGCCCATTCTACATTAGTAAAGTCTGCAAGAGATTTAAATAAATTTTTTCCTAATTTAAAGTTATTTTTACCTAATCCAAAAAACCTAAACCCATCACCATTTATCCTATAAGTTTCTAAAAACTGTCCATTTCTTTCAAATCCATCAAAAATAGTGTTACCATTTTCATCTACTATTATATCAGGTCCTTGGTGACTAGTATCAACATTTGTAACATTTCCCAATTTATTCAATGTAATAATATCATTACCAATATTGTTTGCTATACTATTTATTGTACTAGCTCTATCAAGACTAGCTGTACATAAGCCAACTCCACACTCTCTAGGTCTACTATTCCAGTACATTTCATCCGCTTGTTCAAATGTATCATAAAGTTTTGTAGCTCGATATAAGTTATCAGCCCTACCAAAAAAGCTATTCGCCCTATTCTGCGAACTATTATAAATCGCACCTTGCGTATACTGTGGCGTGTTATTCGCCCAATAGCTGGCTTCTATTCTATTTCTTACTCTAATGGAAGTCCGAGTCATAGACTCGAACTAGCGCACAGACTATAACCCAGTGGGGGAAGTCACAGACTTCGCAGAGCAGATGCAATCATCTAAATACTAACGGAATACTATTAGATACTAATTCTCCATGATAAAGTTTATAATTATTCTCTTTCATTGTTTTAAGTAGAGACTTTTTTAATTTACTTTTAACAAAAGTTGAATCGGATTTAAAAAACAAAGAAACATTATATTTTTCATTTCTATTTAGTTGAATATATTCATCAAATGAAAAATATGATGGTTTTGTTACTGGTAATGAGACAAAAGATTCAAAATAAACAGTTTCACCAGCTGGTAATAATATTATATTTTTTTCTATTAAAGCATCTAATATTGACAGGTCATCAGCATATCCCATTTTTTTATTATAACTTAATATATCTTTTTCTAGTATTCTATTTAAATCATCAAAATGAGAATTCCTTGTTCCTCGTTTTATAATTTCACCTTTATCATTCTTAAAAATTAAATTATTCATACTTATACCTGTATGTTTTTTAGGAAAAGTATTATAGGTCATGCACCCCTTTTTAATATCATAACAAGCAGGAATAAAAACATAGGTATTTCTAGAGGCGTTTTTTATTTTAAACTCAACAATATTATTCACACTAGTAGTATCTACATCTAACATCATTGGAAATTGATTAAAATCAACACAATTGTTATGAACACATTTAGATTCTAAACGCTTATTCAACAATATTAATTCTATACCATCACTCTCTTTATTTGCACAATTAAATAAAAAACTAACAAATAAAATTAAAATTACTACTTTATTAATCATCTTCTTATATTGTTTAAATATTGATTTCTTTTTTTATTATATAACCCAATCACATCACTATTATTATCACCCATCTGTATTTGAAATTGATAAGCTTGCATTTCTAAATATAAATGCCCTGTTTGATATTCATACAAAACACCTCCAATATTTTCCTCTACCCACGATCTTATTGTTTGTCCATTATTCATTTCTGCTCTTGCTTGGTAAGAATGAAAAATCTCATGATACAATGTGCTCAAAAGTCTGTAATTATTGTGAAAAGATCCTTTTCTTAGGGTTAAGAAATGAGATGCAGGGTGATAAGTTGAATTACCTAGTTTATTAATTTGAGTATCATCAATAATAGCTTTCCCTCCTAAGACGTACCATATTTTTAAATTAGGTACTCTATCTATCATATCTGTTACATATTTTTTATTGATTTCTGGTTTACCTAAAGGCGAGTATCCAGCTGCATCAAGTTGCTCTGTTAACGGATTTGAAAAAGTGATTATATCTTCCTGTTTCAGTGGTCCTGTTAAAATACTTTTTCTCTTCTCCAACCAATTACCCCACAACTCTTTCTCTTCTTCAAGTTTTTGTTCCAGATTACTTATGCGCCAAGCTTCTTCTGCCCTACCAAAAAAGCTATTCGCGCTACTCTGCGAACTATTATAAATCGCATCTTGCGTATACTGCGGCCTGTTATTTGCCCAATAGCTGGATTCTATTCTATTTCTTACTCTAATGGAAGTCCGAGTCACAGACTCGAACTAGCGCACAGACTATAACCCAGCGGGGCTGGTGTTAATCTTATAGACATGTGAGTTAATAGCATAACACCTAAAGCCTCCTCGTACTCTGTCCCGTTATATTTAAACTTCCCCGCAGCTACTATATTACCCAATCTTCTAAATCTCTTTTTAGTTCTTTGGGCATTATCTCTAAATATTTCAAAATGTTTTCTTTGTCCAATAAAACCTGTTGATATGTACCATTTTCTTTCCTCTTCCAATAGATACTACCTATATCTCCACTATAAAACCATAATCCCTTTTCATCATATATTAAATACCACCTATGAAGAGAACTGAAACTATAATCAGATTCAAAAATTAGCTGTTTACCTTTTTTAAATGAATAAACAAGTTTCTTATCATTCAATTCTTTTATTAATACTAGATAATTATCAAAAGTATTATATTCTCCTTTGATTTGAATTAATCCCTTACCATCTATCCATTGATTTTTAACTTTTTCACAAGAGCAAAAAATAAAACTGAATAAAATCATTATTAAAAATACTAAATACTTTCTCATGGGCTACTTGTATTAGGCTTATAGGTTGATGTATTTTGCCATCTTATCTTAACATTATAATCTTTAGGATCATAAAACCAATCTAATACTGTTGAGAAAATTTTATCTTCTCTATAAGTTGGATTAGGATCGACCCTATCATTCCAAGTAGCTTCATAGCTCAAATCAAAACTCTCAGTTGTTTGATTGTAAGCCATTGTTCCCTCAATTTGGACATCCCCTAATGATGAAACAGAACCATGAAGCATTTCATATCCAGTATTATATCCATTTTGGATTTCACCATGAAATTTCAAACTAAATTTATGCTCTTTACCATCTTTATAAAACCTACCCCATCTATCTAAATATTCTGAAATTTCTCCGTCTATTTGTATTGTCAAGATATCATTATCTTTCATATACTCTTGCCAATTCTCACTATTCAAATCTAAGTTTACACCAGATCCATGTAACCAATGACTTAACAATTCTTGACCTCTAGCATCAAAAAAAAGACTTCCACTTCCTACTCTACTTCTATTACGTCTACGCTGCCTGCCTCTTCTTCTACCTGATTCTCCCTTTTCTTTTCCTTTTTTCTTGCCTCCATCATTTAAACTAGTCAGAGAAAATAATTCCATTTTTAATTCCCCAGTAAAAACTCTTCCAGTTTTTCTTCCTTCTTTTAGAAACTTATGCACTTTACCTATTTCAGCCAATCCATGAGCTCTAGCAAAAAAGCTATTCGCGCTACTCTGCGAACTATTATAAATCGCACCTTGCGTATACTGCGGCCTGTTATTTGCCCAATAGCCTCCTTCATCGGAAATGCCCGGAGAAAAGCCATCTGCCCCACTAGGGTCTGCCCAGTATACGGGATTATTATCAAAGGCCGAGTAGGGCGAGTAATTGTAGTGTATTACGGGGTCCATAGTGGTCCAGCGTGCTATGGCAGGATCGTAACTACGTAGTGGCATTTCGTAGAGGTTAACACCTAAAGCCTCCTCGTACTCTGTGCCATTGTATTTAAACTTCCCTGCAGCGCTGTTGGCACTGGAGCTTATTAGGTTATTGTACCCTTTGTGTTTTAAACCAAA
>CANMLX010000067.1 GCA_947498845.1 uncultured Flavobacteriaceae bacterium | reverse complement strand
TGGTTGTTGGTTGTTGGTTGTTGGTTGTTGGTTGTTGGTTGTTGGTTGTTGGTTGTTGGTTGTTGGTTAAAGCTATTGTTTATTTTTAACGAATACTAGCAATATGTCATTAAATTTATCAACAACTGGTTACTGGTTACTGGTTACTGGTTACTGGTTACTGGTTACTGGTTACTAAAAATTATAAAAAAACATAATATACTTTACTGCCTACTACATTCCCCATCAATTACTTAAATTCAACAGTATATTCGTCTATTATTTGAAGCTCTGTTCTAAATGCCAACATTTTGTCTGCAAATAGTTTTAAGGCTTCTGCTCTAAATTTTGGCGCGTCTTCTTTGTAAAATCTATCTAAAGCTTCTCTTGAATACGTTCTATATTGAATAGAATACGTAACACCTCCCATATCTTCCTCAACCAAAACTCTAGATAGTGTTGCTTTTTCAAACTTACCTGTTCCTAAAACTTGCGGTATATGTTCTTTAATCCATTGCAGCCATGCTTTATGAATAGACTCATCTATGTTTGCTGTTACGTTATAAATATATTGCATACTAACCTACTATATTAACGATTTTTCCTGGAACTACAATTACTTTTTTAGGCGTTCTTCCCTGTAATTGTTCTTGTGTTTTTTCGTTTTCCATAACTACTTTTTCGATATCTTCTTTACTCATATCCATAGGCAATTCTATAGTGAAACGTGTTTTACCATTAAATGAAATTGGATACGTTTTACTACGTTCTACCAAATGGCTTTCATCAAACTCTGGAAATACTGCTGTAGAAATCGATTCTGTATTCCCAAGCTGTTGCCATAACTCTTCGGCTATATGCGGTGCATATGGTGAAATTAATACTAAAAGCGGTTCTAGAATGTCTTTGCTTGTACATTTTTGAGCGGTTAACTCGTTTACTGCAATCATAAATGTAGATACAGAAGTATTAAACGAGAAATTCTCGATATCTTCCTGCACTTTTTTAATGGTTTTATGTAGGGTTTTAAGAGCTTCTTTATCCCCATCCGACTTCTCTAAAGGGGAAGCATCAACAAGGAACACTCCATTTTCTCCTTGGTGGTATAACTTCCATAACTTCTTTAAAAAGTTATGTACGCCAGTAATGCCTGCTGTATTCCATGGCTTGTATTGTTCTAATGGCCCCAAGAACATTTCGTAGAGACGTAAACTGTCTGCACCGTAATCTGCAACAATATCGTCTGGGTTGACTACATTGTATTTGGATTTAGACATTTTTTCAACGTCTCTACCAACTTTGTATACATCATCTTCTAGAACAAATTCTGCATCTTTATAATCTTCCCCAAATTCACCATCGTTTTTCAAACCTTCAATATCCAGCTCATCTGATGCATTTACATACTTTACTTTAACATGAATTGGCTGTACTTTTTTATCTTTTATTAATCCTAATGAAAGATACTTATTGGTACCTTCTTCTCGGTATATAAAAGCACTCGTCCCCAAAATCATCCCTTGGTTAATGAGCTTTTTAGCAAACTCATCAACTGGCACAATACCTTTATCGAATAGAAATTTTTGCCAAAAACGTGAATACAATAAATGCCCTGTAGCATGTTCGCTTCCTCCTATGTATAAATCTACATCTTTCCAATACTCAAGGGCTTCTTTACTCGCAAATGCCTGAGCATTATTGGCATCCATATAACGGTTAAAATACCACGAGCTTCCTGCCCATCCGGGCATGGTATTCAACTCTAAAGCCCCTCCTAACCTCCCCAAAGGGGAGGAATTCTCAAATTCTTCTTTAGAAACTATTTCGGCTTTATCACCATACTGTAACCAATGCCATTTTTTTGCATTTCCTAGTGGTGGTTCTCCAGTTTCAGTTGGGAGATATTTTTCTACTTCCGGTAACTCAATAGGGAGAAACTTATCATCAATCATCTGCGGTAAACCTTGTTCATCGTAATATACTGGAAATGGCTCTCCCCAATACCTTTGGCGGCTAAATACAGCATCTCGTAAGCGATAATTGATAGTACCTTCTCCTTGCTCGATACTTTCAAGTCCTTCAATTACTTTTTTAGTGGCTTCTTTATACGCTAAGCCATTTAAAAAACCTGAGTTCTTTAAAACAAATCCTGATTTTTCTGTAAAAGCCTCAGACAAAATTAAATCATCCGAACCTGTTCCCCCTTTGGAGGTTAGGGGGCTAAAAATATTAGGAATATGTATATTAAAATGCTTTGCAAAATCGTAATCACGTTGATCGCCACATGGCACTGCCATTACAGCTCCTGTACCATAACCTGCTAACACGTAATCCCCAATCCAAATAGGGATTGGCGCTTTGGTAAATGGATGTTCTGCATAAGCACCTGTAAACACGCCTGATATGGTTTTTACATCTGCCATTCTATCGCGCTCACTACGTTTTGCTGTTGCTTCTATATATGCTTGGACCTCTGCTTTTTGTTCTGGTGTTGTTATTTGCGGCACCAAATCATGCTCAGGAGCTAATGTCATAAACGACACACCAAAAATAGTATCTGGTCTGGTAGTAAAAACAGAAATCCCCCTAACCCCCTGAGGGGGGATTTGCTCACTCTTGTGTGACTTACTCTTGAGTGATTCTCTTTTTGATAATTCCTTTGTTATTTTCTCTAAAACACCATCAATATCACCTAAGACCTCTTCATTTTTAAAACGAATTACCTTGTAATAGTCATTTTCTAGTATCTCAGTACGTTTTGCATCTTCTTCGACTTGCGATTCGTGGATTTTCCCATCGACTTCAACTATTAACTTTTTATCTAAACAAACGAAATCTACAATGTAATCTCCTATCAAATGCTGTTGCCTAAACTTGGCATCTAATTTTTTATTCCTTAATTGCTCCCATAAAGCAGCTTCAGCTGGTGTGGGATTAGCTCGCATTTCTTTAGCTCGCTCAATTAATAAATGAGAATTGTTTCCTCCTGTCATATAACCAGGTATATTAGTACCTACTTTCTCTTCCCCATTGGGGAAGGATAGGATGGGGAAAACTACTTGTGCTCCTACCGATTTTCCTATCCAGTTACGCTGACTTTCCTTAAGTGAGTCTGTCCAATCTATAGTCTCTAAGCCTTGAAGCAAACGCTCTGCATAGGCAGAAATACGCATGCTCCATTGTGTCATTTTTTTACGCACTACGGGATGTCCTCCGCGTTCGGAAACACCATTTACAATTTCATCATTCGCTAATACTGTTCCTAAAGCTGGACACCAATTAACTTCGGTTTCTGCTAAATAGGTTAATCTATATTGTAACAGTACATTTTGTTGTTCTTCTAAAGAAAACGCCTGCCATTCTTCTGCTGAAAACGCTCTTACATCATCATCACAAACTGCATTTACAGTTGTATTCCCTTCAGCAGCAAATATTTTTATTAATTCTGAAATGTCTTCAGCTTTATTAGAATCTTTATTATACCAGGAATTAAATAGTTGAATAAAAATCCACTGCGTCCATTTGTAATAAGTAGGATCGGATGTACGTACTTCACGAGACCAATCGAAAGAAAAACCAATTTGATCTAACTGACGACGATAGGTTGCAATATTTTCTTTTGTAGTAATCGCTGGATGCTGCCCAGTTTGGATGGCATATTGTTCTGCAGGCAACCCAAAAGAATCATACCCTTGCGGATGCAACACATTAAACCCTTGATGACGTTTGTAACGCGCATAAATATCTGATGCTATATATCCCAACGGATGCCCTACGTGTAATCCAGCTCCACTTGGGTAAGGGAACATGTCTAATACGTAATACTTAGGTTTATCACTATTGTTTTCGGCTTTAAACGTTTGTTTATCTGCCCAATATTTTTGCCATTTGGCTTCTATCTCGTTGAAATTGTATTTCATAATACTACCTATTAAAAGGTCTCTTTTTATTTTATTTCCAATTATTCATTTTGTATTAATACAAAAATGAATTAAATAATTAGGTTTAAATTAAAGTTTTTAAAAGTTTAAGCACCTCACCAAAACCAACTAACTACTAAAGACTAAAGACTAAAGACTTTTAAGGCGCAAATTTAAACTTATTATAACAATGTTGAAAGTTTAAACGTTGTAATCCACAAGGAAATAAAAGATATTAACATCAAGGCAAGACCTCGACTCTAAAAACACCCTTAGAGTCTAGGTGATAAACTTGAGATCCCGTTTTTCAGCGGGATTAGTTCAACTTGCTATTTTGAATGCATTGCCATGCAATTTTTCAAAATAGAGTTTCACTAATAAATTTCTTTTTATTTTTACATTATTAATCCAATTCCTTTTATGAGTTCTTATTTTGAAAAACACCAAAAACGCAAACTTGTTTCATCTTACATATCGGTAGTTATAAGTATTGCTTTGGTATTGTTTTTATTGGGATTATTGGGCATGCTCGTTTTAAATGCCAAAAAAGTATCCGATCATTTTAAAGAACAAGTTGTTGTTACTATTTACTTAAAAGATACTGCTAAAAAAGTAGAGCGAAAGCAGCTGGAGAAAAGCTTAGCTATGGCAGATTATGTGAAATCTACCGAATATGTAAGCAAAGAACAGGCTGCCGAATTTATGAAAGCTGAAACTGGCGAAGACTTTATGGACTTTGTGGGCTATAACCCGTTACAAAACTCCATAGATGTGCATTTAAAAGCCGATTTTGTAACGTCTGAACATCTTGAAAAAATATCTGAAGACGCTTTAAATAAAAAATTTGTTGAAGAAGTTACCTATGATAACGATCTGGTAAACTTAATGAACGACAATGTAAAACGTATTAGCTTTTGGGTTTTAGTAATTAGTGGTTTGTTTACTTTAATTGCCGTATTATTGATTAATAGCTCATTAAGACTTGCCGTGTATTCTAAGCGTTTTATTATAAAAACTATGCAAATGGTTGGCGCGACCAAACAATTTATTAGACGCCCTTTTATATTTAAAAGTGTTCGTTTAGGTGTTATTGGTGCTATTTTAGCTTTAATTGGCATGGGTATAGTACTCTACTATCTAAATAAAACATTCCCCGAACTCTATTTGCTAAGTAACCCAACTTTAATGGTGTTTCTTTTTGTAGCCATATTTGCTTTAGGCATCGTTATCACATGGATTAGCACGCATTTTGCTACACAACGTTTCTTGAATTTACGAACAGACGAGTTGTATTATTAGTTGTTGGTTGTTGGTTGTTGGTTGTTGGTTGTTGGTTGTTGGTTGTTGGTTGTTGGTAAGTTATAAAAAACACTTTAAAAATGAATTTTTTAAATACAATTCTAATTAAATATTTCACTAAAGAACTAACAGAAATCGCATCTAAAAACAAAGAAGTTCTTATACAATTTCCTGGAAAATATTCTGTTAGGAGAGGCAAAAAATTAATTCAAATTTTTAATCCAAGAGATAAACATTTTCTTCTTCAATTTTCAATTATGAATAACCGAAATGGTGATATATTTAATATTAATTCGGGATTAGAAATGGAAAAAAAGAAAAATCCTAATGCAGAAATACGATCAATAGGGAAATATGATTGCATTTATTCTAAAACACGAACTAAAGATAATGCAGAACTAATCTATAGTTGGATAATTGGACATTCGACCAAACTTATTATATCAACCTTATTAATTGGTAATTTAACCTGAGCTCGATTTAAGAATCGTAGATAAAAATCAATAAACATGGTAGATTCAACTTATAATTACCATAGACTAGCTGGCTAGTTTATTGTAATTTAAGGAAGAAGATGGCGTGGTTAGTGGTTTTTAGCTTGAAATTAATAAATTTTCATAGCTTCTAAAGATTATATAATACATTTATTCACATTAAATATTTGATACATAGAATTTTGCGTTAATAAGAATAGTGTTCTTATGTCGAACTCAGGTTAATTTAAATGATCGTATTGAAATTGACAAGCGAATTCATTTAGCCGAAAAGTTTTTACAGGGTATACAAATAAGGACTCTATAAATATAGTTGTGTTACTGGCTACAACTAAAATCATGAAAAACTATCTCAAATTAATCTTAATAACTTTATTATCAAGTTTATCATTTCAAGTAAGTACTCAAATACCTGATTTACCACCTAATCTTGAAGTAGATAAATGTTATATAAAGAATTTTGAATATAACAAAAGAGTTGAATAGAAAGAAGTAGCATGCGCAACTTTAGAAAAAGAGAAAACAACATAAGATGTAATAAAAGAAACAAAAATCAAAAACAATACTCAATTGCAAGTTAAATTCACAGCTCTCAAAATTTCGCATTGTAACTTCTCATCAATCCTACAAAGGAATTGCATACGAATGCTTTATAACGCCCATAACAAAGGTACTGTGTGTATTACCTATGTTCTTGACAGATCCTAAGTCGTTAATAACAAATTCTTGATATTGTTTCATATTGGTTGTTACGATTTTTAACATAAAATCATAATCACCAGATATATTATAACACTCCGTGACTTGTTTTAATGCCGCGATGTCTTTAACAAATTGATTCCCTATCTCTTTAGTATGCTCTCTCAACTTCACATTGCAAAAAACAGTGAGTGATTTACCTAATTTTTCCGCTTCTACTATGGCTGCATAATGCTTAATTATTCCAGCTTTTTCTAAACGTTTAATACGCTCATAAACTGGTGTTGGTGATAAGTTTACCTTTTGTGCAAGCTCTTTTGTAGTGAGTTTTCCGTTTTGCTGAAGTATTTCCAACAGCTTCAAATCAATTGAGTCCAAATTATACATAGATAAATTTTCTTTTTGTTTACTCGTTTAGCAAATATAAAGATAAATAAACCATAAAATATCATTAAACAGTTAATATAACTATATTTAATTTTAAATAAAGGTTTTTTTGTTATTATAAGTAATTTTGACAGATAAAAACACATTTAAAAATGAAATCAATCATATTAGGATACCCTAGAGTTGGAGAAAAAAGAGCGCTAAAAAAAGCTATTGAACACTTCTGGAAAAACAACATCTCAAAAAACGAATTATCAAACGTTGCTAAATCAATTCGTGAAAAAAACTGGAAAACTCAGCATGATTTAGGGATTGACCTCATCTCTTCAAACGATTTTTCCCTTTACGATCAAGTATTGGACATGTGCATCACCTTGGGATGTATCCCCGAACGCTTTAAAAATTTAAATGGTCTCGAACAATATTTTGCCATGGCCAGAGGGCTCCAAAAAGACAATATAGACGTTACTGCCATGGAAATGACCAAATGGTTCGACACCAACTACCATTATATTGTTCCAGAATTTGTTAAAAACCAAAGTTTCTCATTAAATCCAGAAAAAATAATTTCAGAATTTAATGAGGCCAAGGCTTTAGGTATAAAAACAAAGCCTGTTATTATTGGACCTGTTACTTTTTTACTTTTAGGTAAAGAAAAAGAAGACGGTTTTAATCGTTTACAACTTTTAGATAAACTACTGCCTGTTTACGAAAATTTAATCAAGACACTAACCGATTTAGGGATAGACTACCTGCAAATAGACGAACCTATTTTAGCTACAGACCTTAACCCAGACGAACAATTAGGCATAAAATTATCTTATGAGTTCTTTAATAAAATAACCACTAATACAAAACTCATTCTTGCGAATTATTTTGATTGTTATGGTGAAAATATAAACCTAGCATTAAGTTTACCTGTAGCTGTTTTTCATTTAGATTTGGTGCGTTGCCCATCGCAATTAAACGATATTTTATCTCACGAGTCTTTTAATGCTAATAAGATACTTTCTCTAGGTATTGTAGATGGAAGAAATATTTGGAAAAATGATTTTGAGCAATCACTTAAATTTATAGATACCGCAAAACAATTTTTAAAGAAAGATCACATCTGGATAGGCACTTCTTGCTCTTTACTTCACAGTCCTTATGATTTAGATTTGGAAGAAGCTAACAAAAAAATCACCCCAAATATCAAGCAATGGCTTACTTTTGCAAAACAAAAATTAAAAGAAGTAACTACTTTAAAAAAACTGGCACTTAATAAAAATGACGAAAGTGTTGCCCATATTTTTAAAGAAAACCAACAAGCAAACAAAAATAGACGCGAGTCTAAGCTAATCCATAACCCAATTGTAAAACAACGCGTGGCAAGTCTTACTAATGCTGATAGCTCAAGAAAGTCTCCTTTCTCTAAGCGCCAACAACTACAAAGAGCTGCACTTAAACTCCCTCTCTATCCTACAACAACTATAGGCTCATTTCCGCAAACCAAGGAAGTAAGGTTAACACGTTCCAATTATAAAAAAGGGAAAATATCACAAGACGCATACGATACTTTTATACAAAAAGAAACAGAAGCCACCATTCGTTTTCAAGAAGAAGCAGGCTTAGATGTTTTAGTACATGGTGAATTTGAACGTAATGATATGGTTGAATACTTTGGAGAACAATTAGAAGGTTTTGTATTCACTCAATTTGGCTGGGTACAGAGTTATGGGACACGATGCGTAAAACCACCTATAATTTTTGGAGATGTTTCCAGACCTAATCCTATGACTGTTAAATGGGCATCCTATTCACAATCTATTACAGAAAAACCTGTAAAAGGGATGCTAACTGGTCCTGTTACCATCTTACAATGGTCGTTTGTAAGGAACGATCAACCCAGAGCTACTACTTGTAACCAAATTGCGCTAGCCATTCGCGATGAAGTTTGCGACTTAGAACATGCTGGGTTAGCAATTATCCAGATAGACGAACCCGCAATTCGTGAAGGTTTACCTTTAAGAAAAAACGATTGGAAAAGGTATTTAGAATGGTCTATAAAAGCATTTAGAATTTCTGCTAGTGGTGTTAAAGACAGCACGCAAATTCACACGCATATGTGTTATTCTGAATTCAACGATATTATTGAAAACATTTCAGCCATGGATGCCGATGTAATTACTATAGAAACCTCGCGTTCTGAAATGGAATTACTTAATGCTTTTGTTGATTTTAAATACCCTAATGAGATAGGCCCTGGTGTTTATGATATCCACTCACCCAGAGTACCTAGTAAAAAAGAAATAGTAGATTTATTAGAAAAAGCGTCTTCACTAATCCCATATCACAATATTTGGGTAAATCCAGATTGTGGTTTAAAAACAAGGGATTGGCCAGAAACCAAGGCTGCATTAAAAAACCTTGTACATTCTGCTCAACATATGAGAGAAAGGGTTACTGAGTTGGTGTAAAAACACCTAAGTCTAGAAATATTTAAATCTCTATTATAGAATACAAAGCATAAGAATATTAATCTCTTATGCTTTTTGTTAAATTAAGTATAATTCTTTAAATTCTCGATATAATCTCCTCTACTTTAGTTAACTTTATCCTATAAATAAATTTATTTGATAAAAACATTTCAATGAAAAAAATATCAATTTTACTTTTACTAATATCCTCGCACATTTTTAGTCAACCAACTGAAATAATTATTAATGGAGGGATACAAGATAATAACACAACTCTTAACAATGTTTTATCAGATGCTATAGATAACCTGAATGGAGATGGCACAATAACAATAAAAGGAGATGTTTTCATAGAAAATAATTTTACAATTCCTGAGCAAATCGATCTATTTTTTTTTAGGGGGAATAAAATAATGATTAAAGCTGGTATTGAACTTGAAATTAAAGGAAGTATTAAAGCTGGCATTTATCAAATATTTGATGGAGAAGGAAAAGTAAAAGGAAAACCAAAAGTAGACAATGTATATCCTGAGTGGTTTGGAGCTAAAAACAATGACAATATAGATGATTTAAATGCTATCCAAAATGCAATAGATATTGGAAATAGTTCTGTTAATTTTATGAAAGGAGAATATTTAATTAGCAATTCAATTAAGGTAGAAAATTGTAAGTTAAATTTAAATGGAGCTACACTAAAATTTACAGTAGATGGACGAAAAGAATGCTTGCAACTTAGAAACAATTCTTCCGTTGACAATGGTATTATTGAAAACGATGGAAGTAATCCAAACGGAGCAGGGAATTATCAATCTCCAATTATAGTAGGTCATTATGGGAATGGAAAAGGTTACAGTAATATTATGATATCTAACCTTAAAATTATATCTAACCGAAAAAACGGCAATGGAATAATGATCACAGGTGAAAGTAGTGAAATTACAATACTGAATATTGACTTTCCTGAAAGCAACAATTTAGGAAGACCTATTCTAATACACTGGGGTGGAGCAAACTTAACTACTAATGATCCATCTGGTAAAAGAATTCCTTCAAATGGCACGTACCATCCATTTAATATAACCATTGACAATATTAAAATTGGAAAAATGAATGAAGACTCCTCTCCTGATAATTCAGGCATTTTTATTTCTGGCGCCTACAATATCAAAGTCACCAATGCTATTGCCGAAGAAATTAAAGGTGATGGGGGATTAATAACTGTTTATGCTGGGGATTTTGGCAATTCTTACGTGAATGACCCTGCATTAAAAGACATCATAATGGAAGGCATTATATTTGAAAATTGCGGTATTAAAAAAGCCCATAGAAGATTGGCTAAAATAGACTGTATAAGAGGAAAAGATGATTTTGATAACCCAGATTACCCAATTAACAATGTACCCTTGCCAAATGAAATCCTTAAAGGTCCAACCTTTGTGAATGTATGGGGAAATGCTATTTCTAATAATACCATTCAAGGAATTGGAATAAGCAATAGCTCTGGAACTTTGATTAAAAATTGTATGATTAATGGATTTCTTTACGGACTTGTTACAGGTAAATATGTATCCAAATTATTAGTTAATGGAGGAATTATTAAGAATAACATTAATAGAGGGATTAGTATTAGTAACGGAGCTACCCCTCCCACTGATTGTATTATAAAAAATGTAGATATAAGACATAATGGCAAAGAGGCCTACAACAGCGGCATATATATAGGAAACAGTATTAGAACAAAGGTTATAAGTAATACTATAGGAGATGAAAATGACACCCAAACTTGGGGTATTCAAATAGATAATAATGCGCAAAATACTATTGTGTATAGAAATACAATTAAATTCTCTTTGGAATCGGGAATCTATGTTAATAATGCCGAGAATGCTATTGTAGAGAGCAATACAATTAAATTTTCTTTGAAATCGGGAATCTATGTTAATAATGGTAAAAATTGCAGGATATTAAATAATGATATTGGAGCGAAACAAAACGAAACACAAACTTGGGGAATTCGAGTAAGCAATGATTCAAAAGATAATATTGTCGAAAACAATTATGTAAATAATGCTAATCATTCCGCTTACTCTATTGGTGCCTCAACTACGTATAAGGTCATTTACAGATTTAAAGGTAATTCTTCCTCTGGAAATCTATCTCTTTTTCAAACTGGAGTATCACCAATAATTACTGATACAAAAATGATTGAAAATACTGATAAAAAGATTAGAATATGTTTAGGCAGAACTTTTCCAACACAAGGCATGTGGAACAAAGGAGACAAAGTATATAATAACTTTGAAATCAACACAAGCGTTAATGGGTGGGTTTGTATTAAAAGTGATGAAATTGATAGTCCCGCAGAATGGAGAACTTTTTAACTTCAGTAAATTCATTTGTGAATTGGTACAAATAATAAATCAACAATAAAATCGTTAGACAGATTGTATAAGTAATCAAAATCCACAATCATGAAAAAAAAGAATATTCTTTTAATTGGCATTCCTGTTTTTGCAATTTTAATCACCTTCGCACTAAGTACTTTAACCATTACTAAACCTCAACCAAACAAATGCGAGGTACAAACCAAAACAATAACTAAAATAAAAGAAGGCACTTCTTATGATATTATTTTTAAAGATACTAATGGAGAGAGCTATTACATCAACCGCGGTTTAGAACGTGGCTTAAATTTAGAAGCTCTTAACACTAAAGTTTTAAATAAAACCGTTACTTTGCACCTAGCAAAAGTTTTAGGAGGCTTTGCAACTTCTAATCATATTGCTCAATTATCGATTGGAGACGCTATTATTTTTACAGAATTTAATTAGTAATGGGAGAAAAAAAACGTAAAGAAAATAAAACTACAAGTCAGTTTGTATTTGGTGAAAAGAACTACAAGTTCATGTTTATTGGTTTAGCTATTATTGCCTTAGGCTTTATTTTAATGTCTGGTGGTGGTAGTGACGATCCTAATGTTTTTAATCCCGATATTTTTTCATGGAGACGCATAAGACTTGCGCCTACACTTGTAATTATAGGTTTTGCTGTTCAGGTATATGCCATTTTATTAAATCCTGATAAGGAATAAGGCTCATTCAGAATACTCAAAACCCTTGTAAATACGAGGGTTTTGTCGTAAATTAAGGTAAATAAAAACCCCGAA
>CANMLX010000066.1 GCA_947498845.1 uncultured Flavobacteriaceae bacterium | reverse complement strand
TTAGCGATTAGCGATTAGCGATTAGCGATTAGCGATTAGCGATTAGCGATTAGCGATTAGCGATTAGCGATTAGCGATTAGCGAAATTAAAATCTCCCAAAACACAAAACCTCTTCTAACTGTTAAAAAAAACACAAAAATATTATAAATTGCCTATTAAAAACTACAAACCTATTACCCCCTAACCTTCTAAACTTATCAACACTGCCTACTGCCTACTGCCTACTGCCTACTGCCTACTGCCTACTGCCTACTGCCTACTGCCTACTGCCTACTGCCTACTAAAATTGCCAAAATTTCAAAGCTCACCCAAACTTTTAACTTTTATCTTTTAACTTTTAACTTTTAACTTTTAACTTTTAACGAAATAACAAATTCAGTTAATAGAGTATTTTCTTCATTGTGATCGTCTTACTTACAGTCTCTTCCCATTCTTTTTCAGGTTGAGAGGTTTTTGTGATTCCGCCGCCTACATAGACTGTAGCTTCACTTTTATTGAGCTGCATACAACGTAAATTAACATATAACTGTGTACTTTTTCTAGTTAATGTGTATGCTCTATTCTCTATATTGCGTTTACCAGACCTAGGAGCAACCTTAGTTTCTAAATTTAATTCGCCTAAAAAACCAGAATAAAACTCGCGGTTATAATGTTCATGCTTTAGGATAAATTTCTTGGCCTCTTCTTTAGGTAACCCGCAAACAGCTGGTGTAGGATGCAAAACAGATATTATCTCTTTTAGATTAGAAGATTCTGGTTTTAACTGGGCTGAAATCATTGTTTTTAAATGCAGTAAATTACCCGCTTTTACTGTTTCTCTTTCAGTAACTTTTATATTGTCTACAGAAGGTGCTATATTATCAATAATAAAATCGGTTACAAACTGCTGTTCTTCTTTTTCTTTATCTTGCCATATAACATCTAAAGTTCCTTTGTAATTCTGGGTTCCAGCCAATGCCATTATAGAAAACCGATGACCTTCAATCTTTATTAATGTTTCTGGAGTAGCGCCTAACCACAACCCTACTTTGGGATGATACCAACAATATACAAAAGCAGAGGTATACCTATTTAAAAGTCTTTTAAAAAAGTCTATTGGATTATCATTAGAAAGTGCAACATCTTCTTTTCTGGATAGTACTACTTTTTTAAACGTTTTATTTTTGATAGCCTCGATACCTTTCTCTACAAGTCTTATATGTTGATGTTTAGAATTATTATTTGGAATACTTGTATTTTTTTTATCTTCTGAAGATGTAACTCCTTCGAGATTACAGTCGTCAATAAACATAGTTTTACATTGCTCCAAAGGCAATAAAACAGTGTTTTCTATAGCGTCAAAAGGTGAAAACACAAAACCTTTTTCTGTAAAATGTGTTGCGAAGTGCAGCTCTGGGGTTTCTTGTAATAAACCCAAAACCTTAGTTGTATTAGGCTTTCTATAGGCTACAAAAGGGAGCTGTTTATCGTATTGCTCTGCAATAGAATTAAAAAAATTGGTTAATGTCATACCTATTTTTTAGGTAAAGAAATGGTTGATAATTTACAGATGGATATTAAATTATCATCTTGGTCGGTTACTCTAATATCTAGCAATTGTGTCGTCCTTCCTTTATGCAAAAAGGTGGCTTTGGCATATACAAAACCTTCCTTTATACTTTTTAAATGGTTGGCAGTAATCTCAAGCCCGCGAACAAAATACGTTTCTGTATCAATAAAAATATGACTCGCAAAACTTCCTACACTTTCAGCTAACGCCGCAGTAGCACCTCCATGTAAAACGCCATCTGGTTGATGTACTTTGTTATTCACAGGCATACGTGCAACTAAAAAATCTGCTCCATAATCTACGACTTCAATACTTAATGTTTCCATTAAAGTATTTTTACAGGCTAGATTTGCGCGTTTTAAAACGTCTTCCTTAGATAATTGCATAAAAAGGGATTAATTGTGATACAAAAATACGAAACATTAATGGGAGATTAGTATTTTTTAATACGCTCATAAAATAGATCTCGACTACGCTCGACCAGACAATAAAAAGAAAGTTTATGATAATGGGTAATCAAGAAGTAACTCCACCCCTTCACTTGGCTGAGAATTTAATTCAAACGCTGCATTTATAAGTGTTGCTCTGCTTTTCATATTAATTAAACCAGCGCCTTTTTCAACAGTTTTACGATCAAAGCCTTTACCGTCATCTTTTGCTATAATAATGATGTTATTTTTTTGATATTTTATAGTAACACGTATATGTTCTGCTTCGGAATACTTTACAGAATTCGACATAAATTCTTGTAAAATCCTAAAAATAATAATCTCATGCTTTCTATCTCTAAACGCTACTTTTTCACCTTCTGTAACGAGTTCTGCTGTGCTAAACTTCATTTTTTTAAGGCGGTTTAACTCGTTAGTTACTGCTTTTTCAAAACCTACATTTAAAATCACATCGTTATTTAACGATCTGGATAAGGTGCGTACTTCTTGTAAGCCGTCACTTAGAGCTGTTGATACATCTTTAAATTTACCTCTCACCTCTTCATCAACCTGCATTTTTAAAATACTTAATTGCATGCTTGCAAAAGAGAGTAACTGTCCCACATTATCATGCAATTCCCAACCCACATTTTTTAAGGTTTGCTCTTGTGCCTCGGTTTGTGCTTTTGTTATTTCTGCTTCAAAAGCTTGCTCCTGCTCTATCCGTTCTAATAACAGTTTATTTTTACGTTTTAAAAACACCACAAAAAATATGATAACAAGTGAGGTAACAATAACCAAAACAGCTACCATATATATTAATAAATAACGTTCTGCTGCTGTAGAAGCTAATCGTTTTCCGGTCTGCACCATATAAAAGCAAAAGTAAAAGTTACATACATAAATATATTTGCAAATAAGTAGATTTCCCATTTTAGAAATACAAAGTTCCAATCTGCTAGAGAATTATAGATATCATAGAATACTAAGGGTGTAATGATTAACCACCAGATAAATATAGCAAAACTTATATAAAAGTTTAGTGATCTATAGAAGGTTAAAATTTTATTGCTTTGTAATACTTCAATAAAGTAGAAAACTGTACACAAAAATATAACTATGGCTCCTAAAATACTTAATATTGGGAAAAAACGAGTAAAATAAGCCCTCCAATGATAAAGAATATAACTGATTGAAAAAAAGAGAAATACAATACTACTATACCTTATTATAAGCTTAAATAATTCTCTTTTTAAGATTTTACTATAAAAAAAAGTAAAAAACATGATGGCTCCTATTTTCCAATATAACGTAGACCACCAATGATTCCTTTCAAAAACAGTGCCTTTTATAAAACTAAGTATTCCGTTATTCGGTATGAAAGATATATAATTCATAAATAAATCCGAAAAAAAAATGAACACCAAAAACCATATAAAATATTTAGCAGCCGTTAGTTTATATTTCTTATAAAAAAATAAACCTGTAATAGCTGCTAAACTTTCTACACTATATGTTAACAGAAGATAGTTAGCTCTTAAAAAATCTTCCATATTTTATCATTTATTTATCTGGGATATCCAGCTCCTGGAGGAAGACCATTTGCCCCATCGTTTAAAGGCGGTGTACCTAAATCACCATTATCACGATTAGCAGATATATTATTTACAGGTAATACACTACCTTTAGATGTCTTTTTATGCCCTGTTGGAACAATAAACATAGTCGTGAAATCTTTCTTCTTTTTAGGTGCATCATCTCCGTACACTCCTAAATAGACTCTAATTCCTGTCATTTTATACCCTGTACTATCCGAATACTTTTTAGCAAACTTAAGATAATTTCTTATATCCTTTAAAGACCACCAGGAAGAACGATTATCCACTTTTATTTTCCCTCCAGACTGCATACTTATACAACTATCTACAGCGGGCTCCCTGTATTTTGTCCAATTGTCATTTAATTGTTTTGCATTTTCTGGTTTAATTAAACCTAACGGCTTTTCAAATGGTCCATCTAAATAATCCACAGGTACAGATGGTAATTCACGCGGACAAAAATAATACGTAGCGAAAGCTCCTATAAGGCCTCCAAGAATAAGTAATCCTAATTTTTTCATATTGTTTCGGTTTTGGTTATGTAACAAATGTAAACAAATTTTTCAGATTGTCGGATTAAACTGTACTTTATCGATATTTTTATACTGGAAAGCCTAAAATCTCCCCTAAGCCCACCGTAAATAACCAACTCCCATAAATGGCATGCTCTATGGAAACTAATAGTGTAGACTTTGTTTTTTTATAGGTTATGGCAAATAACACCCCTCCTAAAAAGGTAAGTACCATGACTAATACATTCTTAAATAATAGGTGCGCTATGCTAAACATAATAGCATTAAAGATTATAAAAAGCCTATCATTTTTAACTAGACTCTCATAACGTTTAAAAAAAAAGGTTCTATAAAGTAATTCTTGAGGGTACACAGATATAACACTATAAATACAAACAAATAGTAGCCACATTTTTGGTTTGTTTAATACGACCACAAACAAGTTAGACCGATCAAACATATACATATATACAACAGTTATCAAAGCAATAACTATTAAATTGATGCTAACCTTTCTAAAAAAAAGTTTCCATTTAATGTCTGGAACTATGTTTATTTTAATTTTCTCTTTTTTAAATAGGATATACACAACATAGATCAAGCCTAAAATACCTATTGCAAATTTTAGTTTAGGGTCATAACTAAACATAAAACTAGCTGGTATTATAATAAAAATTACGACAAGTTCTATGGTCTTATATGTTGCACTATTCATTTCTTATTTCCCTTTTAATCTTGTCCAGATTTTATTTAAAGCGTCACTTAGACTGTCGAATTTTGGTTCAAAAGGTCTCATATTTAGCCTATTGTTTTCTTTATACAATAGGAAACTAAATACCGAACTTTTTGGGTTTTGTCCAGATTCTAAAATAGGATAGCGTAAATCGTTATATTCATAACCGTTTTCTTCCTCTTTATAAATACTGTAATAATGATTACTAAACGAGGCTAATTTTTTAACATCTAAATAGTCTGATTCTTTTAAATCTAATTGCTTAGGTATTTTTTTAAAATCTAAAAATCTGTGTTTTGTATCAAAAAGAGAAAAATCTGCTACAATATAATAGGTTTCTGTTTCGGCTATACCATACCATAAAATATTATTAAGAAGTGTTGGCTGCGTACTAAATCGCAGAGCGTTTATCTCTTGTTCTTTTAGTGACCTTTTAAATATTGAATCTATGTATAATTTATTCCCTAGCGTTAAAAGCATATATACCGAACTCATTATTAGTCCAGATTTTAACCATAAGTGGCGTTTATGCGATGTTCTCTTATAAAATAGTAATGCAATTAAACATATTAAAAAAGGGAGGGTATAAAAAGGATCTGCGACTGCTATATTGTTAAAAGCTACCCTGTAATTACTAAAAGGGGCAAATAGCTGTGTGCCATAAGGTGTAAAACAATCTAAAATGGGATGTGTTAAGAGTGCCCAGAAATATAAGCTTATCCAATTCTTAGCTGTAGTATCATATAATCTATTACCTGTATTGTATAGCTTAAATGTTAGCCATCCAAATAGTAATGCGGCTACAACAGTGAAGCATATGGAATGCATAAATCCTCTGTGATATAGCATGGCATCAATTTTATTCTCATAAATTAAGTTGCCAATAAAAACATCAAGATCTGGTATTGTACCACCAATACCTCCAAAAAGTAATGCTTTGTTGCCTATTTTTTTTCCAAGTACAGCTTCTCCACAAGCTGCACCCAAAACAATTTGAGTTAAAGAATCCATATTTTAGTATCACAAATTTAACCAACTAAATTGTGACGACTATGTATACAGAATTTTATTTTACTATACAACTATCCGAAAGTTTAGATTTTAGACCGCTACGCTACAAGATCAAAGCATATAGACTTTTTGATTTACAGTACATTGCATTTTTTTGCAACATATATGATACCATTTTAAAGGAAAGATAAATTCTTGAAAAAATTATCTCAGAAGCCCCTAAAAACATCTAAATATTTGATTTTTAATTGTCTTTTGTTTGTGATCTATCAGTGAAACGGTCTAGTTTCCTAAATACCGGATGCTAATGAGAGTTTACTATGAACTTTATAAGTTTGCTTATTTAGTTTCGTAATGATCTTTCTATAAGCATTCTTTTCATGAAGTTAAACCCTCTATGATACCTTGAATTAGCATTTTTGCCAGAGTGAAATAGTTCTACCTGAGAAATATAATTTAATAGTCTCATGTTATCTGATATATTCCAATCACTTGATGACATGTGAGTTTCAAACATAGCGTTGATACGTTGGTATAGTCCCTCATCAAAGGTGTTTTCCATATCTGGGGTTTTTGATGTATTTGAAGAGACTTTTACTTGCTGTAATTTCATATATTTAGAAAAAAAACGGCTAACTAAATCTTTATTAAGGAAAGCGTAAAATAGTGTAATGGTTGATAATAAGGAAACTAGAAGTATCATAATGAAAGGGTTTATAGTGGTTTGGTACTATTTAGGACACTATTTAACTAGATAAGTCACTATGTTTTGAGAAAAAAAATTAAAATTGTAACATTATAAACTAAAAAAAAATCCAAAATGCAAGACCAATCTATTATAGAAAATAAAGAATTAAACATGTGGGAGGCATTAATTCCTGTGGTCGTTTTGATGGGGTTTTTAGCTTGTAATATATTCTTTGCTAATGGGGAACTATTTGGTGAATATTCAAATCAAATTATTTTAATTATAGGAGCTGTTATTGCAGCTGTAGTTGGTTTTTACAATAAAGTTCCCTTTAATAGCATGCTCTCGGAAATATGGGAAAATATTAAAAGTGTATTTGTACCTATCTTAATTTTATTTTTAGTTGGCGCTCTTGCTGGAACTTGGTTGGTAAGCGGTATTATTCCTGCAATGGTATACTATGGCTTACAAGTTTTAAGCCCAGAAATTTTTCTCCCTGCTTCGGTAATTATTTCTGCCATTATTTCTATTGCTACTGGTAGTTCATGGACAACATCTGCAACTGTAGGTATAGCGCTAGTTGGTATAGGTAGTGCATTAGGTATTAGTTCTGGAATGGTTGCTGGTGCTGTTATTTCTGGAGCTTATTTTGGTGATAAAATGTCTCCTCTTAGTGATACTACTAATCTGGCTCCTGCAATGGCTGGAACAGATTTATTTACTCATATTAGATATATGGCAATTACCACTGTACCAACAATAATTGTAACCTTAATCGCTTTTAGCATTATGAGCTTTACTGTTGAAACATCTGGCAATGCAGATGTTAGTAGCTTACAATCAACTATAAACAATACTTTCAACATATCACCTTGGCTATTTTTAGTGCCTTTAATTGTAGTGGCATTAATCCTCTTAAAAACTAAACCTCTAATAGCTTTAGGTACAGGTGTTGTATTAGCAGCTGTATTTGCTTTAATTTTTCAGCCTGAAATATTGAAACAGTTGGGGCATTCTAAAGTAACCGCCATAATAACTTCTATTTTCACAGATACTCAAATAACTACCGAAAATGAAAAACTTAATGATTTATTTTCTGCTGGTGGTATGAAAGGCATGCTTTGGACAATTTACTTAATTCTATGTGCCATGGTATTTGGGGGCGTTATGGACGGCATTGGTGCATTGGCCAGAATCACTAATACCCTGCTAGCATTAGCTTCTTCAACATTTGGTTTATTTGCAAGTACAGTAATGAGTTGCTTAGGTTTAAATGCTATAGCTTCCGATCAATATTTGGCCATCGTTATTCCTGGAAAAATGTTTAAAAAAGCATTTGAGAATAAAAAATTAGCTCCAGAAAATCTTAGTAGAACACTTGAAGATTCTGGTACAGTAACATCTGTACTTATTCCTTGGAATACTTGCGGAGCATATCAATCAGGCGTTTTAGGTGTTGGCGCTGGGGACTATTTTATATACGCAATTTTTAACTGGCTAAGCCCCTTTACCACGCTATTATTTGCTGCTTTTAGCATAAAAATAAAACAACTCACCTCTAAATAGTTTAAAATTATTACTTTTAAATTCACCTATAACTAAAATCTATTACTCAATAAAGAATTAAAATTTTTTATCGCTTTAAAAACTAGTGCTTGTTTTATATTTGCGGACTTAAAAAACAACTTAATCTTAAATATAAAAACATGGCATTAGTAGGAAAAAAATTTCCAGATTTAAATGTAGACGCAATGAACGACATGGGCGATACTTTTAAAGTAAACGTTCTAGAAGAAGCAGTAAACAACAAAAAGAAAGTGGTACTTTTTTGGTATCCAAAAGACTTTACTTTTGTTTGTCCAACAGAGCTTCATGCGTTTCAAGCTGCCTTACCAGAATTTGAAAAACGTAATACTATAGTAATAGGTGCGTCTTGTGACACTCCTGAAGTTCACTTTGCATGGTTAAGCACTGCAAAAGATAACGGAGGTATTGAGGGTGTTACTTACCCTATTCTTGCAGATAGCAACAGGAATTTATCAAGCATCTTGGGTATTTTAGATATTACTAACGAGTCTTACGATGAGCAAACTCAAACAGTGCAGGTAGAGGGTGATAATGTAACATACAGAGCTACTTATATTATCGATGAAGACGGTATTGTACAACATGAAAGTATTAACAATATGCCATTAGGTAGAAATGTTGGTGAATACCTTCGTTTAGTAGATGCCTTAACTCACGTACAAGAAAAAGGTGAAGTTTGTCCTGCAAACTGGGAAGAAGGTAAAGAAGCAATGAACCCAAATGCAAAAGCTACTGCTGAATATTTAGCTGCTCATGCTAACTAATAATAAAGAATATTAAATCTAAAATCTAAATTCCAAATAGCACTATTAATTATATACAATAGTGTTTTGTTTGGAATTTAGATTTAACATTTTAAACTATGATCGAAGAATTAAGTCAAGATAATCTACAAGATATCGTAAGTAATAATGATACTGTTATTGTACAATATTCTGCTGGATGGTGTGGGAATTGTAGAATAATGAAGCCTAAATTTAAAAAATTAGCTTCTGAACATACAAATGCTTCTTTTGTTATAGCAGATGCCGAAAAATTTCCTGAAAGCAGAAAACTTGCTACAGTTGATAATCTACCAACATTTGCTGCTTTTAAGGGCGGAGAATTTGTAAATCAAATTCAAACTAACAAGTTTGATGTTTTAAAAACCCTAGTTGATGAAGTTACCAGTAATTAAGCACCTTACTCAATTTATTGAAGCCAACGACGAGGACTACCTTGTTGAAACTATAGAAACTCTCGAAGATTTAACTGAAGTATCTTCGTTAAAAGATGAGGAACTTGATGTTATAGGAGAACTTATATCTAACATGTACGGCGCTATTGAAGTGCATAAAATGATTAAAGACGGTACGCCTAAGAAGGAAGCTCTAAATAACTTTATGAGTCGCGTAATGGGCGCTATTGACAAATAGATCCTTTGCTCAAAAAATGTTTTAAGACTACTTTATTGTATTATTTAAAAACTAACCGACCGTTAGTTTTTTTTAGTTTTAGACGATTTCTGCACTTAAACCTGCTTCTAAAAGCTTAGAGCAGCGTGGTTTTAAATCGTCGTAGTCACCTGTTTTAACTGTACATTTTCCATTATAATGTACAATTAACGAGCATTGTTCAGCCTGTTCTGATGTGTGATCACATGCATTGATTAAAGTATCTATTACATGATCGAAAGTATTCACATCATCGTTATACAATACAATCTCATTTTGAGACTTAACTTCTTCTTCTAAAAGGAGTTCTTCTAAAACTTTTTCTTTGATCCCCATCATTAAAATTTTCATCTAAAATAATTATTTTTTAGCAAACAAAAGAAAAAGGCATCTAAAAATAGATGCCTTTAGTATAGAATTGCTTATTTATCTGTAATAACAAAAGTGAATTACTATTACTTTACTATAAACGCTTATTTTATTTTCAACATATAGATAAACACCTTACATTTCAAATTAAAACATACAAAATGATTTTATTTTGTAAAACGAAGTGCTACCCAGTTATTTCTCTCTAATACGTCCTTAAGTTTTAGCCCCTGTGATTCACATTCTGCTTGTATAATAGGGACATCATCACTATAAAACCCACTTAAAAACAATTGTCCTTCTTGGTTAAGACAGGATATATAAGTTTCCATATCTTGTATTAAGATATTACGATTAATGTTTGCAATAATGATATCGTAATTTTTATTTTTCAAAGCACTAGCGTCTCCTTCTATTACTCTTATATTCTTACAGTTATTGCGCTCTACATTTTCTAAACTATTTAAATAGCACCAATTATCATAATCTACAGCATCTATAGGTTTTGCCCCTTTTAATTCTGCTAAAATGGCTAAAACTCCTGTACCACAGCCCATATCTAAAACCGATTTACCTTGAAAATCATTTTTTAAAATATGCTGAATCATCATATGGGTAGTTTCATGATGCCCTGTGCCAAAACTCATCTTGGGCTCTATAATAATATCGTATTTGGTATCAAATTTTTCGTGAAACGGCGCTCTAACTGCGCAAATATTATCAACTACTATTGGATTAAAATTTTTCTCCCACTCTGCATTCCAATTGGTTTGCTCTATATCTTCAAATGTGTAGGTTATCTTGAATTCTTCGGATTTTAAAATATGAATATCGTTTAAAATCCCTGAATGCCATTCTTCTTTTTGAATATAAGCAGTTACGCCATCCTCATTTTCTACAAAGCTTTCAAAGCCTGCATAACCTAATTCTGCTATTAAAATCTCAACTGCTGGCTGTAATGGTGCTACTTTAAAATAATAACCTATGTAAATAGTATTTGACATATAACTTTATTTAAGGCACAAAGTTAATCCATAACCTCTTATTTTTCCATATTCTAATAAGTGTATTTCAAATATTGTCTCAATCCTTACGAAAATAAATTCATAACAAGTAGTTAAATAGTTTTTAACTATTTTAGTAGATAAGAAATTATAAAAACATTATATATGAAACAAATCATTGTATTAATTTTTATTTCTCTGTTTGCTATTAAAACAAATGCCAGAGCAAGAATCCCTGTTTGTACGCCTTGTGAAAAGGCCGATTTAGTTGAAGATTTGCCCAATGATGAAACGCTTAAAGAAGGTAATGAATACCTTAACCTTGGTTATTTTCACAAAGAATATGGCATTGCTTTTATTCCTGCCTGGAATAGTGATGGTAGATATGTTTTAGTAAATGAAGACGAATCGACATATTATGATATCGATGAAAGCCAACTCGCAGAACTAAAGCAAAAATATAACCTTGATCTTTCCTCTAATCCGCTTTCCTTTTGGAAAAAAATTGGCGGTAAATTAGTATATCTAATTATTATAGGACTAATTATTTATGGAAAAATGCCTTCCAAAGACGAAAAGGAAGACTCTGTCACTACAGAATAATACCAATTCCCAAATGAATTTACTGAGTTAAAAAGTGTCTTTTGAAATTCTATCTTCAACATAAAAAAGAACCGTAATTACGGCTATGATTATTTTTTCTGTCTCGTATAATTCCAAAATCCATCATTTTACTTTACAGTATATTCATTTAAGAATTGGTATAATTTTAAATAAAAAGGGTATTACTTATAGATTTAAGTAATACCCTTACATATTTTAATAAAAAAAGAATTACAAACTCTTTAAAAGGCATTTACTATAGCAAAGAAATCTTCAGCCTTAAGTGAAGCTCCTCCTATTAAGCCTCCATCTACATCTGGTTTAGAAAAGATCTCTTGTGCATTTGCTGGTTTCACACTTCCTCCATAAAGTATAGACACAGAATTTGCAACTTCGACACCATACGTATTTGCAAGTGTTTTTCTAATAAATGCATGCATATCTTGCGCTTGCTCTGGACTTGCCGTTTCTCCCGTACCAATTGCCCAAACTGGCTCGTAAGCCAATACAATATCTTTAAATGCTGAAGCTTCTAAATGAAATAATGCATTTTTAATTTGTCCTTCAACTATATTTTCTTCGTTACCCGATTTTCTATCTGCTAACTCTTCTCCAAAACAAAAAATAACACGTATATCGTTAGCCAAAGCTGCATCTACTTTTTTAGCCAATAACTCATCATTTTCTTTAAAATATTCACGACGTTCACTGTGTCCCAATATGGTAGTGTTCACACCTATACTTTTTAACATGCTTGCACTAATCTCACCAGTATACGCTCCTTTTTCTGCAAAATGCATGTTTTGAGCTATTACTTCTATATTGGAAGCTTTTAAAGCTTCGTTAGCTTGATATAAGTTGGTAAATGTTGGCGCAACCATTACTTCTGCATTTGACGTTTGAGTCTGTACTTTTAAGTCTGCTAATAATGATTCTGTTTGTGATAAATCGTTATTCATTTTCCAGTTTCCAGCAACGATATTTTTTCTCATAATTCCCATCTTAACCTTCCCAAAAGGAAGGAATAATTTATTATTAGTTAATTATTAATTTGCGTTTTGAAACGCTAAAGTACTTAATTTTTAATAGCTTCTATAAGTTTTTTATCATCGGCTTCAATAACATTAAATACAACGATTTCGCCAGCCTTGTTGACTAACATATATCTAGGAATCCAACCAATATCTACAAAATCCCCAAAAGCACTTTTCTTACCAGATTGCATATAGTAATGTTCGCCTTGAACATTATATTTCTTTATCCCCTTTTTCCATGCTTGTTCACCTCTATCGAGGGATAAAAACATGTATACAACATCTTTATATTGATTTTGTAATGCTTTTACTTTTGGCATCCCTGCTATACAATCGCCACACCAAGATGCCCATATATCTATTAGTATTGTTTTGCCTTTGTGTGTTTCTAAGATAGATTTTAACGTTTTTTGATCGCCTTCTAAAGTTGTAAATACATCGTTTAGTGTTTCTTCTGAAAACTGAGTTGGCGCTTCTTTTGAGCAACTTAAAAAGGTTATCAATATTATTAAAGTTATTTTTTTCATTTTTGGATTATTGTAGAGATTTCCGCTTTCGCGGAAACGAAAATTTATTTTAGTTTCACTTTGGGGTCTAACCAAACATAAATTAAGTCGACAAATATGTTAATAATTACAAACAGGCAGGCAATTACTAAAACGGCTCCCATAATTACTGGTAAATCTAATGTGTTTAAAGCATTTACTATTTCTTTTCCTAAGCCATTCCAGCCAAAAATGTACTCTACAAATACTGCTCCTGCAAGCATAGATGCAAACCAACCTGATATTGCTGTTATTACTGGATTTAGTGCATTTTTAATAGCGTGTTGTTTTACTATTTGAAATTCACTTAACCCTTTGGCTCTAGCTGTACGTATATAGTCTTGATTAAAAACTTCTAACAGTGAATTGCGCATTAATTGTATAACTACTGCCAATGGCCGTATACCTAAAACTACGGCTGGTAGGATTAAATTTTTCCATCTTACATGCATGGCTTCTCCAAAATCATCCAATTCATACAAACTACCCGTCATTTCTAAATTGGTGTATTCGTGCAATAGATATCCAAATAACCAAGCAAACAGAATGGCACTAAAAAACGACGGTACACTCATACCTAGAGTACTTAGAATCTGTATTAATTTATCCAACCAATTATCTTTATTTAGAGCAGAAACTATCCCTAGAGTTATTCCCAAAATAATTGCTATAATTATTGCAGATACTGCCAAAACAAAAGTATTTGGTAATGTTTCGGTTAAAACATCGGTTACTTTCTTTCCTTGTTTTGTGAATGATTCTCTTAAGTAAGGCAATTTTAATACTGTTGAAGTGTTTCCTATTGAAAATAATTTAAGCGCACTATATTTCCCTTTATTTAAATAACTATAGTCGTCTGGATTCTTAGAATGAAATGAAATTGGAGACAAATCATTTAGATAATAAAAATACTGTGTGCTTACTGGTTTATCAAAACCATATTTTGCTTTAACTAATGCTAATTGCTCACTATCTTCATTTTGACCTAGCATCATTTGCGCTGGATCGCCTGGTAATACATTGAACAAAAAGAAAATAACTGTCACTACTCCAAACAGGGTGAGTATTGCGTAAAAGACTTTATTTAGTATATAAGATATCAGTTGTTGGTTGTTGGTTGTTGGTTGTTGGTTGTTGGTTGTTGGTTGTTGGTTGTTGGTTGTTGGTTGTTGGTTGTTG
>CANMLX010000065.1 GCA_947498845.1 uncultured Flavobacteriaceae bacterium | reverse complement strand
ATTTGACTTAAAACCAGAAGATCTTGAATTTAAAACTTCCTGATTTTCAATAAATAAATTTGACGTTAGTCAGAATTAAATGAGACTTCTAAAAATCATAACACTGTTAATATTAGTTTATTCTTGTAATAGTGGAAATAGTCAAATTGACCAAAACATATACTTTAAAGAGAACTCTTCATTGGATAATTATGTGAAAGGTCTAAAGTTTGTAAATCCAAATTTCACAGAAATGGACATACAAAAACTAAATGGTGAAATTAAGAGAATTGAACAAAGAGCGTACAGTAATATTAATTTCAAGGGACAAAATATTGAAAAACTAAAACCTGAAAATTCATCAAGTGTATTTGATATTGAGTTTAACAATGAACATCAAATAACATATGTAAATTCTTATATTTCAGGTGCAAAATTTGTTTTCAAATCATATAGAAACGACTTATTAAACAGTGTAAAATACAAACTAAAGGAACATCAAAAAAGTTACAAAAAAGAAAATAGTTTATATGTCTACAAAGACAACATACTAAAAGAAATTTTAAAAGGAAATAAAAAATTTACTGACACAATTAAAGTATCTAATATATATGTAAAAGACACCCTGATACAGAATTATGGTGTTACATTAAATAAATATTATAAAAACAAAATAATTTATTCTTCGATTCAAGATTTTGTAAAAAAGATTGAATATAAAAATAATGACATAATAGTTAGTAGTTTTAATAATGGTCTAATTTCTTCGATAGACACCTTTGACAAAGATTACAATCTTAAATCATCTTGTTTCATCTATAGAAACGATGATAAAACTATAAGAGAACTAAAATTAGATTTTTACTATAATTTAGATAGACAATTACTAGAAAACCTTAAATCAAAATATAAACCTGAAGAAATAAGTATAAGACTGACAGAGTTTAATAACAAAAGTGTAAAAACAAAAGAAAAAGTTTCAAATGAATGGAAGTTAATATCCGAAACAAAACTTAATGATAATGGACAACCAAGTAAGTTTAAAAACTATGAAACAAACTTAACTCGTCAGTATACATACGAATATGACAATAACGGTAATTGGATAAATAGAACTGAAAAATCGTCTGATAATGAAATAAACTTAATAAAAAGAACAATTACTTATTACTAAAAAATGCTTATAACAGTGTATAAAAAAACATAGGGCATTTGTGTTAAACCGAAAGTTTTGTGCGTTTTAATTAAGTCCGATAAATATAAAATTTGGCGTTTATAGAAGAAAAGATAAAAGCAAAATATTTATATTTAGCTAAGTAATAAACAAAAACCTAGTGCTTGTAAATTGCCCAACGTTTCTTACATGTAAGTTTAGCTGTCAGCTTGAATAAAACTAATGAAAAAACACTTATTAATATCTATTTTACTTCCTTTAATTTCTTTTTCTCAAAAAAAGTATGTTTTAAAATTGGAAGAACCTGTCGTAGATAATAAAATGAAAGTGGTTTCCAAGGGTTGTAAATATACTTCTAATGACATTTATATAATAAATAAAAATAACGTTGTTTATGAAAACTGTACAGAATTAGAAACTTTGTATCCAGATATGGATTCATTTTATGTACCTAAAGATAATTTTAAAAATTATTTTGCTTTGGATAAATATGCTGTTTACTTTCGAGGAGAAAGGATAAAAATAGGCTCTAAAGGTTTTGAAATTATAGGTTTTGATAGAGTTAATTATCAAATTGATAAAGTCTATTGGAAAACAGACAAAGCTGTTTATAAAAACAACGAAAAGTTAACTGTTTATGCAGATCCTTTGACTCTTATCAATTTAAGATCTACTAAAAAATGGGGTGTTTATTACAAAGATAAATACAATGTTTATTACAAAGAAACAAAAATAAAAAATGCAGATCCTAAAACTTTCAAAAACACCTATGGTGATTTTGATTTTGCTTATGACAAAAACAACTCTTACCTAGAAGGAGAAATTGTTACTTACAATAATGAAAAAATAACTCTTATAAAATACCCCTTTTACAAAACTAATAAACATATTTTAAAATTAAATGACACTATATTTGTTAACATTCCTCACTTAGATGTAAACTCTTTTAAACTTATAGATACAGAATATATTAGCTATTATTTTAATAAAAATAGAGTTTATCATATAGCAGATACTTTACCCTTACCAATTAAAAAAGAAAATTTTAAAAACATCAAAGCTTGGTCTTTTTCAGGCAATAGAGAATATTTATCAGATGGTGAGAATGTATTCTTTAAGGGAGAAATAGAAAAAGATCTTGATGCTAATAGTTTTGGAATTCTTAAAGACTCTTCATATTTCTATGACAAAAAAGGCATTTTTGAACGTACTCTCAAAAGAAAGCTGATAAAGGGAGAGGTGCAAAGCAGTTTTATTAACGAAATTCTTCCTTTTAAATATAGTATACCTATCCAAGAATCTAATGCATTTACAAGTAATACTGGATATGTTATTTATGAAAATCAAGCATATAATCGACATTTTTCGTATCCGGATGCATATTTTAAAAATTTAACGGCAGAAGAAGTACAATTAGCTAAACAAAATAAATTGGTATTTAATAGAGGTAAACCCCATACTGTAATAGAAAAAGATTTTGATTATAAATCTGGGGAATTGTACAAAAGCAATAATAAAATTTACTATCAAGGTATTGAAACTACTGCCGATGCTAATACATTTAAAAGAATAAATGATTCTATTTTATTTCATGTTAACACAGGTTCATTTGATATTTATAAAGATAGCAAAAATGTTTATTGGCATGATAGAGATAGATTGTTAGGAGGAGGACTGTTTATTTTAGAAGGAATAAATACTAAAACAGTAGAAATATTTAATGACTTTTTTAAAGATAATAATTTTTTATACTACAATAATAAAAAAATAATTAAAAGTAAAGATATAGAGATTTTGGGTATTTATGACGCTGGTATAAGTAGATGTTGCGGGGCGGTGGTAGAGCCTAAAATTGGTATCTATTATCTTTTAAAGAATTTTGAAGGGTACTGGCTTGTTGGAATCTCTAATAAAGTTGTAATAAGAAATTTAGGAAGGCGATTAAAAAATAATTGGAAAGAGAGAATTTTTGAAAACTCAAAAATTGATTAATAAATAGCGAACAGCTAACAAAAGCTATAATTAATACGGGTTTTGGTTTTTAATGAAAAGCTTTCTGTATTTCTATAAAGCCAAATCTTTTTTGATTTGGCTTTATAGAGAAAAAGATAAAACAAAATAAAAAGTTTTGACTAAGTGTTTAATCGAAGGTTTATCACTTTTAATTTTTACTGTAGCCGTATTTTAGGGCGTGACATCATGCTTTATATGTCGTATTTATGCCAGATGGGCCTCTAAGCCTTTGGCGGTAATTTTTAACTCTAAACGGTTCATAGATGCATTGCCTTTACTGGAGCGGAGTCTATCGCTTAAGTATGTCCTTTTGCCATAAGCTAAAGATAGTAAGTAGAGTCAAAATCCAATCAACTCAATAAATAAAATTTATAAAAAACAGTACGTCAGCTAAAAACATAAATTTTAAACCCGTAAACTATTGATATTTAGGTGTATAATATTGTTTTGGTTTAGGTTTTTCTGGTTGACCTTCGGGTAAAAGATTAACAAGTACATTAAAAAATAAAAAAACTAAAGCTTTAACAATTAAAGTTTTAGTTTTTGTTTTTAGCGAGAACGAGATTTAAAGAATCTTGAAAGGGGGGAGCTTTACAATAGTAAAAGTCTGCAACGCTAAGGCGTTGCTTAGTTTTTTTTTATGCTTATGCATTGTAAGCCAGCTTCCCTACAACGCATAAAAAAAGTCTAACACTATAGTATTAGACTTTTACTGTTGTAGCGAGAACGAGATTTGAACTCGTGACCTCCGGGTTATGAATCTAAATAGACACTAATTCAACACTCTGTTTATAAGGGTTTTGTCTTTTTGGTATCTCACAAATCTCTACAAATAACTACAAATCGGTACTTAAAAACGGTACTCTAATGAAGAGTACCGTTTTTTTGACGTGTCTATTCATAATATACTTAAGCTAACTAAAGAGAAAAATCATATTTAAAAAAAGAAAGCGACATTAAATCATGCCGCTTTAAATGTTTTCACAACGGAATAATCCTTATTGTGATTTGATTTCAATTCGTATTTCAAATATAAAGAAAAATTTTACATTTTAAGTTGTGGTTTTCCGCAAACAATATTGTTATTTTTAGTTCATATTTATCAAAATTATAAGTATGAAAATAGTTTTAGGATTAGATTTAGGAACCAATTCTATTGGTTGGGCATTAACAAGGCAAGATTTTGAAAATAAGAAAGGAGAAATTTTAGGATTAGGAAGTAGAATTATTCCTTTGAGTCAGGATGTATTAGGGAAATTTGATGCTGGGCAATCTCATTCTCAAACAGCTGAACGTACTGCTTATAGAAGTGTTCGAAAATTAATTCAGCGAAGTGTGTTACGTAGAGAACGTTTACATAGAGTATTACATGCTTTAAATTTTTTACCAGAACATTATGATAATGAAATAGATTTTAAAAAACATCTTGGACAATTTAAAAAGGGGAGAGAGGTAAAGCTTAGTCATTGTAAAAATGAAAGTAATAAGTATGAATTTATTTTTATGGATAGTTTTTACGAAATGGTAAATGATTTTAAGAATAAAAATCAAACAACCAGATTGCCATTAGATTGGACTATTTATTATCTGCGAAAAAAAGCATTGACACAAAAAATATCAAAAGAAGAGTTATCATGGGTTTTATTGAACTTTAATCAAAAGCGGGGATATTACCAATTAAGAGGAGAAGAGGAAGGTCTAGAAAAGGGAAAGACAAAAGAATTTGTTTCATTACGAGTTAAAAGTTTAGTGGATTCAGGTAATAAAGTAAAAGGTAACGAATTGTATGATATTATTTTTGAAAATGGTTGGGTATACGATCGTCAAACAACAAAGCCATCTAGTTGGGAAAATAAAACCAAAGAATTTATAGTCACTACTTCTACTACTAAAAAGGGAGAGATAAAAAGATCTTTCAAAACTGTTGATTCTGAAAAGGATTGGATTGCTATTAAGAAAAAAACAGAACAAGATATAGCTGTTTCAGGAAAAACGGTTGGGGTGTATATATATGATACATTATTGGGTAATCCAACACAAAAAATACAAGGAAAATTAATAAAAACTATAGATCGTAAATATTACAAAAAGGAATTGTATGCAATATTAAAAGAACAAATAAAGCATCATCCAGAATTACAAAATAAAGGATTATATAGAGCATGCATAGAAGAATTATACCCCAGAAATGAGGCACATCAACAAAATATAAAGGATAAAGGCTTTATGTATTTGTTTATTGATGATATTATTTTTTATCAACGTCCTTTAAAAAGTAAAAAATCAACGATTTCTAATTGTCGTTATGAAACAAGAGTATATAAAAAAAGCATAAAACTAAACAGTACTATAAAAGAAACAACAATTCATAAACCTTTAAAAGGCATTTCTAAATCGCATCCATTATTTCAAGAATTTCGACTATGGCAATTTATAGCAAACCTAAAAATTTATAAAAAAGAGAAAAAAGATATTGATGTTACAGCTCATTATTTTAATACAGATAAAGATTGGGTTGATTTATTTTATGTCCTTTCAGAAAAAAAAGAAATCGAGCAAAAAAGTATTATTCAGTATTTAATTTCTAAAAAATTAATTGATAAAAAAAATAAAGACTCATTTAGGTGGAATTTTGTAGAAGATAAAAAATATCCTTGTATGCCAACTAAATCACAATTTTTAACACGATTAAAAAAAATTAGTGGACTAGATGATGTATATAGATTTCTAACTCCAGAAATAGAAGCTCATTTATGGCATATCATTTATTCTGTAAAAGATAGGGAGGAATATGAACAAGCCTTAATAACATTTGCAAAGAAATATGATATTGATAGAAAATCTTTTGTAGAACATTTTATAAAATTCCCTCCATTTAAGAATGAATATGGTGCATATTCTGAAAAAGCAATAAAGAAGCTATTGCCCTTAATGAAAATAGGGAGGGATTGGGATGAAAGTAAAATTCCAGATGAGATAAAAGAACGTGTTAAATTAATAATCGATCGGTTAAAAACTATAGATTTTAAGGAAGAAAAACTAGAAAATATTATTGATGATGATATTCCTAAACAAGTCCTTAAAAGTTTTTTAGAATTTAAAGATAAAAACCCGCTCCAGGGTTTAAGCACTTATCAAGCTTGTTATGTTGTGTATAATAGATATTCAGAATCTGGTGTTATTACACAGTGGAAAACCTCCAATGATATTACAACATTTTTAAAGGGTTTTAAGCAACATGATCTACGAAATCCTATTGTAGAGCAAGTTGTTACTGAAACACTTAGAGTTGTAAAAGATATTTGGGATTATTATGGGAATGGAAACGCCTCTTTTTTTGATGGAATTCATATTGAATTGGGACGTGAAATGAAAAATGATAAAAAGAAAAGAGAGCGTATATCAAAACAAAATATTGAAAATGAAAATACCAATCAACGCATTAGGATATTATTGCAAGAATTGAAAGATAACGGTGTTAAAGATGTGAAACCTTATTCTCCCAGTCAGCAAGAAATTTTAAAATTATATGAAGAGGGGGTCTCTCAAAACCCAGAGGTAAAATACAATCAATTAAGTGAACAAGAAGTATTTAAAATTCGTAGAAATGCTAGTCCAACCAAAAATGAAATTAACAGATATAAATTATGGTTAGAACAAGGCTATATTTCACCGTACACAGGAAAGATTATTCCTTTAAATAAATTGTTTACTACAGACTATCAAATAGAGCATATTATTCCGCAATCTCGTTATTTTGATAATTCTATGAGCAATAAGATTATTTGTGAAAGTGATGTAAACCAGGATAAAGGGAATATGACTGCTTATGAATATATTAAAAAGAAAGGGGGGTGTATAATAAATAGTGACTCTATTTTTACTTTAGAACAATATGAATCGCATTGTGAAAAATATTTTAGAGATAATAGAACAAAGCTTAAAAAATTATTGAGCGAAGATATTCCAGAAGGTTTTATCGATCGGCAATTAAATGATAGTAGATATATAAGTAAATTTATAAAGGGATTATTGAGTAATATAGTTCGTGAAGAAGGAGAAAAGGAAGCTACATCTAAACGTTTAATTTCTACTTCGGGAGCTATTACATCTAAATTAAAACAAGATTGGGGATTATTTGATAAATGGAATGCACTTGTAGCGTCCAGATTTATACGTATGAATGAAATAACAAATTCTCAGGATTACGGATATTGGGATACTAAAATTAATGCATTTAGAATACAAGTACCTAAAGAGATTGCTAAAGGATTTAATAGAAAACGTATTGATCATCGACATCATGCATTAGATGCATTAGTGGTTGCTTGTACACAGCGTAAACATATTCAATATCTTAATTCGCTAGCAAATGAGAAAAGAAAACATGAACTACAGAAAGGCTTATTGCTTAAAAATAGGCAAGGAGATTATACAAAGCATTTTGTTATGCCTTGGTTAGGTTTTCCCAGAGAGGCTAAAGATAAATTAGAGCAAACTATTATTAGTTTTAAGCAAAACTTACGTGTGATTAATAAAACAAATAATAAAACATGGCAGTGGATAAAAAAAGAAGGTAAGTATAAGAAACAAATAATAAAACAAACTAAAGGTGATAACTGGACTATTCGTAAGCCTTTACATAAAGAATCTGTATATGCGGAAGTTAAACATATAAAAACAGCTAAAAATAAAATTGCAACTTCAATTAGGACGCATGTATCTAAAATTACAACACGAAAGCGTCTTGAATCCATTACAGATAAAAACATCCAAAAAATATTAGAAAATCATCTAAAAAACTTTACTGATGGAAAAGGTAATGAGCGTTTTGATTTAGCCTTTAGTATGGAAGGTATAGAGGCATTAAATAAAAATATTATACAGCTTAATAATGGCCAATTTCATCATCCAATATATAAAATACGGTTATATGAAATAGGCAGTCGTTTCCAAATTTCAGAAGATAAATTTTCCCCTAAATCTAAAAAGTTTGTTGAAGCAGCAAAGGGGACAAATTTATTTTATGCCATTTATTGGGATAAGGAAAAGCAAAAACGTATGTATGATAGCATTCCTTTAAATGCAGTAATAGCACATCAAAAACAAGTAGCTTATTTAGCAAAAAAAGAGAGAACTAGTGTTCCGGTAAATCATAGCAAAGGCACATTTTTATTTTCTCTTTCTCCTAATGATTTAGTGTATGTTCCTACCGATGAAGAGCTAAATAATACTAATAAGGTCAATTCTAATTTACTTACTAAAGAACAAACAAATAGAGTTTATAAAATGGTGAGCTGTTCAGGGAATCGTTCATTTTTTGTGCCTAATACTATTTCAAAAGTAATTCATAATAAGGTCGAGTATTCTTCTATGAATAAAATTGAAAAAGATGTGGAAGGTAATTCTATTAAAGAACGCTGTTGGAAGTTAAAAGTTGATCGTTTAGGGAATATTATTGATGTTATTAAAAGCGGTTAAATGATAAAACGATCGATTTACATAGGAAATCCAGCCTATCTAAAGTTAAAACAAAAACAATTAGTTGTTGAAGACCCTAAAAGCAAAACTATTAAAGGTACAGTCCCTATAGAGGACATGTCATTGTTAATGCTCGATCATTATCAAATTACACTTAGCAATCAATTACTAATACATTTGCAAGGGAAAAATGTTGTTATTATTAGTTGTGATACACATCATCTACCCTTTGGTATAATGTTACCTCTATACGGACATACGGAATATTCGCAACGAATAAAATATCAAATGGAAGCTTCAGAACCGTTAAAAAAACAATTGTGGAAACAGACTGTTGAGAGTAAAATAAAAAACCAACAAACCGTATTAAAGTTATTCAACAGGCCTCATGAACAAATGGATTTGTATTGGCAAACGGTAAAAAGTGGAGACACAACAAATTGTGAAGGTAAAGCAGCACAATATTATTGGAAATATTTATTTGAGAATTTTACAAGAGAACGTTATGGATATGCACCAAATAATATGTTAAATTTTGGTTATGCTGTACTAAGGAGCATAATGGCAAGAGCGTTGGTATCAAGTGGTTTATTACCTGTTTTAGGAATCTTTCATAGAAACAAATATAACCCTTATTGTCTTGCTGATGATGTTATGGAACCGTACAGGCCTTTTGTGGATAAAATGGTATGTAATTATATATCCCAAAATGGGATCGAGGAGAAGCTTACCAAAGAATGTAAGACTTATTTGTTAAACATTGCTACACAAGATGTATGTATGGATGGTGCTGTACGTCCTTTAATGGTAGCTGTAACGACAACAACAGCTAGTTTATATAAATGTTATTATGGTGAATTACGTCAAATAAAATATCCAATCTTAGATTAATTATGCTATCGAATACTAATCGTTTTAATGCTTATAGAATTATGTGGGTTTTAGTGTTTTTTGATTTGCCTACCGAAACTAAAAAAGAGCGTAGTGCGGCTTCACAATTTCGCAAAAAACTATTAGATGATGGGTTTATCATGTTTCAATTTTCTATTTACATAAGGCATTGCCCTAGTAGAGAAAATGCTAAAGTACATACCAAACGAGTTAAAAATATTTTACCAGCGCATGGTAAGGTCTGTATTTTGGAAATTACAGATAAACAATTTGAAAGAATGGAGCTATTTCAAGGCGTAAAACCTATAGAAATCCCACAACCTGTAGAGCAATTACAATTGTTTTAGAATTCTAAAAATGATAATATAGAAAATTTAATAAGCCAAAAAATACATTTTTTTTAATCCTATAAAACAATCCCGAAGTACCAATTTTACTCAGTATTTCGGGATTGACCTTGTGACTACTCACATAAAAATACGAATTGAAACCGAATCACAACCCAGAAAAATCAGGGTGTTGCCCTGCGGCACTTGTGACTACTCACATAAAAATACGAATTGAAACCGAATCACAACTGGTCTACCTATTTCGTTGGACGCGGTTTGCTTGTGACTACTCACATAAAAATACGAATTGAAACCGAATCACAACTATAGCATCTAACTTGTTGTAAAGCTTTATCTTGTGACTACTCACATAAAAATACGAATTGAAACCGAATCACAACTGAGGCTTGTATGTTATCTATAGAGTACCCCTTGTGACTACTCACATAAAAATACGAATTGAAACCGAATCACAACCATCAATCCCCTTATTTACTGACTCTGTTACTTGTGACTACTCACATAAAAATACGAATTGAAACCGAATCACAACATACTTCACATCGTATCATTTTGCGCAATACTTGTGACTACTCACATAAAAATACGAATTGAAACCGAATCACAACTGGAAGCGATAAAAGCAAAAATAGAAAAGTCTTGTGACTACTCACATAAAAATACGAATTGAAACCGAATCACAACTATTGTAAGTAAGTATAGCGCCTCCCAGCGCTTGTGACTACTCACATAAAAATACGAATTGAAACCGAATCACAACACTACTCCGTCAATTATGAGGTTTCCAGACCTTGTGACTACTCACATAAAAATACGAATTGAAACCGAATCACAACGTATTTTATCGCTAAAATTCAAGGACTTATCTTGTGACTACTCACATAAAAATACGAATTGAAACCGAATCACAACGCTCACGTAACTTGTATTCTACCTCCATATCTTGTGACTACTCACATAAAAATACGAATTGAAACCGAATCACAACAAAAACATCTCTTTTGCACGCTCCCATTCGCTTGTGACTACTCACATAAAAATACGAATTGAAACCGAATCACAACAAAAAGTTTACCAATATAAAACACCGTCTTCTTGTGACTACTCACATAAAAATACGAATTGAAACCGAATCACAACAGATGGCACCATAACCCACGATTACGACCACTTGTGACTACTCACATAAAAATACGAATTGAAACCGAATCACAACTATGTCCAGTCTTTTTAGCAATTGCTGACTCTTGTGACTACTCACATAAAAATACGAATTGAAACCGAATCACAACATAATGCGATATCTACATTGTTCGTAAACACTTGTGACTACTCACATAAAAATACGAATTGAAACCGAATCACAACATAGTATCACCGTAAGGAGCAGCAGAAAAACTTGTGACTACTCACATAAAATACGAATTGAAACCGAATCACAACATGGAAAAATCGTATCAAATGGCGTCAAAACTTGTGATTATTCACATAAAAATACGAATTGAAACCGAATCACAACTTTATCGCGATATTTTAAGACCAATAGTAACTTGTGACTACTCACATAAAAATACGAATTAAAACCGAATCACAACTATGGATTTTATTATGCTTACTCATAATCACTTGTGACTACTAACGTAAAAGTATAAATTGAATATAAAACTATTAGTACAGATATGGGAGAATAACTATATCGATTGTGAAGAATGAAGCTAAATCCTTTGGTTATAGGTGTTTTAAGTTTATGTAATATTTAAAATCTCTTCAAATAACTATAAATCGATATTTAAGTATCTCAGGCAGGTTTAGATATGTGTGTAATAAAACCTGTATTGTAAAGTGAAATCTTACTCCTTTTAGCGTTTTATAGACTAAAAATATTATAAGAAATTACTACAGAAAAGATGGGTTTGTGCTAAAAAGCACAGTTTAATACACAGAGAAAATAGTTAAACTCTAAGCTATTTAAGCGATAAGAAAGATTTTATTCGTAAAAATAAGCTATTGTTTTTTGTGTAAGTGATTTCTTGAAAATTACGGGAAAACCGCATCTGTATTACAATAATATGTGTTAATTTTACCACTCAACGAAAGTTAAATAAGCTATAGTTGGATTTGAATTAAATTGTTTACAAAATGAAATAAAAAGCAGATACTAAATTTTACTTTTAAGAGTATAACCTTAAAAAATTTAGTCATGAAAAATGTTTTTTACGTATTAGTAGTTTTAATTTCATTATGTGCTTTAACAAGTTGCTCGCCTGAGTCAGTTAATGATGAGAATAATTCAGATTCATATACATTAATCGATAAAGAAGATGCAGAAGTGCCAGGGACAAGAGCAAGAACATCATTATGATAGCAAATCAATATTAATTAAAAAAATAAGATTAATGGCGGTCTTATTGATCGTCATTTCTATATTTATGATTGCCTTTTCGTATGTTTTTTTTCCAAAGAAAAGTCAATCAGTAATGGCTGCTGAAAAAGAATATCTTAAAGTAGATGACAAAAGAATTACTTCAGACAAGGAATTAAAAAGTCTGCTTGATCAATATTATAAAAGAAGTATTTCGGTCGAAAATCTAATTTATGAACTAGATAAGCAGATACCTAAGAACCAAGATTTAGTTGATAAGTCAGAGTTGCTAAAAAAGGAGTATTATGCTACTTTAAAAAAAGATAAGGTATTTGGTTTTCGTAACATCAAAATATTTCTTGGTCATTTGGGAATGCCTATTGTGTCTATAGCTCTGGCTTTATGTCTTCTGTTTTTATTTCTAAAAGAAGATAATTTGTTTTTTAGAAAGGTTTCACTCTGGTTTAGTATTGTAGGTTTGATATCTGGGTTGTTCTATGTGATATGGGTGTTTTATCCATCTCCAGATGTGCCAGAATGGGCATACATATTGTTATTATTCCTTTTTTCTATTATAGGTACGGTTTTGATGTATTTTGTAAGTAGATACCTGTATAAATTATCTGAAATTGATCTTGTTTTTAAAGTTCAGAACTTACTTAATTATATTAATTTTGATATAAAGCGTAAATATATTAACAAAAATGATCGAGAAGAATATATGGATGATTTTTTAGGGGAAATTGATAAACTTTACAAAAAAAGATGAAACACAAAAAAAAGGCAAAGGAAATTTTAGACAATGATGCAATGAATTTATTGTTCATAGGAAGAAAACTCCGTGGGGATATTGAAAAGGAAATCGAAGAGTGTTTAGAAAGGCAACAAAAAGAAATAGATCAAGTTGTAGATGAATTATTCATGGCAGTAAGGCTTAAGTTTAATTCTGTTGCAGAGTTTAAGGTGTTTATAGTTAATAATTTGCATGTCCCCTCTTAATTGTAATGAAACTAACTAATTATACTACTCTTCTAGAAGAGCAGTATTACTTACTCCATATTAAGACCTTTTACATTTACTATCTTCAAAATTTTATAAGCCGCGTTTTTATCTATAATGTTTGCAAAGGTTTTTATCTTCATTAATTCTTCCTCGTTATTAGCGCAAAAAAGGGCTAATTCTTCTAAGTTTTCAAATTCTAGAGATTGGTATGCTTTCTTTCTGTTTAACTCGTTCACTTTATCACTATCCAGAAACATGTCGCCTATATCTTTAAGAAACCAAAGCGGATTAATTTCATCAAAATAAGTGAGTACTCCCTGAATAATTTTTTCACCTGCATTTCTTTTGCCTTTGAGAACATCGCTTATGGTCTGCGGCACAACATGAATTTTTTCAGCAAATTCCTTCTGATTTAATCCATAATAGTCCATCATTTCTTTGATTTTATCTTTCATAAACAATGTTTTAGCTTAAAAAAATTAATTTTAGCTTATTTATAAGCAAAAGTTTTATTATATTTGAGTGTTCTAACAAATATATGAAGTAAATCGATATATATGAAAAACAAACCAGACAATCTGTGGAAATTTCCCCAAAAATTAAGTTGATTTAATTTTGAGACCAAAAGGAAGGAACAAAATAGAGGCATGGCTTAAGACCTATGCTTATATATTGAATATAGCTGCATTGGAACGAAAAGTTGAAACCAAAAGAGGAGCCATACAAAAGTTTATTAAGTATAATCGCAAATTGGATGATGCTACTATAGATGCAGTGGAAGCATTCTTAAAAGAACTCTGTTAAATTATTTAAATAGGAGCTATCAATTAATTAATAGCAAAAATGATGAAGTCGATATTATATCAGCAAAATGTCGATGACGTGTAGAGTCTCTCTTAAAAACTAATGATGTATTTCGGACTAGGGTTAGTCACCAGTTTAGTAGTTAGTTTTAATCCCGCACCTGCTTATGGTGCGGGAATTTTTAAGAGTAGATTAAGTATGGCGATTTTTAGATTGATAAAACTAAGTCATTCGAATAGTTAATCCAATAAAAAGACAAGTTTACTCATTTTGAGTTTTTCCATTGGATAATACAATTTAGTTTTACTTGTGTAGTCGTAAACTTTTAAAAAAGGATTCTATGTTTACCTAGTGTAAAAAGCTAACCAAAATCAAATTTTAATGGTTTTGCCTTACAAAAAGTAAGGCGAACCCCTAACGAAGTGTTTGCTTAAAGCATTATTATTGTAACAATATATAGTTTAAAATAACAACAACAACCCCAAAATAGTTTAATTGATTTAATTAAAATAAAGCATGAAAAAACACCTTTTTTTTATTGTATTATCAATCTGGTTTTACAATACTAGTTTTAGTCAGGTTGAATTATCAGGAAATCAGCAAAGTGAAGTTGATAGAGCCATGAATGT
>CANMLX010000064.1 GCA_947498845.1 uncultured Flavobacteriaceae bacterium | reverse complement strand
CCGTTTTATTCATTAATAACTATTTCAAATTTTTGTATTCATGAATCTTCGATTTCACGGGAATGACAACTTCTTCGCAAACCCCGACGCAGAGCGTCGAAGAATTCTTTTCGATTAAACTAAACCACTATGGACTGTAAGTCCATAGGTTTGGTTCGCAGACTGAAAGTCTGCTAGGTGAAATACATAATCAAATCTGTGTAAATTCGTGAATTCGTCTCAAAAGTTTTTAGAAGCTAAAGCGAAAGGCACTAAAGTACATCGTTTCGACTAAATTTGAGACCAATGAAGAAACCCTGTGGGTCTCTCACCTCCACAGGGTTTTGTGTAAATTGCTATTATCAACAAAAATAATGAGGGATCAATTAATCTGACATGTTGACTCACTTCAAATATATATAATACTTTCTTTTTCAAACTGCGGGAAAACCGTAACTGTTTTACGGTTTACATATAAAATCCAGTGATAGTAAGGGTTGGGAGATTAAAAAAAAACTTACTTTTTTTCTGTTTTTCTTATTTTTTTACCGATAAAATGCAAAATCATTAAATAAAGCCCTTATTTCTAGCTTCTTTTAACAACGTTTCGTCTTGCCCATCTTGTATTTCAAACAATTCTTTTAAGTGCTTTTTTCGTTTTTCTACTGCACTTAAAGAGATATCTAAATGCGATGCTAAGCTTTTAGTTTTAATCCCTTGAGATAACAAATGCAAAATTTTTCGATTTTTATCGTCTATAACAATGTCACTGGATATAGATTTTCTTATAAAGCTATTTACCGTACCACTATAAAATGGCGGGTTGTTAATTACTGCCTGGAATGCACTGGCTAATTCACTAGAGGTTAAATCGCTTTTTATTAAAAACCCTTCGGGGTCTATATTTTTTATAATATTATGGATTCTAAACGACTCGTTAAACATAGTAAGAATAACAATTTTTGCCAATGGCAACTCCTTACGTACATATTCTGCAATATCCTCACCAGAGTTCATGCGGCCATCTTTAGATGGTGGCAAACTAATATCTATAAATAGCATATTGTAAGGCACTTTATTATCTATAGAGGCATTTATGTAGGTAATGGCTTCCTCACAATCGTTGGCAATATCTATGCTTAGTTCCTGGGTGTCTTTTTTTGTAAACTGTAGTGTATTTTGATAGCCCTCTATAATCATAGGGTGGTCGTCTATCATTAATATTTTAATTTTTTCTACCATAACTAGTCGTAATTAATGGGTACATTAATAATAACGGTAGTGCCTTCGTTTATTTTAGATGCCAGATGTAGTTCGCCCTGTATCTCGTTAATTCTGGATGTCATGTTTTTTAACCCTATGCCCTTTCGTGCTTTGGTCACATCGAAGCCTTTACCATCATCTTGTATTGCTAAGCAAATTACATTATTTTTCCATTTAAAACTAACATTTACGTGATTTGCTTGGGCATGTTTATAGATGTTATGTATAGATTCCTGTATAATTCTGTAAATGTGTATTTTGTATTTATTGGAAACCGTATCCCAGTGTATGGCATCGTCGTACTTAAAGGTATAGGTTAATTTATATATGTTCATTTGGGTTTCCAGCAGGGTTTTTACAATATCTATAAACCCGGAACCAGATATAAAATCGGTATTTAACTCGTGCGACACTTTACGTATATCTTCCTCTATGGTTTTTAGCTGTACAATATAATCCCCTCTGGTTTTTATGGCTTCTGTAGAGTTGTTCATGTTTAAGCTATCCAGACTAAGGCGGGTGCCAAACAAACGGCCTAAAATACCATCGTGAAGCTCTTTAGAGATACGTTGTTTTTCTAGGGTACGCACCTCTTCTATAGTGTCTTGCTGTGTTAACATAAGGTTATAAATCTCCTCGTTGGCTTCCTGCTGTTGCTTGTTAAACTCCAGCTCCTTGTTTTTGGCACGTTGGGTTACTATTATATAAATAAGTACAATAGAAAATAGTAATATTATAGTGATAATTATTAACCAAACACGCTCTTTACCTATACGTACGTTTTCTTCTTCAATTTGCTCAGTTTCAAAGCGGATTCTGGCAAATTTATCTCTTTTAGCTCGCTCTTGTTTTAACAGACTATCACTAAGTTTAACATATTCTCTTAAATGTTGAGCTGCTACATCTCCTTCTTCTATTTTGGAAAGTAATAATAACGATTTTAGCAATTCATCATTGTAATACTGTTTTGAAATTTCTTTAGCTTTATAAGCATAATACCTCGCTGAATCTTTCAGTTTTTTATCATTATAGTACTCCGCAATATGTTGATTTATTTGTATTGAAGCATAAGAATTTAAATTAAAAGTATCTGAGACTTTTAAAGCCTTAAAATACAAATTTAGAACTGGTTTGTTACTTTTTAACAAATACAATGTATGAGCATAATTATCCATTACTATTAGATAAAAACCTGGTCTTTTTTTTACTAAATTATCATCACTTAAAATCTGGCTATAATATTCTAAAGCCAGTTCATAATCCCCAGATCTTTTATATGCAAGTGCTAAATTATTTTTAGAAATATCAATAGTTTTAACATTATCTCCTTTAATACGTTGTTTAATCTCTAGAGCCTTTTTGTGATATCTTATTGATTCATCATACTGTTGTAAATCTCCAAACAAAACACCTAAGTTATTATAACAAAACGATTTATATCTTAACACTTCTTTTGTCTCCTCTAACGATTCCAATATAGACAAAGCCTGCGTTGACGTTAACTCACTCCCAGTCAAGTCTTTATCGTTTTTTTGTATTACAGAAATACCATACAATACCCTAGCAGTCTTAATTTTATTATCAAGTGCTCTAAATAGTTTCTCTGCTTCATAATAATGATAATAAGCACTATCGCCCATGTAATTATACCGATATAATTCACCTAAACTATAATGAGACTTTGCTGTTAAGGAAGAATCTTTTTCTTTACTATTAAACAAAAGCTTACGAATTGAATCTACTTTATATTTATAGTGTTTACTTTGAGTAAAAGATAAAGTTGAATAAAGAAATATGTAGGCAAAAATTATTCTCAAACAAAAAAAATTCATAGTTACTCAAAAGTATCTATAAATTTTGTAAATAAAAAAGGCTTTTAGAATTCTAAAAGCCTTTTTTATTTACAAAATTTGATTCTTATTCATCTATAGCCCCTCCTCCTGAAGAGTCAGGCACATCAGTCTCTACAGTTTGCAAAGCCTCCTCTTCATTTAAATCCTGGCTCGTACAAGACGTTAAAGAAAAAGTAGCTAATAATAAAGTTGCGATTAAAGTAATTCTTAGAGTTTTCATAATAATTTCGATTTTCAAGGTTAATTATATTTTTATTAAATAGTTTATGTGTTTTTTGTAGCAAAAATGCCACAAAAGTGTTTTAAAAAACATAGAATGTTTAAGGGAAAAAATGGATAATTAACTATAAAAATCGACCATTAGAAAACAGACGATTTATATATTTTGAGGGTAGGGTTTTGACAGAAAAGTCAAAAAAATGGATTAATTAATTCTTAACAGGTTGAGGGTATATTTTTACCTATAGCTAAGCATGAGCGAATTTACTATCAGAAATGCGTTTTATCGAAAAAAATTGGCTAAAGTGCACAAATTTTCGTTGAAACGCGTTTTTTAGCAGTTTTTTACAGTAGATTGACAATTAAAATTCTTAAAATTGGTCTTTTTTTCGGGGAGTTTTTGTAAATAAAAATGGAGTGTTTAGAGTGTAGACTTGTTTTTAACCAAACTGGTTTTTACAATTTTTGTAGCATAATTGTTTGTAATACCATCTTTACTTTCTAATCGTTTAATTAGCATTTGAGCTGCTTTGGCGCCTATTTTTTTAGCATGCTGCCTTATAATAGTTAATTTAGGTGTAGCATGGTTAGACACAGATTTGCTGGAAAAACCTACTACAGAAATTTCTTTGGGTACTTTTCGTTTAAAATTTACAGCCATATTTATAGCCACAACACCCGATGTGCTATCGGCAGATACAACACCATCTATTTGCTTATGCTTTTTATAGAACTGCTTTACTTTTTGTTGGATATCGTCCCCTTTTTTTAATCTTAAATAAATGGGCGTCATGGTTTGCGCTTCTAATATTGCTTTGGTATACCCTTGCTCTCTTAATTTGCCAACACTTATATCGTCTATCTTGGTAATAAAAGCAATGCGTTTTCTGCCTTCTTTAATAAAGCCCTTGGTAGCATTATAAGTGGCTTGAAAATCGTCTACTATTACTTTATCACACATCACATCGTGCGCTACTCTATCGAACATAACTATAGGTAAGCCTTCTGCAATGGTATCTTTAAAATGGTCTATTTCGTTTTTTATCTGCGATTCTTGAGCAACACTTAATATAAAGCCATCTACGCTACCATTAGCTAATAACTGCAAACTCTCTTTTTCTTTTTCCAGAGATTCGTTGGAGATGCATGTAATGATGTTATAACCAAATTTATTAGCCTCTCGCTCTATACCAAACAATACCTTGGCTAAAAAATGATTTAAAATATCTGGAATAATAACCCCAATGGTTTTGGTTTTGTTTTGCTTTAAACTTAAGGCGACTTTATTGGGCTTGTAATTGTATAATTTGGCCAATTCTTTAACCCGTTTTATGGTGTCTTCTCCTATTTCTTTACTATCGTTTAAAGCTTTTGAGACTGTAGATATAGATACATTTAGCTCTTTTGCAAGTTGCTTTAAAGTGACCATAGAAAATACAACGGGGTTTAATGAGGGCGTAATTTACAAAAATACACATTAAAACACTAGATTTTACAGTATTTATAAGGCTTAAGCCATTTTAATTGGTAGGTTTTCTTGAGAAGATTGATATACTGCTTCTTGAACCTCTAATGTTTTTAAATAATTTTTGCCATTGGTTTCAAAAGCGACCCCAGAGGTTAAACAATCTACAAAGTCTCTTTGAAAAATATAGCAGCAATCTCCTGCAAACCCTACATTGTTGTGTATATAAGCATGTTCTTTTTCGTTTTCTCCCAAATGTTGAATGGTTATTTTTCCATCGGAATACAAGCGTATGCTACCTTTAGAACCTTCTATAAGATACTCCCCAAATGTATATCTTGAGGTTTTAAAATTATTTTCGTTATAGCGGTTGGCATCCCATACTGCAGTGGCCTTATTTTTAAAATTTAACACCACTATCCCTGCATCTTCACCTTTAATAACTGGATTTAAACGCTTTAAAATAGCATAGACACTGTCTACTTCACCAGCATGATAGCGGAAGGTATCTATAAAATGCACCCCCGTTTCGTATATTAAAAGCTTTTTATAATCTCTAAAATAGGGTTGCCTGGACAGATAAGCATCTTCGCCCCAACCATCTCCCATACGGGATCTAAAATTAAGGTTAAACAAGTCGCCTATAGTGTTATTGTTAATTAATTTTTTAATTTCCCGATGCCAAGGTTGAAATCTAAAATTTTCATGCACAACAAAACGAACACCTTTTTTAGACACATAATCTACTATTTTTTTAGCTTCTTTAAATGTTGGTGCTAATGGCTTTTGGCAAATTATATGTACCCCGTGGTCTGCAGCAAACTTACACATCTCGAAATGTGTTTCTGGAGGTGTAATAATATCAACAAAATCGGGCTGTTCTGCTACAATCATGTCTTTATAATTGGTATAATGTTTCTTTACGCCATAGCGCGTCATAATACCTTTTGCCCGTTCTTGATTTGAGTTACATAATGCCGTAATTTCTACTTCAGGGATGCGTGTCCAAGCTTCGTATTGAAACTGACTAAAATACCCTGCACCAATCGCCACGCCTTTTAATTTATGCATTATTTAGTGTTTTAGAAGGCTCCATAAAATACCAACAAAAAATTGCTATAAACCCAAGGATAGCTGCTACATAAAAGAAGGGCTCGTTAGCCCCTGTCCATTTTTGTAAATAGGGAAATGCCAATGCTGTTGTAAAAGAACCTATATTACCTGCCATATTCATCATTCCGGAAACTTTACCTGAGTTTTCTTCACCTATATCCATACAAAAAGACCAGGAAGGACTAAGCGTCATGTCTGCCCCAAAAATAGCTACCGATAAGCATAGCACTGCACCCAAAGCTGTTGTCATGTACAAGCTAGTTAATATACCAATTACCACTAAAACAAATCCAATGGTTGCTGGTAATTGTCTGGATAATTTCCATTTGCCTTTTCTATAGATCGCATCTACCATAAACCCAGACACCCAATTCCCAACGGCACCTGCTAATAATGGTAGCATAGCATAAAATCCCGTTGCTACTAAGGTTAATTGATATTTTTCTTTTATATAAGGAAATAACCAAGTTAACATAAAGAAAAATATAAAATTGCTCCCTATGTATTGTATCATGGCTAATATTACATTCTTAGACTTTAAAATGGTGCTTAGTGTTAAATCACCACCTTTTTTTTCTTCCTCTTGCTGTCTGTTTTTTACAATATAGTTTTTTTCTGTTGTAGATAATCCTTTGTGTTCTTCGGGTTTATTTCTAAAAAACATAAAAAATAATAGCGCAAATGCGATCCCAATTGCTCCAAAAAAGTAAAATATATTTCGCCACCCCCAAACATCTATTAAATAAGCTACTAGTGGTAATGCAAAAGCTGCTCCTAATCTGGAACCAGAAAAATTAATCCCTTGAAACAAACCGCGTTCTTTAGTAGGTACCCATGAAAAAGCTGCTCTGGAAATATTTGGAAACGCTCCAGCTTCTCCAGCACCAAAAATAAACCTGAAAAATAGCATGGATACATAACTCCACGCCACACCTGTTAAAGATGTAAAAACAGACCAAAGTACCATAATTGTTGTCATTACCTTTCTTACTCCGTACTTATCTCCCAAAGCACCTCCAGGGACTTGAAATAAAGCATAACCCAAAGCAAAGGCACTTAATACCCAGCCCATTTGCGTATCTGTTAACTGCAAATCGCCAGATATAGATTCTTTTGCAGATGATATACAAACTCTATCTACATATAAAAGTAGTGTAATGAGAAAAGACCCCAAAAAGAACCGGTAACGCTTGGAATTATTAATCATGATGTTTTAGTTTATGGATTATAGTTTTAAGCGCGTTATTATCGCCTACATTTCCTGGAAATACGATATAGGGCAGCTTGTAAAATTTTGTTTGTTCACTCATTTCCCATACAGGTACCCCAGGCAGTATTTGCCCAATAACTTTAGAGCGTAACATATTGAGCCCTTTTACTGCTAAATCATGAGAGGTAATTCCGCCTTTAGCTATAAAATATTTAGGTCTTACACAAATACCTTTTACTAAATTTACTAATGCCATAGATACTCTGCTAGCGATATCTATGGTAACATGTGCATCTTTTCCTGTAATTACTTTTCGACTTGTGTATACTAAGGTATCTTTTCCCGAAGCTGTGTTATGATCTATTTTCTTAATAATCTCTCTTAAATATTTATTAGAATTCTCTTTAATTACTTTTTCTACATCTAAGATGATTGTAGTCTGATTATTAAATAGACTTAATGCTTTTTTAAGTTGATTAGATGATTTTTTTACATAAGATCCAACTATGGTTAACCCACCGTGGTTCTTAGCTTTTTTTATTAAATCTATTGACTGCAATAGATGTTTTGGATGTAACCCTATGTATGATGGCACAAAAGAACTAGAGGTCCTGTATAGTATTTTTTTACCAGATTGTTCAGCTAATAAAAGTGCATTAGTAACTTTATCTAGATCTGAATAACAAAGGCTATTAAAAATACAATATGTATTAGGCAATAAACTAACTATCTGCTCTGATAATTCTTCTGCACTTTGATTTCTAATAGCCGCTATAGAAAACGAATAAACACAAGATGCCTCAATACAGCCTTTCGTTTTTTCTTCTATATATTTTTTTAAATCTGCATTACTATAAGAAAAAGAATGATCTTGAGCAAAGGGTGTTTCATTAACTGGGGTTAAGGTTTCTTTATCTAAAACGTAATGTATATCCTTTACGGTTACTCTTCCTCCCTCAAACATTACAGGTATAAAAATTGTTATGGCTTCGTTACCATAAATTTGCTGTCTTAACGTTGCAGGTTCTATAGGAAAGTGCCCTCTTAATGTAGAGTCACTCCTACTTATAATTGTAAATTCACGTTTAGTTAATTCTGAAGCTTTTTTTATATTATCGGCGATCTCTTTATAAATTTGGGATGTTTTTTCTGCGCTTAAACTTCTGGAGTTGGTTAGCACAAAAAAAACAGGTATTTTGTTTATAAACTCTGTCACAAATACATTTAAATCCCATGTTGTTAATAATGGAATATCGTAAACTGTTTGGTTACCTGTAGGATCATCATCAATAATAATACATGCTTTATCTTTTTGTTTAAACAAGTGTTGGTTTTTAGATCGAAAATCTATTTGACTCTCAATTGGTAATTGTTCTAAAATATTAGATAAAGTAATGCTCATACTATCTTTCTATGGCTATAACACGTGCAGGAGCTCCATCTCCTCCTTTTATTTTAAGGGGCAATGCTATTAACTCAACACAATTAGATTTAAGTTGCTCTATATTAGTTAGTCCTTCTATAATTACTGTACGTTTTAATAAAATTTGATGAATTTTAGTCACCTCCTCTATATTGTTTACATCGGCAACAGATGGCGGTTCTACGCCTAACATTTTCACACCTTTTTCAACACACCAATGCGCTAGTTCTTCACTAATTCTTGGTAATTCGTTTCTATATTTTGGCGTGTTTGCATATTGCGACCAATTTGTCCATATAATTAAACTATCGTCTTGGCTAAATTTATCTTGAATATCCATAGCTATATCGCTAACATAAATTAAGCTCTTAGGTGCTTTATTTCTAACATCTACAACCCATGCTTTACCTACAAAATTAGATATAGGGATTTTATCTATGGTTTGATCGCTTACATTAAAATGCAAAGGGGCATCCATGTGTGTGCCACAATGCGAATAAAATGTAAGCGTACTTGCATTCCAGCCATCATTTGCTATTGTTTTACTGTCTTCTTTAGAAAACCCCTTGGTTTCTTTTGTATAAGATAGTGTAAGATCAATAACGTTACGCATAGGCTTGAATTCTATAAATTTGCCACAACGGCATCTGCTACATCGGTTGCACTGGCATTACCGCCCAAGTCTACTGTTAAAACACCTTGAGATGTGGCTTTATCTATAGCTCCCATAATACTTTTTGCTGCATCTACTTCTCCCAAATGCTCCAACATAATGGCTGCAGACCAAATTTGTCCATAAGGGTTTGCTATATTTTTTCCTGCAATGTCTGGAGCAGATCCATGAATGGGTTCAAACATTGAGGGAAACTCTTTTTCTGGATTAATATTACCACTACCTCCAAGTCCAAGACTTCCCATTATTGCGCCTCCAAGATCACTTAAAATATCCCCAAAAAGATTTGTGGTTAATACAACATCGAAAATTTCTGGCTTAAGCACAAACATGGCCGTAGAATTATCAATATACATTTGCTCGTGTTCTACATCTGGGTATTGTTGTGCTACTTCACTTATAATTCTATCCCAGTATGATAAACTGTTAATTAATGTATTGGATTTTGTTATATGGGTTACTTTTTTATCCCGTGTTCTCGCCAGTTTAAAAGCATAATGCGCTATGCGCTCAATGCCTTTTCTTGTAAATACACTGGTATCTGTTCCCATACCATTAGGTTCATCTGGAAGGTATTGCCCTCCCATTTGCACAAACTCACCTTCGGTATTTTCTCTTACAATTACAAAATCTATATGTTTTTCTGTTCTTAGCGGACGGGTAACTCCTGGATACGTTCTAACGGGTCTATAATTAACATATTGGTTAAAATTGGTACGTACTTTAAATGTATAATCTTTAGCTGGAAGCGTATCGTCTACCTCTGGTAAGCCTACAGAACCAAAATAAATGGCATCGAATTTTTTAAGCACTTCTAGTCCATTATCTGGAAGAAACTGGTTGTGCTTTAAGTAATATCCAGCGCCCCAACCAAACTCTTCTGTTTCTATTGAAAAATTATGCTTTTTAGCTGCTGCTCTTATTACTTTTAATCCTTCTGGTACAATTTCATTACCTATACCGTCTCCTGGTACAACTGCAATTTTATAGTTACTCACTGTTTTGACTTTTTTTGCTGATTTATTAATAGTTCTTTAGATTTTTTAATGTGATATCTTGTTAGGTTTTCTGCTTGATCTGCATCGCCTTGTTTTATAGCGTTTATAATATTAAAATGTTCTTCTAAAGTTTCTTTTGGTGGCCTTACTAAGCCTTGTCTAACAACCTTATCGTGTATATCACTAAAAAAATAAATATTATCTAGGGGTTTGTTTTCTGTAAACTTAATTAGTGAGGAGTGAAAGGTTTCATCTGCTTTGGTATAAGCATTCACATCTATTGTTTTTACATTTAAAAAAGGCGTAAAACAGCTTTCCAGCTCTTTAATAAAAGATTTATCCTTTTTAACAGCAAGTAATCTGGCTGCCATACCTTCTAATGCCTCCCTACATACATAAATATTGATAATATCATCATAGTCAAAAGTACGTATATACATCCCTCGTCTTGGTATACTTTCTACCAAGTACTCGTTCTCTAAAGCCAAAAGTGCTTTCATTAAAGGTGTTCTACTCACGCCAAGCTCTTCGGCTATCTTCTCCTGAATTATCTTTTCTCCTTGCTTAAGCTCTCCACTACGAATCATTTCTTTTAGACGCTTGTATATGGGTTGACTTAAATCTGTATATTGTATCATAAATAAACGTTGTGAATTTTGTATACAAAATACAATAATACGATTTTTCAAAAAAAATAACTCTATATCTTTAAATAGATTTTGCTCGAAAACCTAAAATGCATGGACTAACCTATATCCTGTTTTAATTATCTTTCTCCTTATTAACCTGAGTTCGACTTAAGAACACTATTTTCAAAAACACAAACACTTGTATACCAATAGCTTAATTTATAAAAGTGTGTTATATCGCTCTTGAGGCTATGAAAGCATATTAAATTCTAGCTAAAAATCACTAAACACGCCATCTTCTTCCTTAAATTATGATAAACTAGCGCGGCTAGTCTAGCGTAATTATAAGTTGAATCTAGCATGTTTATTGACTTTAATCTATGATTCTTATATCGAACTCTGGTTATTACTTTTATAATTATACCAATTCTGATGTTAAACCCGCATTATGCAATAAAAAATTTATTACATCTTGTAGCTACTGTAAATACTAGCGCTTCGCTGCGTTTTTTAATTTCACTCCCGCATATGCGGGACTATGCAGAAATTAAGAAAACACTAGTATTTTTTGCATCTACAAGCTTCATGACAACCTTCTATTGCATAAAGCGGGTTAAATTACACATAATAAAATGTTGAAATTGGTATTAAAACTTGATGAGTCTTTTTAATTTGATGAAAAAGAACATCTGTTTTATAGAGACGGATATTTATGTACAAAAAACAGAGACACTAGGAATTTTGAAGTAGAAGTAATAGTTGTTTTTTTCGATTGGCCTGGCAAAATTGATTTAACCCAGATAGTTATGCTCTGATATAAAATAGATAGCTATCTGGGTTTAAGACTATTTACGAATAAAAATTTCGCATATAATTTCATTCTTTTTCTACCTTATTTTCGTTGTAAAATTGAACAATAGCTATTGCTATTCTTAAAGTTTACGCCTCAATTAAGCGAAAAATCGATACAATTATTTATACGAAATTTTTATTCGCAAATAGTATAACACGTATCATCCAAAAAATAAATGTTTAGTTAACCTGAGTTAAATTATTAAAGTAATGAATTCTTTATCTTTAGATTAACTAGGATCTTACCTAAACACAACAATTAGTTTATACTATAGTTTTTTTTTCAAAAAAAAAAAGAGCTACAAACATACTTGCAACCCTTCTTTATTGATTAATAGCATTTATAAGACCCTTAATTTTTTGTTAAGTCACAAAAAATATAGTAATACGATTTACGATTAAAATTTTCGCAGATGTCAGTTCGAGTGTTTTTTATGAAGAGATAACGAAATAAAAAATGTATCGAGAACAGGTTTGCAACTTCTCGATACATCACGCTAAGGCGTGACACTCGAAGCGACAAAATATTTATACGAAATTAAATTACATAAATGGTATAATACCAATTCCCAAATGAATTTACTGAGTTAAAAAGTGCCTTTTGAAATGCTATCTTCAACATAAAAAAGAACCTTAACTACGGCTATGCTTATTTTTTCTGTCTCGTATAATTCCAAAATCCATCATTTTTCTTTACAGTATATTCATTTAAGAATTGGTATTACCAATAACCTTTAAAAAATTAGGTTCCTTTACCAATTAAAAAGATTAAATACATGTTAAGAATTACTTCTTAAACTGAATAACACTACCTTAGAAACAAAAAACCACAACTACTTAGCGTTTTAACGTAAAGTGATTCATAAACGTTCTATCCTGAAGAAAAACTTTAAACCAATAATCCCCAGCTGGCATCATTCGACCGTTATAAGTTCCATCCCACCCTTCTGATGCTATTAGGAGTTGTTTTAAAAGTTTACCATAACGATCATAGATAAAAACAGTGCTATTATGTTGATTTTTCACTTCAACACCTTCTATTTTCCAATAGTCATTATATGAGTCCCCATTAGGAGTAAAAAATTTAGGGTATCCCATTACTGAAATATCTAAGGTTACTACCCCACAAATTTTATCTTTAACATATAGTGTATAAAAACCAGCTTCTACATTGTTAAAAAATGCCTCTTCTTGGTATACAATAAATGGAGCGTCTTCTTTACGCAAAGCATATTCATAAATTCCATTTTCTAAAGGATTAATTGTTACAGAATTACTATCAGACATCTCAACAATAACAACATCTTCTTGAGTTATATTTGCTAATTCAGAAGTACCAACAAACACATCAATCGTTCTTGAACATTCTGTGCCATCTGTTTTTGTTAAAGTTACTGAATATGTCCCTGGAGCAGACACATTTGTTAATACCGAAGCATTACTAATTATAGTACCCTTTTCATTTGTATCATCTTTTAAAACCCATTCATAAGTAAATGTATCTGTACTATTGGTTTCAGTAGGATCAAGGGTGATATTAAATTCTGGGTTTGAGGAACAAATAATCCTTGGTGTTTCTATAGTAAAATCGGGTAAAGAATTTACAACAAGGTCGATAGCAGTTGTTGCAGTACACGATGTATTGATTGGGTTAATAACTTCAACCATAATACTTTGGTTTTTTGAAATTAAAGGGTTTGGTAAGGAAGTAGCACCCATGACTGAATTACCATTTTCATCCATATAATTATAATAGACTTCCATACCTCCTTGCGACCCCAAAATAGTACTTGTAAACGTTGACGTATCAAAAGGAAATATGCCGTCATTATCTATATCTCCAATATCTCCATCACATACTATTTGAGGTAAAACCGGGTTCGCTACTGGCTGTTCATCAACAATAAACTCAAGCGTTGTTTCATCAAAACATAATCCATCAGGGTCTTGCGAATTTTTATTAGAGACTCTTATAGTAATGGTTTGAGGTTGTGTTAAAAACACAGCTTGTATTGGGCTAATTACTAATGTCCCATCTATATACAGTAGAGGGTTATCATTCGCATCAAAATATGAAATCGTAATATCTGCTGGGTCTTGTCCCTTTAACAACATTGTTTCTAATTGTGAGACATCGAATGGATAACTTAAAACTGTATCGCTCATATCAAAATCACATTGCGCAACTAATACAACTGGGTTTGCTATAGGTATAGCTTCAACTATTAGCAAATCTTGAAATCGTTTTAATCCAAGGCAATCGTTTCCTAAATCACTTTTTACACGCACCCAAATATCTTGAGAATGTTTTGAGTTAACATTTTCATATACATTTGTATTTGTTATTTCATTTATTTCTAATTCTGCATCGATTTGATTTTCATAAAAATGCACAGAAACACTAATACCGGAAAAGATTGTATTTGTAATGTCATCTCTTATTTCTGTTAGATCAAAAGTAGATACTCCATCACGGTTATCTATACCATCATCACATTGATATATTGAATTAGGGTTATAAAATTCTAATGCTGCGCTAGAAGGGTTCACTTCTAAATCTAGAGGTACAACTCTAAAACAGCCGTTTATATTTTCAACACGTACCCAAACAGTTTCCATAGTAAACCCTAAATTATCTTGATAAGATTGCGGGTTGGATATTTCTACCCCAGCGTTCTCCGCTTCTATTTCACTTTTATAATATGTGAATGTTATGGCGTTTGAAAGATAATTTGGACTAATCTCTTCTTTTATACTATTTAAAGTTAAATTAAATAATGCCTGCCCATCGTTAGATTGATCATCACACTGAGCATATTTACCTGGTGTATTAGCTATCGGTATTTCATTAACTTCAATTCTAAAATTAGTATCATTAAAACAATCAGCAAATAAATTATTAGTCATTCTTACATAGATTGTTTGCCCCCCTTTTATTGTATTAACAAACGATGATGGTGTTATTATTTGATTTTGATAAGTAATATCTGTAAAATATGTTAATGAAAACTCGGTATTTGATTGCTCATTTAGTATTTCTTCTTCTCTTTGTGTGATATCAAATACCTTAAAGCCATCATGGTATGATCCAACTGAGATATCATCACACTCTATAATTGGAGTAATAGCTGTTGAATTTAGTGGAAATGCTTCTTTGTAAACTTCTAAATTAAAAGAAACAATAGCACTAGAACAGCCTGATTTTAAGTTTTCAACCTTAGTATAAATCGTTTGTAAAAACGGGCTCAAACTATTTTCATGAGGGCTTGATAATGAATTAATCTCTGCTATAGCATCAGCTTGTGATAAATAATATGACACCTTATTATCAATAGATGATTGCCCATTTAAAATAATAGGAGACAAACTTTCCAAATCAAAACGTTCTACACCATCATTATTTCCTAAATTATCGCAAACGCGAATATTGTTAGGTGTTACCAATGTTACTAAACTTGAACTTACCTCTTGAGAAAGAAAATAACATTTATCATTTGTTAAATTACCACTATTTGTGGCAAATTTTAATCGTATTAAATATTCTGGAGTGGAGCTTAAAGGCAAAGTATAGTTTATAGTATTCGATGTTTCTCCAACAATATCTTTCCAAATCCCGTTACCTATAGATTCTTGCCATTGTTGAACATAACCAGCAGGGGTATTTGTCGATAGAGAAACAAATGTAGCGTTAGCATCAATAAAACATATGGGTTCATTTTCACCAATGACACTATTAGTTTCTTGGTTTGTAATTACTATTTCGGGACCACATGGTCTTACTTCAATATCATCAATAGCCAGATCGTTTCCATTAAGCCCTGCCACATTATTTTTTAACATGAAATAAACGTTTTCGGTTCCCATTGGCATTGAAAACACCAAACTTTTTCGGTGCCACCTATTATCCCCTACGCCTTCTATTGGGCCAGTATCTATTTCTACTATATTTCCTATGTTTTGATCAGCACTATTTGTAAATCCTATAATTAATTTAATGTTGGGGTCTATAAAATAATCTGGTGCGTTTGTCTTTGCAAACCATGCAGAAAGTTCATATTCAATATCGCTACATAATCCCTCAATTTTTTGAGCATAAAATACATTTAAATCTTCTTTTGCATCGCAATAATAGAAATAACCATCTACATTTCCTGTATGATCGGTAAAACTATCATTCCAAAAAGCTCCATCAGGGCTAGCGTCTTTGGCATTTTTCATAATTCCATACTGATCTTGACCAACAGCTCCGCTTCCTATATAAGTATACAAATCTGCTGGTCTAAAATCTGGATGTACATTAGTATTTGGGTTTTGATTTAATGAGGGTCCTAACCTATTACTTCCTGAACCAAAGTTTTCAATAAAAACAGGATCTCCCAAAGAGCATGTAGTTTGCCCGAATAACCTAATATGACATAACCAACATAAAATAATGCATAACAATGCTTGTGTATAATACGCCAATACTATATTTTTTTTCATGAACCAACAAATATAACCTTATAAATTATTGAAAAAAAAGCTCTTATAAAATTAATCGAGCAAAAGGGGCTTTGTCTTGATTCCTATTAATATTAAAACACAACATTTAGTCATGATCCCTTTTAATGCCAAAATAAAAGCATTTAGAAGTCAGTTTAGAGGTGTCAAAAATGTAGAATTCTTTCTCTTTAGATTAACGCAAATTTTTGCCTAAACACAACTTT
>CANMLX010000063.1 GCA_947498845.1 uncultured Flavobacteriaceae bacterium | reverse complement strand
GCATCGTTACAGCCATCTTCATCACTATCGGTATCTAAGAAGTCTGGGGTACCTGCGGTTGGACCGCTATCGGTTGGCGTACTTACACCTGCTCCTGAGGTACTTGGAATACCATTGTTATTGGCACTATCGCCATCGGTATCATCGGCTGTTCCGTTGTTATCCGCATCGGTGCCCCCTGTCTCATCGACATCGTAGATACCATCGTTATCACTGTCTAAATCTAAGTGGTTGGGTACGCCGTCGCCATCGTTGTCGTATTCGTTGGCCGTTGGTGGGTTACCATCACCTCTATCATCCGTATCCAAATAGTTCGGGATACCATCGTTATCGTTATCGCCACTTGGATCGAAGTTGTTTGGATTCTCTGCCGTATCTAAGATGCCATCGTTATCGTCGTCTAAATCGACTGCGTCTAACACACCATCGTTATCATTGTCTGGACCGTCTACCGTGATCGTTAAAGTCTCGTTCATACAGATTGGTGCTGCTGTGCCGCCTAATCCATCATCGCTACAGACTTCGTATACAATTACAACATCGGTACCTGCTTCTGAAGCGCTTGGTGTGTAAGTGATCTCGCCTGTATCGGCATCTATGCTTACTGTCCCTAGAGCGTTATCTCGTGGATCGCCTGTTAATTGTGTGATTGTTGTCGTACTGCCTGGGGTCTTCCCTGGATCGGTATTGCCTACATAATCATCGTTTGTTAATACATTGGTTACTACGGCTACGCCTGCATCGGTCGTATTGGTATCGGCTTCTACCGTTGGGGTGCTTGGGAATGGATCCGTAATATCTGGGTTACCATCGCCATCGTCATCATCGTCACACACCGCTGCGATACCATCTACATCAATATCTGGACCTGCTGTGGTGACATCGGTCACTACGCCTGTATCATACGCTGCTGCACTTACCCTTCCGTCGGCATCTACGCCTGAACCTAATATTAAGAAGCCTGTGCCATAGCTACCATTGTCATCGCCATCAGCCGTCGCATCTTGGTATGCTTCATCGGCATCGTTACAGCCATCTTCATCACTATCGGTATCTAAGAAGTCTGGGGTACCTGCGGTTGGACCGCTATCGGTTGGTGTTAACCCTGCTCCTGCACTGCCTGGTATTCCTGTAGTTGTGTCCACTATTCCATCAGCTATTCCGTTATTGTCTGTATCTAATCCCCCAGCCTCTAATACATCATAAATGCCATCATTATCTGCATCTAAATCCAGACTATTTGGAATAGTATCTCCATCAAAATCATTATTATCCAAACATAAGCGCCCTGCTAATGTAAAATTATCCCATGTTGCCAGACCTCCATTTGCAGCGTCATTCCCATAAAAATAAACACGTACTTTATAAAGTACCCCTGGTTCTACAAATACTGGATTTGGTATTGTATTTAAAGATGCGTTAAAATAGTTTTCACCTGCATGACCTACAGTATTGTCTCTTGGGTTATCTGTATCTGTAAAAATTTCTGTTGATGTTACAAAATTATCCGTTGATACCTCAACAGTAATATCATAACCATTAAATGCTGGTTCTCCATTATTAATAGGTACTATAGGAGTATCAAATGCAAACAACCTACTAATTACCCATCTATCTGAGCCTCCAACAAAACTATATTCTAAATAATCTCCTTCAGTTTTTGCTGATGCCAAATCGAGTGCATTAACATCTCCAAATTCAATATAACCAAAGCCTTGTTCTGAAGTTGTTACAATATCTGTAAGACCTGGACCTAAAATTTGAGAGCCTGCAGAGGCTACATAAGTTGCATTTACACTTACCGGAACTGGATAATTTACCGGATCGTTTTGATGTTCCCAAATAGCAATATTATTGGCTGGACCTGACAATGGTTCTAGTGTATTACAAGGACTTTCTATGGTATCTAAAATTCCATCGTTATCATCATCTAAATCACAAAAATCGGGAACTCCATCTATATCTGCATCTGCACTATCGTCACCTCCAGGGCATATGTCTAAATTATCAGGAACTCCATCTTGGTCAAAATCGCCAAAAGCAACATTGATAGTAACCATTGCTATATCGCATTGATCTGTTGGTGTGGTTGGGTTTAATGGGTCTTGAGTTGTATTACCATTAACATCATTACAGACTTGGTATTCTACTGTTACCATTGTTCCTCCTTCTGTAGAAAGAGGATTATACGTTAATTCTCCTGTTGCTGGATTAAAACTTACAGCTCCTCCAGCTGAACCGCCTCCTGTATTGGTTATGGTTGTGGTTCCTAGATTTGCTGGATCGGTAGTGGTTAGGAAATCATCATTCCCTAAGATATCGATCACTTCTGGTTCACCTGCTGTTGCTGTAGCCGTATCGTCTTCAGCAGTTGGTACCAGTGGATTTGGATCGCTTGTATCTGGGTTACCATCGTTATCATCATCTAAATCACAGGCATTTGCTGCTGCATCTGCGTCTGGATCTGGTAATGGAGCACCTGCTGCTCCCTCAATATAATCTGATGTGCTATTAGCATCTGTATTTTCGCCTCCTGTATTATTATATGGCGCACCTATTACAGAACCGTTGCCATTTACTCCTAATTGTGGTTCTCCTGTACCGTAACTTCCACCATCACCACCATCTGCATTACTATCGTTAAAATATTCATTAGCATCGCTACAACCATCACCATCACTATCGGTATCATAAGGGTTTCCGCCTCCTGTACTATCTGTATCTGGGACTGTTAAACCTGTTCCTGCTGTAGCTGGTATTCCTGTGGTTCCATCAGCTATCCCATCTGCTAAACCATTGTTATCTGCATCAGCGCCATTGGCTTCTATAACATCATAAATCCCATCGTTATCGCTGTCTAAATCCATCGCATCTGCAAAACCATCATTATCAGTATCGCGGCATTCGAATTGCATAAAAATTGCAAACTGATATGAATTTAATGATGGCACGGAATTATTAACAGTTCTAAATAGTATATCTAATCCTTCAACTGATCCTGATGGTGTAAAATCAAGCGCCGCAAAAGGAATCCCAGAACCAACAGTTGGTATTCCTGTAAATATAGATAATGTATTTCCTGAAATAGTAAAAGAAGCACCTGTAGCATTTATAAAACTATCATTAGAAAAATTCCATGAAAAATCGGCACTAGGGTTAATAGCTGTAAATTGTATAAAATCTGTATCCGCTCCATTGGAATTTGACTGGGGTCCATTCAATACATCTGCATTTGCATCAGGATCATTAACTATTCTAAAGCGAGAAGGCGCGTCAAACATTAATGTTGTCTCAACCTGTGTTCCCGGACCTGTAGGGGCAGTATCTTCAAAACGAATACCTGCTCCTGCTCCCAGACCTGTAGCTGCTCTCAAACCATTTGTTTGTACTGGAATAGTGCCATCAGCTGGATCTTGAGAAACAACTCCTGCGGAAACTGCAATATCTATCGTATTACTTGCATCAACAGCATTTGTAAAAGAACCTCCTGCATTACCCAGTCCTGCAAAATTTACAGGACTTAATGAAATATTTTGATCACAACCTTCGTCTAAATCTGAAATCCCATCGTTATCATCATCTTCATCACAGAAATCTGGTACACCATCGGTATCAGCATCGGTAGTATCATTACCTCCTGGACATATATCGACACTATCTAATACCCCATCGTTATCAGAATCACCTTCTGCTACAGTTATAGTCACTGTGGCTGTATCACATTGATCTGTTGGTGTGGTTGGGTTTAATGGGTCTTGTGTTGTATTGCCATTAACATCGTTACATACTTGATATTCCAAGGTTACTATAGTGCCTCCTTCTGTGAAAAGAGGCGTGTATGTTAGTTCTCCTGTCATAGGATTAAAACTCACTGATCCTCCTGCTGAGCCGCCTCCTGTGTTGGTTATTGTGGTTGTGCCTACATTGATTGGATCGGTGGTGGTTAGAAAATCATCATTTCCTAAAATATCGATTACTTCTGCTACACCTGCTGTCGCTGTTGCTGTATCATTATTTGCAGTTGGCAACAGTGGATTTGGATCGCTTATATCTGGGTTACCATCGTTATCATCATCAAGATCACAGGCATTAGCTAATGCATCTATATCCGGATCTGGTAATGGTGCTCCTGCTACGCCTTCTAAATGATCGGAAGTAGTATTCCCATCTGTATCTTCACCTCCTGTATTGTTGTATGGTGCTCCTATAACGCTTCCATCTGCATTGATGCCTAATTGTGGTTCGCCTGTACCATAACTTCCCCCATCACCTCCATCGGCTGTTCCATCATCAAAATATTCATTAGCATCACTACAGCCATCACCATCACTGTCTGTATTTAAAAAGTTAGGTTCTGTAGCAGCGTCTGTATTCACTACGGTTAATCCTGTTCCTGCTGTTCCAGGGATTCCTGTGGTTGTATTTACCAAACCATCAGCTATTCCATTATTGTCTGCATCGGCCCCATTGGCTTCTATTACATCATAAATTCCATCGTTATCACTATCTACATCCAAATGGTTTGGTATCGTATCGCCATCGGTATCAAAGCCTGAGCATAGTCCAGAGAATACTACAAAATTATCCAAGGTTATCAAGCTATTTCCTGTGGTTGTATCTTCTGAAGCAAATAGTAATAATCGAATTTTATAATTTGTTCCTGGTGCTAATTGATAGGCTGCTGGCAGCCCTATAAACTCATCATGTAATGCATCAAATGGTCCTGTGTTAGTAAAACTTCCACTGGATTGTCTTGTGGTGGTAGTGGTTGGCACTATGATGTCTGAGGTAGCAAAATTATCACTACTAATTTCTACCTGATAGCTAAAGTCTGCATAAATAGGACGCACAGGATCATCTGAAATATTTGTCCCTCTAGCACCATAAGTTCCATTAATAAATGTGGTGACATCATGAAAACTAACAGCTGTTAGAATATTGGCTTCTGTGTTTATTGTTGTAAAACTAAATTCTATATACTCATTATTTGCAGCGGCTGTTGCGGCATCTGGTGCATCTGCCCCACTTACAAAGTAATACCCGTGACCATCTACAAAATTGGCAACATTGGTAGGATCGGACTCATCTGTGAATCCTGCACCTATTACTGCTGGTAATGCATTTAATTGATGACGTGTGGCATCTACATAATTGGGTTCATAACGGTTAGTTTTCTCTACGCCTGTATTACCATTATTACTGGATCCTCCTGATCCTGGTATTAAGTTGGGATCCCAGGCAAGTGTGAATGTTGAGCCTGTTACCGTTGTACATGCTACCTCATCGGTATCTAAAATACCATCGTTATCATCATCGTCATCACATGAATCTGGTACAGTATCCAAATCTGCATCGGCTAAATCGTCTCCTCCTGGACATACATCTGATACGTTTGGTACCCCATCACCATCATCATCACCTGGTGTGGCTGGTCCTGTTGGGTCTATAATTTCGGCATCTGTGATAGATTCATCGCCTAATACACCATCGGTTAGTGTATAGGTAACGGTATATACTGGTGTCCCATTTACAAATTCTATGGCTGTGGTTATTCCTGATATACTATCGGTATAACCAAAGGTAGATCCTGCATATACTGTTGGTCCAAATTTTCTATAGGCATCTACATCTGCTAAGTCGTTGATCCCATACCAATAGTATTTTACTGTGGCAGAACCACCAATAGTTCCATTACAGGATAGTGTAAAATCTACTAAACCGAAAGGATATTCAAAATCTGGATCCTGAGACGCTAAATCTGCCTCCTGTTCTATAATCATTCTTGTAATCTCATCACAATCTCCTGTAACTTCTATGGTAACATAAGTACCATTTCCTGAGCCATCTGGTATGGATGCCACATCCGATTGTTCACTATCTAATGTGCCATCATTATTACCATCGCCTCCATTTGGTGCTGCGTCTTCTATAGCTGTATCTACATTATCTGTATCGCCACAAGCTGATGTGTCTGTATTATCCTGACTAAATCCAATACCTTGTGGGCTACCTGATACTGTTGGCACCCCATAATCTGGGTCTGAAGGGTTGGTATCTTGTACCGCATTCCCTAAATTAAATATTTGCGTAATGGCTGTATTTCCTGTTCCTGTGTTTCCTAATTCTAAGTCGCCAACACCAGTGGCATCGGTTAAACTTGCTACTGCAAAACCACCATCGCCTTCTGCTGCATCTGGACAACCGTCTCCGTCTGAATCTAAATCTAGATGATTTGGTATACCATCATTATCCGTATCCTTTGAAAAACATATTATTGTAGGATTAACAAATGCTGAAAAAGCTACAGATGTAGGATTTTGATCTAAAAACTGGAACGTAACTGCTTTTATCCTTTTATCATCTAAACCTATTAACTCTATAGTGCCACGAGCCTGACTTGCATCTGTTTGGTTTCCATTAACATTTTCATCGGTAACTGCTGGAGTACCAGAAAAATCTATTTTTTCTAAATTATCTGATGATGTAAATGTGTATCCATAAGGATTATCTGACAAGGTGAAATCAAGGCCACTATCGGTGGTATTATCTTCATACAACACACTAAAATTACCTATAACCCCTTGTTCTAGTATATTATCAAAAAACAGACTTACATTATCTACTGGAGTTCCAAACGTAAATGTATATGAATCTCCATCTGTAATCGTTGTCTCTCTTATGGTAAAACGTGTACCATTGGTACCCGTAAGTCCACCACTTGTAGAATGTGTAATAGTATTAGCTCCTGAACAATCTGTAAAACTTAAATTATCTGCTGCAACGTTAAAGTTGGTAAATTCAACACCTTCATCAACATCCAAAATCCCATCATTATCATCATCTAAATCGGTAATGTCTGGTACTAAATCGCCATCGGTATCGGTACAATTTTCTAGTGCTCCGTTTTGCGACGTTCCTATTTCTTGCCCCGTAGTTGCACTGGTTGGCACGCCATTGGTGGTTACTGCACTCCCTACTGCTGTACCTAAATTATCTAACACTGGTGTGGTTGAAGACCCTGTATAACTTCCTCCTGAGTTCCCGCCTTGTATATCGGTTCCCGATGCATCTACTAAAGTTTTGGTAAATGTTCCTGCGCCTTCTGTGGCATCTGGACAGCCATCGCCGTCGGTATCTAAATCTACTACATCTGGAACGCCATCCATGTCTGTATCACATGGATCTAAGTTTACAATACTTTCAAAAGTAACCTGATGTTGATTAAATAAAAGTCCTGTAGATGCAGAAACTCCAAAGTATGCTAAATTAGAACCGCCTAAATGATTGTTTATAATATCACTGGTATAAGAACCTACCTGTACACCATCGAAAGTCCATGATAACACCTGTGCTGTAGCATCCCAGGTCACAACAACGTCATGAAAATTACCATCTTCTATTTCACCACCTGAACCTACAACTGTTACTGGATCGTCTCCTATATGGTTGTATGGATTTCCTGTTCCTGATCCAAAGGTTCCGGCATCTGTATCCCAAATGGATGTATGATCAAAACCACGAACTACCCCTGGTGATAATGGAGGTAAACTTGAGCCTGCTGGTATTCCTTCTATAGTGGTAGGATTCGACGCAAGAGCACCATTATCAAAAGTATCAAACTCAATAGCAATTCCATTTGCTATATCTGAAGCTCCCATACCTGCACCTCCAATACCCGTTAGGTTAAATCCTCTGGGGTCGTTATGAAAAATTACTGCAATACCATCTGCACCTCCAATACCTACTGCAGCACCTCCTCCATCTGCGGGATTTGTATCACTATTAACCCCAAAATTCATAGCATATGTTAGCACAAAATCTTGTGTCATATCTATTTGTTCTCTTGCCATGGCTGTACCAGACTGTGAACCTGTATTTGGAGTAAGAATTACATTGTTTATTTTTGTAACGTCGAATGCTGCCGAGTTTGGTTGTCCTGCATTATTGGTCCCCCCAATTCTTAAAAAATCGGTGACATTAATAGGCGATATTCCTGAAACAACAACACATTCGTCCATATCTAAAATACCATCATTATCATCATCTAAATCGGCACTATCTGGTACGCCATCATCATCGGTATCTGTACAATTTTCTATTGCCCCATTTTGTGCTCTTCCTACTGCTTGCCCAGTACCTGCACTAGTTGGCACGCCATTGGTGGTTACTGTACTCCCTACTGCTGTACCTAAGTTTTCTAACACTGGCGTGGTTGAAGACCCTGTGTAGCTTCCTCCTGAGTTCCCCCCTTGTAAATCTGTACTTGAAGCATCTACTAAAGTTTTAGTAAATGTTCCTGCGCCTTCTATGGCATCTGGGCAACCATCACCATCTGAATCTAAATCTAGACGGTTTGGTATACCGTCTCCATCTGTATCTACTACACAAACGGTTAATGTTGTTATGTTAAAATTTTGAAAATTACTTGTTCCACCAATCGCATTTAAATAATTGTACGTAAATGTTAATGATGTTATTCCTTCATTATCTTGAAATGTACTTATAAACCCACAAGAATTTCTACTTGCGGTTCCGCTAGCCGGCTGCGCTGCCAAAGGCATTGCATAACTATTTGTTGCGGTACCATCCCCTGAAGAATTAGGTGTAAAAAATACGGAAGGAGCCCCACAATTATTAGGCTCTACTTGAGCGGTATTTGTTAAAGCTCCCAAGCTAGAAACTTGAACTAATACTCTTTCGTTAATACGTACACCATCATTAAAGTTTCTTCTTGAAAATAAATTATTGCCACTATCTGCAACAATTTCTATAGGTTTCACTGGTCCTGGAAAAGAAAACGTAAGAGTATTTGAAGATGAAAGTGCTACAGGTTGCTCATTAAAAAACTCACCAGATGTCTCCATTCTAGGAGACCCTGTTGTAAATGTACCTCCAGCATCTATAGTGATATCAAAACCTATGATACCATTAACATTTGTAAACGTTGTAGGAAATACAGTAAGGTCGCTTGCAAGCCCTAATAAAGTCCCGTTAAGAGCAAAACTTTGTGGTACACATCCAGCGTTTTCATCTGTATCTAAAATACCATCATTATCATCATCTAAATCGGCACTATCTGGTACTAAATCGCCATCTGTATCTAATATAGGCGCTACAAAATCTACATAACAGACCTCTTCTATCACGACTCCAAAAGGGTTATCTGGTTCTGCGCCTGTATTAGCAATATAATCGTGTGTGATTGTAATTGTAGTAAAAGGATCTGTACTTTCTATACTCAAGGTTCCTCCAGAATCTACTCCAGAAGCATTATTGCCATCTAAAGCAAATATTCTATTATTTGTAGCATCTGAGCTTGTAGGGAACACACCTCCATTATCGGTATACCCTATAGTTACTGTTCCTGAAGAATTAGTTGTAATATTTGAGATTTCTTCTTCTCCATCACCCAAGCCATTAGTGTCATTATAATCATTATTAATAAAGCCTAGCTCGATATTAACTTGTAATACTGGGTTTTGAAACGTGAGTGTATACGTTCTATCTGTTGTAGCGGTAGTTGTTCCTAATCTGTATCCAGCACCATTGTTATCTGAACCGAGTCCATCTGTGGTATTATTTATTGTTAATTGGTTTGTAGTTGATGCTATAACCAAAGGATTTCCTGTTGCCGAAAGATCTGCTGCAGGAATTAGTGTTCCAGAACACGCTGCAGCCGAAGTAAATGGTATTGGATTACATGTGGTATCGTCTCCAGAATCTGTTACAGATGCAGGAAGTGTCGTTACATAAGTTAGTCCTGTAACTGCCCCATCGGCATCTACTTCTCCTGCGCCTAAGGTTAATGGGTCGCCTGTACCATATTGTTCGCCATCGCCACCATCGGCATTATCGTTATTGTAAGCTTCGTTAGCATCACTACAACCATCGCCATCACTATCTGTATTTAAAAAGTCAGGTTCTGTTGCGCCATTTGTATTTACTACCGTTAATCCTGTGCCTGCTGTTCCTGGTATTCCTGTTGTTGTATTTATGGCGCCATCTGCAACGCCATTATTATCGACATCTGTTCCATTTGCTTCTATAACATCGTATATACCATCGTTATCACTATCTACATCTAAGTGGTTTGCAATGCTATCACCATCGGTATCAAATCCTGAACATAAGCCTGAGAATACTACAAAATTATCTAAACTTATATAGCTATTTCCTGATGTGGTATCTTCAGAATCGAATAGTAATAGTCTTATTTTATAATGTGTTCCTGGTGCTAATTGATAGGCTGATGGTAATACTTCAAATTCGCCATGTAACGCATCAAAAGGACCTACATTGGTAAAGCTTCCACTGGTTTGTCTTGTTGTTGTTCGTGTTGGTACTATAACATCTGAGGTCATAAAATTATCGCTACTGATAATCACTTGATAACTAAAGTCTGCATAGATAGGACGTATGGGATCGTCTGAAATATTTACACCTCTGGTTGCACTGTAGGTCCCATTAATAAATGTCGTGACATCATGAAAACTTATGGCTGTAAGCATATTAGCCTCTGTATTTACAGATGTAAAACCAAATTCTATATAATCGCCGTTGGTGATAGCTGCTGCTGCATCTGCTGCGTTTGCTCCACTTACAAAGTAATAGCCATGACCATCTACAAAATTAGCGACATTGGTGATATCGGACTCATCTACAACACCTGGACCTATTACTGCAGATAAAGCGTTTTGTTGGTAACGTGTCGCATCTACCAGATTTGGCTCATAACGATCGGTTTTTTCTAAACCTGTATTACCACTATTACTAGAACCTCCTGATCCAGATATGAGGTTTGGATCCCATGCCAAGGTAAAGGTAGAACTTGTAACGGTTGTACACGCTACTTCATCGGTATCTAAAATTCCGTCGTTATCATCGTCATCATCACAAGAATCTGGTACGGTATCTAAATCGGCATCTGCCATATCATCACCGTCTGGACACACATCTGCTGTATTAGGTACTCCATCACCATCATCGTCTCCTGGTACTGCTGGTCCTGTAGGATCGTTTATAATTCCGGTTGGTTCATTATTTTCATCACCTATGGCATCATCTGTAAGATCATATTCTATAGTATATACATCTAATCCATTAATAGATTGTACAGCTTCAGTAACTGAGACAATAGTACTTGCATTGGTATAAGCATCATCTCCAGCTCCTGCCGATGAAGGCCCATATTTTCGATATGATGGTGGTGCAGCATTTAACCCGTGCCAATAATATTTTACAGTTGCAGATTCGCCATTGTTATCACATTGTAATGTAAAATCTATTAAGCCCTGAGGGTAATCAAAATTAGCATCTTCATCTCCTATTGCTCCTTCTGAAGTTAGTGTTACTTCTGAAATTTGTGTACAGTCTCCATTTGGTGGTGATATTATCTCTACCTCCAGCGTTACATAATCACCATTAGCATCTAAAATAGAGGCTACATTACCTTGAAAACTATCTAGTATACCATCATCATTTCCATCACCGCCATTTGGACCTGCGTTTTCTACAGTATCACCTACTCCATCGCCATCATCTGTATTTATTGCTATATTTTCAAAACAAATATCTGTTAGTCCTGAGCGTTGTTCTCCCGATACAGCTATATTACCTCCTATTGCAAAAATGGTGTAAATATCTGTTACCATAGTGCTTCCAAAATCTGCTAAAAATTGTCCGCTAGCTGCATCTTCTGCTAAATTCCCTCCTCTATCACCTTCCAACACTGCAATTGTAGCTGGCAAAGTAACTCCTGGGAGTCCATTTATATTAGTAACTGTTCTAGTGGTACCTGTTACGATATCTGTTCCTACATTTGTATATGTAGGTGCTACATAGTTACCATTATTTGCCCCCACAATAGCTGCTATTTCCCAGTTATTTGCTGCGCCATCTATATCTGTCATCCCAAAGGCATCCTCTACTCTTATAGGCGCACTAAACGTAATTCGTGTATATATATAATCTGTTAAATTAGCACTGTTATTATCTATTGATGTTGAACCACTTGTTCTTATATCTGTAAAATCTGGGAATCCAGCAATAACATCACCATTTGTTGCATTGATACTTCCTGTGCCCACACCTCCTTCTGTATAGGTGATATCTATACTATTTATTGTTATTTCATTTCCTGTCGCGGCTTCTACATCAAAAATATGTGTACAAACCGTTGTGACACATGCCGAGTCATCGCCAGAATTTGTTACTACTGGATCTGTATTTTGCGGACTTCCCATTACTGTAGGCACACCGTTTTCGTCTACATTGCCACTTAAGCGGCCTGCTGTTAAATCGCCAGTATCAAAACTACCAGCGCCTTCTACGGCATCTGGACAGCCATCGCCATCACTATCGGTGGATTGAAAGTCTGGTGTTCCTGTTGTTGTTTCTGTAATTGTATAATTAAGTGTTCCGGATTCGGCTGGTGCTTCCACACCATCAAAAAGGCCATTAGTACCTGAGCCTGTTTCTTGTCCTGTAATTCTCCCGTTGGTATGTGCTGCTCCATGACCAGCTTCAACAACATCGTAAATACCATCGTTGTCACTATCTAGATCAAAGAAATCGGGAACGCCATCACCATCGGTGTCAAAATCTGTTCTTATGGTACCGTCTGCTGCATCGGCTGTGGCATCGTTATCATCATGATCTAAATAAGCGAAAAACAAATCACCATCTACATTAGCAAAAGGATTAGAAGGGGATTCGGCTATGTTTGGTATCCCATCGCCATCTACATCTAAATCCAGAGGGTTTAAGCCTCCATCATTATCGACATTTATGGGTGAGGATGCTCCTCCACAGGCAAAACCATCATTTCGTTGTGTATTTATAGAGGGCGCTATAAGCGTTGCTGTTGGTGATCCTGTGGTATAATTTTCTATAAGGTAAAGCCCTCCATCGTTATTAGACACATAAAGCCTATCTGCACTATCGGTATATACAGCGCCATAATTTTGACTCCCCGTAGTTGGAAGTCCTGTTATTGTTGCAGAACTTCGTCCCGGACTACTGCTTATATCCCACCTAAATAATGTATTAACATTAGTCATTGGATCATCCACATCTACGCCATAAAAAACATCATTAATATACACTATATCTAAAGCATCCATAGATGAGGGCCCTCCTGCTCCAAAAAACGGGTTTGCCATGTTAACGGTAGTCACAGGTGTTACTGGGGCTACTGGTAATGTTGATAACCCATCGATTCTGCGTAATCTGGTACCGCTTCTTAAATAAAGGGCGTTATTATACACATCGCCTGCTAAAAAAGGGGTTGTTGTATCTAAAATCCCTAAATCATCAAAATTACCGTTAGCATCTATTCGTATAAGGTGGCTTCCAAGATTAGGCTCGGTATTCTCTACAATAGCATATAGGTAATTATCTGTAGTATTATAGCCTCCAGCATTATAATTTTCTGCCGGAACCCCTATTCCAGAACCTATTCCCATACCATAGCTTCCATCTATTGGATTATAAGGTCTTAGCTCTCCATTTATAACTTGGTAAAAAGTCTGTGGACAACTAAAAGGTGTTGTGGCTTGCCCAAAACTTAATAGTGCCATTAACAACATAAAGGGTACTAATAGTAGGTATTTACTATGCGTACTTTTTAAACGTAATTTGTTTGTGTCGCCTATTAAATAAAGGGTCTCATTTTTCATAATAAAAAAGGTATTATTGATAAAAATGGCATGTATAACTCTGTAGAAGTTATGTTTAGAAAAACAACTATTGAATATTGAGTTTTTTAGAAGTGCAAAAAAACTGTTAAAAAAATAAGGTATTGAAAGATTATTTCTAAATTGCGTTCCGCAATTTTTCTGTGCAAAAATATCTCTCTTTATAGAACTATTTTTGAATAGTAAATTTCTTAACATAATGGTTGGTTTTATTATGATAAAACTGATTATTATTCCTGCCCTGTTTTTGTGTGCTCGCCAAAGTCTACAACTACAGGGTTTTTTATTTTATTGATCTGGTGTATCTATACAAGTAACCCAGAGCTTATTTTTATTTTACTATTGTGCTTTAGGATATAAGAACTACTTATCCTCACCTGTTTTAATTTTAAAACTAGTGCCCCTATTAATAATTAATGTATATGTGGTGTTATTGTTAAGAAAAGTTGAGGGAAGGATTAATGTAGTTTTATTCATAAGCTAAATTATAATTAATCGACATCATATCGTCTGAAAAAAACATTTTAACGATAAGAATTTTCATATCATAAATTTATTTAAAAAATTCTAAAAACTAACAGTAATATTAAAAATTACTAAAATCTCAATTAAATAAACATAAAAACACTAAAATCCTAATAAAAATACCTAAAAACTGTTTTTTATTCAAAATTTATAGATTCTATAATTTCATCAACACAACCTAAATTAGTTTTTAACCTATTGATTTTAAACATTATAATATAGATTGTCTAGCTTGTGATTTAATTTTATAAACAAAACAGGTATATCTAAATAAACAGCGTTTTTAGTACAAAAAACGCCTAAAAGTAATAATATATATACATTTTTATTTTAACTATTATGTTTTATCTCTATCTATTAGACTTAATTATTATCAATAATCAAAAACTAAATTAAGTACTTTCGCTATGTGTAAATAATTACTAATACTTCATCTTAATAATTTTATATTTGCAGAAAATTTATCTATGTCCTTTTTAGAAGAGATTAACAGGAGACGTACCTTTGGAATTATCTCCCATCCAGATGCTGGAAAAACAACACTAACTGAAAAATTATTACTTTTTGGTGGTGCCATACAAGAAGCTGGTGCTGTAAAAAGTAACAAGATAAAAAAAGGAGCTACAAGTGATTTTATGGAAATTGAACGCCAACGTGGTATCTCTGTGGCTACTTCTGTTTTGGCTTTTGAATATAATGGTATTAAAATTAATATTCTAGACACGCCCGGACATAAAGATTTTGCAGAAGACACCTTTAGAACGCTTACTGCTGTTGATAGTGTTATTGTTGTTATTGATGTTGCTAAAGGGGTTGAGGAACAAACTGAAAAGTTAGTTGAAGTTTGTAGAATGCGTAACATTCCCATGATAGTCTTTATTAACAAATTGGACAGGGAAGGCAAAGATGCTTTTGACTTACTTGACGAAGTAGAGCAAAAATTAGGATTAAAAGTAACGCCTTTAAGTTTCCCTATTGGAATGGGATACGATTTTAAAGGCATTTACAATATTTGGGAAAAAAATATTAATTTATTTAGTGGTGATAGTAGAAAAGATATCGAAGAAACTGTAGAGATTTCGGATTTATCATCTCCCGAATTAGATACATTAGTAGGTGATACTGCTGCCAACACTTTAAGAGAAGAGATTGAACTTGTTGAAGGCATTTATCCTACTTTTAATAAAGAACACTATCTTGAAGGTAATCTACAGCCTGTGTTTTTTGGTTCTGCTTTAAATAATTTTGGTGTAAGGGAATTGCTGGATTGTTTTGTTGAGATAGCACCTAAACCAAGACCTAAACAAAGTGAAGAGCGTTTGGTTAAACCTGATGAAAATAAATTTAGTGGCTTTGTTTTTAAAATACATGCCAATATGGATCCAAACCATCGTAACCGATTAGCATTCATTAAAATTGTTTCTGGCGAATTTAAACGTAACACCCCTTATCTACATGTACGCCATAATAAAAAGTTGAAATTTTCGAGTCCTAATGCTTTTTTTGCTGAGAAAAAGGAAATCGTAGATATTTCTTATCCTGGTGATATTGTAGGCTTACAAGATACAGGCACCTTTAAAATTGGAGATACACTAACCGAAGGAGAACTATTAAATTATAAGGGTATTCCCAGTTTTTCCCCAGAACATTTTAGGTATATAAACAATGCAGACCCTTTAAAATCTAAGCAATTGTATAAAGGTATAGATCAACTTATGGACGAAGGTGTGGCTCAATTATTTACTTTAGAGTTAAATGGCAGAAAAGTAATTGGTACTGTAGGCGCCTTACAATATGAGGTGATACAATACCGCTTAGAGCATGAATATGGTGCTAAGTGTACTTATGAAAACCTAAATGTTTTTAAAGCGTGTTGGGTTGATCCTCAAGATCCAAAAAACGATGAGTTTAAAGAGTTTGTGAGAGTTAAACAACGTTATCTGGCTAAAGACAAACAAGAGCAATTAGTATTTTTAGCAGATTCTTCATTTTCTTTACAAATGACACAGCAAAAGTATCCAAGTATTACTTTTCATTTTACTTCTGAATTTCAGGAATTAGTTGATGGTTGATGGTTTATGGTTGATGATATTTTAAAACTTTGAGCTTTCAATCATTTATTCTATTTTTTGTGCAAAAAACAAAATAAAGCTCTTTTAATCGATTTTTTATAGCACTAATAAGCCGCTACATTAAAAAACAAAAAAAAGACAAAAAAAGCTACTTAAAACAAGTAGTTTTTTTAACATCATTATTTAAAATTATAGTATTATGAAATTAAATAAATAAAATTTATTTAACTTATACTCCCTTATTGTACCAAAATTTAATGGTATTGGAGGTTGCTCTTTTTTAACATTTCGAGAAACCTCTTATACCATTTACGTAATTTAATTTCGTATAAATATTTTTGTCACTTCAC
>CANMLX010000062.1 GCA_947498845.1 uncultured Flavobacteriaceae bacterium | reverse complement strand
AATGTATGGGTAAATGGGTTTAACGATCCAGAGTTGAAACAACGTATGGACACTCATGTAGAGCAGCAGAAAAAGGCAGTAGAAAGTCAGCAAGTTCGTTTAAAAGGGGATAGCGATAACCCAGGCGTGGGTATAGGTAAAATAGTAGATGTAAAGGGCGATACAGAAAGCCATGGCAGATACCGTGTTATAAAAGTGCGTCATACCAATAACGAAAACGGACAATATCACAATACATTCGAAGCTGTAAGTGCAGAGATCGATGTATTTCCAGATACCAATTTCGAGGCTACCCCAAAAAGCGATACTCAAACCGCAGTAGTTACAGATAATGCAGATCCAGATGGGCTAGCACGTGTAAAAGTGCAATTCCCTTGGCAAAAAGTAACAGGCGAAATGACGCCTTGGATACGTGTAGTTACCCCACACGGTGGTGGCGATAAAGGCTTCCATTTTATACCAGAAATAGGCGAGGAAGTATTAATAGGATTTGAAGGTGCCAATGCAGAACGTCCCTATATGATGGGAAGTTTATATCATGGTAATGCAGGAGCTAATAGTTTTAAGACAGATGCTAACGATTTTAAAGTTATTCGAACCAGAAGTGGTCATACCATAGAATTTAATGATAGTAATGGGGCAGAAAGTATTACTATTACCGATAAAAATAGTAATACTATTCGTATCGATACCGCTAGTAACAATATTGAAATATCTGCGCTAGAAAATATGACATTCAATGCTAAAAATATAAGAATTAGCGCGGAAGAAAATATTGAAGTTTCAGCAGGTAAGGATTTTACAAAGAGTGTTGCTGAAAATTACAATACAATAGCTAAAAATAAAACTGTTGTGATAGAAGAAGATTTATCGTTTAGTTCCAAGAAACAAGAAAATGTATCTGATGATATTACCTTAAGTAGTAATAAAGAAGATTTAACTCTAGCTTCTGGTAAAACAGTAGATGTACAAAGTAAAGAAAAAGTAAAGCTTTTTTAGTAAAATGTTTGTCACTACTTTAATTAAAATCTTAAAAATAAGATGCAGGAACTAGAAGTCACTAAAAATTCATCTCTTGTAAATGATGTATTAAGTCAGGATTTAACTAATTTTCATGGTAAATATGGATGTCAAATTATTTTTGAAGATAATAATGGTAAAAATGAAATAAGATATAAGCTAAATATTAAATACAAAGGAGCTATTAATGAACTTACACATAGATTTATAATAGATAGAGATGATATTGTTTATATAAATGATTCGCCTCCAGATACTTTTATGGATAAGTTAGCATATGAAACCAGTAAGACAATTTATCCATTAGAATTAAAAGTAAATTACAATGGAGATTTATTAGAAGTACAAAATCAGGAACATGTAATAAAACGGTGGGATTTAGAAAAGCAAAAACTTAAAGAGTATTATAAAGGTAATTTGGCTAATACTTATTTGATATTATTTGAAAAAACAATATCAAACCCTCAAAAACTATTACATAAGATCAAAAAGGATTGGTTTATAAATCTTTACTTTTCTAATATTTATGTTAATTACACAAGTGATGGCTTTATAAAAACCAAGAGAAGATTTCCTATAGCAGGAAAAGCAGCTCCAGTATTGTATAAATTAAATCAATCTATAGAGAACATAGAAGATAAATCAACTGGAGAATATTTAATAAAAGTTAAAGGAAGTATTAAAGATGAAAGATGCGCTTTGGATATAGAGCAACATTTTGATTATCCCTTTTTTAAATTAAAAGATAGTGACCAAGAAGATTTAGAAGGAGATTGTAAAATAACCTATATGGTTACAAGAGAGAAAGGTCTATTAGAAGGATTTGAAGCTTTTTTTGATACAAAATTCCAAAACCCAAAAAAAGTTACTGTAAAAATGTATTTATTAGAACAAATAGTTAAAAACTCTGTAGATGCTGAAGAATCGGAAGAGGGGTTTTGGAGTAAATTTTTTAAAAAATTTAAGGTTTAAAACTATGGGGCAAAAACACGCAGTAGTACAAGGAGCAAAATGTAAATGTCAATTTGGTGATGTGCCAGATACATTACAAGTATTGTCAAATAAAAAAATTTATGCCAACGATAGTGATGGATCTCAAAAATTAATAGCTACTACTATGGAAATTGGTGGGGCAACGTTTCAAGCAAATACATTTGGACAATGCAAGTTGCAACCTACAGGTAGCAGTTTTAAGCCTTGCCAAATAGTAATAACGAAATGGGATGGAGCTTATGAAGAAACACAACTAGCTAACGGAGGACAAATATTATTAGAAGATAGCAAAGCAACTTGCCCCATAGCAGGAAGTCCCTGTATTAGTATTATAAATCATGGGCAGTCAACTGCAGGTTCAGAGAGTAGTGCAAAAGAAGCAAATGAAGAGGTACAATCACAATTAAATCCTATGGTAGATTTAGACGATCTGGAAGAGATTAAAATGGAATTTAATGTAACTGTAATTTAAAGTATATGCCCAAAGGAGTAGAAAAAGTTAGAGTAGTTGGTTATAGCAATAGCCCTTTTATGGATTGGGTATTATCAAAAAAGCCTAATGAATATCCTAGTAAATTTAATTTTGAAGGACCAAAGGGAGCGCAATTAGAAGCAGAATATTATGCCGAAACTCCACAACAGGATCGTGGTAGAGCAAAATGGATTGTAGAAGAAGCTTCTCAAGGACCTTTTGATAAGAATTATAAGCCAAAAGATGTAGGTGATAAAATTAAAATAGATGTAGAGCCTAAGTACTGTGGAAAAGTGCCAATGGTAGTCGAAGCTTACATGAATACTCCAGAAAACCAATACCCTACGCGTTTAGAATTTACAGCTTGGTCAACACAAAAGGTTACAGATGCCAAATGGAGTAAAACGACAATAAAGTCAGGTGAAAATGCAACATTAACATTAAATACAGAAGGGTTAAATGGTTATAGGTTAGATATACACGTGTTCAATGAAGCTTGGAGAGAAGATGAATTAGCAGCCAAATACTCTAAGGTTGTTAGTGGTGGTGAAATAATTTTAGAAGCGAGAGATACATTTAATTGGCGAAAAGCCAATGGAATGTGGCAAGAAGGTGAAGAAACTTATTATATAAAAGCAAGATTAAAAGGAAGTAAAAGCTATTTAAAAGTAAATGGTAGTGAAGAAGATTTTGGGAAAATTAAAGTAAAAAAGACCATTGTTAGTAGAGAAGTATTACCACCTTCCTCTCCAAAACCACTATTAGTAGGGCAAACCGAGGTAAACTTAGAACGCTATGAACCTTGTGGATTTAAAGCTTTAACATTTGTAGATGAAGGTAAAGATATTTTACTTTTTGAGGAAGGCAGTTTAAAATTAAAAAAGAACGAACGCAAAGAATTTCAGTTTGAAGGAAAAATACATTTTGATTTTGATAAATATCATATTAGAAAAAATGATGCTAAGGTATTAGATAAAATTGCAGAGTTTCTAAATAACAATCCGTACATTCCTGCTGAACTAGGAGCACATTGCGATATTAGAGGAGATCATGCTTATAATTTTAAATTATCAAACAATAGGGCAGCCGCTTCTTTATCATATCTAGAAAAGAAAGGTATTTCTAAAAAAAGATTAAGCGCTAAAGGGTATGGTAAAACCAGATTAATACATCAAGGCGAAAATATTCCAGAAGAACTACATGAGGAAAATAGGCGTTTAACCGTTAGGTTTAAGGTAAAAGGCAGTGATGCCCAAACTATAGACTTTAATGTTATAGCTGGTGATGAAAATTTAAAACCCAAGAAGAAACTAACACTTAAGATTGATGATTTTGAAGGTACTGATAAGTGCTTTAAAAAAGGCACTAATTTAGAACATAGTACTAACGTCATTATTATAGATCCTAAAAATAAAGAAAGTAATCACGATGGTAAAAGCGATGTTGTGAAAGAGATTTATGGTCCAGAACCAGCTATGACTATTGCTCCGTTAGATTTTATTTGGCCACACAAAGTAATGCCAAACCAATATAAATATCACATACATACTTGCAGGTATTATACCATTAAAGATAAGCCTACTATAAATGTAAATGTATACCCAGATATTAAATGGGATTTTCATTTCTTTTTAAATTTAAGTAATTCTTTAAGTGTTACTTGGCAAAAATTAGGACATGCAAAGCATGAAGAAATGCGTAAAAAGTCAGGTAAAATAGGTGCTGAAAAAAGATTTGAACAAACAGATATCGATTTTGGAGTTGTTTTACAAGCGCAATGGAATAAAATTTCTGATAATAAATACCAAGATAAGGAAGAGCTTACTTTAAAGTTTCAAGCAAAAATAAAACAGTTATATAGTGTTTTCGCTAAGTTAAAAGAAGCTTCAAAAATTATTAGTGGGAAAACAAAAGCTAAAGCAGTTAAAACTGTAGGTAAAAAGTTTCCATTGGGTGTTGAGGTTTTACCACCCAATTTTTGTCTTGGTGCAGAATGGCAATTATCGAGAGGTTATAAAAAAGGGAAGCCAACTCAAGATCTTGGAACTTTAATAGAGTTTTATTTTAAAGCGAAACCTCTTATAGGTATTGAGCTTACCCTTGATTTATTGCAGGCTGCGATAGGTGCAACTGGTCCAGCAGCTCCTATTTTATCAGCTATTAGATATTGGTTGCAAGATAGCGAAACGAGTAATGTTACTGTTGATCTTTATATAGACCTTGTAGTATTTGGAACAATCGATATTCCTAAAGCATCTTTTAAATATAATACGGCTTCAGATGATACTGATCCAGAAAGGAAAAGTGAATTAGAAGCTTCTGCTACGATTGGGTTAAAACTCAAAGCAGGATTAATAGTGAAGGCTAAGGCTGTTATTATAGTAGCAGAATTTTATGCACAAGCTTATGCAAAGTTTGAAGGAAAAGGGTCTATTACTTTTGGACATCAAATCAAATATTTAAGTGATAAATTGTATTATCGTCCTAAATTAATGTTTGATGGATTGCATGCTAAAGTTGAAATTAAAGCAGAAATAGGGTTATTGATAAAAAAAGGATGGTTTCAAGGGGATTATAAGAAGGACTTAAAAGATTTTAATAGAGAATTTAAAAATATAATTGAACCTTTTGATATAATAAAAAGTATAGAAAAGCTTACAGGTAAAAGTGCTGATGTAATACTTATAGATTAAAGAATAATTATTAATATGAAATTTATTTTGAAAATTTTGGTTTTAGGAATACTAATTCACAGTTGTAAAGGACAGACAAATTTTGATCTTACTCAAATAGTTCTAAAAAAAGATAAAGTTAGCGATTTGGTAAGTTCTGATATGAAAAAACAAATTTACCCAATAGAAAGTACAGACCTTGAATATATGAATGTAAGGGATTCTAAGTTTTTAACTTTTAAAGGTGTAAATCTAGAAGGACAACAGCATCCTGATAGTAATAATGGAGTGAATGGAATATCTTTTTATTATAATAAAAAAGACAATTTAATTTATAAATATGTTGTATATGTTTTTTCTGAAGAAGAAGCTGTTAATCTTTTGAATATAATGAAAATCGAATTTGGGATTCCTAGTTTTCAGATATTTGAAGGTACAAATGAAATAGAGTCAAATGAACCTTATGGAATTCTTTGGGAGAGAGAGACAGATAAAATTCTTTATATGCTAGAATATTCAGAGAATGAAACAATAAAAGCTAAATTAACAGCACAGTATAATTATGAAGATATTGTAAAGCTAAATATTTTACCACCATTTGGATGTTGGAGTGATTATTTAAAGGAGAGAAAAAGCAAAAATAAATCAGAATTTAGTTATGGAGATTTTTTGAAAGAACGAGAAGATCCTCTTTGGGGGAATGATGACGATTTTTGTTATCAGAATACAAAATAATTGCTATTAATTTTATTACATAATTTGAAGGTATGAAAGAACCCTATTATATGATCCATTTTGATGCTGCAGCATGTTTGTTTGAGATACGTGTGAATGATCAACCAGTGTTAACTATGAATTTATCAGGACAAGCATCCTCAAAAATTCCAATAAACTATACCATATCAAACTCAGGAAAACAGGAGGTGACGGTAACATTATTACCTCTTATAGGAGCATCTAAATTGTCAGAAAAAGCTTATTTGAATTATCATGTAGAATTATTTGAAAGTTATAATGGATTTAAGTTAATAGATCAGTTTGATGGTTTTGAATCAAAACCTATAGAGCAGAAGCAAGCACTGCAAGTGATAAAAGGGAACTCCTTTTTCGAGGCAGAAATTACTTATTCTTTAGTTAATTTATGGACAAAAGGAGAAAACATAGAAGATATTGAAGATTATTCAATTAAAATCAAGGCTGCATATCAAGATATAGCCAATTTAATCTTAGGAGGTAAATACGAGCAGTTTAAACAAAAAATGAAAAATAGAGAATACAATATGGCTACTTCTATGTATTTGTCAGATAAAGATTCTCAAAATCGCATAAATAGAATGATAGAAGAATTTAAAAATGGTTATAATCACCTTCTATTTGATGATCTAGCAATACCTGTAATTTCTGCTTATGGAAAAAAAGTAGCATTAAAAAGTTCTAATGGTGAACCTGCACTAAGTTTTGGCAATAAAGAACAACAGGAACAAATTATGCTTGATATAGAATTCTACTATAGTAAAGAAACCAACCAATTTGAGATTATTTAGACTGGTTATTTTACCCAATAAAAAGCTAAAATCCCAAAAATAAGAAACAAGTTATTTCTGCCTCAAGCATGGATGAACTAGACTTTTTGTTTAATAATAATTTAGAATGGGTAGAGGTTGTTTTTCTATGTGTTTTTTCATTAGGGATCGCTTTATTCTACACAATTATTTTTATAGCGTTTTATAGTGATAAAAAGCTAAAACCCAAATGGCTATTCTTTGTTTTACTGCCAAGTATATTGCTTATTACAAAAGGAGTACTACCCCAATATGTGTTTTTTTCTTTTGTATGCATATTTGTTGGCTGCTTCCTTTTGTTTTTTATAGGCGTAATAAGGAAAGGGGTATTAGCTCTAATAGGTAAATTTAAAAACAAACGTAAAGGAGAAACGAATATTTCGGTAGTTTTTGATATCATAAAAACTATTGTAATAATAGGCGTTTTAGGCATAGGCTTTTTTTTATCAGGACCTTATGCATTTATCTTAATATTTCTATATATAGGTATACAGGCGTTTATAAAGTATAATTCAAAAAATAATTTTTTGAATATTCAAGCCAATTTACCAACGTCCAATATAGCATCGATGGCAATGGGGTTGGTTGAAATTAAGGGAAAAGTGAAAATGCAAGAACCATTACTTACAAGAATAGGTAAAAAGGAATGTATAGGCTATCGTTATAAAATAGAAAAGCGCCATAGAAATAAAGATGGAAAGAACTCATATTCTATTATTAGTGATGAGGTGACTTGCAGTCCATTTATTCTTGAAGATGCAACAGGCAATGTACTAGTAAAACCAGAGGATATTGAATTTAAATGGGTTCAAGAAGACGCCTCATATTCAAGCAATGGAAAACGTTATACACAATACGTTTTATATCATAATGATGAAATATTACTTATAGGGAAGGCGAACTCAAAAAGTAATTTAGTTTTTATAGAAAAAGAAGATGCAAGAAATATTTTTACGTTATCACCATTTAATAAAGTAACTGTGTGGAATCGTTACAAGCCATTACTAAGTTCTTTTTTAGCACATATGGCATTATTAGCAGTCTGTATAGGCATTATTTTAATCGCAGATATCGATTTAATAGAAAACAACCTTATATTTAAATTATCTTGGAAAGATATAACGTTTAATTTACCATGGAAATGAGTCAAATATTAGGAATAGTAGTTATCACATTAGTAATTGTAGCACTAGTAAGTGTATTTATTAGAATCTATAATACTTTAGTGGCGCTAAAGTTTAATGTAGATAAAGCATTTGCAAATATAGATGTGTTGCTTAAACAACGTGCCGAAGAAATTCCAAACTTAATTATAACAGTTAAAGCGTATATGTCTCATGAAAAAGATTTGCTTACTAACCTAACAGCATTAAGAACACAATACCTTGAAACATCTAATCAAGAAAAAAAGGTCAAGTTAAATAATGAATTGGGAAAAGTTTTTGGAAAAATTATGGCAGTAGCAGAAAATTATCCCGAACTTAAGTCGAATAACTCATTTGTAAAATTGCAGGAGCGTATCTCTCAGTTAGAAGATAATATTTCAGACCGGAGAGAGTTTTTTAATGAAAGTGTTAACCTATATAATGTCGGTATTAATGAGTTTCCAAATTTAATTTTGTCAAAGTTTATGGGATATAATGAAAAACAACTACTACAAATTTTAGAAATTGAAAAAAAATATAATGGCGTTAAATTCTAGTATTGCTGAGTTTTTAAATATAATAAACCAAAACCCAGTTTATATGGTTTTTGGAGTAGCGTTTGGTATGCCATTATTTATGTTTATTTATGGTATTACTTTAGGGCGCCTTTTTAGAAAATCATTTTTTTCAAAAGTGTTAAATACCATTTTATTTACCACATTTGGAGGCGTGTGGATTATGGGGTTTATATTAATGATGATTTTATTTTTTATTGGTGTTTCTGGTATTAAACTATTTTTTAGTACTCTCCTTTTATTCTTATTTGTTCTAACGTTTGTAGTTGTAAATTATAAAACTGTTAATAAATTTATTGATGAGCAAATGATTATGATAACGGAGAAGTCAAAAAAATAATTTCGTGATAATTACTATTGCTTCAATATATGCAGCAAAATTTCCATTCTTTGCCAATATATAATTAAAAGCAAAATACATGTGTTTTTAAACCCTTTTTGATGCTTGATTTAAGTAGTGAAACCGTATAGTTTTTCATTAAAAACAAACAAAAACGATAAAATGCATATAATTTTTATAAAAAAAATAACAGGTTAATTATTTGAAAAACAAAATGTTATGTGGTATTTTAGGTGGAGTGTTACATAAAAAAAGTAAAACCTGTAACATCTAAATCACGTATTCTTTTCGTAAATCATGATAACTAACATTTAAGAATAAATTATCATGAAGAAAATATCAATTGTATTGATTTTAGGCTTAGTTTTAAGTTCATGTGTTTCTAAAAAGAAATATATAGCACTAGAGAAAGAAAAAGGAGAAGTAGTGAGTGAACTTACAAAAACTAAAGTAGAGAAAGAAGATTTAGAGGCGAAATTTGAAGTAATTCAAGCACGTGTAGAAAAATATAATACTAAAATAAGCTCTCTAAAAGAGGAAAACGATGTTAAGTTTGATGCTGTTGGTAATACAGCAGTAATTTCTAATGCGACTAAGCGTAGTATGAGAGAAACTTTAGCTAATGTAGATCCTAATGAATTAAGTCAAGCTAAAACACTTCAAGATTCTATGAATTTGGCAGTGTCTTACAATCTAAAGAAAACTATAAACACCAGTACGTTAGATGAAGATGATGATATTGCAATTAATATAGACGAAACAGTGGTGATGATCTCTATATCGGACAAAATGTTGTTTAATAGCGGAAGTTATAGAATAAGCCCTAAAGCTAACAATATTTTACAAAAATTGGCAGATGTAATAAATTCTGAGCCTAGTATAGAAGTTATGGTAGAAGGACATACCGATGCAAGAACCATAAGTAATACACGAGTAGCAGATAATTGGGATTTAAGTGTGTTGAGAGCAACATCTGTAGTACGTAAGCTTCAAAAACAATTTAATGTAGATCCAGCAAAATTAATTGCATCTGGACGTAGTAGTTACCAACCACTAACAGATAACGAAACTAGTGAGAATAGAGCTAGAAATAGAAGAACACGTATTGCTATTTTACCAAATATCAATAAGTTTTTTGCGCTTATGGGAGATGAAGGAACAACAGTGACTCAAGTAAATATGCCACAAAATTAAAACCCCAAATAATTTTAGTGTACCCTATTGGTTTTATTAGGGAAAGCTTATGAGAGAGAAAGGCCGGTACATAAAGTATCGGCCTTTTGTTAGTGAAACTCATTATTGCGAAGTCCATAGGACGAACGCAATAATGTAAGTTGAACTAATCCCGCTGAAAAGCGGGATCTTATACCAATTCCCAAATGAATTTACTGAGTTAAAAAGTGTCTTTTGAAATTCTATCTTCAACATAAAAAAGAACCGTAACTACGGCTCAATGTCATTAGGTTAAGGGAAATTATGTCTGTTCGAGAGCAGTCGAGAACTTTTTATTCTAACTAACAAATAGGTTTCGACTGCGCTCAACCTGACACTGAGAACATATAAACTCTTAACTTAATGACATTGAACTACGGCTATGCCTATTTTTTCTGCCTCGTATAATTCCAAAATCCATCATTTTTCTTTACAGTATATTCATTTAAGAATTGGTATTAGATTCAGGATCTAGTGGCATTGCGAAGCCCATAGGACGAACGCAATAATATAAGTTGAATCTAGCATGTTTATTAAATTTCATCTATGATTCTTAAATCGAGTTCAGGATAATTTAACTTAGAATTTTGTTTTAAAACGTAATCCTAAAACTTACATTAGGCGTAATACCCAGAGATTGATTTTCAATGGTATTAATCTCGTTATTATCGTTTAACGTATGGTACCTGTTTAATGTATTTGTTTTATCCAAAACGTTCCATAGAGAAGCGCCAATATAGCTTTTAGAGGTTTCAAAAATATCTAGTTCGTAGGTTGCCGAAAAGTCCACACGCATATAATCATCTAGATTGGAGCCATTAGGGGGATTGTAAGTGATAGTGTTAGGAGCACTTGAAGTGTCAACTGTTTCTGGTAAAGTCGTTGGTCTACCAGAATGCCAATTTAAGCCTAATGCTAATTTTAAATTGCGTTTTGTATAAGTGCCAGCAAAGGAAATAGCATGTCTTATATCTGTATTGTTAGGAAACGATTCTCCATTATTTATGGTAGGGAATGTATAATCGTTTTTACTGTAAGAATACCCCAACCACGTGCTAAAAACAGTACCAAATTGTTTATTTATTAAGGCATCTATCCCTTTAACGGTATAACTCCCAATAGCATTATCAAATTGAAATTGATTTTGAAACCCTTGGCTTCTTGCGGTAATACCATCTACTTTTTTTATAAAAGCTTCTGCACTTATTAATAGCTTGTTTTTATTATAGTGAATGCCAGCAGAAGCTTGTTTACTCTTAATAATAGGTACAGGGTAAATTAATTTTCCTGTTTTAGAACTAGCTTCTTTTACATTGTTAGCCAGTATCCATCGTCTTTTCTCAATGCCTAAAAAGTCATTTTGTAAATCGATAATTTGTGAAGTGGTTTGGCTTTTTAGTTCGCCTAATAATTCAAATCTAAATACATTTAAAAATTGCTGACTAAAATTTAATCGAGGTTCAAAAAGTACAGTATCAAATTTATCAAATAGATTTAATCGTCCTCCTAAATTTAATTTTGTTTTAGCACTATTAGACAAAAAAGACCATTCACCATAAATAGAATTTGTTTTAATAACCTCTTTTATAAAACTTCTAAAAGTGGGGTTATCAACATCATCTAAATTACTAATACCTACTTCGGTAAATTGGTACCCACCATTAAGTTGAAAATTACTATTTAGTTTGTAATCAATATCTAACCTGGCAGAACCATCAAGCACTTCGTTTTTTTGAATTAGCCGTTGATTATTGTTAATGTCTACATTGGTAGCATTAAGGTTGTAATTGGAAACATACATTTGTGCTGCAATGGTTAAGTTATTGCTCCAATACCTGGTATAAGTAATGCCATAAGCTGCATTTTTTTGCGATAATTCGCTATTGCGTGTTTCGATTATGTTGTTAATAGTAGATTGCTCTTCGTACATTAAACTATTGTTCACATTTAAAAAATGAAAACGTAATTGATCTTTTTTAGAAATATCATATAATAGTTTTGCAGTAATGTCGTAAAACGAAAAATTTTCGTTTTGAGAGATGCTATTATTAATTTCTGCGTTTTTAGTAAAATCGGAATCTTCAAAAACACGTTTAACATATTGATCGTAAGTAGGCGTAGTTATAAGGTCTGTAATCGATCTACGAGAAGAAAGTTGTAATTCTATGTTTTTAGAAATGGGTATTTTTACATATCCAGTAGCATTTACAAGATTAAAACCAAGCCCTCCAGAAAAATCATTGGTTATAGTATTAGATAATTGCATATCTACCACACTAGAAATACCATCACCGTATTTAGCTCGAGTGCCGTTTTTAGCTACATTAACTTTGGTGGTGATATAAGGATTAAAAGCAGATATTAAACCAAAAAAATGACCAGAAAGGTACATCTTTATACCATCCCAGAGTATGAGATTCTGGTCGTGTGTGCCGCCTCTTATATTGATATTTGAAACAGATTCGTCTACACTTACCACGCCAGGAAGCGCTTGTATAGTTTGTAATACATCGGGCTCTATTAAACCAGGTAAAATTCCTAGTTTATTGGGCTTTAGTGTGATGGAGCCATCATTTAATTTTGTGATACCAGATGTAAGGTATTTTGTTATTATTATTTCTTCAAGTTCCTCGGTAAGGACATGTTTAGATGTTTTTTTCTCTTTTGTAATCGTGATAAAACGATTGTTTAAAGTTTTAAACTTTAAACCAGTAGCTTTATTGAGTGAATTTAATACTTCTTTTAAACTTAAATCAGGGTTTGGAAGTAGTGTTGTTAAATCACTTATAGTTTCATCTGCATAGGAGAAGCTAACGCTATAACGGGTCTCTAAAACTTTTAAAATGTGGGTAAGCGATTGCTTTTTTTGAGTAGTTTGCGCAATAGCTTTAAAGCTCAAAAAAAAACAAACACTAGTAAGAATAAGAAGCCCTTTTCTATTCACGCTTTAAAACAATAGATTTATTATCCTTAAGATACATTAAATTTAAAGGGACTGCAATCGATTTTAAAGCAATATCAATATCATTATGGGTAAATTTACCAGTGAATAATTTTGTAGAGTCAATATCTTTAAGCGTTATAGCAACATCATATTGCCTTTCAAATTCTTTAATAACCTGCTTAAAAGGAATACTCTTAAATTCACTTTCATTATTTAACCACGAAGGAGATTGGCGCGTTTCTTTTTCTTTAGCAATAATTTTCCCATCAAGAATTAAAAAACTGTCACCAGGTTTAAGTTTCGTTTCTTGGGAGTTGTATGTAACGCCAACCAGCCCTTCGTAGCATATAACTTCAAAATAATTATGTCTTTGTATTACGTTAAATTCTGTACCATAAACAGTTACTTTTCCAGTGTCTGTAACAACATTAAAAGAAGAACCTTTAGCTACTTTAAAAAAAGCCTCGCCTTTTAAAGTTACAGTTCTGTTGTTATGCCATGATTTTTTATTGTAAACTAAATATGATTTTGCATTTAGTGAAACCGATGAGGTATCAGGTAAACTTACTTCAGTTTTTTGTGCTAGTTGCGTAGTAACAGTAGTATCTATAGTAGTTGTATAGTAGTATATACTAAAACAAATAGCTAAAAGAGCAGCAATTTTTAGAAATGGTTTAAACCATGATTGTTGTGTACGTTGCTCTTTTTTAATAGACGACATTAGGTTATTTAACTCAATTTTAGTGTTATATTCTGGTTTGAAATTCTGTAAACCATTATTTAACCTTATTAAATCATCATAGTCTTCAAGCTTTTTAAAAGCCTCTAACTCTTGAGGATTCAGGTTGTTATCTAACCATTTTGATATTAAATCTTCTCTGTTCATTATAGTGAATTCAATTATATAACAATTAACCCTTATTTTTTCCTACCCGTATACTTAATTTTTTTTGTAAAAAGTTAAAAGTTTGGTTTGGCTATACGGTTTTTATAGTTTTTAACTATTAACTATTAACTATTAACTATTAACTACAATTCTTTAATATCTTCCCGTAATTTTTTTAAAGCACCATAAATACGTTTTTCAACAGCTTTAGTTGAAATACCAAGTAATTCAGCAATTTCCTTAAAACGTTTACCTTCAATGCGATTCATCATAAAAGCAACACGCTGCGCTTCGGTTAAATTAGATAAGGCTTTTTGTAGCTTATCATTGTATTCGGATTCCTGCATTAAAAACTCAGGATTCTCATTAGTATAAGCTTTAGGTTTTGTTTGTTGATGTTTTAAAACTACTTTTTGATGCGCAACTTCATTTAACATTAAATTATTGGCAATAGTAAAAACAAAACTTTTAGCTTTGTCTGGCGTAACCTTTGCACAATTTTGCCACAATTTAATAAAGGCCTCTTGAACCTTATCTTTGGGATTTAAGAGCTCTCCAAATTTATAGTAAAGAAAATTATGTAGATCTTTAGAATATTTGTTGAATATTGAAGAAAATAACTGTTCTTCACATATATTATCATGTAGCTGTTTGCTCATTATAATGATTGATAGGTCGCGCTAAAATATAAAAAAAGCAATACAAGGGGTAGGGATTTTAAAAGTTAACCTGTTTAATAATAAAAAAATGTTTAACCTTTAAACGAAACACCATGAAAACTAAATTTAAAACAGTATTGTTGCTGCCTTTTTTTGCCCTTTTAATAGTAACATCCTGTCAAGAAGAAGCAGCAGAAATTACCCCACCAGATGATGCTCAAACGTTAGTTGCAGAATCTACTTTAACAGCATTAGTAGGCGCCACATCAAAAAAAGACGGTTCGAAAGATAACATTTTGGATAACGCCAGTTGTTTATCTGTAGAATTGCCTGTAACTGTTAAAATAAACGGTCTAGAAATCATCATAGACTCTGAAGAAGATTTCGAAACTATAGAAAGAATTTATGATGAATTTGAAGATGATGTAGATCGTTTAGATTTTATATTCCCCATAACAATAGTCACACCAGAACATAACGAAATTGTAATACATAATGCAGGATCATTAGGAGAATTAGTTGAAGAATGTAAAGGAGAAAACGAACAAGACGAGGATATAGAATGTATAGATTTTAGTTATCCTATATCCTTCTCTATTTTTGATGCAAATTTGGACAATATCGATACTGTAACGATAGAAAATGACAAAGCGTTACATCTTTTTATAAAGAGCGTTAAAAATGAAGAAGTTATAGCAAGTTTAAATTTCCCTGTAACCATGTTATTGGCTGATGGTACTCAAGTTAAAGTGAATAATAACGAGGAATTACAAAGCGCTATAGAAGAAGCAAAAGATACTTGTGATGAAGATGATGATAATGATCATAATGACGACGACTTTACCAAAGAACGTTTAGATAATTATTTAAAAGAATGTCCTTGGGTTGTTTTCGAATTTAAAAGAGATAATCAAGATAATACAGAAGAGTATGGACAATACGCTTTAAACTTTAAAGAAGATGCTGTTGTAACTATGCGCGCCAGAAATGGAGATGTGTTAACAGGAACCTGGAGTACAAGAGTTTCTAATAGAGGCGCATTATTAAAAATGACATTCGAGAGTTTAGCAGATTTTACTCTAGAATGGTTGGTGTATGACTTAGAGCCAGGGAAAATTAAACTTTATGAGACAGGTGGTAACAGGATTATTTTAAAGAGAAATTGTGATGTAATTATTGATGATCTCAAAGAAAGATTAGAAAATTATTTACAAGAATGTGATTGGATTATTCATACAAATAAAAGTCAAGGTGAATATGTGTATAGATTATTTAATTATAGATTGGAGTTTTTACCAGATGGATTATTGGTATTAAACAATGGTAAAGATGAATTTGAAGGTACTTGGGAATTAAAGTATAATGAGAATCAGGAGTTAGTTATGAGTATTGTAATAACAGGTGAAGATACACTTAATTTTGAATGGCCAGTTAAAGTTCAAGGCGTAACAGAAAAGAGACTTGAATTTTATTTAGAAGGTGCAAACTATAAATTGATTTTACAAAGACTTTGTGATAATGGAGATACAGATGCCGACATTAGTGGGCTTAGAAATGTATTAAAAGAGAATGTATGGGTTGTAACATCTTATATTGATGGAGAAGAAGATAAAACTAATTTTTTTGAAGCATATAGTATAGATTTACAATTGAACAATCAGGCATCAATTTTAGAAGGAGGTGAAGACTTTGGTGTAGGGTTGTGGAGAGTACTTAGAGATAGCAATTATAATCTAAATGTCTACTTAAATTTTACAGGATATTCTCCTTTTGAAATACTAACCAATGACTGGAAGTTTGTTTCAGCATCGACTATGGGTGATCGAGTAGAGTTAAAACATTTTAATGATGATGAAACATATAGTAGATTGGTATTAGAACTTGAACAATAATAATAATAATTTTTAACTGGGTTTGTTTGGTGCCATACGATCCAGATTAAATAAAAGACTGCTGAATTTAATTCAGCGGTCTTTTTTTGTTATACTTTATAAGGTCTTTCTTCAATAATATGCTTCAAATCCTTAACTTTGCAATTCTTAAAATTTCAAGAAACTTATGTTTAATAATTTAAGTGATAAATTAGATAAAGCCTTACACGTATTAAAGGGGCATGGTAGTATTACAGAAGTAAATGTTGCAGAAACTTTAAAAGAAGTAAGACGCGCTTTACTTGATGCCGATGTTAACTTTAAAATAGCCAAAGATTTTACCAACAGAGTAAAAGAAAAAGCACTTGGTCAAGACGTATTAACAACGTTGCAACCAGGGCAGTTAATGGTTAAAATTGTTAAGGACGAGTTAACAGAACTTATGGGAGGAGATGCCGAAGGTATTAACCTTTCTGGTACACCAAGCGTTATATTAATGTCTGGTTTGCAAGGTTCTGGTAAAACCACTTTTTCTGGTAAGCTTGCTAATTACCTTAAAAGCAAAAAAACAAAAAAGCCATTATTAGTCGCTTGTGATGTATACAGACCAGCCGCAATAGATCAGCTGCATGTTGTTGGAGACCAAATAAAAGTAGATGTTTTTAGTGACAGAGGTAATAACGATCCTGTAGCCATCGCAAAAGCAGGTATAGCTCATGCTAAAGCTAACGGACATAACGTGATTATTATAGATACCGCTGGTCGTTTGGCAGTAGATGAGGAGATGATGACCGAGATATCTAACGTCCACAAGGCTATTAATCCGCAAGAAACATTATTTGTGGTAGACGCTATGACAGGTCAAGATGCTGTTAACACAGCAAAAGCCTTTAATGATGTTCTAAATTTTGATGGTGTTATTCTAACCAAATTAGATGGAGATACCAGAGGTGGAGCAGCAATCTCTATTAAATCTGTAGTAAATAAACCGATTAAGTTTATTGGTACAGGAGAAAAAATGGAAGCTATAGATGTGTTCTATCCATCTCGTATGGCAGATCGTATTTTGGGGATGGGAGATGTTGTGTCTTTAGTAGAAAGAGCACAGGAACAATTTGATGAAGCCGAAGCACGCAAACTTCAAAAGAAAATAGCTAAGAATCAGTTTGGTTTTGATGATTTCTTAAAACAAATTCAGCAAATCAAAAAAATGGGTAATATGAAGGACCTTGTTGGTATGATCCCTGGTGCAGGAAAAATGATGAAAGATGTTGATATTGATGACGACGCTTTTAAAGGTATAGAAGCTATTATCCATTCTATGACACCTAAAGAGCGTGCAAATCCTTCAATTATAAATGCAAGTCGAAAAAAACGTATAGGTAAAGGATCAGGAACATCAGTTCAGGAAGTTAATCAGTTGTTAAAGCAATTTAACCAAATGAGCAAAATGATGAAAATGATGCAAGGAGGAGGCGGAAAACGCATGATGCAAATGATGAAAAATATGCGCTAGTTTCGTTAAAAGTTAAAATATTACAGGGCTAGAAGTATAGAAGGTTAAGGAGTTGAAAATTTGGAGGTGTTGTGATGTTTTTTAGTTTTTAATAGGCAATAGGCAATAGGCAATAGGCAATAGGCAATAGGCAATAGTTGGGTTTCATATGTGCTTTTTTATAGCTTTAGTAACCAGTAACCAGTAACCAGTAACCAGTAACCAGTAACCAGTAACCAGTAATCAGTAATCAGTAATCAGTAATCAGTAATCAGTAACCGTAAACTAATAACCACCAACAATAAGTCGTTGATAAAATTAT
>CANMLX010000061.1 GCA_947498845.1 uncultured Flavobacteriaceae bacterium | reverse complement strand
GCTTTAATTTTCTAATTCATACAAAGAAAAAAATCATTATTTTCTTTTACAGTAAATTCAAAATATAACTGGTATAAGACATAAAATAAACACTAAAGAAACGTGTAACTTTATCTATTTTAATATTTTTGCCGCATGGATATTATAGACGCAATTATTTTAGGAATTATTCAAGGGTTAACAGAATTTTTACCTGTTTCCTCTAGTGGTCATTTAGAGCTTGGAAAAGCTATTTTAGGGGACAACTCGGTACCTGAAGAAAGTTTACTTTTCACTGTAGTATTACACTTTGCTACAGCTTTAAGCACCATTGTTGTTTTTAGAAAAGATATTTTTAGCCTTATAAAAGGAGCCTTACAATTTAAGTGGAATGAGGATTTGCAGTTTATGGCCAAAATAGCAGTTTCAATGCTCCCAGCTGTTATTGTTGGTTTATTTTTTGAAAAACAGTTAGAAGCTTTGTTTGGTGGCAATATTTTATTGGTTGGTTGCATGCTTATCATTACTGCTGTTTTATTGTTTCTAGCCGATAAAGCTAAGAATACGAATAAAAAAGTAAGTTTTAGTAATGCATTTGTTATTGGTATTTCTCAGGCTATTGCTATGCTCCCTGGAATTTCGCGTTCTGGAGCCACTATATCTACTTCGGTATTATTAGGTAATGATAAAACTAAAGCTGCACGGTTTTCCTTTTTAATGGTGATTCCTCTTATATTCGGAAAAATTGCTAAAGATATTTTAAGCGGCGATATATCTACAGATATACAAAACTTCACAGCACTTTCAATTGGTTTTGTTGCTGCTTTTGTCGCTGGATTATTTGCTTGCACCTGGATGATTTCTTTAGTTAAAAAAAGTAAATTATCCTACTTTGCGATCTACTGTGTTATTGTTGGCATTATTGCTATAGTTTTCTCTTTATCCAAATAATTATGACTAAAGAAGACTATCTTTCTGGTCAGGTTTTATTAATCGACAAACCTCTTAACTGGACGTCCTTTCAAGTTGTTAACAAACTAAGATGGGAAATTAGAAGGGCTTTTAATATAAAAAAAATTAAAGTTGGTCATGCTGGTACTCTAGATCCTTTGGCAACTGGCTTATTAGTGATTTGCACTGGAAAAATGACCAAACAAATAAATACTTTTCAAGCTCAAATAAAAGAATATACTGGGACTTTTGTTTTAGGTAGCACGACGCCTTCGTACGACCTCGAAACAGAAATAGACAAACACTATCCAACAGAGCATATTACTCAATCACTAATTAACGAAACAACTCAACAATTTATTGGTGATATAGAACAATACCCTCCCATCTTTTCAGCTATAAAAAAAGATGGAAAACGTTTGTATGAATTTGCCCGTGAAGGCAAAGAAGTGGAAATTAAATCTAGAACAGTGTCTATTTTAAAATTTGAAATTACAAAAATTGACACTTCAACTTTTCACAGTACAGGTTTAATTAAAGCTAATTTTAAAGTGGTGTGTAGTAAAGGCACTTACATTCGTTCTCTTGCTAATGATTTTGGTAAGGCTTTAAATTCTGGAGCACATTTATCTGTTTTAAGACGTACTAAAATTGGCGATTTTAGCGTTGAAAATGCTCAAAACATTGAGCAATTCATAAAAAACCTTCCTATTAAATAAGTATTAATAATTTTATAGAATTAAATTTTGAAAGCCACAATAAGACACATATTTTCTTACGTAATAAAACACTCTTAATCTTTTTCCTTAATTTTGTCGTATATTTTATGTGTCTCTCACGGTTAAAAGTATTTTGAAACTTAATAATCAACATAAAGCCCTATTACTTACGCTTCTTATTATGGGAACCGTAGTTCTTTCTGTGTTTAGTTTAAGCCTAAAAAAACAACAAGAGCAGATTGCTGAAAGTTATTATTTACTAGAACCTGAAAAAGTCCCTACCGAAGAAGAATTAGAAACTCTAGAAAAGCTAAATAACACAAAAGCCGAGACTAACCAAGCTTTTAATGAAACACAAAAAAGCAAACACTTTGCTCAAGCCTATAAAACTATAGCACCTCCAGAAGATTTTGTCCCTCAATCTAGAGGGGATATTAATAACGAGGAAGCGTTAAATAGTATTAGAAAAAAATATAAAGACACCAATGCTAAAAAGCTTAAAAAAGAAGATTTATCTTCTTTTAAAAAGGTTAACGATCTCTTAAAAAAGCAGCAATCTACTGGTAATAATAGTAAAAGTACCATGAGTTATTCTTTAGTTAACAGAACACTTTATGGTTATGAGACACCCGTTTATTTATGTGAACAAGGCGGCAAAATTGTAATTAACATCACTGTAAATTCTAACGGAAGTGTTATTGATGCTTATGTAAATTCTGCTTCAACCTCTTCTAATGAGTGTTTAACTAATCATGCTCTTGAGTATGCCAAACAATCCAGATTTAGTAGTGATGCTTCTAAAAAAACGCAATTAGGCTCTATAACCTTTAACTTTATTGGCAAACGCTAGCCTCTAATTCGCAAAGCATTCCTAATAAATCTTCTATAATATTTTGTCCTTTATTTTTATTGTACCACTGTTGTAAGTCTTCTTTAAATTCTGGAGTAAGTTTCCCATGCGCTGCTTTAAATACGTTTACTAAATGTGTTGCTTCGCTGGGTCTTGGGCCAAATGTATTAACAACGTCTCCTGATGTATTATCAATCATAATAAGCTTTGGGATAGAACGCCCTCCATTGGTTAAAAACGCATCCATTAATTCTGGATTCTCATCACGAAGTACTACTTTGTAGTCTATATTGTCGTTTAAGTCTGCTACTTTATTTATTACTGGCATGATGTGTGCTGCATCACCACACCAACTTTCAGTAAGGACTAACAAAGTGATCTTATTTTGAAATTCTGAAATTTTTTCCTTAATAGTTTCAGATACTTTAACTGTTTTATCCCATCGTTTCATACGCCTATCATTCAACTTAGTATAATTTACTAAAGCTTCTGTTTGATCTTTTCCTGTAGTGGCACTTTTTGCTACTAATTGACTTACCATTTCTCGGTAAGCAGCATATGTTATACTTTTTTCTAAAGCAGGTTTTAAAATTGAATCCATGTATTGTTTAAGTAAAAAATTAATCCTTTATTTTATATTTGAGACTTTATTTGTCTTATTTTTACTTTAAACCTTACTAAATAAAATGAGTAATACCTCTAAACATAGATGCGGTTGGTGCATTGGAGACCCCTTATACGAAGCCTATCACGATAATGAATGGGGTGTACCTGTATACGATGATGATACACTTTTTGAGTTTTTAGTTTTAGAAACTTTTCAAGCTGGATTAAGTTGGATTACTATATTACGTAAACGCGAAAATTTTAGAGATGCTTTTGATGGTTTTGATTTTAAAAAAATCACAAATTACAATCAGGAAAAAATTGATGCTCTACTTCAAGACACTGGTATTATTAGAAACAAGTTAAAAGTGAACGCCACCGTTACCAATGCACAAGCTTTTATAAAAATTCAGGAAGAATTTGGAAGTTTTAGTAAGTACATTTGGGGATTTACCAATGGCAAACCTATAAAAAATGCATTTAAAAGCTTAGATAAAATTCCTGCTAACACCTCTTTAAGCGATACCATTAGTAAAGATTTAAAAAAAAGAGGCTTTAAATTTGTAGGCACAACAGTAGTTTATGCTTTTATGCAAGCAGTAGGTGTGGTAAACGATCATATCACAAGCTGCTTTAGATATCAAGAAATTAACACCAAGCACAAACGTTAAAAATTGTTATTTATTACATACTCCCGTTAAAAAATCATAAAACTGCTGTAACAAAATGTTAATTAAGCGGTCGTGTTTTTGTAATGCTCTATTTTCATCGCAAAATCAAAAAACATGAAATATATTTTAGCTGGATTCTCTTGTTTAATCACCGTATTATCCTTTGCTCAACAAGCAATTAGCACCAAACTATTAGATACCGTAACACAAAAACCTATTCCTTTTGCAAACATAAGCTTTGGAAAAAACTCTGGAGTAATATCTAATTCTAGTGGTGTTTTTACTATAAATTTTAAAAGAAAACTAAAAGAAACAGACGCTTTACTTATAAGTTGCATGGGTTACGAGTCTAAATCTATTCCCGTACTAAAACTCACAGATAGCATTCTATTTTTAAAACCCAAATCTATTGAATTAGATGAGGTTTTAGTCTCAAACAAAAATTACACCCCCGAAGAGATTATTGAAAAAGCTAATGAAAATATTGGTAAAAATTACGCATTCAATTTTAATAAAAGTAAGCTATTTTATAGAGAATCTTACTTTAATACAATTACCAAAAACAATGTTAAAGTAAAAAAATCCTCCATCCCTGAATTCAATCAGAAATTCATTGATAGTATTATGATGATTATGCCTAAAAAAGCAGACGACTACACCGAAATTCTAGGTAATTTATATACTAAATCTGGAGAAGACGAATCGCAAAAGTTAGATATTATCAAAGCTTGCCATCTATACGATAAGAATAAACAAGTCTCTTTTGATGGCTTAGAGGAACGTTTCAATACTATTTTCAAAAAACATGTTAAACGAGACTCTTATTTTAAGATTAAATCTGGAATTTTTAGCACTAAAGAAGCTATCGATTCTTCGTTTTTTGATAGTTCTGAAGACAAAAAAGAAAAAGATCAAACAGCTGCTTTTTTAGAAGAACAAAAAAAGAAAGAAGAAGCGCGTAAAAAGGACTTTTTAAAGTATAGAAAACAAACAATTACTGGTTTAGAAAAAGGGAGCTTTATTTTTAAAAACTCACATTTAAACTTTTTAGAAAAACCCAACAAATATAATTTTGAAATCTTAGATCATATTTTTTTAAACGATAATTTTGTTTACAAAATAAGCTTTACACCCAAACGAAATGCCGACTATAAAGGTTTTGTATATGTAAACACCGATGATTATGCCATAATACGTGTAGACTATGAAAATGTTAAATTCTTAAGAAACTTTAAGCTTTTAGGAATTTCATATCAAGAAAAACTACATAAAGGCACTTTAATTTACACTAAAAACGATATGGATATTTATACGCTTAAATATGCCGAATCTACAAATGGCATGAATTTTGGCATAAAACGACCGCTAAAAATTATTGAAAAGAACAAACATGTAAGAGGACGAAGAAAACAAAATGAATTATCATCTGATATTCATTTTATAATGTCTAATACTACAAAAAAAGAATTGGTGATTTTTGAGAACCATTCTATTAACGCTTTAGACTATGCCAACTTTAATGAAAAACCTAATACATCTCCAACCTACTTACCATCGTACGACCCAAAATTTTGGGAAGGCTACGATGTTATTGAACCCAATCAGGCGATTAAAGATTTTAAGAGTATTGACGACTAATTACTAATCTTTATTTCTCCCTTTTTCATTGGGGTAGAGTGATGGTAATGTATCACTTTGCATAAATACCTTAGTATCTATATCCATTCCTGTAATTTTACCTTTAAAAGCTGCTCCAGTATCTACATTCCATATGTTTGCAGCGTTCATAGGCACATCTACGCCATAATTAGTGGTTGGCGTGTGCCCGATATATATTTCGTTGTAATGCTTTAAACGTTTAGGGTACAGCGCAGAATTTTCTGTGATACTTTTATCCATAGTTAGAGCCATCTCCCATAATGTTCTATCAAAAAACAATGTGTTTGTAAACACTTCTCTTTCTACACCATGCATTGATGTAAAACCTGCATGTAAAAACAGTCTGTTTTTATCGTCTATATGGTACATCTTCAGACGTTCAAAAAATTGTAAATGTTGCACTTTTTCCTCTGCTGAAAATCCAGAATAGCTTTCCATTGATTCTTTTCCTCCGTGCATATACCACGTTGGGTTTACTTCTTCGGTACGCAGCCATTCTTCACACCAAATATCATGATTCCCTTTTATAAAAATACAATTAAAGGTTTTAGATAACGCTATTAAAAACTGTACTACTTGAGCAGACTCACTCCAACCATCTACATAATCTCCCATAAAAATAAGAGTATCTCCTTCTTTTAACTCTAATTTATTTAATAACTGTACTAAGGCTTTTAACCCCCCATGAATATCGCCGATAGCAAAAACTCTCATAACAAAATTTATATTTTGGCAAAACTAAGTGAATTCAACTAAAATAATGGATATCTAAAGTTAATTTTAGATGAAGTGATTGTTTAAAAATATTGACCTATACCAAACACCAAACCTTGAGTAGCGTCTGGAGTGATGCCAATACCATAATCTATTCTAAAAGTAGCATTGTATATTTTTTTAAGTATAAATCGAAGTCCTAATCCAGGATATATTCTAAGATTTTGTGATTCTCCAAAATCGCCAAAATCGCCCCCTGGATTTCTCCAAGTACCTGCATCTATAAAAATATTGCTTTGTATAACAAAATTCTCTCGTTCATAAAATGAATATCGGTATTCTGAATTTAAAACAATAACTCCTGTACCACGATCTATAGTATTCCCTACCCCTCTCATATTTAAATTATTATCTACCGAAAATGGTGCAAATGGCGATTCATCATTTTGAGACAAGCCTAATCTAAGTCTATTAGCCCAATTCCCCTTATCCCCAGACCTTTTGTAATAGAAAAAATCATTCCAGACGATATAAAAATCCGGCAGCATACTATCTGTTGAAGTAACGTATTGAAAATTAAGCTGACTTCTAAACCCTGAAATATAATGGAAAAAGTAATCTAACCCATTATAATCGTAAATAGCTTTTAAGAGCCATTTATCTACGTTTAACTCAGGTCTGCTTTCTACATTTTCACCATTAAACGTATAATCTTCTATAAAATAATTAAGTCCAAGTTCTATTCTATTCTTAAAATTTATTTGATACAAGCCTAGGGCTTCATAAGATGTATTGTTATACTTATAGTGTGCGGTCCCTTCACTAAAAAAAACAGGTTCTTGAGTTGTTAAATTTTGATAATTTAATGCTAAACCTAAATGTTGAGAAAATAAATATGGGGCTCTAAAATTAAGACTGTAAGAATCGTAAATATCTTTCTGGTAAAAGGCGCCTATACTAAGATTTCTTCCTAAAAAATTAAACTCATTTAATCCTAATCGATAAGCAAATTCGTCATCATCTGTTGTATAAATACTTATTGATGGTATTAAAGTAAAATTTTCCTGAATGTGATAATATACCTTATACTTATTATCAATTGATTTCTCAACTTTATAAAAAGCATTAGCCACAGATGGTAATCGTTTTAGCCTAAGAATATCTTTCTCAATACTTACTGAATCTAATTTTTCTCCAGATGTTACAGATGAAATTTTCTTAACAAAAGCGGTTTTTAATTTTTTGTTCCCAACAATGTACACATCTTCTACAGTTGTGTTCTGCCCATAATAAAGTTGGCAGTAAAAAAGAATTAAAAAAAGTGATAAATATCTTATCATTAAAATGTTTTTACCTTCAAAAATAAACCTTATTCATCTAAAAATATTGCCCTATTCCAAAAACTATTCCTCTACTGGCATTATCTCCAATACCGTAACCATAGTCCAGCCTAAAAACTGCATTAAAGATACGTTTATGTATAAAACGCAACCCTAAACCTGGATGAAATTTCACAGTACTTCCATCGAACAATTCTGCTAAATTACCTCCTGGTGTTCTCCAAGATCCAGCATCTATAAAAACATTGCTTTGCATTGCAAACCATCCTTTTTCGTATAAAGTATGTCTATACTCCATATTAAATACAATGGCAGCAGTTCCTCTATCTACCGTATTTCCTGCACCTCTAATATTTAATTGGTTATCTATTGTAAATGGAGCAAATGGTGTATCATCATTAGTAGCATAAGCTAGACGTAATCTATTAGCCCAATTCCCTTTAGCTCCTAATCTTTTAAAATATTCAAAATCATTAAATCCAATAAATGTATTTCTTAAAAAAGTGTTACCTCCTGTAATGAGTCTTGCATTAAGAATACTCCTAAGCCCTTCTTTATATTGATAATCTATATGAATTGCATTGTATTCGTATTCACTTATTAATGCCAGTTTATTGGCATCTAAAAACTCAGGAATCCCATTAGGCAAATCGCCCTCAATAAACTCATAGGTCTCTTTTGCAATGTTTACACCTAACTCAAATCTATTATTAAAATTGTGTTCGTACATTAACTTTGCTTCAAACGCATTATTATCATACCTATAATTAACTTTATTTTCGTTTAGAAAAAATACGGGCTCTTGAGACACCCTATTTTGATAATTGACACCTATACCCCATCTACGAGAAAAAAGATAAGGTGCTTCCCAAAATGCCCCATAGGAATCAAACACATTACGCTGGTAATATCCTCCAATAAGTTGATTAGTACCGGCTAAATTAAATTCAAACAAAGAGGTTCTAAAAGCAAATTCATCATTATTATCTGTAGAGATACTCAACCCTGGGATAATTGTAAAATTCTCTTCTATGTTATAAGTGATGTTATATTTATTAGGCTCTAATTCTTGCACCTTATATGTTGCATTAGCTACTGATGGTAAAAGTTTTAATCGCCTAATGTCTGATGCTATGATACTAGAATCTAGAGGCTTTCCCTGTTTAGATAAAGCAAGCCGCTTTAAAAAATTGGTTTTTGTCTTTTTATTACCTTCAATTTTAACTTCTAAAATAGTATGTTGCGAAAACATATTTAGAGCGTAAAACATTACTGTTAAGCTTGTTAAAATTATCTTTTTCATTCTGCAGTAAAATTTTTATTAAAAATAATAGCGTTTACCCAATTATCTTCACTCACGTCCATTAAAGTAAATTTATAAGTCTTACCAAGCATTAAGTTTGGAGGTTCTAGAGTGGTGATATTGAGTATAATATTTGAAGTGATGTAGTATTGATAATAATTATCATTAGTATAGGTTCCAGATAACAAATTATCATTTGCATCTGAAACTACTTGAAAATAAATCGCATTATCTCCATATGCATTATCTTCCCATGAAAATTCAGGCATTCCAGACACAGTTTGATCTATGGTTACTTTATCGTGCCAAATTGTTGCTTTAGATAATTGCTTAGACCTTATAGGGTTAGATATTCTTACTTCTCCATCTAGCTCATAGGTAACAATCATCCACTTTTCCAAGCTTAATTTTTGAGTATAATGCCGCAAATAGCCATTAAAAATAGGGGCTGGTGTTTCAAACACTCTTGTGTAATTTGTAAAATCTTCCTTTTTTACTTTTTCATTTTTCATTTGATAAAGCCTAGGATTAGATGAGTTCGCCTCGGGATAAAAAAAAGTGAGTACTTCTCCTTGATCATTACTTGCAGAACATGCTATTACTGCTCCTAATTCAATTTTTTTATTTTCTAAATAAGATGATAACATGTCTTGATCTTTTGTGTTATCACCTGTTTTTGAACAGGAATAGACAAAAAGACAACTTAAAAACACATAAAACACCCTACTTATTTGATTCATAATATGATTTTATCAATGCTTGCGCTGGTTTATTCTGTGGTGTAAACCTTGAGTCGTTTTTACCTCCAGAACTTTCATAATTATGAAACCATTTCCATACAAATCCACCTGCAAACCAGTCTTCATCCCAAAACGTTTCAAATAAAGCTTTTGTAGTATTCGTTTGAGCTTCTAGATTTACTTTATTCATACTCCTATCGCTTTTCCATGGTTCTTTTCCAGAATAATCAACACTTCTATATCCATATTCTGTAAACAACACAGGTTTTTTATAAGTATCAGATAAAGATTTAATAGTTGCTTTGTGTGCTTCCCATCCTTTTAAACATTCGGCAGTTGTTGGTGTTTTACTCTCACTAACTGGGAAATAAGCATCAATACCAATATAATCTAATGCATCCCAAAAAGGTGCACGTTTAAACTCATCCCAATTTGCGGCATAAGTAAGTTTACCTTTATAAATTTTTTTAATTTCCATTATTAAATGGTTCCAATACACTGGCCTATTTTCTATGAATTTTTCAAGCTCTGTGCCTATGCAAAAAATTTCGGCATTGGTTTCTCTAGCTAATGCTGCATAATCCAAAATAAATTTTGAATACGATGTTTCTAAGGTTTTCCAATCTGCTTCATTATGCATTTCTATAAGCCCAGTAAATTCACCTTGCCATACCCAAATTTGGGGCTTAAGCATAATTTTAATTTGTGCTTTACGAAGCGCATCAATATATTGTTTCGCGCCTTTTCTACTTTCTCCAAACCATTGCCATTGTGTGCTATAAATAACCTCTGGATGTTTTAAGTTTTTAATGTATCCAAAAGGCATTACTGCGGCATAGTTGGCAGAAATAGTTACAACTGGATCTACATGCTTTTTGTTTATTATTTCTCTTGAACCAACAAAGCTTACACCATTAATTTTTTGGGTTTGTGTTTTACAAGACTGAACCGTTAGTATTAAAACAAAAAAAAGGAGCTTAAAATTTTTCATATCTGTATAATTCTAAGCTCCCAAGTTAATTATTAATTAAGTATTAAAACAATGCTCTTAAACCTATGTTAAATGAATTTCCAAGTCCTGTATCATTTCCTCTTACAAAGCTGCTATAAAGAAGTTCTAGATTTAAAACTTTGGTTAATTGATACTTCCCTCCAAAGCCTATAGCCGTAAAATCCTGTTTAAAATCTCCAAAACGGTGCAAATGTTGAACAAACCCTAATATGGTAGACTTACTACTTGGAAAATAACTCATAAAAACTCCTGGAGATAATACAAATGTTTCATCTGCAAAACTATCTTCTTCTCCAAAATTATATTCAGTATTTAATTCTGTAAATAACTGCCAGTTACCACTAGGAAGCGTATAATCGTAAAAAAAACGATTTTGAAATGTATAAGCCGTTTGATCAAAAAACACACCTTGGGCATCAGATTCATCACCTAATAACGGAATATGAAAAGCAGATTGAATAGTAAAATTACTAACATTTTTTAGAGGGTTGAATTTAATTGCAGGTGCAATAGAAGCTAATCCTGAACGCGCAGTTCCTCTCTCTCCATCGAATGAAAATACATCAAGCGCATTTCTATCTCCTAAAACGTTAGATCTAATATCAAATAAAAGCCCTATGTTTAACTTGCTATTCTCTGAAATTCCTGTAAAAATATCAAAACTAGAAGTGAAAAAAGTTTGTCTATCTAAGTCTTTTATAACATTTCCTTCTTTATCAGCAGCTTTAGTTTGCGTATATAGATTGTTAAACCACTTAATATCCCATTGTCCTTTCTTTAATAATTTAGAAGGTGTATAGGTTTGTATTACACTCCCTGAAGACTCTTGGTCTTCCTGAGAAAAACCTGTTAATGTTATTGTTGTAAATACTAGTAATGCAATTATTTTTTTCATCTGTTTATATTTTGGTTAGATAATTTATTGTTTATTTATATTCCAATTGTATGGAAAATAGCTTAGTTTATATTTTCCTTCTAATTTTTCTGTTCTGTATTTATTTATAAAGTCAATTTCTTTAATCCCTTTCATAGTAAAGTCTCCCTTATACCATTCCATGATTTGAGATGCTTGAATACGTTTTTTCTTTGTATCTACTTTTAAGAAACTCCCATTTATAGCTTTTTTAGTTTGTGTTTCTAATTGCGCATTAAGTGTATTTGGCAAATACGCCTTACTAATTAACGGGGGACATCCTATAGCGCCACAAACTAACACAAAATGAAAGCGTGGATCTTTAAATTGAGGTCTTAGTAATTTATGTTCAATATCGTTTAAAGTGATTTGCTTCCCTCCTAAACTATGCTTTACTTTATCAAAAAAACCAGCATTATCTAAAGGAGACTTTGTTGGATAATTATCAATAAGTCCTTTAATTACCGATAAGTTATATGCATTTATCCAAAATGCTTGATAATTATTTGCATCATCTTTTGAAACCGAAATTCCTTCTGCTAGTTTCAATACATCCTGCATTGCTTTGGGGTTATCCTTTATTTTTGAGTACGCTACTTTTCCATTAGATACATAAGTGCCAAAAAACGTATTGGCCTTATTAAAAAAAGTATTTAAGTCCTGTGCGTAACTAGTAAAAGTTCCTAAAATTATAGCTAAAAGTAATATGTGTTTTTTCATGATTTTTTATTTTTATTAAAAAAAGTAACACCCCCTAAGTCGTAACCATGATTCACTAACTTACAAGATTTTTTAAAAAAAGTCGCGTCTCAAACCCGCGTCACACCTTACATAAACTCTTTAATTTAAACCAGTTCTAAATTAAACAGTTCGCTATAAGTTATTATCTTTAGATGCGACCTAATCTCTAACAACCAAAAAGATATGGAACACATTGTTATTATAGGAAATGGAATTTCCGGCGTTACAGCAGCTAGGTATATTAGAAAACTTTCTGATAAGAAAATTACAATAATTTCGGCTGAAACCAATTATTTTTTTTCAAGAACGGCACTTATGTATGTATACATGGGGCATATGAAATTTGAACATACGCAGCCTTATGAAAATTGGTTTTGGGAGAAAAACAAAATCAACCTAAAACAAGGGTTTGTTAAACATATAGATACGGCATCAAAAACACTACAGTTTTCTGAAGGAGATACACTTGCCTATGACAAACTTATAATTGCTACAGGTAGCAAACCTAATAAGTTTGGTTGGCCTGGTCAAGACCTAGATGGTGTTATGGGTATGTACCATAAACAAGATTTGGAAAACCTGGAAAAGTACGCTCCCAATAATAAAGTATGTAAACGTACTGTTATTGTTGGTGGTGGCTTAATAGGTATAGAATTAGCCGAAATGTTAAATTCTAGAAATATTCCTGTAACATTTTTGGTTAGAGAAAGTAGTTTCTGGAATGGCGTATTACCTGAAGGCGAAAGTGCTATGCTTAATAGACATATTAAAAATCATCATATTGATTTACGCCTAGGGGTTAATTTAAAGGAAATAACATCAGATAGTAACGGCAAAGTAAAATCTGTTATTGTCGCCGAAACCGGAGAAGAAATATCTTGTGATGTAGTAGGCTTAACAGCTGGTGTATCACCAAATATTGATTTTATTAAAGATTCTAATATCGAAACTGGAAGAGGTGTTAAGGTAAATAGATATTTAGAAACTAACATTCCCGATGTATATGCCATAGGCGATTGTGCTGAACAACACGAACCAATAGGGCAACGTAGATCCATAGAGGCTGTTTGGTATACTGGCCGTATGATGGGTGAAACTTTAGCTCAAACCATTTGTGGTAATCGTTTAGAATACAAACCTGGGCATTGGTTTAACTCTGCGAAATTTCTGGATATAGAATACCAAACTTATGGTTGGGTATTCTCTAGACCAAGAGAAAACGAGGCTCATTTTCATTGGAAACATGAAGATGACACCAAATGCATAACTATATGCTACAATACTATTAACAATAAGTTTTTAGGCATCAACACCTTTGGAATTCGCATGCGACATGAGGTATTTGATACATGGCTTACAGAAAAAAGAGATGTTGATTACGTTATTAAACATCTTGTTGAGGCTAATTTTGATCCAGAATTTTATAAACATTACGAGGCCGAAATTTTTTCTGCTTATCAAAACAATTTACAAACTATATAACCCAAAATAAAATGAGTAATAAATTAAATCATAGCATGTCTCTAGCTACTCCAGATGCTACAGACATTTCAAAAAAACAAAAAATTGCACTAGCAATAGGTATTACTGGGTTATTTATATTAGCTCTAGCACTTTTAAATGTTAATTTCCCTAATAAAGGATTATTTTTAACTATTGCCTTAGGTTTAATTTCTGTTGGCACCATTTTTTATGCCAGAGATGCTTATCTCACAAAACTTGAAGGAATTAAAAATGACGGACAATGGTTTAAATCAATATCTTCCCGCGGTTTATGGGGTTGGACTTTAGGTATTGTACTAACCATATTCTATATCGTATTGTATTTTTATCCTAAATATTTAGGTTTAGGACAAGGCGTTAATGGTACAAACACAGGGCTTATTGCTTTATTCGATCCTTTAAGTCAATTTTTAAGTGGTAATAATGCGAGTGAATGGTTTGTATATGGTGCATTATATACTGTTGCTATTTTAGTATTTGGTTACAAATTTATCTTAAAATACAGGCATAACAAATATCAACAGTTACGCACAGTTTCTGTAATGTTTTTTCAAACTGCTTTTGCTTTTGTAATTCCAGAGTTAATGGCTAGATTAAATTCTGACAGTTTTTCATTACCTTACAATGATTTAAAGAATATGTGGCCCTTAAACTACTATGCCTTTGATCAATGGAGAGTAGATCAATTTATTAACGCGCAATCTATAGGTTTATTTTTCTTAATTCTTGGTGTCGTTACTATATTTGTTATCTCACCTATCCTAACTTATAAATATGGTAAGCGTTGGTATTGTTCATGGGTTTGTGGTTGTGGTGGTCTAGCAGAAACTGCTGGAGATTCTTTTAGACATTTAAGCGACAAAGGTGTTAAAGCATGGAAATTTGAACGTTGGATGATAAATTCTGTTCTTGTTTTCTCTGTGATAATGACTACAGCTGTTATCTCAACATTTTTAGGATATGATTCTCAAAAATATTGGTTTACTAAAAATGTATTTTTAATTAGTGTAGGTGTATTTCTAACACTTTTATTTGCTGGGGTACTTTATTACAAAAGGCAACAAATTAATAAATCTGCCTTAAAAGGAGCTTTTGGATTCTATGCGTTAACTATTGCTTTTTTAGTGTTTTTTGCATTTTTTGACCTAAGCCAGATAAAAATCAATGCAAGTTATTTTTCTTTTGGTTTAAATAACAAGACTTATAATTTCGATAGTGCTCTAAGAACATTTTATGGGTTTGGTATTGGCTCAATATTTTCTGGAGTTATTGGTACGGGATTTTATCCTATTTTAGGGAGTAGAGCTTGGTGCCGTTTTGGTTGTCCTATGGCTGGTATTTTAGGCATTCAACAAAGATTGTTCTCCAAATTTAGAATTACAACAAATGGAGGACAATGTATATCCTGTGGGAATTGCTCTAACAGCTGTGAAATGGGAATTGATGTGCGCTCTTATGCACAAAAAGGAGAGAATATTGTACGTTCTAGCTGTGTTGGCTGTGGTATTTGTAGTGCTGTTTGTCCTCGTGGGGTTCTTAAGTTAGAAAACGATAGTATGGAAGGGCGTATTAATTCTAACGAAATACTTCTAGGTAATGATGTAAATTTAATTAATTTAGTTAACCAAAACACTAAATAAATAAGCGTGAAAAATGTCGCGATTGCAATAAGCTTTTTTCTTTTTTTCCTAACCAGTCTTAACGCACAAAAAAGCTACCATAAAGAGTTTTTTAACAATAAGGCCCTTAAAAGCGAAGGCTGGATAGAAAACAATAAAAAAACAGCCTATTGGATATTTTACTACCCTAATGGTACTATAAAAAAAGAGGGGCATTTTAAAAATGATAAACCCATAAAATATTGGTACTTTTATCATGACAATGGTAATAAAGAAAGTGAAGGGCATTTTATTGATGGTAAAAAAAACAAGTGGTGGCTATTTTATGACCCTATGGAAAAAGTGAATCATAAATGCCAATTAAAAAATAATATTAAAAATGGATATTGTTTAATGTATAAGAATAAAAAACTGGTTTCCGCAAAAAAGTTTAATAACGGAAAGCAAACTAAAGAATGGACAGATTTCACCTCTTTTAAGAGAGATAATAACCTTAGTGATCTTAAATGACCAAGATAAACGTTATAATTCCTGCTTACAATGAAGCAGATTCTATCGCTAGCGTTATTAATGATATTCCATCTATTGTTGATGAAATAATTGTTGTAAGTAATGATTCTACAGATGATACCGAAGTTAATGCTAAAAATGCTGGCGCCACTGTTTTAATCGAAAACAAAAAAGGATATGGTTATGCCTGTTTAAAAGGCATGCAATACATATCTCAAAAAAGCGAAAAACCAGATATAATAGTATTTCTAGATGGTGATTATAGTGATTACCCTAAAGAACTAACAAAAATTGTAGCCCCAATTATAAAAGATGATATTGATTTTGTAATTGGAGCGCGTTTAAAACGACTACGTGAAAAAGGTTCTATGACACCTCAGCAAATTTTTGGCAATTGGTTAGCAACTTTTTTAATGTCTCTCTTTTTTGGTGCTAAATTTACAGACCTAGGCCCTTTTAGAGCTATAAAATATAACAAACTGTTAAACCTAAAAATGGAAGATAAAACCTATGGCTGGACTGTAGAAATGCAACTAAAGGCTATTAAACAAAAACTAAGCTATGTTGAAATACCTGTTAATTACAGAAATAGAATTGGTGTATCTAAAGTTTCTGGAACAGTAAAAGGTAGTATATTTGCTGGCGTTAAAATATTAAGTTGGATTTTTAAATATAGTTTTAAGTAATGTACATAGAAACAGGAGTTATAATAATCTATACCATTGCACTTATTCTTATTTTCATGTATGCTTTAGCACAGTTGAATTTATTATTTAACTACTTATCTGCTAAAAAAAATACGAGTTGCAAGACATTTGATTTATCAAATCCAGAGGAAGTACCATACGTTACCATACAACTCCCTGTTTATAATGAAATGTATGTTATGGAACGTTTGCTAGATAACATTGCCAAGATAGATTATCCACATAATAAGCTGGAGATTCAAGTTTTAGATGATTCTACCGATGAAACTTTAGAAACTACGCGTCTACATATTGAAAAACTTCAAGCTACAGGTTTAGATATAAAGCAAATCACCCGAGAAATAAGAACTGGATTTAAAGCTGGTGCATTAAAAGAAGGTTTAGTCACTGCTAAAGGTGAATTTATAGCTATTTTCGACTCCGATTTTCTCCCTAAAAAAGATTGGCTAAAACGTACTGTACCCTACTTTAAAAATAAAGACATTGGGGTAGTTCAAACACGCTGGGGACACATCAATAGAAATTACTCTCTACTTACTAAAGTTCAGGCATTTGCTTTAGATGCACATTTTACCCTGGAACAAGTTGGTAGAAATAGCAAAGGTCATTTTATTAATTTTAATGGCACTGCAGGTATTTGGCGTAAAGAATGTATTATAGATGCTGGTAATTGGGAAGGAGACACTCTTACCGAAGATCTGGACTTAAGCTATCGTGCACAACTTAATAACTGGAAATTTAAATATCTTGAAGATGTTGAGACTCCTGCAGAATTACCAGTTGTTATAAGCGCAGCAAGGTCGCAACAATTTAGATGGAATAAAGGAGGGGCAGAGAATTTTAAAAAAATGATTAGGCGCGTATTAAAAAACGATAACATTTCGGGAAAAACAAAAATCCATGGTATGTTACATCTATTAAATAGCACCATGTTTTTAAACATACTTATAGTAGCTATTTTAAGCATCCCTATGCTCTATATAAAAAATGAATATGAGCATTTAAAGGTTTACTTTTTTGTAATGAGTTTTTTCGTAATAAGCACACTTATTTTCTTTATCTGTTACTGGGTTATGTATAAAAATATCTATGGTAAAGGCTTTAAAAATTTTATACGATATATTGGAATGTTTTTTGTGTTTTTCTCTATCGCTATGGGCTTTTCCTTACATAATTCTATAGCTGTTCTTGAAGGACACTGGGGTAAAAAAAGTGATTTTATACGTACACCTAAATTCAATATAAAAAACCTGAAAGATAGTTGGAAAAATAATAAATACGTAAAAAAGAGCTTATCTATAAACGTACTTTTTGAAGGGCTTTTAATGATTTATTTTGCTTTTGGTATGTATAGTGCTTTCATTGTAGGCGATCAAGGTGGTGATTTTGGTCTTTTCCCTTTTCACCTTATGCTCTTTTTAGGGTTTGGATACGTATTTTTTAAATCTTTGTCCTCTAAAGTGTAAACCTATCTTCTTAGTTTTTATCAAAAAAATTTATACATATTTAGTTTTTCTTGCAAGTAGATTATTTTGTTTTTAATCTCAATCAAATTATATCTTTTAGCCTATATTATACCAATTCCAACATAAATTTGCTCAATAAATCTTCATCTTTTTGACTAATATTTCGAAATAAAATACAACCGTAGCACTACTATGATTGGATTTTCTTTATCATCTAAGCCAAAAATCTATTATTTTTTTATGAATAAATTTAAATCAGAACTGGTACTAAATTCTTCCAAAATCTACATACATCACAACAAAGTAAGTCTCTAACCACATTTGTTATCATTTTTAAATAACAGATAATACCATTTACACTTTGAATTTACTGCAATAAAACACCCTTTTTTCCTTTCTATTTCATTATTAAATGAAACCG
>CANMLX010000060.1 GCA_947498845.1 uncultured Flavobacteriaceae bacterium | reverse complement strand
GCCTAGCCTGAACATTGGATTTGTTAAAACAAATCAATTATGTTTAAACTTATAAGTTACATCGAACTGACGTTAAACTATATCTTTTTAGGAGTGAACTGTTACTTTACTCCTAATAAACCATAGCAAGTCCTAAGTAGGATTTATCAAATATTGATTAAAAGTCAACGCTATTGGTATTAATTCTACGCATATATACAATGGTGGATACTAACCGCTCTTATTCATTATAGTTTTACAACCAATAAACGTAATAAGTAAATGAATAATTACAATAAAAGGTATCTGTATTCATTTACTAAAATTTTAAAAACATTTAAATCATTAGAAAAATGAACAAATTTGGAAAATTAGTTTTAGGAGGACTAATATGTACTTCTTTTGGATTAACATCATGTGTAAATGATGAGATTTCAGATGAAGTAAAAGCTATTTACGAAAACCAAGCCGCTTTTCTTGCCGCACAAACAAGTTTAATTCAAGCCGAAGCGTCTTTAGAAGATGCGAAAGTAGCTTATCAACTCTTACTAAATAAATCTCAGGAAGCTAAAAATGCTGCAGAAGCTGCTCAAAATGCTCTAGCGGTTTTAAATGCAGAAAATGCTTTAGAGCTTGCCAAAGAAGAACATTTAAAAGCATTACTACAATTAAAATTAGAAGTAGAAGCAACAAAATCTCAAGAAGCCGAAAAATATTTAGGTAAATTCTTAACCGAAACGGGTAGCATTATAGCTTTAGAAGCCGACTTAGAAAGCCAAAAGCGTGATTTAGCTTCTTTAAAAGCTGCTGTAATTGATGGTGTTTTTGATAAAGAAGAAGCTTTAGAATTAAAAAATCTTGAGATTGCCGAATTAGAAAGTCAATTAATAGATGATGAGGCTAAACTAGAAAAGTTAAAAGCTGTTGTATCTGAGCCTACATCAATAGGTGCACAAGTAATTGCGCTTCAAAAACAAATAGACGATTTAAAAGCTGCAAACAAAGAAAGAAACGCTAGAATTAATGAAATCCAAACAACAGAGTTAGCTGCTCTTGGAGATAACATTTCAGATTACCAACAAGCAAAATTAGATGTTCAAACAGAAAAAAATGCTGTTCAAGCTAACGAAATTGCTTTAAATCAAGCAAATGAAGACCTAACCGAAGCTCAAAACGAGTTAAATGAGTTAACTGGAGGTACAACCATTACTTTTGATCAGGCTATCCAAAATAAAAGAGATGCCGAAGTATTAAAAGATGAAAAGGAAGCCATATACAACGACGTTCTTACTCTGGCTTCAGATTACAACGAGGTGATAGATGAAATAGCTTCAATTTCGGAACAAATAGAACAAACTAAAACATCTATTTTTAATTCTGAAAGAGCCTTATCTTTCTTACAATCTAATTATGATGAAAAGAAAGCCATTTTTGACGCGAATCCATCAGGGATTACCATTACAGGAGCGGGAGCAGATGGTATAGCAGGAAATCATGACGACAATTCTAGTTTTACATATCGTCTGGTTTTAAATACAAATTCAAATCCAATTTCTTATGGAAACCTTGTATATTTTAATTCGGCAAGCCTTCCTGCAGGCGCTAGAATCTCCAGTGTACCAATAAATGGAAGATACTTTAATGTTGAAGCAGACGATATTACAATAACTAACAGCCAAGCCCTTAAAGGAGCACAAGTTTCCTTAGTTAATACACAATCCTCTTTAAGTAATTTAAAAGCTAAACTCATTGAAGATGAAGCTAAATTAGTTGAACTACAAGAAAAAGCTACTGAGTTTGATACGACACTTAATACGCAACTAGAAACTGCCAGAGCTGAAAGAGACAATGCTATCAACGCTTTAAACTTAGCCAGTGATATAGTTGCTCAAATAGAAGCAATTACCTCTTTAGAAAACAGCGTATTAGATACCGAAAAGCGTTTTGAAGAAGCTAAACAAAAATTAAATAATGTAGAAAAAGAACTTACACGTTTAGAAACTCTTGTAGACGATGAAAAGCTTGCAGAACACATAGCCTTATTAGATAGAATTGACGAGCTAAATTTAGAAATTTCTTTAGACCAAAAAACCATAGCTAACCTACAAGGAGATATTGCTTACTTCGAAGGTCTTGAGCTTGAGTTAGAAGCTAGCAATTATAGTGGTTCTGATTATGAAGAGAGAATGGAAAAAATAGCTAATGAAATTAAAGCGCAAGAAGCTAGTATTCTGGAAACAGAGAAAAACATAGCTAAAGCTAAAAACGACTTAGAAAACATCTCACAAGATAAATTAAACTTAGAAGAAGAAAGAGTTGCAGAAATAGCAGAAATAGAAGCTCTAATAGAAAAAACAGAAACAGAAATTGCACAACGTAAAACATTAGCAGAAAGCTTTAAAAAGTTAATGGAAGACGCATTAGCATCTTAAAATCATCTTTAAGATCTAACTTAAAGTACCCAAGAATCTCTCTTGGGTACACATTAAAAGACATTAATTTCTTAAAGATTTTGTATTATGAAAAAAGCAATTTTAATAATGATAATATCACTTTTAAGTTCGCAAGTAATTATTGCTCAAAGTGATAGTAGTTATAACCCAAAAAAAAAGAGCCTCACGGTGTCTTTACTATTGGGTAAAGGCGCTTATTTAGACACTGGTTCTGCCAGAGACCTGGGAGTAAATACAGTTGATGGAGCTGCGCCTTATTATAGCACATTAGATAACAATAATAATAGTTTAGTAAATATGGTAGGCTTAGAGGGTAAATATTTTATCACCAATAAAATGGCTATCACTTTTACAGGAGGAGTAACCTATAGAAATACGCCAGAACAAATTAATATCCCTGGCGTAGTAAGTACAGATGGTCAAGTACTCGTACCATCGTACAGCGCAGTAATAGGAGAAGACGATATAGATGTTCATGTTGCTCCAGGTGTGCAATGGTATTTTCAATTAAAAAGACCTAGATTACTACCTTATATGGGAGTTTCTTTACCTTTTGATTATTCAAGAACTTCTGTTTTCGATCCTACAGTAGATCCAGATACAATAAACTATGGCATTAGGCATGTTGAATTATTTGGACTAGGCGTGCAAGGAGTTGCCGGATTAGATTATTATTTAACAAATGATTTATTTATTGGGTTTGATGTAAAACCATTAACATTTAACTATTTGGTAAACAACAAAAAACCTAGAGCTGGCACTTTAGGAAGAAAAGCAGAAAATTATACGTTTTCTTTCTTCAGCCAATATATCTTTAAAATTGGCTTTCGACTTAATTAGTTCTAAACCAATTAAATTTATTTATAAAAACAAGGTTGTCTAAAATTAGACAATCTTGTTTTTTGTTATACCAATTATTAATACCAATTCAAATATTTACTCAAATTAAGCAAATTTAGGTTAGCCATTTCGTTTACATAGTATATCACCTTTCTTTGATCCAGTAAACAAAAAAAATAAACTATGACAAACAAATATGATAATACAGAGCAACAATTAGAGCTTTACACTAAAGTACCAAAAGACACTTTACAAAAAGCACTGTCCTACTATTCAAAAAGTACCCAAATAGGGATTTATGTAAAATTCCCTTTCGTTTTAATTGCTATTATGGTTGTGGTTCACAATATTTTTATTGCAGGAAAATCTTATAATATAAATACTTACGATACCATATTGTATACAGAGTTAACAATTGTTGGCATTATAGTGACTATAGTTATTATAATGGGAATCATAGCAATTATAAACAATCTAAAACTAAAAACACAATTAACCTATATTAGCGATAGGTATAAAATAAATTCAGAAAAAGTTCAAGATCAGTTTAATTTAATAGCTGTAAGTACATATGGAGGTCAAGGTTTTACTTTTAAAACCAATAAATAATTGTTTTATAACAGGTAAACCAAATAAGACAGAGAAAAGCTATATAGATCGCAACAAAAATGCATTTTTTGACTAAAAATTAATTTAAAACAGAATAAAAACACCATGAGAAAAGCTTTCGTTATAGGACTTATAATAGTATTATCTGGTTGTAAAAAAACAACAAACAAACAAGCTCCAAAGCCTCCAGAGCAACAAACTTTACAAAAACAGCAAACTCCAAAAGAAAACAACACCTATTACATTAATGCGCCATCTGGTTTAAATTACAGAAAAAAACCTAAAGGTGATGTTTTAGGCAAGTTTGAATATAACGAGAAGGTTACCGTTATAGAACGCACAAATATCTTTAGTGAAATTAGAGACCACACTATTATAAAAGGCGAATGGGTGGGTATACTTCTAGAAAAAGACACAGTATATGTTTTCGATGGTTTTCTATCTCTAACAGTTAATCCAGTATACACAGATGTATGGTCCAAGTTTCCTTTAAAAAAAATGCCTTTGGTAGATTCTACCAATTTTGATAATATCGAAAAGAAAAACAAACTAAACAGTCAAGATATTAAACAACTGCAGTTAAAGCAACTTTACCCAAATATAGATAATAATGGTTACGGTTATGAGTTTTACCCGTCCTATCAATTAGAGTTCGATGATTTTAAAAGTATTGTTGTTAATGTGTTTAAAGGCGACCATGAGTTAGAATCTATCTTAATATCATACGATACTAATAACAAACTCAAACAAATATACCAAGGTGAAGATTCGGATAAACTTTATATTAACGCATTAGTGATTGCCTATGATGAAATTGCAGAAGGCTGGTCCAGAACAACCACTACAATACAAAATAGGTGCATTACAATTATAGATGCCTTGTACACAGATACACCAGTAATAGATACTACTCTATATCATGTAAATGAAGTAGGAGATATCAATAAAGTAAATACCAAGTTTAAAAACAACATTAGGTTTAATAAAAACATAAAGTTAAACACTGTTTATACCGATACCATCCAATTTCTAAATTATAATGATAATTATGACTATTTCTTTCTAGAAGGCAAAAAAGATAATAGAGATGTAGCCTTAATTTATAATTGGGAATCTGGTAACCACAAGTACAATTTTAAAAAAAATGACCTTATAAAAGTTACCTGGAAAATGGATAGTACTTTTATGGCAGGGGATGGAGAGACGCTTTATTTTAATGAGCATGCTTTGGATGCCGAAAAAATTATACGTTAACCACTACACTTAAATATAGGCTACGCCTTTTAAAAATATAACATGACTATTATCCTGTTTTTGTTAGCGACCATCTTTATGGCATATCTCCTTATAAAACCAATAACTAACAACTTTAATTTTTCAAAAAAAACAAGTAAATGGATAAAACGTGGGCTTTTAGTGCTTCTTATTTTGGTAATAGTATACTGTATATTTCTACTAATAGTTTTATTTAATTTAGATAAACAACAAATGGATTTATTTTAACACCTAAAACCTACTCGTATGTAGATAGACGTTTTTAAAATAACAACTTTATTAAATAAGAATTCTATACTAATACAAGCATTCGTTTTAGGAGTTACGTTCCAAAATTATACCAATTCTTAAATGAATTTACTGTAAAGTAAAATGATGAATTTTGGAATTATATGATACAGAAAAAATAAGCATAGCTGTAGCTACGGTTCTTTTTTATGTTGAAATAGAATTTCAAAAGGCACTTTTTAACTCAGTATATTCATTTGGGAATTGGTATTAACTGTAGATAGCTCTTGTAAAAACAAAAAGCATTCACTTTCCAACGAATATTAAAAGATTCATTACAAATACTAATTGAATCTCTACTTAACTTCAATCGCACTGTATTTTTACCCACATCAAAACAAACCGTTAGGATAATTTTAATTAACAATACATAAAATTATTGAGCAAATAAATAAGAACTCTAAAACACAAACTCATGAAAAAAATAATATTATTAACATTTACCTTGATCCTTTTAATATGTTTAAGCTGTGGTGACGACAAAAAAGAAAACACCCCAAAAAACAACATAGAACAACAAGACAAAACTCCTGATAAAACCAATACAGAAATCGCTCCTAAAAAGGGAGAGCCTTCTGTTAAAAATGCAGTGAGCACTGCACCATCGCAAAATCAATTTAACAATGCCATTGTAGAATTTCAAAATTGCAAGGCATCAAGTCAAAATCGTTTAGATTGTAGAAATGCCATTTCAAAATTTATAAACGAAACCTATGCTATAAACGATTTTAAAGATGCTAATAACAAACATGTTATATTTGATAGTATACAACCAATAATCTCCAGGTCATCGAAATGGAAAAAAATTGGACCTGCTACGAGCCAGCAAAATATAAATAAAGCATTAGAACACACCCAAAATGGTGGTTTATCGTTAATTATAGACACCTCAAAAGTTTATGGACACCTAGTTATAGTTCAAACGGGCAAACTCACAGCATCTGGTTCTTGGGGTATTAAAGTGCCTAAAGTATTTTCGTTAGCCAATTACAATCCTTCTAAGTCTTTTTCTAACAAAGCATTGTCTTATGCTTTAAAAAAGAGCGAGGATATACAGGTTTATATTAGAGACTAATTTTTAAAAATATGTTTAAACTGCGCTCTCACTATAAATATCTATATAGAACATTTTTAATTTTAAGCATCTGTTTTTTATGCTTTCAATGTAAAGAATCTTCCAGTAAAGAGAATCTCAATAAAAAAAAGTCTGCATTAGAAAAATCCAAAGATTTTGGAAAAGAAGACATTGTAAATCAAATCGATTTTTCACCTTACCAAGGCTTTATAAATTCTAAAAACGGATTAAACATTAGAAATGCTCCAAATTTAGAAAGTGATAAAATAATGACCATTCCAGCAGGTGAAAAAGTTAGTATTTTGAGAAGAACTGGTAAATTCGAAACACTTAATTTGGATAACAATAGAACTGCAAATGGCCAATGGGTATACGTATCTTATACACCTCAAAATTCTAATAAAGAAATTATGGGTTATGTGTATGACTATTTTATCAATTTTAGTTTTGACTCCAGAATAGAGCATAAAACCTTTACAGATATAAAAGAAGCTTTTAGAAAAAACAAAACCTGTGTTATGGATAAGGTTTCTAAAAATTTCTTGTACAGTATGAAAGGATTAGAATATGATAATGAAACTAATCGACCAACAAGAGTTAGGATAGAAATACAGGGTATTACTAATAAGAATGCTATGTTTCAAAGAATTGATTTCTACCTGGGATTATGGTATGCCTATGGAGAAGTCCCTTGTACAGCTATAAATTATTTTAAGAAATCTAATGATCGTGTTATTGGCGAACTAGGTTACTTTAACATCTGGGATTATAATATGGATGGATTAGAAGATTTTGCAGTTCTATATGATCAAGGTGGCAGTGCAGGGTCTTGGTACGAATACTTTTTTCAACAAGACAATGGGACTTTCGAACAAGAAGAGTCGTTTCCTTTTTCACTTTTTCCTTCGTCAATTGATTTTAAAAATAAAACCATAACAGAAGGACATCCTGTAGGGTGCTGTAAAATTAGCACGGCAACCTTTAAAAATACAGGTAAAAACACTTGGAAACTCATTGAATCTACAACCGAAGACTTAACTATAGAAAATTAATAATACATGAATTTAAACATACTTGTAAAAGAAGACAATAACAAAAAAATCACTTTGTTTATTGATAACAACGAAATAGGAATAATAAATAAAAATTCGAAAAAAGATATTGAATTAAAAGGCAACGAAGGCGCTCTCTATATTAAATATGGAGATAAAAAAAGTAATGTTTTTGAATTAAATAATAACCAAAAAGAGTATCAACTTGAGATTGATAAAGGCCTTAAAATTAATAAAACAAACCCATCTGCAATATTACGAGTAATAATTCCTTTTTTTCTTATGTGTTTTTGCTTTCATAAAGCTTTTGGTATAGGATACTACGTCTTTACGTTTGTTATCTTACTACTAATAGTCATGTTTGCCTCTAATAAAAACAAGTTATTTATTAGAGAAGTAAAATAATGTAAGCATAGCGTTTTCTTTTTAAAAACACTGTAAACTAACGTTAAACATATGGCATTTAGGGCAGAGGACAAGCGATTATTTTCGGTTAAGCACTAAGCCAAACTTTTGTATTTTGATTTATCTTTTCTCTATAAAGTCAAATCAAAAGATTTGGCGACTTTGTAAATAGACAATAAACTTTGGATTAAACACTAATTACCCTATTTGCTATATATATTGTTAGCACCTTTTTTTATTTAGATGGTTTGAATTCATAGATTAGAATTTTTTCATCATCTACTGCATAATCACAACCATTTTTGTAGATGTCTAAGTAGTTTACTAAATCGACATCAGCTTTAATTAATCCAGAAAGAAGTGCATTTACTAAATCGCTATCCGAAGCAATATTATAAAGAACTTCTTTTAGTGCGTACAATCGTTTGTCATTATCAATATTTTCTATGACGAAATCTCCAACTCCTTCATACAATAGTGTGTTATTATCTGTCTCTCTAGCTTCATAAAGTTCATCTCTATCTTTAACAAATAGAAATTGAGGAGAGTCCATTAACTCTTTAAGATCTTTAGAATCAGGTACATGCTCAATAATTTTTCGTTTTTCTCTTAAATCATTTATTACCCAATCTTTAACATTACCTTGACTTTCTTTCTCATTGCTGAAAGCATACTTTATATTTTTGTAAATCGAGCTGTCAAAGTATTTTGTAATTTCCGTAATGAATTTGTCAAATTCAGGAGTGTATCCTTCTAAAAGAGTCTCCATTAACAAAGTTGAAAAATGAAAGCTATCAAATTCCTTTTTTTCTTCACAAAAGTCACACCAGTCATTAAGCAGGTCATTATCAAAGGAAGCCTTATACATTGTTTTAATTTTTAATTTCTGCTAACTAGTAAATATAAGCAATAGACTTTTCATTACAATACAAAAATAGATTGTAATCAGGCAAATATAAATCAGGCAAAAGAAAGCCTTGTATATCTCGCTATTTTTGAAAAAACGAATGCAACAAATAAAAAATTTCTTGAAACGAACTATCCCCGAGGCAGAGCCATAGGGGTATTTCGCTCGTTTTATTTTGACATTAGGGTCAAAAACCGAAATTTCACTATTTAGATTCCCGTTTTCACGGGAATGACAACTTCTTCGGAAACCCCGACGCAGAGCGTCGAGGAATTCTTTTCGATTAAAATTAATTATCTACAACGCTAATAAGAAAAAGCACCAACACATAAAAAAAAACAGAAGCCAAAACGTAATTTTTATAAAGCAATATGCCTTTATCCTAAAACACAAATTAAAAGCTATCTCCAATAAACATGAAAAAAATCACACTTTCTATTCCTAAGCCTTGTAATGAAAACTGGAACGCTATGGCACCCAACCGAGAAGGCAAATTTTGTAACGCCTGCAAAACAACAGTGATAGATTTCACAGAAATGTCTCCAATTGAAATCAAAGCATATCTCTTAAAAAATAAACACAAAAGAGTTTGTGGAAAATTTAAAGCTAAAACATTAGATGCGATCAACATTTATATTCCTCAATCTACATTGAGACCAACCTATAACTTTAGAAATACATTTTTACTTGCATTACTCATTACTATGGGAACTAGTTTAATGAATTGCACCAATGAAGAAGGTAAAACACAAAAAATACAAAGTGTTAACCTAGTAAAACCCAATACGTCTCTGGTGTCTCCTACTAAGGAGTTGGAAGATTCTTTAAAACTAAAACATCCCGAACCACAAAAAAAATCACACAATACTTATTTTATTGGTATGCCAATAAAACCCTCCGAAAATAAAGAGTAACATAACCTAATTTAATTAAAGGATTAAAATTGTATAAACGATGTAGAACTTACAAATGATCATTTTTTTAATAAAAAAAACATATTTAGACTTAGACCTCAACATTGTCACCTATAAAAATTTAAATAGCAGAATTGAGGAAGGCGAACTTTATAAAGTTAATATAACTTTTGATTAACTCATTTAACAATGATAAAAAACTATATTTTTTTAATTTTAATATTGCTATCCTATTTTAATGTATTTGGTCAAAAAACTCCAAAACGTATAAAATCACATAAAACCTATACTAAAAACAATCAAGTTTTTAATAACAACAGCATACCTTTAAATGGGCATTACAAAATAAAATATACCGATTATTTAAATAAATGGAAAACAGAAATATCATATTTTAAAAATGGATATCGCTATGGTATCTCAAAAATTTTACGTTTTAATAAATTAGAAAAAAAAGGTACTTATGCCCAAGGACTCAAACATGGTGAATGGAGATCATACCATCACTTTAATGGTAAATTATACTTAACTACACACTATAAAAATGGTAAAAAACATGGCAAAGAAATTAACGAATTACATGCTTTAGAAAAAACTATTTGCAATTATGTAAATGATAGCATAGATGGTCCGCTCATAACATATGATACATTTAATGGTATATTAAAATCAAAAGCGTTTTATAAACAGGGCAAAAAAATGTATAAACATGTTTATGATGACTTTTTAAACATTATTGAAGAGCTCCAATTTTCTAATAAAAGCCCAAACATATCTATAGAACGAAAAAAAAGAGAACATAATAATGATATTTTTATTGATAGTCTGTTTTACAGAAATAATCACCCATTTAAAAAAACGTTTTACAAAAACAATAAACTCATTTTTACAAAAGAAGTTTTCATAAAGAAAGATACAACACGTACTGGAAAAAACAGCTATGTTTTTATTGCTAATTTCTTTGATAATAACAAAAACACCTTGTCTGTGTCTATGTATTATAGTAATATTTTATTGGATCCAAGCAGCATATATGAGATAAAAAATCATACACTAAATTACGCCTCTTCGTCCTGCGATATCTATAACTCACTTTTATTCTTTAGCGCTCTCTCTTATTTCAATCTTTATATTGAGAGAAATAACTTAAAATATCAAGCTACTTATGATGCAGATAAAAATCTTAATCATTGTACCTTGGACCCCATCTATGAACCTATTCGATTTAGACAATCGTTTTAAACAGATATAGTTTTTAACGCTAATAAAAGTTTACATACAAGAGAGGGAATAGTTAATAGAATAGAGAAAACTTTTTAAACATTTGAAGATTATAAACAAACAATAAAAAATAGGTACCCAAAAAATAACAAATTGCGTATCATGCTCGTAAAGTAACTTTATATTATTGATTATTTTTTAATTCACCCTTATAATACTCTACTATTCCGTTTTCGGCATCTGTGCTATAATTTTTTAATGTATAAATAAACTCCAGATTATTTATCCAATAAAAGTCTTTAAAGGTGCAAATATTATAATCCCAATTAAATTGAGTGAAGTATTGATACATGCCATTTTTTTTCACTTGAAAAAAGTAAGAGACACATTCTTGCCCTCCATGATAGCCATTTAACCTATATTGCTTATTAGGAGAATGTATAATATATTCTGGATTTCCTGCTGTTTGAGTAGTCTCGCCTGTTTTTAGATGAAAACTTATATCGCTTGAGTGTCCGCCTTCTAAAAGAAGTATATCAAACTCGGGAAAATAACCAGACCACCCTTGAGCAAAACCAACATCACTAGATTTATCATTTATAAAAAGTTTTTTTCCGTTAGACAGGACTATACTTTTAATAACATCGTCTCTTGCATATAAACTATCTTCAAATTCTGTAACCCATTCTACACGATGTTTTAAGGCCGTTTTTACAGCGTCCAGAGTGCCTATCTTTCTGGGAATACGAATTTCTTTATATGCCTTTTCATGTAATTGTAAATAGTCACTTTGATCGATTTGTTTAATGCTAATTAAATCTTTGTTGTTTAATGGTTTTAAATAGGCATCAAAAACATAACCTTCAGCTTCAAACTGCTCTTTTTTATTTGAAACTAAATAGGTATAATTATCGTATTTTATCTTTACCCACTTACCTTCTACTGTTTTTCCATTGTCTTGTAGTGTTAATTCTGCATCGGTATTTGCTATTTTTTCTACCTCCATTCCAAAAGGCAGCTGCGCTTTTTTAATAGATGATAGATTAGGACTTTTGCGTACATTTAGTCCATTTGGAGCGGTTACATAATAGAAGCTCTGTCCCCAAAAACATAAAGGTACCGATAGGAGAAATATGGTTATAATGGTTTTCATTGGTCTCAATTGTTAGTTGAAACTAAGTATTTTTAGCACAACTTTGGATTATAATAAGTCTATAATGGCCTGGTTTCTTAGGCTATACTAAATAATATCTATAATAAACTGATAATCATTAACCTTACAAAAAATAATCTAATTGATATTATTCATTCCGAACGCTATCAAGATCAAAATATATTTTGATTGAAGATCTAAAGTGTAAGCTTTACAAGGAGTAATCTCACTTTAATGAGATATCTCGTCGCTCATGCTTCGCTCTGTCGATATGACAAAACATTATTTTTTAGCTTTATTATTGCGCATTTGTTAGCTAAAATTTAAATCACCTAAAATAATAGCAGTCATTAATTATACCTTTTCTCTGAAACTAGCTTCCCCTTATTATATTCTTCCTCCTTAGTAAGCTCTCCTGCCATATCATAATGTTTCCAGACACCATGCTTTTTACCATTAAGATATTGTCCTTCTTTTTCAACTTTTTTGGCATTGGTATTGTAGAACTTAACTGGTCCGTTTTCATTGCCATTCTTATAGGTTATTTCACAAGATAAACGCCCCTTTCTGCCTTCATAAATTTTCCAAACACCATCCTTATAGGTATCTTTTCGAACACCTTCTTCTATTTTAATACCATCTTTGTTGTACCTTACATAACCCCCATCTATGCGACCATATTTATAACTTGTTTTACTTTTTAGTACACCGTTTTCAAAATATTGTTCTTTATAATCTATATAATCTTTGTTATAATTTACTTTGTATTGTAAAAGCCCCTCTGGTGTAAAGTAAGACGCCAATCCATTTTTTCTTCGGTCTTTTACTTCTACTTCACTAGATAGTTTTCCATTAGGGTAATAGTGCTTCTCTATATAATTGGTAGGAGCACTATGTACTTTTTCCCATTTTAATTTACCATCGGTTAACCGTTCCTCCCAATGCCCAGTTGGCTCATTATTTTTATAGTACTCTGTAACTTTTGAGGTGGTATTCTCATCTGGATACGTTTTTGTTATAAGCCATTTACCTTCCTTATTCCCATTTTTATAGTTTTCTTCCCGGATTTTTTCTCCTTTTCTGTTGTAGGTTAACCAAGTCCCTTCTTTTAACCCATTTTTATAAAACGTCTCTTCTTGTACGTTTCCGTTTTGAAAATAAGAGACTTGCTTCCCTTCTATTTTTCCTTCTTTATAGGTGGCTTCTGCTATTTTGTTACTATTAAAATCGTAGTTTACATAAAGCCCATCAATTTTTCCGTTTTTAAAATTAATATCGGCATAGGCACCTGAATTTTCAGAAATTTTGTAGGCACCATGTAACGGCTTTTTATCTGTACGAGATGTGAATATGGTTTCCTTACCAAATCGCTTGGATTCCACATCATCCCATGAGGTATAATTTTGTGCTGAAATCGTATAAGTAATGCATAACAGCAGAAATACTACTAACTTTTGTTTAGGTTGTATCATTGTATTTTAAATTTGGAGTAAATCTACAACTTAAGCACTTTTCCTTTAAAGGTTAAAATATATTTGATCCCTTTCAATCCATATTTGATATTATTTGCATCATCTGTGGTGCATTTAGGGTGAAGTTTTGTCAATTTAAGTGATTTTTAGAAATAGTTCTCGATACACTTTTTCGTCCCTCAAAAGTACTCGAACTGACATTTTTAAATTTTTTCAGACTTATAAATGCAATAGGGGGTTCATTATATAGTAAATAGATAGACTTACCACTCTTTGGTATTCTAAATTTTAAACCTTTTCATGATGACTCATATGGTTTACAAAAGGTTTTTCTAAAAATTCACTAAGTTTTTCACAGAATTGTATGGCTTTATCTTCTTTTTTATGCTTAAGTATGGTAAATCTATCTTTATTATGAGCCACTAGGTTTATTTCGTAAACTAGAGTGATATCGTAACCTCCTCCATATTTTGAGGATATCTTCACTTTTTCTTCGTAACTTAATAATTGGATACATGAAATATCTTGAAGGTTATACTCTTCTTCATTATTAAAACTTTTTATTTCTCCAGTTGTCTTATAAATATACGCACTACTTTTAAGGTTACTTTTTATAAACCAGTTATAAAAGGACAGCATCAATAACATTAAAAACAAAAACAGTGTTATAATGATATCTACCAAAAGATAGGAATCACTATTTATATAAAATTGCCCATTATATATCCCATAAAGCACTAATCCCCAACCGCCATAGACTATAAGACTCATAAAGAACCCAATAACATAAGCTGCAAATGGCACTTTTAAATACGCCACATCTCCTTTAATTTTTAGTTTACTCTTTGACTGAGATGCTTTTAAAGGCGTTTTCGCTATAGTATCTGTAGTGTTTATTAAAGCATTATTATACAATTGTAATGTTGTATTTTTATTAGTTACGGTTTTATGATTTTCCATAGTATTCTCTAGTAATCATCTGTACTTTCTATCATTAAATCAAATTCATCATACTGCTTTAACTCTTGTTTGAGGAGTTCTTTATTCTTATAATAAAAAATAGAATCGGTTGTTTTATTTTTAACAGTTACTTTTTTATTGTGTGGGTTTGCGTTTGAAAAGAGTTCAATTTTTTTATACCATTTTTTTGATTTTGAATTATAAAATTTTATAATCTTTTTTTCTCCATACTGTATAGCTTCTTTTTTAGTATAACTATCAATTAGAGTTCCCTTATTATCAAACTTCATTACATGATATACTTTTTCGTCCTTATAAATATCGTCTTGAGCGGTTTTATTAAAAAAGCTAGTCATATTTTGCGGAGATAACACACTTTTTTGATGTATTATATTCCCTTTTTCTTTATAATAATTATATTCATAATTTGGTACTACAATTGCTCCTGTTATTTTTTTAGTAAGGTTGCCTTTTTGATTGTAAACATGAGTTTCTCTTTTGGTATAATCTATTGCTACTCTCTTAACATTATTTAGATCAAAAAATACTGCTGTTAAAATTGTATCGACATTAAAATTTGAAGTTATAATAACATTTTTAGCTTCAAAACTTTCATTATTATCGATAAAGACTAATGGGGAGTCTACATATGATAAAGACTTTACTTTTTCTTTCCAATTTGGAATTTCTATTGTATAGATTGAATCTTTTAACACTAGTTTCTCTATAACAACATCATTTACAATTAATTGCTTACCTATAAGCTTACCTTCTTTAAAATTAAGTATTTGTTTTTTAGTCTTTTTTGTACTGTTATCTTCTGTAATTATAGGGTAAATAATATTGCCTTTTTTATCTAACGATAGGTATAAAGCTATACCTTGATTACTTTTAAGAACTAGTTTATAGTCTCCTTTCTTTGAAAAAAGTTTTCCGCAAGGTTTATCATCAGGATTATCTGGGTATGCTCCGTAAATTTTAAATTTAAATAAAAAGTCAACACACGCATCGTTTTCTTGCTCTATGACTTTATATTTTTTACCACTTTGTGCCTTTAAACCAATAGCACAAAAAAGAAATAGTACAATTATTGAAAAACACTTATTAATTTTCATCTTAATTTTAATTCAATTATACGTAAATAGGTTTTGCGGTAATTTTAGAATTATATGTTAATCATCAAAATCTACGCCTCCTCCTTTTGGTAATTCATCTAAGAAATCATCAAAATCTTCTATTTCAATAAAATCGCCTACTGGTAATGTTAATACTTCTTGTTTTAATTCTTGCTGCGAAAATTCTGTTATTTCGGAGGTAATATGGATATTTAGGTCTACGCCCTTTTTTAAAAGATTTAGTCCCATTTTTACCCACTTATTTTTTGTTACTTTTTTTAAGTTAGAAGTCTTGTTTATTGTTGAGTCTTTTTTTCTTAGCTGGCGCCTTATAAATTCGTCTACAACTCTTGTTTGCTTTCCCGATATTATAGAATCGTTATTTATATCGCTAACTGTGGTTCTAAGATTAGAACTTAATGGAAAGTTAATGGCTTTAGGCAGATTAATAAATACCATGTCTAAAAAATCGCGTTTTACTTTTATTTTTTTAGAATCGAATACTTCTTGTTTTATAATGTTCTCCTTGTCTTTATATAGTGTATAATCACAAAGAAAGTTTTGTATGGTGGTTGAGTCCTTGACTTGCCTTATTGGCTTATAATCATCTATAAGTAGCGTAAACGTTTTATCAAAAGGAGAAGGGTACCCCTGTGGTACCTGCATTGTTTTTAAATGCTCTTTAAATATTGTAATACTTGTGGTATGCTTATTTTTTATTTTACTAAACCTATCGGCATAGTAAAGCGTTACGGTATCTTTTTTTTCGTCTATTATAATTCCTGCATAATTATCTAAAACACTGTAAACACCTCCCCATGCTTGTTCTCTTTTTATTTTATGTTCAGACAACCAATACGTAGTATGTATTTTTGTTAAATCGCCATAAAGCCCTCTAGATTCTGATAATTTTATTTTACCTTCAAAATAAGGTATCGTGTCTTTTTCGACTTTCTCATGGGTTTTATTAGTTTTTTTATCTTCTAAAAAACCACAGGAAGTGGTTAACAGCAACATTAAACTGCATAAAACAGCTTGATATATTACGTATGTTTTCATGTGTTTATAAAATTATTTAAGAGGATACATGTAATTACCCATGCCTCATTTATTTTTTAGTGTGTATCAATACTATTGATAGGGTTCGTTTCATTAAGATTATTACTTATTTTTGAAAGGTATTTTTTTTCTATCCATGTCTTGTACACAAAATATTCAACTAAAGGGATTGCCATAATGATGACCAGGAGGAGTATTATAGGTATTGCTATAGAGTGGTATTGCGCTTTTAAAAAACTGGCACACCATTGGTCTAATTTAGCTTTTAGGGATTGTTCTATTTCCTGATGATCTAAAGTTAGTAATACATCCATAACACTTTTAAATTCATCATAAGTCAACGTTTCATGTAAATTAGCATGGCTTCCAGCAGCTTGTAACAGGGCATATACTGATAATGTGTAAATATCGTCTCCATAGTTGTTAACTACATAATTTGTTAGCTTATCTTTAGTAGCATTAACAAGACTATTTCCTGTATCCAACTTATGCATCCATAGTTCAAAAAACTTGGATAACGTTTTAGCTCCTTCCTGAGTTTCGGAAGCCATTAGTTTTAATTCTTCAATAAATTTTTCTTTGTCTTGTTCCGATTTAAAAAACTGTGCTAAAGTAACATCGTAAATATCATTTACAATATGCACTCGGTTATTATCTAAGATTTTATAAACTCCTCTTACAAAGCCAAATTGTATACTTACAAATACGATACCTACAAATAATAAGGGAATATATAATTTAACCGCCCAATTATAATATTTAGGTAGCCTTTTAAATACTTTTTTTCTGGATAAAATAACGATGTAGGTGATAGCGATGACTAAACCTAAAAACCCGCATAAAATTATACTTATAACTATGGTTCCCGTATTAGGGAGCACATAATCTTTGGTTATTTCCCAAAGGCTCATCCAATCTATATGTTTTACAGCACTAAAATCCATAATTAATTATAAGTTAAATTATTATTATTCTGCTTTTTATTTGAAAAGACTAAAAAAACAGCTGTTATACTTAACATAATGACTAGAGGTATAATAATAGTTATAAAACCATACACTCTGTCTTCAAAAAAATCATCAACAGAAGTAACCCATCCAAAATAATGAAGTATGCTATCTGTTACTTGATACCTTGTTGTATACTTCATATCATAATGTTCCAGACACAATACTATAATTGCAGCCATAAAGTGAGTAAAAAACAAAAAGTTAAAAACATTTTTACCTCTCTTATACTTATAGAAACTTGCAAAACCAATTAATGCTATTGATAGTATTAAAAGCCAAAGCCCTATTAAATTATTATAATCTTGTCCAAAAACAATACAAACATAAATCATGCTAGGATAGGCAACCAAAACAATGATAGCGGTAATTATTTTAATGGTAAGCGTTATTATTTTATTCATTCTTTAGAAATCTATGGTTACACAGATGTTATCTGTTTGTACAGATTTGTTTTTAGTAAACTCAAAACACAGGTCGCCTTTGTTTATTTGTTTGATAAGATCTTTGTTGGTTTGTTTTAATTCGTTTATAGTGCCTATAATTAAAGTATCCAAGTTATTTTGAGAAACTTCTGTTAGATATTTTTCATACTTTTTTTGTACTGTATATGTAGTGTCTAGTCTTAAACTTAATTTAAGGATATAGCTTAGCTCTTCGTTAAAGTATAACCTTTTATGTTTGAGTGTTTTTTTCAATATTCCCTGTTTATCGCTATAAATGCGCACAAATTGATCGCTCTTGTTTGTAGCGTATCGTTTATAATTAGAATCTCTATAATTATACTTTACTTTATCTAGCATTTTACGCAAAAAAGAGTTGTTTTTTAGAGTTGCTTTTACTGGCACATCTACCCTCCAAATGTATTGGTACTTTTTACTATAATGTATAACTACCGGATAATTGGATATTTCTAAAGTTATATCCATATTATCCTTTTTCGTTACAGTTTTACAGGCCGTAAACAAAAATAACGTTGAAATAATGACCAATCTTAGCATACTAATAAATAATGATTTAATACTCTAAAAAATTATATTGATTGGATATTGATTTTTATACAAATGCATTTTAATGAAGATAATGCTTTTATTTAAACAATTTAGTTTTAAAATTTCGCTTTCTCTAATTTTTGACATTGCCACTTTACTAAAAATTAGTAGTTGATATTTTTTTTCTAAATCTCAAAAAGTGATAGTAAAGTATTATTAAAAAAGGCAGCGAAATAAAAAACATAGGGGAAACAGCATCAATACGCAGATCAACCAACAAGGCTGATATACTAAAACAAAGTATGTGTAACCCAAAAAAGCTTAGAAATGACAACCAATAATTTTGATTAACTTTTGTCTTAAGGTTTAAAAAAATAGAGGTTGATAATACGAATAAAAAAACATGATGAAAAACTACTATCGCGAAAGCTATTCCAGACATATCACAAGATCTCCTTTCCATCACTTCTGTTTTGTTATCTAAACCCGTTTTATGCATTAGAATAGATAAAAGGAGGGCTTAGATTTTTTATTTGGCTAAATAAGCCATCCATCCAA
>CANMLX010000059.1 GCA_947498845.1 uncultured Flavobacteriaceae bacterium | reverse complement strand
CACGGAACATATAAAACTTGCTAGCTCTAAAGGTAAAAAAACACATCATTATCAAGTTGTTAATCAATTAGAATACAAGCAATTAAAGACGGCTATCGAAGATGCTTTACAAAACTGTGTACGATCCATCGAACTACAATCGATCCAAACACAGTGAACCGATTAATCAACTGAAAAAAAGCCAATTAAGATAATCGGTTCAAAAAACCACTAAAAACAACACACCGAGCTAATGAAAAAATTGAAGCTACAAAACGAAAGTTTTAAACTACTAGTTGCCAATTATAAAGAATGGTTAGACATTTTAGGCTATGCCGAAAGCACAGTCTATTACTTACCAAACCATTTACAAGAGTTCTTTTATTACTTAGAGCAAAACACTATTAAAAATATCAATCACATCACTGCCAAAACCGTAAAAGATTATTACAACTTACTAAAAGAACGCGCTAACGAAACCCGAAGCGGTGCATTAAGCAAAAGCTATTTAAACAAACACCAACAAGCCTTAAAAAAGTTTAAAGACTATTTACAAAACCACAATCACAAAGGCATTAGCATACATTTAAAAAGTGAAACCAATCCCACCGAAGAAAAGCTAAATATCCTCACCCAAGCAGAAATAAAAGCCCTCTTTAACGCCACCGATTACAGCCATACAGAAAACAGATTTAAGCTAAGAGACAAAGCCATGTTAACCATACTGTACAGTTGCGGCTTACGCAGGACAGAGGCCGTCAGCCTAGATATAAAAGACATACTGTTCGATAAAGAACGCGTGTATGTTAGAAAAGGAAAAAACTACAAAGAACGCTTTGTACCCATCAACAGAAAAAACACCGAAATACTAGAAGATTACATCTACGAAGCACGACCAGAGTTTTATCAAAGCCATTTAAGTGAAGCCCTGTTTATCAACAAAAACGGAACACGAATGCAAGGTATGAGCTTCGCTAATCGTTTGCAAGCTATAGTACAAGCAGCCAATAACAATACCATTACCGAAAAAGGCATAACACCCCATATATTAAGGCACTCTATAGCCACCCATTTACTACAACATAACGTGGAGCTAGAAACGATAAAAACCTTTTTAGGACATACTTCTTTAGAATCTACTCAAATCTACACACATCTACTAAAAACAATTAAAGATGAATGATTATAAAACATACTTGCAAAAACAAGGCTATGCTATAAGTACTATAAAAAGCCATAACAATGCCAAATCTGTATTTACCAAATGGTGTAAACGTCATCATACCACACCAACCGAGATCGATTATAAAACCACTTTAAAATTTATAAAATACCTAAGCAGAAAAGGGAACAGTAAAAAAACGATTAACCATAAATTACGCAGTATAAAAACCTACTTTAATTATTTGATAGAAGAAGCATACAGAGCAGACAACCCCATAGAAAACACGATAGTAAAAGGAGAGCGAAGAACCATCAATTATAACTTACTAGAAGCCGATGAACTAGAAGATTTATACTATAGCTACGAAACCGAAAATATAAAAGACAGCTACCACAAGTTAACAGCAAAACGAAGCAAAGTCATCACAGGACTCATTGTCTATCAAGGCTTAAACACCACAGATTTAAGCAAATTAAAAACAGAACACTTACAGCTTAATAAAGGCAAAATATATGTACCAAGTACCAAGAGAAGCAACGCCAGAGAACTAGAGTTAAAACCCTGGCAAATCATGGAGTTTATGGCATACCAAAACGAGGTATTACCAATATTACAAAACCGCATAAAAAACCATACAGACCAACTCTTCCCAATAAACATGCGATTTAATATGCTAACATCACAAATAATTAAGAAGCTGAAAAAATACAATCAAAACGTAGAAAACATTAAACAAATAAGAGCAAGTGTGATTACAAACTGGTTAGGACACTACAATCTTAGAAAAGTGCAATACTTAGCAGGACACCGCTATATAAGTTCTACCGAACGCTATTTACAAGACGATTTAGAAAACCTACACGACATGGTGAATACTTGCCATCCTATAAGTTAAAAATACTATCCTATGAAAACATACATTAGAAGCCCATAACAATAATTAGAAATCACTCCTTGAAACATACATAACAACAATTAAAGTGTATTTTTATAGCCAAATCCCGTTAGGCTCGCAAGAAGGGAAACCCTTGCGCTATATGTATGTATAGAAGGAGAGCTAAGACGGGTATTTTTTTTAATCCTTAAAACATACAAAAATGAATCCAAAAGAATTTAAAGCAAGGTATGGTCATACCCTGCAAATAGATCCTGAAACCAAAAAACATTACATAAAGTTACCCATTGACGACTTAAATGAACTTATTTATATGCAAGCATCATTATTAGATGGCATCTTATTGTTAACCCAACTAGAAGAACGCTATTATAAAAATGAACAAATACAAAGTGTGATGTACTGGCTGTGTAAACTGGTTTTACTTAGTTATCCGCATGAAGAAATAAGTGGACTATCTCAATGGTTAAAAACCTAAATAAATAAGCTTTTACAATTGAAATCTTTAAGGTCGCAATTTGTGACCTTAAAGATTAAACAGTAGATTTACGAATCAAATTAAATGTAAAATAATGAGTGAAAAAATTACTATTCCAGATGAAGTAATTATTAATAAAATATATGTCATTAGAGGTCTAAAAGTGATGTTGGATAGAGATTTAGCAGAACTTTATGGAGTAGAAACAAAGCAATTAAAAAGACAGGTAAGAAGAAATATAGAGCGTTTTCCTTTAAGTTTTATGTTTGAACTGACCAAAGAGGAAAACCAAGAGTTAAGGAGCCAAATTGGCACCTTAAAACAAGGCGCTCATTTTAAATACCCGCCTTTTGTATTTACAGAACACGGAATTTTAATGCTATCAAGCGTTTTAAATAGCGAATTAGCGGTAAAAATGAGTGTGCAGATTATAGAGACCTTTGTTCAGCTCAGAAAATTGGCTAATAACTATGATGAAATAATGACTAAAATAAATCAAATGGAATCGAGGAATAATGAACAATTTAGAGAGATTTATGAAGTACTTCAACGTTTATTATCCAAACCAAAAGAACAACCAAGAACCCAAATAGGTTACAAAAAAGACAGATAATAAAATTCCCCACAAAACAAAACCCAGATTATTGCTAGGGCAAAAATCCTCTGTCTTTTGTTTTGTTCCGCGCACCAACCGCATCGCCCAAGGCAAGTTACATAATAGGTGTTATAATAGCAGTCGCGCAAATCCTTGCCACACCAAAACTGTAGTTATAACAACTATTATGTAAAATGCCCGCTCGCCCACCGCTGAAACCAGCCACTCCTGCCACCGCATTAGGAAAACATAATTATTTTGCTCAATCGTCGCAAAACCTCTAGCATTTTAAAAAGCTGAAGATTGTAATGGCAAGTGCTAAATCCCAAATTATAGACCTATAAATCTTCAGCTTTTTAAAACGTTTTTACTTAGAAAGTAAGGACAGATAGTCGGCAAAAAAAGATAGGACAAATGGTCGGTGAATCATCCAACGTTCAGATGTATAAATAATCTACGCTATGGATTTATGGCGTTGGGGATTGTTTATACATCTGAATGCAACAACCATAGGGCGTTAGTCTCCATCAGAGTGAGCAAGAGCGTCGGCAGCTTGGGGCGCAGCCAAGGGAGTATTTTACATAGTTGACATTATAACTACGGCTTTGGCTCAGAAAGGATGAAGCGGCAGTATTATAATGCCAATTATGTAACATACCGAGGGAAGGGAGCAATAGCAAGACAGAGGTTTTTGAGGCACGAGAATACTGGGTTGCTATTGCGGGGGCTTGTGTTCTGTCACAAAAAGTTTAATTAAAAATATCTTAAGCCGTTCGATACTGAAGTTTTATGACACTTTTTTAAGGCTCTTTTTAAAATAGTAATATTGCATAATCTTACATTACCAGTTAGAGGTATTAATCTTCAATAAATCATCTTTCTTTGTTTTTATAGGTCTGATTTTGATGTCCTTTTTTTTAAGAATATCAGTGTTTACCTTGTGTTAGACCACATTGAAAACAAGTGTCCTTTTAGTAACCAACAAAAAAATGTAGCTTGAATGGTCTTTTTACTAAACACGGACTATTTATAGAAAAGAAATAACACAACGCATTATGAGCAAGTCTAAACACTTAAAAATACCAATCCCAAAATGGACTTGGTGGCAAACGACAAAAGCAATCGCAATAATTATTTTGGCAATTAGAATTAAAATTAGTGATGAATTAATACAGTTACTAAGAGAACTTATAAAATTATGGTCAGGATAATGGGATTTAGTATATTTACGCTACGTTCTTTAAAAATTTTTTTAGAGTGGATTTTTGGGGTGATCGGGCAAAAAAGTGTACCAGAGTTAAAAAAAACGCGTTAACTACTACCCTTTTGGACTCAAACATAAAGGGTATAATAATAATCCAACGTCTAGTAATATTGCATTGAAGAAAACGTATAATGGGAAAGAGTTGCAAGATGAGCTTGGTTTAAATTGGCATGATTACGGAGCAAGAAACTATGATGCGAGTTTAGGTAGGTGGATGAATATTGACCCGTTAGCAGAAAAATATTATGAATACTCAGCATATAACTACACTTTAAATAATCCTGTATTTTTCATTGACCCAAATGGAGAAAGTGTAGATGTTACAGACATAGCAGGCAGTGATGATGAAGATGATGAATGGTTACTTTTTCAATTGATGGTTGACTTGGCGTATATTTCTGGACAAAAAATAACTAAAACTGAAAATAGTGAAGGCAAAACTTTATTGGAAGGTTCAGGTGCATGTGGAAGTAAATGTACAGAAGGTAATGCATACATAACACATTTATTAGACCACTAATAGTGGCACTATTGAGGTGTATGGAACTAAAACTGATTCAGGAGGATTTAATGATGGAAGAGTGTTTTTGGATGCAGAGCAAATTAATCATCAACAAAAAGGTTTATCAGAAGCAGGATTTGACCCTGGAGCTATGAGCGTTGGTATGGCTTTTTTACACGAAACATTACATACATTCGCAGGTGCTAGTTATTTTGATAGTGATGAAGATAATGCTGAAAAACATGGGAGAATCAAAACTAGGTTTATGGATATTGGGTCACCGGGTCCTGTCGTTAAAAGAATAAATAAATTCCGAAGTGAAATGGGTTTAGCTACTCGTGAAAATTATGTTGCAGGTAGTATTACTTATGCTAAGGATGGTAATAAAGTAACTGTAAAAAATGGAAAAACTTTACTATCTAAAAAACAAAAGGATGAAACAACTACATTTCTGTCTAGTAATTAGCTTTATTTTTGTTTTTAACTGTAGTAAAAAACAAGATAGAGAATTGCAGAATTACAAGATTATATCTAACTGCATTGATACTTTAATAGCTTCAAATGAGATGTATAACAAAGCGGATTATTTAATTAATCCTTATTGTGGCAATTTTGAATTTAACAATTATACAAATAAATATTATTCTCAACATGGAGGAATGAAAGCAGGCAGTAGAGATGAAGTTTTTAAAAAATTAAATTGGAATGGTTCTTTTTTTAACAAAGTTAAAACAAATGTAAATTCCTTATATAATGGGGAATGTTACAAGCAAATGTCGAAAGAATTATCTAAAAAAGGAAGTTCTAATTTGGTTACATTTTCTGGAATACATGAAAACATTGTTTTTGTTGAAATCATAGATTTTTGTAGTCCAATAAAATTGGAAGAATTAAACCTAAAAGAAGATTATTTAAAAAGGCCAAGGTCAAATATTTCATCTTTGGTTCTTTTGCTTGAAAATGAAAAAGTGAAAGAAATATTTACTGACAACTATATTTCTTTTGAAATGCAGTGTGATAGCATTAATTAACGCATTTATTTCCCCTGATAGTCTTCGTATGCGCTAGCGCTTCGACTGTGTCGGGTGCCGTACAGAGTAAGAAAACCAAAAGCTTTTACAGTAATGTAAAAGCTTTTATTATTTTAGTTGTATGAGTAGAAAATACAAGTTTCATAATAAACAAGGTTTATACTTTGTGTCTTTTGCAACAGTTAATTGGATTGAGGTTTTTACAAGGCAAATTTATTTTAACGTATTAGTTAATAGTGTTAATTACTGTAGAGCAGAGATGGGTATGGAGTTATACTGTTATTGTTTTATGCCAAGTCATGTGCATTTTATATTTAGATCGACTAACGAGCAGCCAATGGAATTGCTACGAGATTTTAAAAAATACACTTCCAAAAAAGTAATAGAGGCTGTAGAAAAGAATGGTTATTGTGACTATTTGAGCGAGCAGGAAAAAAGCAAGGTAATGTTGCTAAATATCAATTTTGGCAACATCATAATAAACCATATAGAGTTATGGAGCGAAAAGGTTATCAAACAAAAAATAGATTATATTCATACTAATCCTTTGGAGAGTGGGTTTGTTATAAATACTGTAGATTGGAAATATTCCAGTGCTAGAAATTTTCAAGGAGACGCTACAGTTTTAGAGATAGATAGTATTGGTTTTTTCGATTAATTGCTAACCAATTTTTTAAAAACAGTTACGGCACCCGACGCAGTCGAGCGCTAGCCATCCCATAAGTTAAATATTAAAAAAAGTACCTAAATAAGTGCTTTTTGTTATCTTTGTACTATGGAAACAGTAAATTATACAGACTTTCGTTCAAATTTAAAGCATTGGTTTGATAAAGTAATCAATGATGTAAGCGATATTATTATCAAGCGTAAAGGCGGTAAAGACCTTGTTTTAATATCATTGGATGAATATAATTCATTAAAGGAAACAACGTATTTACTAACAGGAAAAAACAGAGATGTTTTATTAAACTCTATCAAAGAACTTGAAGCAGGAAACGGGATCGAAAAAGACTTAGCCGAATAGATGAAATTAACTTGGTCTGTTTCCTCTTGGGAAGACTATTTGTATTGGCAAAAAGTCGATAAGAAAATAGTAAAACGAATTAATGAACTCATAAAGAGTTGTATGCGAACCCCTTTTGAAGGTATTGGAAAACCCGAAGCTTTAAAGGGCGATTTGCAGGGGTATTGGTCAAGACGAATAACATCAGAACATCGACTGGTTTACAAATATGATAATGAACAAATTTTGATTGCAGCTTGTCGTTATCATTACGGAAAGTAAAATCTGTATTGAGCGAAGTCAGAGTATACTCATAAAGCAAAGCCCCGACAGCGCAGACTTTCAGTCTATGCCGTTAAAGTTAAGACATAATGGAGAAGTTGCTTCTGTTAACTCTACTAAGTAGCGTCAAGAAGTAAGCAAGTAAAATTAGAATTTTATCCTTTAAAATAGTGATCGTTATATTTTACTTGATAATTGAGATTAAAATGCTCCGAAGCTTGCCTCGAAATTAAAAAGATGTTTACAACTAATGTCTCGTAGACTTGCCTCAAGATTGTTTACTTGTCACTAATACAATTTTCTTATTTTCAAGATTAGTAGTAAAAAACAAATAAATATCACCACCATCTTTAATGTGCCATTTTTTTCTGAGCGCTTGAACCGATTCAGGGAAGTTTCTAGTAGTAATATTGGCCTTGTCTAATTTTAGCTTTTTGAATTCCTTTTTATTGTAGGGTATTACATGGTCTATTTTAAACGTTCTTCCAGGAAAATCGATTAATTTATCAGTAGTATACAAATGTGAATTTTGATGCAATTTATAAATATTAAATTTAGTCGCAACAGTATCAAACCCTCCAGATTTTAAAATGGCAGTATTAGGTTCGTATACATAGGAAAGTGGTAAACTGTACGATGGGAGTTGCATGTTAGTATCTAAAGTAAAATCGAAGCGCTCTCTTTTTTCCTTCTTTATGTTAACTGTTTTAATTGAAATAGTATGGGTATATCCTTTTTCTAGAATCCATAACAATTCTTTCACTTCGTTCTCTACAGCAACAATATTAATGGTTTTTACATGGTTTAGTTCTTTAATGCCAACCGATAGATCTAACAGAGGCGATGTTTTAATCATAATATTTTTTGATTGCTCAAAAAGCATATCCATATGTTGGGGGACATTAGGTAAGCAGTCTTTTAAAAAAAACACTTTGCCTTTACTATCATGCCTGCGAGAAGGGTCTATATAAATCCAGTCAAAGTTTTGTTTATGATGATTTAAATAATCAATACCATTAGTATTTATAGTTTTAATAGTATTTACATTGAGCTGTTTGTAATTATGAGTAACTATATGAGATAACTTAGCGTCTATTTCACAGTGTGTTACATGTTTAAAACGTTTAGAAAAATAATAACAGTCTATGCCAAAGCCACCGGTAAGGTCGACAATAGTATTGCCTTCTATAAGTTGTGATTTGTATTTGGCAGTAATTTCAGACGAAGTTTGCTCAATATTAAGTTTGTTGGGGTAATACATACCGCTACAATTAAACCAGGAAGGCAGTTTTGTTTTACAACGTTTTTTAGCTTCAATTTGTTCAACAATTTCTTGAGTTGTAACGCCTGAAAAAGCAGTGCCTTTTAAGAGTATTTTGCCAATATTAGAATTTAAATTAGAGTTTATAAATTCTTGTATTTCGGTATTTAAAATTAGAGTGTTCAAAAAACTATAAATCTTTAGTAAGCTTTTTTACAATTTTGTTTTCCGATAAGAAAGCTTTTAAAATAACTTTAATAGCTGTATAAGCAGGAACTGCTATTATTAAGCCTATAACACCAAATAAAACTCCAGTAATAAGAATAACTAAAAATATTTCTAACGGGTGAGACTTTACACTTTTAGAGAATATAATAGGCTGACTTCCAAAATTATCTACTAACTGCCCAATTATAAATACTATAAATACCCAAAAGGTTTTAGGTAAAATAACGTCACTAAAACTAGAACCTAAATTACTAGTCATGGTTAAAGTAAGCATTAAAAAAGCACCAATTAAAGGCCCAACGTAAGGAATAAGGTTTAATAAAGCACATAAAAAAGCGATAACAATAGCATTATCAACGCCTATTATAAGTAAGCCGATAGTATAGATAATGAATAAGATTAATATCTGAAAAATTAAGCCAACAAAATAGCGTGATAATAAATCTTTTATTTGGGAGAATGCTGTTTTCCATCGCGTTTCCTTTCCATTAGGAACAAATGTTAGAATACCATTTTCAAACAGTTTACTGTCTTTTAAAAAGAAAAAAGAAATAAATAATACAGAAAATAAACCAATGCTAAAACTGCCCAACCCACTTATTACAGAGTTTAGAAAGTCTGGAATTAACGAAAAATCTATTTTAGATAAAAGCTTAGATTCCTTTAAGGATTGTTCTACTTCAACGTGATTTAAATTGAAGTATATAATAATTTCATTGTATAAATCCTGAATGTTACTTTGAAGCTCGTCGATATTTAAAAGCGATAAATTTTGTCCCTGTTTAATCACTAAAGGGATAAATAGGCCTACTAAACCTATAAAAATACCAAGTAATATCACCATGGTGAAAATTACAGCAAATGTGTTTTTAAATTTTAGCTTACGTTCTAAAAAAAGTACAATAGGGTGTCCTATTAACGATATTACAGCAGCTATAGCGACATAGGCAATAATAGACTGTATTTTATAAAGAAAATAGAGTAGAAGCAGTGTACCACAAATTATGGCTATAGCCTTTAAAATGCCATTGGATATAATTTTGGAATTCATAGAGTAAATATAATAACTATTTGTTACTGTAAGTTATAAAATGTTACAGTAACTGCTTGGTAATTTCATAAAGGGCAATGTTGGTGGCTTGCACGACATTCATACTGCTGTTTTGGCCAAACATGTCTATATGTAGTATGGCATCTGAAATTTTTAGAATCGATTCTGCAACGCCAAAGTTTTCATCACCAATAATTAATGCCATGGGTTTTTCTGTTGAAAATTTAAAGGAATGGATGGGCAGACTTGTATCTGTTATTTCAAGCGCTATAATTTGATACGCTTTAGACTTTAAATCTAAAATAGCATTTAATGCTGTATCTTGAATTTCATAATTCACAACTTTTTCTGTAGCTCTGGAGGTTTTTGTTATTTTTCTACCTAAGGAAATAGCGCCACATAATATGAGTTTTTCAATACCAAAGGCATCAGCAATTCTAAACAAACTACCTAGGTTGGGAGCATTTTTAACATTGTCGCAAACTAAAGTTATTGGGAATTGGCGTTTAGTGAATTTGGTGTTGTAATGGGTGAGCTGCAAATTATTTACGATTTAAGATTTACAATGTACGAATTAAACAATCTAAAATTGTAAATCGTATTTCGGCTTAGTTTTCAAATACGTATTTAATAATATTTGCTCCCATTTTAAGTGCTTTTTCTCTAACTTCGGCAGGATCGTTATGTACAGCTTGGTCTTCCCAACCATCTCCCAAATCACTTTCATAAGTAAAAAGTAATACCAATCTATTGTCGTTAAATATACCAAAGGCTTGTGGGCGATTACCATCATGCTCATGGATTTTTGGTAGTCCTTTAGGGAATTTATAAATACTGTTAAATATGGGGTGGTTAGTAGATAGTTCAACAAGCTCTTTATCTGGAAAAACCTTTTTTAGTTCTTTTTTTAAATAAGGCGCCATACCGTAGTTATCATCTACATGTAGAAACCCTCCAGAGATTAAATAATGCCGCAGATTTTCGGCATCATCATCACTAAAAAATACATTGCCATGTCCCGTCATATGTATATAGGGGTACTGAAAAATATCACTGCTTCCTGTTTCAACAGTTTGAGGTTGAGAAGTGATTTTGGTTTTAATATTTTGGTTGCAATACTTAATAAGATTGGGTAAAGCAGTAGGGTTACTATACCAGTCGCCTCCACCCTTATATTTTAAAATAGCGAGCTCTTGAGCGTTAATGGTAGAAAGTATAAAGTTAAAAGTAAAAAGTAGGATTACTTTTTTCATAGGTTTAATTTTTTTTGATTTCTGAATACCTATCTGCCGTCAGACAGGTTCAAAAAAATGGATACATTCAAAATTATGAGATTCCTCTTTGTGCTTCATCGGAATGACAAGCTACTTCTAAAAGGATTTCATTATTTTATTGGTCTCAAATTTAGTCGAAACTATGTACTTTAGTGCATTTCGCTTTAACTTCTAAAAACTTTTGACACGAATTACACGAATTTATACAGATTTGATTACGTATTTTACTTAGCAGACTTTCAGTCTGCGAACCAAATCTATAGTGGTTCTTTCTGTATTTATGCTCAATAAAATCTTCTTAAATGTAAGATTTTTGAGTTTTAGGCAACTAAAAGTTATAGATTCAAAAATAAAAATAAATAGTATGCAAAATCTGTTTTTAGCATTAATAATGTCGTTAATGGTTATTCAGCCAGAAAAAAAGAATGAAGATAATGGCTTAGTTGTATTAGAATTGTTTACATCTCAAGGCTGTTCAAGTTGTCCAAAAGCAGATGAATTACTGGGAGAAATAAAAGAAAAGCATAGTTCTAAAAATGTTATTGCACTGTCATATCATGTAGACTATTGGAATTATATAGGCTGGAAAGACCCTTTTAGTAAAAAAGCCTTTAGTGATAAACAACGTGCCTACAGTATAAAATTTAATAGCAGTACTATTTATACACCACAAATAGTTGTAAATGGAGAGGAACATTTTGTAGGATCTAAAAGGGAGGTTATGCAAAATAAACTAGACGTTTATTCAAAAAAGGGAGTAATAGATAAAATTGTTCTTGATAATGTTAAAAGAACTAAAGAAAAGGTTCACTTTAATTATAATATTAATGGGGATATGCAAAGTAAGCACTTACGTATAGCTTTGGTAATTAATGAAAGAGAGACACCAGTAAACAGAGGCGAAAATAGAAATCGTGTTTTAAAGAACTTCAATATTGTAGTTAATGAAACGTATTTAGAGGCTAATAAAGCAGGTGAAGCTAGCATAACTATTCCTAGCATTGTAGCTATGGATGATAAACTGTCTTTGGTTGCGCTTGTGGAAACTAAAGATTTGAGTATAACAGGAGGGCTTCAATTAGGACTATAATAACAATTTACCTATTCATTCACGAAAGCAACCGAATGACACGCCACTATGGCAGCTGTTTCGGTTCGCAATCTGGTTTCTCCTAAAGTTACAGGAATAAAATTATTGCTTATAGCCATTTTAATTTCTGTAGTACTAAAATCCCCTTCGGGACCGATTAAAATAATAATGTCTTGATTTTTTAAAAGTTCATTTTTTAGTGATTTTTTATCAATGTCTTCGCAATGTGCTATAAAACGTAATCCTGAGAAATCTTGAGAAATAAAGTTTTTAAAGTTAATTGCGGGGTTTAGTTGAGGTAAATAGCAGTTTAAAGACTGTTTCATTGCCGATTGTAAAATACGTTCAAAACGTTCGGGTTTAATAATTTTACGTTCACTATGATCGCAAATAATAGGTGTGATACTATCTATACCAATTTCGGTAGCTTTTTCTAGAAACCACTCGTAGCGATCATTCATTTTTGTAGGCGCTACTGCTAAATGTAAGTTGTATGCTTTTTTAGGTTGTAGTGTTTTTGAAATAATATCGGCAGAACATTTATTGCTATTAGGGCTCGTAATTTGTGCTGTAAACAACCAGCCCCTACCATTGGTGATTTGTAACTGGTCTCCAATAGATTTACGTAATACTTTTACAATATGCTTGCTTTCTTCTTTGGTAAACGTAAATGTGTTAGTGCCTTCTGTTAATTCAGGATTATAAAATAGCTGCATAATTATTGTTTGTCTGGTAGTGTTTGTCTTTTTAATCTAATTGAAACTAACCATGTGATTGTAACTAAGATAATGTAAAGAATGGTTTTTTCTAATACATTCAATAGAGTTAATAAAGTAAGGTGACCTAGGTCGTCTGATTTTAATGTCCAACTAGAAGGTAAATAATCTCTATGGAATGCCGTGGTTGTAATAATTAATAATTCAAGAACTCTTCCAGAAAATATAAAGATTGGCAATAATAAAAACAGTAATATCAAAATGTAGCTGTTTTTATTTTTTATCTTTTTTATCCAAAAAAACTGAATTATAGAACAATAAATTGCAGGGCGTAAAAGCATATACCAATAAGCCCAAGCATAAGGGCCAGAGGCTCTTTCTTTATATAAAGTAAATTCTTCTGTATTAAAATAAGATATCAAATATGCTATTTGAAATGTTAAATAGGCTAAAGCAAGAATTCTAACAACAACTATGGCATAGTGAATGTAGTTTTTTGAAAATTCAGGTTTAAAGGTTTTTAGAATAAATGCTAAAAACATGGATAAACAAAAACCAATAAATGTAGTGTCTATTGCTAAAGAAAGAATTCTATATGTATCTATATCAATTAACATTTAGAACCCTAAATCTTCAACCGTGCCGAAGCCATCACATCCCATTCAGCAAAATCACCTTCTAAGTACTTTAAATACCCAACTATGGCAATCATGGCAGCATTATCGGTAGTATATTCAAATTTTGGAATGTAGGTGGTCCAGCCAAATTTTTGTTCCCCATCTTTAAGCGCTTGTCGTATGCCAGAATTAGCCGAAACACCACCACCAATAGCAATATGTTTTATGCCAGTTTCTTTAGATGCTTTTTTAAGTTTATCTATTAAAATACCAATAATGGTATATTGTATTGAGGCACAAATATCATTAAGATTTTCTTCTATAAAATTGGGGTTTGCCTTAGTTTCTTTCTGTATAAAATAGAGAATAGCAGTTTTTAAACCAGAAAAGCTAAAATTTAGTCCAGTTACTCTAGGTTTAGTAAATGTATACGCTTTTGGATTACCCAGTTTAGCACGCTTATCAATTTCTGGGCCAGCAGGATAGCCTAATCCCAAAATTTTTCCGCTTTTATCAAAAGCTTCACCAACAGCATCATCTATGGTTTCACCAATAACAGTCATATCAAAATAGTGCTCAACACGTACAATTTGGGTGTGTCCACCAGAAATGGTCATAGCTAAAAAGGGAAAAGGCGGTTTGTTATAACCTTTTTCGTCTATAAAATGGGCTAAAATATGCCCTTGCATATGGTTAACATCAATTAAAGGGATGTTTAAGCCATAGGCCAAAGATTTAGCAAAAGATGTGCCTACTAGTAAACTGCCCATTAAACCAGGACCTCTGGTAAAAGCAATAGCATGTAATTGTTCTTTAGTGATGCCAGCTTTTTTTAAAGCTTGATCTACAACAGGAACAATATTTTGTTGGTGGGCTCTAGAGGCCAATTCGGGCACTACACCACCATAAGCTTCATGTATTTTTTGATTCGCGACAACATTACTTAAAATAGTACCGTTATGTATTACAGAAGCAGAGGTGTCGTCGCACGAGGACTCAATTCCGAGGATAAAAATATTTTGTTCAGCCATTACTAAATATTAGGCACAATAATTGTTAATTTTGAAAACGAATAAACATCCGTTCCTTTTCTGAAAATCGTAAATACAAAACTACTCATTTTTAGTTTTTAAAATGGACCTATAAATTATGTTTGTTCAAATTACTATATAATTCTTAAGACTATTAAAAAAGTACTAAAAATATTATCAAAAATTACAGTAATTATACTATTACTGTTTGTTATTTTGGTGCTTGTTTTATCCATTCCTGCTGTACAAACAGGATTAGGGAATTATGCTACTAAGCGTTTAAATGAAGCATTTAAAACGAACATTAATATAGAGAAAATTGGACTGCAATTTAATGGCGATATAGAGCTTAAAGACATTTATATAGAAGATTTTAAAAAAGACACACTAATAAGTATAGAAGAATTAAATACCTCCATTATAAGTTTTTCTAATTTATACAAAGGCAATTTAGTATTTGGAGATATAGATATTATAAATCTGTTTTTTAATATTAAAACTTATGAAGGTTTTAATGATACCAATCTAGATATTTTTGTCGCGAAATTAGAGGGTGATAATCCTAAAAAAGGAGAAGGGCGTTTTTTACTGTCGTCTAGTGATGTGTCTATAAACAATTCTGTATTCAAATTATCTGATGAGAATAAACAAACTTCAGAACTATTAAACTTTAGTGATTTAAATATTAATGCCACTAATTTTTTAATACACGGAAGTGATGTAAGCACAAGAATAAATACGTTGTCGTTTAAGGATAGCAGAGGTGTTATTGTAAAAAACATGATGACCAATTTTAAGTACACCGTTACAGGTATGACGTTTGATAATCTTAAAATAAATACAACACATTCTGTTTTAAAAGGTAACGTAAAGTTTAATTATAAGCGTGAGGATTTACGATTTTTTACCGATAAAGTCTTGATTGATGCCAAATTTAGAGGCTCTAATGTATTGTTAAATGAGCTTAATACGTTTTACAATGAATTTGGACGTAATCAATATGCTAAATTTAGTGTAGATCTCTCTGGAACGTTAAATAATTTAAAAGCAGACAATTTAGTATTAAACACCAGTAGAAATACAAAAATTTATGGCGATTTAGACTTTAAAAATCTGTTTAATAGTCAACCTGATAATTTCTCTATGAATGGAAGTTTTAGAAATTTAACCTCCACATATAGCGACTTAAAAGCATTACTTCCAAATGTTTTAGGAGCAGCAATACCTTCTACGTTCGATAGATTAGGGAAATTTAAAATTGTAGGTAATTCGCATGTAACATCTTCTATGGTAGATGCAGATATTACTTTAAACACCGAATTGGGCTTTGTAGATTCTAACCTACATATTACAAAAATAAACGATATTGATAATGCTGTTTACAAAGGCGACTTAAAGTTGGAGGATTTTGATTTAGGGACATTTTTAAACGACCCTAAAGTAGGGCTTGTATCTTTAGATTTAGATGTAAACGGCCATGGTTTTGTAGCAGAAACCATAGACACACAAGTAAGCGGGGATGTGTATCAATTGGCATATAATAATTATAACTATAAAAAAACGAAAGTCTCTGGTAAGATTAAAAATAAAATATTCGATGGTATTTTATTAGTTAACGATAAAAACCTAAAACTAAATTTTAATGGGTTACTAGATTACTCTGAAACCGTTAATAAATACGACTTTGAAGCCAAGGTAGATTATGCCAATTTAAACGCACTTAATTTTGTGAAGCGAGATAGTATTTCGGTTTTTAGGAGTACTATTAATATGAATATGAATAGTAGTAATTTGGATGATGCCTATGGAAGAATAACATTTAGGAATACCTCTTATAAAAATGAAAACGATACTTATAAATTTACAAAATTTAAAATTGCATCCCGTTTTGAAGAAGATACGCGTTATATAGATATTGATTCGCCAGACATTATAGAAGGTACATTAAGTGGGCAGTTTGTAATAAAAGATTTAATCAACCTTTTTAAAAATTCATTAGGAAGTATTTATACCAATTATACGCCCTACAATGTGGCAGACAATCAATATGCAAACTTTGGTTTTAGGATTTATAATAAAATTATAGAAGTGTTCTACCCAGAGGTAGAGTTGGGTAAGAATACATTTGTACGGGGCAAAATAGAAAGTGATGCCGATAAGTTTAAGTTTACATTCAAATCACCACAAATAAAATTGCTTGATAATTTTGCTAAAAACATAGAGCTACAAGTAGATAATAGTAACCCCGTTTTTAATACCTATGTGGAAGTAGACAGTATAAATACTAAATACTACAATGCATCAAAACTAAATTTAATTAATGTTACGGTAAATGATACGTTATTTATGCGATCGGAATTTAGTGGAGGAAAACGAAATAACGATAAGTTTAATTTAAGTTTTTACCATACAGTAAACGAAAAAAACGAATCCGTTATAGGATTTAAGAAATCCGATGTAACAGTTAAAGATTACAAATGGCATATTAATCAAGAAGGAAATAGACTTAATAAAGTATCGTTTACAAAAGATTTTAAAACATTTAATATTGATAGATTTAAGATAAACCATGATCAAGCAGAAATTAAACTATCAGGCTTTATTAATGGCACTAATGAAAAAGATTTAAAACTTGATTTTAAAAATGTAGAGCTATCCAAGATAACACCAGATATAGATAGTTTGTCTTTAGCAGGCCATGTAAATGGAAAGCTAGATATTCTGCAAAAAAACGGCAGTTATTTACCTAATTCTACGGTTATTATAGACGAGTTTAAAGTGAATAATTTCCTTTTAGGAGATTTTAATGCAGAAATAAAAGGGAACGAAGATTTAACAAATTACGATGTAAACCTTAGTATAAAAGACGATACAAAAAAATTATTTAGAGCAGTAGGTGATATTAATGTAAAAGGAAAGCGTTCAACCATAGATGTAGCCTTAGACTTTAATACATTTAATTTACAGCCATTAAACCCGCTATTGTATGATGTGTTATCTAATATAAGAGGTGATGTTACTGGAAAAGCTAATATTATTGGTAATATAAATAAACCAGATATTAATGGAGAATTATATCTGGACAAATCTGGGTTTACAATTCCTTATTTAAATGTAGATTATCAATTTAGTGATCACGCTTTGGTTAATTTAAAAAAGCAGAGTTTTATTTTTAATAATATTCGATTAATAGACACAAAGCACTACACTAAAGCAAGATTAAATGGCGCATTAAGCCATGTTAACCTTTCTAAATGGCGTTTAGATTTAAATATAGATACCCCTAGATTATTGGTTTTAGACACAAAACAAACAGATGAATCTTTGTATTACGGTACGGGGTTTATAGGCGGGAAAGCTGCTATTGTTGGACCAACAGATGAGTTGGAAATAAATGTAGAAGGAGCAACAAAAAAGGGTACAGTATTTAAAATACCATTATCAGATACAGAGTCTTTTGGAGACAATTCGTTTATTCATTTTATAACGCCAGAACAAAAATTAGCCAGAAAAAAGGGTGAAGCCTTTGTTCTGGAAGAAGTAAAGGGATTAGAACTTAATTTTGATCTAGATGTAACACAAGATGCAGAATTAGAAATTATTATAGACAAAAATACAGGACATGCCTTAAGAGGTAGAGGAGTAGGTGGTTTGTTGGTAGAAATAAATACCAATGGAAAGTTTGATATGTGGGGGGATTTTTCGGTATTTGAAGGAATATATAATTTTGCTTACGGAGGGCTTATCCAAAAAGAGTTTATTGTGCAGCCAGGAGGCACAATAGCCTGGGAGGGAGATCCACTTAAAGCGCAAATTAATATGTTGGCAACCTATAAAACCCAAGCCAACCCATCACCACTACTAGATAATCCCATAAACAGAAGTATCCCAGTAGAATTAAATATTACTTTAACAGGGGATTTAGAACGACCAAACCCTATTTATGAGTTTGAATTTCCAAATGTGAATTCCACCATAAAATCAGAGCTGCAATACCGTTTAGAATCTACCGATGATAGACAAAACCAAGCCCTATACTTAATATCTACAGGAGCGTTTTCGAGAGGACTAAATGATTTAAATTTTTCAGGAACGATTGCAGAACGTTTAAACGGTATTATAGATGGGATTTTTTCTGGTGATAACGGGAAATTTAATGTAAACCCTTATTTTGAAGCTGGACAAAACGGAATAGACTACCAAACAAACAATAGGGTAGGTGTAACATTTCAAACCCAACTAAGTGAACGCATACTCTTTAATGGTAAAGTTGGTGTGCCTGTAGGAGGAGAGGGTGCAAGCCAAACAGTAATTGCTGGAGATGCAGAAATTGCTTTTTTATTAAATGAAGAAGGCACACTTACAGCAAAAGTATTTAACAGAGAAAACAGTATTCGCAACTTTGGTGAAGCTGTTGGTTTTACACAAGGAGGAGGTTTGTCCTATAACGTAGATTTCGATACCTTTAAGGAACTGCTACAAAATTTGTTTAGAAAAAAAGAAAAAAACAAACCAAAACCAGAACTTCAAGTAAAGGAAGAAAAAGAAGAAGAAACGGCATTGCCAGGTTTTATTTCTGTTAAAGCAGAGAAAAAGGATTAATAGTTTTTCTTCATGATGTTTATAAGTTTAAAGTTTTTGGGTGTGATGTTTTTGTAGTTTTTAATAGGCAATAGGCAATAGGCAATAGGCAATAGGCAATAGGCAATAGGCAATAGGCAGTGATTAATCGTTGATAAAATTATTAAAGATAAATAGATATTAATAAGTATCAATAAAGATAAGTATTAGCTTTAATCAACAAATCAACAAATCAACAAATCAACAAATCAACAAATCAACAAATCAACAAATCAACAAATCAACAAATCAACAAATCA
>CANMLX010000058.1 GCA_947498845.1 uncultured Flavobacteriaceae bacterium | reverse complement strand
TCAACACTTTAATTTACTAAATATTCTGCTTTTTTCATAGTTAAAAACTTGATTTCTTACGTCGAACTGACGTTAAAATATGAAAGCAATAGAAAATAGTAAAGATTTTAGCGACGTGTTAAGTCAGAATAAACCTGTATTATTGGACTTTTATGCCGATTGGTGTGGGCCTTGTCAGACATTATTACCCGTGGTAGAAAAATTATCGGATGAATATGCTGGGCGATTTGAAATTAGAAAGGTTAATGTTGATAAGAACAGAGAATTATCGGCTCAATTTAAAATACGTAGTATTCCAGCCTTATTTTTTATTAAAGACGCTAAGGTTGTTGATCAAATTATTGGGCTTGCACCAGAAGACCAATTGAGAGCAAAAATAGATGCCTTATTATAATTAAAAGTGTTATTATAAGTTAGAAAAGCCGTTTAAGAATATCTTAAATGGTTTTTTTGGGTCAACTATTTATAGCTTGGAAACGGTTTCAATACCAGAAACAATAAGTTGCCATTGTAGTCGTATTTGATCTTCCCAAGGCATTGGGATAACTCCTAAATTTTTAGCCTCAATAGTACATTGTTTGGGAGTGATTTTTCCTTGAGCTAATTGTAATTTCCACGAAGCAAACTGAGTAGACCATTTTTGTAAAAAAGGATCCGGCCATTTTAATTCTCTTGTTTCTTTAGGGAAAATGAATAAAGGCATTTCCGAAACTAATGTTAGACAATCGTCGCTCAAACTACGAATTGATTCCATAGAGCTAGGATGAAATTTTTGCGCAGTTTCAATATCATTCAATGCAAAAAAATGTTTTCTCATTTCGTTGCTATCGGGTCGTGTGCAAAAACCTTCATCAATACGTTTAAACCCTTTTTCGCCTTTTCGGTCTAAGTCAAATAAATGATACCCTAATTTTTTGGTTTGAATAGCACATTGTGATCTTAATTTTTGAGTACGATTTATCCAATGTTCATCAATTAAAAACCAAGGACCGTAGGTGGCACTCATTCCATGTAGAGATACATGCAGGTCAAATGAGGTGTTGCTTCTTTTCCAAAAGTTGTAAATGGACTCATTTTCGGGCCTTAAAGCATTACTTTTCCCCTCAATAGGGAATCCAAACTCCATGTCTAGGCCAGGAAGTTCTCTAACTACATGAGTTAAATAAATCCCCAAATTAGTCTCGTTATCTTCATAAGAGTACCATTTTTTGTTTTGTTGTTCTCCATCTGGATTAGTATGAGGAATAATGTACCAAGTGTATTTTTGTAGTAAAGCATGTTCGTTTTTTAATTCAGATAAAAAACTAACCAGTTTTTTTAGCAATAGAGGGCCAATAGGCTCATCGGCATGATTACCACCAATAAGACTAATTTTTATTGGTCCATTTCCATAAATAAAACCTTCAATACTTCTACCCTCTAATGAAGCCCCTATCTTAATACCCCGAATGTTAAAAATAGAGGCCTTTAGTATTGAGGATATGTATTGATAAAGTTCCATTTAAATAACTTCTATTAAAGTAATTTCTCCTTTAGATATTATTTCGGTATTTACAGATTCATATTTCTCAAATAATTCTATTCGACCATCTTCGCGTATTTTAGGAATAGAAACACATTTTCCTAATTTGAATTCTAAATTAGCATTTAAGTGTTGGTAATGCATTTGTAGCTTACCATTAAGATCTACCTTAGCAATTAGACTTCCTTTTGTTACTCCGCCTCCTTCATATTCACCCCAAAGAATATCGCCTTTTTGGTAATATTTAAAATGAGTAACATCATCATTATCCCCAGCAACTTTAAAAGTTTTATTGTTATAATTTATAGTCATAAGTTTTTTATTTAATTTTTGTTAAGTGCCTTATTCCATAGATTATGTGTACTCATCTGTTTTGAATAAAAATTGTTTTTTAGACATTAGTTTTACTTATAATTACATCCAATATTTTTCATATTCGTCTTGAAAACTTAATGTTTCCATAGAATCCATGCGGTCAATGAGTAAAGTGCCATTTAAATGATCTAATTCATGTTGCGCTACAATGGAAGCAAAACCACTTAGTTTTTTTTCAAAATAATCACCTGTACGATCTTGACCTTTTAGTATAATATTTTTATGGCGTTTTAATTTGCCTCGTATATTTGGTATTGATAAGCAACCTTCCCAACTATCCACTAATTCATTATCTGTAAATTCGATTTCAGGATTTATAACAACTTTTAAAAGAAAAGAATCTTTGTTAGGGTAACGAGGATTATTTTGCATTTCCATAACAAAGACTCTTTTTAAACAAGCAACTTGTGGTGCTGCAATCCCAGCACCATTATAATTACGCATGGTGTGAATTAGGTCATCAATGAATGCTTGAAATTCAAATGAATGAAGTTCATCACCAACATGAACAGATTTGATGCGTAACGTGGGATGTCCCATTTTTATGACTTCTAATAGTGCCATTATATTAAGTTGGATATATAAATAGTGAACGCTATTTTGATTAAAAACATGTACCTATAAACTAAATTCCTATAAAATAGATTAATTTATAGTTGGTTTTTATGCAAATAAATTTTCGTCTGCAGATGAAACATAACTAGCAGGAACGCTAATATTGTTCAGTCTTAAATATAATCCCACCTGGGCTCTGTGATGAATAGTGTGATTAATAATCAGTTTTCTTAAAACAGCATATTTAGGAAGCGTAAAAAAGATAAAGTCTCCTTTTTTCATGGTCCACTCTGCATTCAAATCTTCATTAGTAATAGCGTTAAAGGCTTTAATAGCTATTTCCACATTACTTTTATAAGTGGCTACTAAATCTGTTGCATTAGTAATTTTTGCAGGAGACGTGTATTTCATCCAATCAAATTCAGTAGCTCCTAAAATACCAGCAACCCAGCTAGGTATTTCTGTCATGTGATTTACCAACTCTAATACAGTTTTAGATTTTTCATGTGGCGTAAAATTAAAAATATCATCTGTTACGGCTTCAAAAATGCGAATGCTCGTTTCCATTTCGTCTTTAAATTCTTGTAAAATGATGTCTTTAAGTGTCATATTTATTAATGATAAGAGTGTTATTTTAATTGAATTGGAAATGTTGCAAATGTGCTATCCCAACCTATTTTTAAGTGTATTGTTTTTTTCGAAGCTTCATATAAAGTCATGGATAAATGTTCAATTACTTTTTTTGAATTTTGTATTGGTGATGTAATGCTAGCAATGTCTAAAGAAGCATCATATCCATAATTCCCCCACCCATCGAGTAAGGTGTTTAATTTAAGTGTCCATTGATCTTGTTTGGGAATAGCAATAAGTGAATAACGACCAGCTTTTATATTGGTACCTCCAAAAATTACATCGGTCATAAAAATAATTTCGGTAGATTCGTTGGCGCCTATTCTCCATGGTTCATTGAATTTAAGGAGTTTTCCAAAAATTTCTCTTCCTTTTTTTGAAGGTCTGGAGTAGGTTACTCTAATTTTAGGTTCTGCGGCTTTCTTTTTTGCCTCTGTTTTTTCAAACGAACGAATAGCAGCATTGGCAGGGTAATAAGCTCTGTCCATAGGACTTTTATCCAGTTTGTCAAATTTTTGAGCATTAACTTGTAAAAGGGCTAATGCTAAAGCGAGTAGTAATACGTACTTTTTCATGTAATTAATTTGTTAGTTATTTGTTTTTTGTGTTGATGACATTTTCTGTTTCTATACGCGACAACTCGTCTAGTTTACCTTGTTCAAATAGCTTAGGTAAATCTTTTAAAGGCGTACCAATGGGCGCTTTCCAATTAATGTAATCTTGGAATGTAATACCATCAATAACGCGTCTATTGTAAAAGCTTCTAAATCTCACGCCTCCTTTATTTACACGATAGTTATATGCGAGGTAGTCTATTTTATTTGTTTCTTTATTAACCCAATAATGAAATTCATCATCATGATCTTTGCCGCCTCCTTCCTGGCTAAAAGTGACTTCAATTACATGGTAAGATGCATCTTTTATATTGGTAGTCTCAATAAATTTTTTATTTACAGCGCTATCTTTAAGCTTGTGCGGTAAGGTGGCAAAATAAATAACAGAATTTAGTGCTCCAGAACCTGCATCAATGTGTTTTTTACTTAAGTCGATAGGTTCTTCGTTAACAAATCTCTCAAATTTACCATTAGTAATAAAATCACAAGTTTGATTGCCATTACTTTGTTGTTTTACGGAATAGATATAACCGTTCTCTTTGTTAATAAAGTGATATTCTTTTTTTCGAAAAGTAAAAGAATAGTCGGCATTATCATATAAGGCACCACCATGAGCTTTTATCGCTTTTTCTATAATACGATCGGCTTTTGAAGGCTTTTTTTGTGCTTGAGTAGGTAACGTTGAAGCCATTGTTGCCTGAACTTCGGGTGTGCTTTTTTTGGTATTATTGCAGGCTAATATTGTTAAAAGTAGTCCTGTAAAAATTAATGTTTTTTTCATTTTAAGAAATGTAATTTATAATGTTACTAGCCCATTAGGGGTATTAATTATCATTTTTAAACTTATTTTTTCGCTTTTCTTAATGGGTATTGAAAAGTTAAGTTTTCTAAATAAAGGATCAAACTTTTTAGTATTAGGGTGAGTCCCATAAAGTTTTATAAGCTTACAGTTCATGTTTGGCAAAAATTCTGATGGATGAATTTCGGAATTAGACCAATCAACAGTAAAAGGAACGATTTCTACTTCGGGTGTTGCTAATGGTAAGGTTAACTCCCATTTTAACATGTTGTTTTCGGGCGTTTTTCGTTGTCCATTGCTTATAATCCCCATGGCTTCATGATGCTCTTTTAGAAGTTGACTATCTTTTTTTAAATGACTGGATTTTAAAGCAAATCGAGTAATCTTATTTTTAGTTAATAGATCCACTCCCATCCACCTAGGGCTTTTAATGCTTGTATTTTCTGTATCTACAGCAAGTAATTCTAAGTAACAGCCATTATCTAAATTAATCAATGCATTTTTTGTTCCTTGATTTTTATGATAACCACCAAAAATAGGTGTAACTCCAATTTTTTCTTTAAAAAATTGGATAGCAACATCTAAGTCTAATACGCTGTATATTATATGATCAAGGAATCGTTTATTAAGCATTGTTTTTTTGGATTGAATCAAAAGTAACAGTATTCAAAAGGATAGAATAGTACATTTAAGAAAATAGATGGTAGTTTCGGAAAAATTCTACGAAAAGTACACAAATTTATGTATAGGCCGTTTTTTAAACATGAGATTTCAAATTTGATTTTTTTGTTTTACAAAAAGGATATTTTAAAAATGTATTTTCCTAAAATTACCATTTATTTTCTTTTTAACACTATTTGTAAATAAATGATCACCATACCTTTGTAATGTCACTAAAAAAATAAATTTTAAACAAATAAATAATTTTAAATTATGAGCAAAAGAGCATTAATTATTGGAGGAAGTAGTGGTATTGGTAGAGCTACAGCTGAAAACTTATTAGCAGAAGGTGTTGAAGTACATGTTGTAGGTACAAACAATTCAAAATTAGAAGCATTTAAAAGTGCTGCATCTGGAAATTTACACACACATAAAGTAGATATTACTAGCGAAAATCAGGTAGAGGCATTAAATGCAACCGTAAATGGATGGGATAATCTTGATTATTTAGTAAATGCTTCAGGTATTTTTGGCCCTAAAGCTTTTTTAGACCATACTGTCGCAGATTATAATTCATACCAAGATTTAAACAGAGGGTTCTTTTTTATTACGCAAACAGCGGCGAAAAAAATGAAAGAAACTGAAGGTGGGTCTATTGTAAATGTAGGATCTATGTGGGCAAAACAAGCGGTTAAAGCTACTCCGTCTTCGGCTTATTCAATGCAAAAAGCGGGATTACACTCATTAACTCAGCATTTAGCAATGGAACTTGCAGATCATAAAATTCGTGTAAATGCAGTTTCTCCAGCAGTTGTTGAAACGCCAGTTTACGAAAGTGTATTTGGAGGTAAGCAAGAAGCACATGATGCACTTCAAAATTTCCATGGTTTTCACCCAATTGGAAGAAACGGAAAAGCACAAGATGTAGCAGATACTATTTCTTATTTATTATCGGACAAAGCAGGATGGGTAACTGGAGCAATCTGGGATACTGATGGCGGTGTAATGTCTGGAAGAAACTAAGCGTATTAAATTATATAATAGGGCAAAAGTTATATATGATTTTGCCCTTTTTAACACTAAAAAAGAATTATTGTTCACACCTAACTAGGTTAGGTGCGCCAGAGAAAAACACCGAAAATAATGAACGTATTTGAAGCTTTTTATATAGCTTTATTAAGAGTTAATGTTGTTATAGTACATGGCATCCATTTAATAAAAGGATAATGATATTGAACACTACTAAATATATTATAGTAGGTGCAGGTCTATCGGGCCTCACTACGGGGTATATGTTGGCAAAATCTGGTGAGACAGATTTTATTATTTTGGAATCAAGAGATCGAATAGGCGGGCGAATCTTAACTAATGAAGGAATTGATTTTGGGGCAACATGGTTTCATAATCATCATCAACATGTAAGTGGTTTGCTTAATGAGTTAAGCATAGATAAATTTTACCAATACAGTAAAGGTAAGAGTGTTTTAGTGTATAGTACTATGGCTCCTGCCCATTATTTTGAAAATGACCCTAATTCCCCATCAGCGTTTAGAATAGCTGGAGGATCCACAGCAATGATCAATGCGTTAGCAGAGCATATAGGTGAGGAACGCATAAAAACTGGAATTAATGTTTCGGAAATAGTAAATAACAACAAAAATGAAGTAACTGTAGTAAGTGACAAAGGCACGTATAGTGCAGAAAAAGTTATTGTAACAATTCCTCCGCGTATAGCGACCCGCATTAATTTTTCGCCAGAGTTACCAAAATCATTACAAAAAGTAATGGAGGATACACATACATGGATGAGTAATGCTATAAAAGTAGGGCTTACTTTTAAGTCTCCCTTTTGGAGAACTAAAAATTTGTCTGGCACACTCATTGGTCAAGTTGGTGTTGTTACAGAGTTATACGACCATAGTGATATGAATGATAAAACATTTTCCTTAATGGGATTTGTTAATGAAGGCATGCGTGATGTTTCTGCTAAAGAAAGAAAGAAAAGAATTTTAGATCACCTGCAAAAATATCTAGGAGACGAAGTACTGGAATATCTTACTTACGAAGAAAAAGATTGGTCGCAAGATAAAGATACATCATGTAATAAAATTAAATCTATTTACATGAGCCCTAAGTATGGTGATTCAAAATTTGAAAAAAAATATTTTGACGGTAAGCTTATTTTTTCGGGTGCCGAAACCTCTCCAGCCTATGGAGGCTACATGGATGGTGCTATATATAGCGGGTTAGTAGCTGCAAAAAAAATACGTGATAATTAATACCAACTAAATTTAACTTTTCATCATTATTTTTTAATTACTTATTTATGGGAAATTTTATAAGATTTTGGTTATAAAATAGTACATTAGAAGTACTGTGTTTTTAATACGCGTAATTTGAAAGATTTAAAAGTTAAAATAGAAAAATATCATCTCCATAAAGCACACCCAGAAAAGCTTCAGTTTGCAGTATATGATTTAAATGACTATAGAAAACGGAGTGGTGATATGGCTGCAGTAGCGCACTCGCATAGTTATTATCAAATCATATGGTTTTTTGAAGAAGGCGGTGAGCACATAGTAGACTTTAATACTTACCAAATTAAAAAAAATACGATTCTATTTATTTCTAAAGATCATATACACGCTTTTGATAAAAATTTAGATGTTCAAGGGTATCTCATACATTTTAATGAAAGCTTTTTTATGCATAATGATGTGGATATTTTTTTGAAGTATAACATTTTTAATACAGTTGAAAACCCTTGTTATGCTATTGATGATGATACAGCACAGATAGCCAACGCCTATATGGATTTAATTAAAAAAGAACTTTCAATAAAAGGCGCCTTTGGGTACGAAGATATTATTCGTTTTTCATTAAAATCATTATTAATTAATCTAGAACGTATTCACAGAAAAGGAGAAGATACGCACTTGCAATTTAATAATCACTACGAGCTTCAATTTGCAAAGTATAAAGAGTTAATAGAAGAAAATTATCAACAAGGGCTTTCGGTAAGTGAGTATGCAACACTGTTAAACATTTCTTCAAAAACCCTAACAACAATAACTAAAACTGTGGTAGGGAAATCTGCTTCAGAATTAATATCAGAACGTATTATTTTAGAGGCAAAACGTTTGTTGCGTTTTACTAGCCTTCAAATAGGGGAAGTTGCTTTTAAAATTGGCTTTGAAGATGCTTCTTACTTTGTAAAATATTTTAAACGATTTGTAGGCTTTTCTCCTAAGATGTACAGGGAGCAGGCCTTAAATAATTCGTAGTGACACTTGTTAAGTATTAGTTGCTTTGGGCTTTTAGCAAGTAGCTCATATTCTATTAAAAAACACCTATGAAAAACATTGAAACCCAAAATTATTGGACACAGCGTTATTTAGAAAAAAGAACTGGTTGGGATCTAGGTAGCCCATCGCCTCCTTTAAAAACTTATATTAATCAGCTTAATGATAAAAACATAAGGATATTAATACCTGGAGCAGGAAATGGGTATGAAGCGGAGTATTTATATAATAAAGGTTTCAAAAATGTTTTCATCATGGATATTTCGGAATTACCACTGCAAGCATTTTCCAATCGAAATCCAAATTTCCCTAAAGAACAGCTGTTGTTAGCAGATTTTTTTGAGCATACGGGGCAATATGATTTAATTTTAGAACAAACATTTTTTTGTTCCTTTCCACCAACTGATACTAATAGATTAGCTTATTCTAAAAAAATAGATGCGTTGTTAAAGCCAAAAGGAAAATTGGTTGGCGTTTGGTTTGATATTCCTTTGAGTGGTCATATGGAAAATCGTCCGTTTGGGGGAGATAAAAAAATGTATTTAAACTATTTTTCGCCCTATTTTAAAGTACACTTATTTGATGTTTGTTATAATTCCATACCAGAAAGAGCAGGTCAGGAATTATTTGGGATTTTTATAAAGCTTTGAATAGAAGACTTAACGCTATAGTTTACTTCTCTTCTTTTTCTCTAATTTACCAAAAGCAGTATTGTAATACCAATTTCCAAATGAATTTACGGAGTTAAAAAGTGTCTTTTGAAATGCTATCTTCAACATAAAAAAGAACCGTAGCTAAAAGGCTATGCTTGATTTTTATGCTTTGAACTCCTGTAAAATAACTCAAATTATTTATACCTCATTTTATAGCAAAATTGGTATAATTCCAAAATCCATCATTTTTATTTACAGTATTTTCATTTAAGAATTGGTATAATATTCTCGCTCATCATTTTCAATGATCTTAATTTTTTGAGCTGGTTTTCAATCATAAATTTATTGTTCTCCCTATTCTTTTTTTCTCTTCTTAGGATGAATATATACATTTATAATTTCTCCGTTTTCATAGCTACATTATACTGTCGTATTTCTTTTAGTGTAAAGTTTACACTTCACATCCCAGTCTTTAGATCATGCAGAGAGTACTTTAATTTTATTTCTATTATTAACTATGGTTTGAAGTAACATCTCCTGAACTTCTACCATCCCTCTGCCAGCCCAATTCATATCGGGCATTCAATCAAAAACTGGACCATAGAAAACTGGAAAACGCATTCGTTCACCTGATTTTTCAATCTAAAAACTTAATTAAAGAACACCATAAAAATATAAAAACAGGAATTGAGAACAATGCAATGATACCCCTTTTTTTATCTCTTTTTAATAATAAGGGAACAACTAAAGAAACAGTAGGTAATAGCATTAATAAATCACCCCCATATCCCATTAAAAAACGTTCAGTATCAGTTCCAAATAACTCCCAATGATTGCCAGCGTTTACAAAAGTCCATAAATAACAAGTGATTAATAGTCCGGTAAGAGATATCACAATGCCTATTTTTAAATCTATGTCCTGTGTAAATTTCATTGGTCTCAAATTTAGTCGAAACTATGTATTTTAGTACATTTCGCTTTAGCTTCTAAAAACTTTTGACACGAATTACACGAATTTACACAGATTTGATTACGTATTTCATCTGGCAGACTTTCAGTCTGCGAACCAAACCTATGGACTTACAGTCCATAGTGGTTTAGTTTAATATTTACTAATGTTAAATATTGCATTTAGGGCATAAGGTAAAAAATTACTTTCGATTAAGCGCTAAATCTAACTTTTGCATTTTGATTTATCTTTTTCTTATAAACGCCAAGTTTTATATTTCAAGACTTTGTAAATAATACACACAGACTTTTTGGTTAATCCCAAAAGCTCTAAGCTTTTTTACACCTCTTTGTTAGCCACAGTTTTTCTATTATAACCTGAGTTCGACCTAAGAACACTATTTTTTAAAATACAAAGACCTCTCTATTAAATACTTAATCTAAATAAATGTATTGTGTCATCCTTGAAACTATGAAAATTTATTAATTTCTAGCTAAAAACCACTAAACACGCCATCTTCTTCCTTAAATTACGATAAACTAGCCAGCTAGTCTATCGTAATTATAAGTTGAATCTGGCATGTTTATTGACTTTTATCTATGATTCTTAAATCGAAATCAGGTTTATAGGTTTTCGACAATCTGAATGTTATTTCCGCAAGTGTCGTTAAAAACTGCAAATTTTACTATTCCCATTATAGTTGGTTTTACACTAAATTCAACATTAAGTTTTGTCAGTCTTTCATAATCGGCATCAACATTATCAACATCAAATTGAGTGTAAGGAAATCCTGCTTCCATTAAGGCATCTTGAAAGACTTTACAGGGTTCGAAATGATTAGGAGCTGGTTCCAATAATAATTCTGGTCCATCCTGCCATTCTGGCGAAACTAGCGTTAACCACCTATTCCCACCTTCTAATGGTTTATCTTTCTTTTTTATAAAACCTAGTTTTTCTGTATAAAATTTCAATGCTTTCTCTTGATCTCTAACAGGAATACTAATTAGTGTTACTTTCATCTTTGATGTTTTTAGTAAAGCTCTAAAGTTGAGAATTTTTAATCTAATTTACTTCTTGAAAGTTGCTCCTTTTTAAATAAAGCAGGTGACATTCCTGTTTTGGATTTAAATAAAGTGCTAAACGAACCTAAACTTTCAAAGCCAACAGCAAAACAGGTTTCTGTTATCGACGTTCCTTTTGTTAGTAGTTGTTTAGATTTTTCAATTCTCTTGTCTATTAAATATTGTCTGGGAGTAAGACCGTAATATTTTTTGAATAATCGCAACAAATGATATTTGGATACAAAGCAAAAACGAGATAATACGTCCAAATTCAAATCATTATGATAGTTATTGTCAATATAACTTTTAACTCCAATAACAGTTTCTATTTGCTCTTTGTTTGAGTAAATAACGTTATTTATCCTATTAAGTTCTTTTTCGTAAAATGTCATTTAAGAATCTTTACTAAATGTTTGTCAAGGGCTATGGTTTACACGAGTTAAAAATTAAGGGTTATACTAAATTAATTTCTAAGATGTTTTTAATTATTCATTTAATGGTGAAAAAGGCATTTTGTATGATACTTCCATTTTTCGAATTTTAGCAAAAGGAGCATTCATATCATCTTCTACTGTCCATTTATGATGGGTAATAGCCTGTAATTTATTTCCATCAGGAGATTTTCCTCTCCAAACAAAGTCAACATTCATTTCATAAAGATGATCTTCCAGTATTTTTACTTCGAAATTCTCAGGAAAGTGATTCGTTTCGCTTACAGCAGTGGCAGCGTATGCAACCCATTTTTCAAATTGATCTATACTAGTGACCACATTATCTTTTGAAAAATGTAATTCAAAATTATTAGCAAGTAATTTTTTAAACGGTTCTGCATCACCATCCATTTGCTCTATATTTAATAACCAATAGTGCATTAAAGCAGATAGCCTATTTTTAGGATAGGTATCTGAAAACGAACCAAATTCTTGTTGAGCTAAAGGTTTTATAGTTATTTGATGAAATTTTGGTGGGGTTTTTCCATTAAATTCAGTCGATAGTAGATCATAACCAATTTCCATTTGAGCACGAGTACTATCTGGCCGGATGGTTTGGAATACGATTTTCGCCTGTGTACTTATTTTCCCCGCAGAATTGTCCATTTTTATAGACATTAAATTATGCGCATTTTTTGTCCCCGCATATGCAGGTAAAATATTCCTGTAATCTGTTTTACCTGTTACTGTTTTCCCCATAGAGTTAATTACAATACTATCACTCAATAATTCTAATTGATTTGAGATGCGCGCTTTAGTCATTTCTCTTTCGTAAAAAGAATACCATCTATACAATTGTGTTTTTATAGCATGAATAGGTCTCGTTTTTACTGTATAATCCATATCTGGAATGGTTTTTAAATTTTCTTTGATAGTAGTGTTTTTTGTATTTACTTCTTTTTGAGTTTGTTGTTTACAACACAAAAAGGACATGATAAAAATTAAATAATATATTTTCTTCATAATATTTTTTTTAATATTAAACGGTCTTGAATACGAAACGTAACATATAAAAAGACCTTAGCTTTTTAGATTAAAACAGGGTGTAATTTTATATTTTGTTTTAAGATAAATACTAAAATTTAAGTCTAAACATTTGACGGTTTTTGCTAATAAAAGCAAACCTTTTTATTTAGCAATTCATTAAACAATCATATTTTGGTGTTTATAGCTCCCAGTTTATAGATAAAAATTAGCGAATTTTAACTTGTTAATTATTTGGCTCATAATTAACTTTAAATTTACAAATTACATTTTTGTTTAAGTACTCAAATCGCTGTTTTTTTTATAGCATTGTTACTGGCTGCTTTTTAGTAAGGGCCTTCTTCATACTCAAAACCAAAGTCTTTAAAAACTTTGATGGTCTATTTTACAATATCCTTTTGGCTAAATCATTATTGTTAGCTTTTATCGGCTTTTATGTTGCGAAGAATTTTATAGTCAATATAAAAAGTACCGAATGGAACGAAACAAGCAATAAGTACCTTCCAGGTTGTTTTTTTGAATTTCCATTGTTGCTCTACCCCAACACGTAATGCATTAAAAACAAACAAAAGGAATAATGCCCCATGAATTGGTCCAAGTTTTTTTGTTAGTGAAGGATTATTATAAAAATACTTTAAAGGAACGGCTATAAAAATAAGAGCAATTAATGAAATACCTTCTAATAAGGCTAAAAGGCGTAAGCGTCCAATAGTTGTTGTAAAATACTTTTTCATGATTAAAACATTCTAAAATTTGGTCTGTTTGATAATGGCGAAAATGGCCAGGGAATAGCTATAAAAATGATTATTAAGACAATAGAAAACCAAACTAACATGGTCTTAAATTTCTCTTTATCTGTTGGTTCTCTTTTAGCTATTGCAGAGCCTATTGTTAGTACTGTAATCCCTATAAACATTAAGACAATATGTATTAAACCGTAAAATGTTAATTCTAAAATTTGTAAAGCTGCTTTGGTATTTAACCAAAAGTATTTTACAACAGGGCTTTGAGTGTAAAGCACCATTCCAATCATTAATTGGATATGAAAAAGAGTTGCTGTCCAATGACGAAAAGCATTATCGGTTTTTGTGAATTTTTTGTCTTTTATGTAACCAATTAATGCTCGATAAATGGAATACAGTAAAAAAGCTAATACAAGCCAACGTGTTAAGGAGTGTATGGATAATAATGTTGAATACATTTTATTTTGATATTTATATTTTGAGCAAAGTTAAAAAACATACTAACTAGTATGTTTTTTAGCAAAAAAATTATTTCAAGCTGTTTAAATAGATTTTGAGTTGTCTTAAATAAGGAAGATATGCTTTATTATTATTATCTAATTTTCCAAAATTACGTATACCCCAATAGCTTGACATTACAAATATTGTTACTTGTTTGGCATTAACTTCTTTACCAATAAACCCATTTTCTTTTCCTTTCTCGATTGTGGTGATCATTACTTTTGTACATTGCTTAGTTATTTCGTTTAATGCTTTTGTAAAATTCTCATTCCAAGGAGTCATTTCTTGTGTAAAGTTTGAAGCTGGGCAACCATATTCAACTTTCAAAAAAGCATTTTTCATTAAAAGGTTATCCATTAAGTTATAAATAGCGTCTAATGGGTTTTGTTCATTTTTTAGTGATTCAATAAAACTTTTTGTAAGTGAGGGCTTTAGGATTTCGTTAATGATTGCAAGTCCCATCTCGTCTTTTGTTTTAAAATGATAATAGAAAGCACCTTTTGTTAGCTGTGTTGTAGCTATGATATCGTCAATACTTGTTGTCTGATAACCATTGGTATAAATTAGTTCAAACGCCTTTTGCAGAATTGTAAGTCGTGTTATCTCCGATTTTTTCATAAAAGATACTGTTTGGTACTTTTACAAAGAAACAGTAAAATGTTTCGGATTTAAAATTTTAAGCTATTCACTATATTTTTTTGATTCCAACTAATACCATTTCCAACTTAAATTTACTCAATAAAGCTTCATCTTTTTGCCTAATATTTTAAAATAAAATACAACCGTAGCACTGCTATGATTAGATTTTCTTTATCCTCTAATCCAAAAAACTATTGTTTTTCTTATGAGTAAACTACCTTGGGGCAAGCCCACGAGACATTCATTAAAAAAACATTTTGATTTCGAGGCTAGCCTTGGAGTATTTAAATCTCGATTATCGAGTAAATTTAAATCAGAACTGGTATAACGTAAATTTATTATGTTTAAAATATAAAAAAATGCAATTAACCCGTTGTGAATTTAGAGTAAAATTCTGTCTATTAGATTGGTTTTTTGTAATGAAATAAAGAAAAAATGTATCGCGAATTAGAATTTTAACTTCGAAATAGTTCGGGACACTCTAACTTGGCACCTTAAGATAGTATCGGCTTCTAAATGCACAATGGGTTAAAGTTAGTTCTTTTTTATCTTATTTAATCATCGACGTTAGCATAGCATTATCTAAATTCCAAAAGTTAGAATAGATAGTATGTATGAATGTTGGCACTAACTTTTTCGCTCTGCTGCTTCTCTAGTATTTACACCAATTTCAATGTTAAATTACTCATTAATTCCATCTACTTTCATAATTGGTCTAACTTCTATTCGCCATTTTCCGTCTTCAAACCTTGGGTCCGATTTTGCAATTCCAATCGCTTCACTTAAATCGGTAGCTAAAATATGATAATATCCCGAAATAACTTCTTTGGTCTCATTAAATGGCCCATCTGTAAAACTTCCATTCTCAAAGGATAAAATATTACCTTGCATCTCCAAAGGTTGAGCAGATTTCATTTTTCCTTCTCCAACCATTTTTTTAATAAATCCGCCAACTTTTTGAACGTGTTCTTGTTGTTGCTCTGGCGAAAGGTTCTCTACTGGATTTCCTTCGCTTCTTATAAATAACATAAATTCTTTCATAATTGATATTTTTTGTAATCAGTTTTTATTAATTCCTTTAACTTTTTTAATTGGACGGATTATAATTTCCCATCCTTCTTCCTCAAATCTTGGGTCTGCTTTTGCTATGGTTATCGCCTCGTCCATATCAACAGCTAAAATATGGTAATATCCTGCGATAATTTTTTTGTCTTTATTTAGCTGGGTTTCGCTAAAAACGCCTTTGTTGCTTGATATTTTAGTTCCTTGCATTTCTAAAGGTTGTGCATCCTTTAGTTTCCCTGTTTTTGCTAAATTTTCAATGTATACACCAATTTTTTGAATATGTAATTGTTGCTTCTTGGACGAAAGGTCGGTTACACGATTACCATCCGAATAAACGAAATACATAAACTCTTGCTTAACTTCTGCTTTGCTGTTAGATTGTGCAAAACTGCTTGTCATAGCCATAAAGACCATTAAGCCAATACTAATTTTCTTCATAAATTTTATATTAATTAAGATTATACCTTTAAAACAATCGAGTTTGTTAAATAGGGACAATTTCCATTAATTTTTTTTGAAGTAATTTTATATCTCTCTCATTTTTAGTCAATATAATTGCTTTTTTATAGCTGTTTTTTGCTTTTTCGATTTCGTTCTCTAATCTGTAAAGTTCTGCCAAAGTTGAATGGAAAAGGTGATTTTTGTCAATCGCTGTCTTTTTTTTGAGTTTTTCCAATTCTATTATAGCTTTTCTGTTCCCTTTTACTTTGGAAAGCGCAACACTTCTATTTAACCGCGTGATTGGTGTATCTTCTAACTCAATTAGATTGTCATAAAGTGATAAAATTTCTTTCCAATCTGTTTTTTCAAAACTTGGCGCTATACAGTGATTTGCAGATATGGTTGCCAAAATTAGATAAATAGAAACCTGCTTTTCGTTAATCGCTTGATTAAGATTGTGAATTCCTTTATTGATTAATTCTTGATTCCAATTTTTTCGGTCTTGTTTATCCATTTCAATAATTGAATTGGTTGCATTCATTCGCGAATCAAAACGAGAAGCATTAAAGTACATTAAAGCCAAAAGAGCGTAAGAGTCTGCTTTTTTTGTAATTATATCACTTTGCACTAAAATTTCGGTTAGCCGGATTGCTTCCAGGCACAAATCGTATCTTATCAGTTCATTTTTTTGTGTAGGACTGTAACCTTCGTTAAAAAGTAAAAAAATGGTTTTGAGCACAATCGGAAGATTTCCACTAAGATTTTTTGGAATTTCAAAACTCACATGATTTGTTCGCAATTGTTTTCGCCCTCTCACCAAACGCTTGTTAATCGTTTCTTTTGAAGTGAAAAAGGCATTTGCAATTTCGGATATACTAAATCCACAAAGGATTTTTAAAATGAGTGCTATTTGCGAATTTTCGGAAATTGAAGAATGACAACAAACGAACATCATTTTTAGTTGTTCGTCTGATATGTTTTCTTCTGAAATCTGAAGTTTTTCTAATTCCTGAGAATTTTTTTCAATTATTTTAACTTGATTTTTAAACTCAACGTGATGTTTCTTTCTTTTTAGAATGTTTAATGTCAAATTTTTTGCTGTTGCATATAACCAAGCTTGCGGTTTTTTTGGTATCCCGTTGTGCTGCCAATAGTCAACTGCTTTTAATAACGTTTCTTGAACAATATCTTCTGCAGTTTGTACATTTTCCGTCCCAATATATCTTGTAATAACAGAAACCATTTTTCCATATTCATTTCTAAAAAAATGTTCGGTTAATTCTCGACTATGTTCCTCGTTCGTTACGGCCATTTTCAAATAGCATCACAACGCATTAATTATACAGCGTGTTGTGGGTTGTTTTATTTTAATTTTTAAATTAAATCAAAATTAATAATAAATAAAGGAACTTTTGTTCAATTTGCCAAGCTACAGTCTCCAAATTTTCGGTGATCTCTCTACCTATAAGATATACATCGGTCTCGGCTAAACGCAGTAAGGCACATCTCCAATAGTTATGAACTATATACGATCATGTATTTACACAACTTTAATTACAACATTTCCTTTCTTATGCCCTTTTTCAACATATTCATGGGCTTGAACAGTATTTTCTAATGGATAAGTTTTGTCAATAACAGCTTGGATTGTTTCTGTTTCAAAAAGCCTTCGGATTTTAGGTAAATAATGAGATTGAATTTTTAAAAATTCGTCATCAACCGATACATACTTTCCATTTTGCATAAGTGATTCTTTACATGTCGCTTTTAAATTAGATGTTTTATTTTTCCCAACAGCATCAAGTATAAAATGGTATTGTTCTAATTGGTTAACTGCACCTTTTTTTGTGTAATCAATCATTTTATTAGAACCAAGTGAAGCTACTAATTCAAAATTTTTCGTGCTGCAAACTGCAGTAACTTCTGCTCCATAGTGTTTGGCTATTTGTAGGGCTATGGTACCAATAGCTCCCGAAGCACCATAAATGAGAACTTTTTGCCCTTTCTTTATGGCTGCATTTTTCATAAAATGAATGGCCAATACCCCTCCATATACTATTGCTACAGCTTCCTGATGATTTGCATTTTTGGGTTTTAAAGCCATTTCTCCTGCTTTAATTTCTTTGATAGATACACATTTATACTCAGCATAAGCACCTCTGCTAATTCCTGTAAACCCAAATACTTCGTCTCCTTCCTTAAAGGTTTTTATATGTTTACCAGTTGCCTCTATCACACCAGAAAACACCAACCCAAGTATAGGGTTTCTTGGTTTTGTAAACCCAATAAACAATCGCATCCCAAATCTCATTAACTGTTTTACTGGAAATTGGTGACCTCCTGGCACGTTTAATCCACGAATTAGGCAATCACTAGCAGTTACCGCTGTTGCATGTATTTTAACCAATACTTCATCGCTTTTAGGAATAGGTTTGTTTACTTCACTAAACTTAAGAACATTAGGATTACCATATTTTGTACAAATAACAGCTTTTATTTTTGTCATGACGAAAATTCTTTTTCTAACTCCTTTTATTATTCTAACTCTTGACACTCAAAAGCTGACTCAACCAATACATCTATTATTGTGGTTGGTGAGATATTGGAATCTTCGATTCTCAAGATGTTATCGCAGTCTTCCAAATCGAAACTCCATTTTAGACTTGTGGACAAATTATAAAATTTAGGTTCTAATTTTTTAACATCCTCATGGGTCTCAACTGTGGTTTTGAATACAAGAACCATTGTTATATTTTTTTAATAATTTATAATTAGTGTAAAACACTATGGTTGTTTGCCTTGATTACAAAGCTTCAACAAAGATAGAGGCCAAAGATGGTTGAGATTAAGTAAGAAACAATCTAATGTTAGGACAAATCAATCATTTCCCGATAAGCAATTGGTGTTATCCCTTCTTGTTTTTTGAATAAACGGGTAAAATAAGATTGGTCATCAATTCCCAATTCTAAAGCGATTTCTTGTATAGAAAGGTCTGTTTGAAAGAGTAAAACTTTGGCTTCATTAATTAATGATTCTCTAATCCAAACAGAAGGAGATTTCTGGGTAATTAATTTAATTGTTTTATTTAAATGATTAGGGCTAATATTAAGCATAGAAGCATAGCCAGAAACCTGATGTTTAGTCGTTATATTTTTGTGTAGTAATTCTATAAACCTATTGGTTAATTTGACCGCAGTTTTATTTTTGTGGTTTGAAAGTGGCTGATAATCGCTATTTAAATCGCAAAGTGTAGCGATAAGATGCGATTGAATGAAAAGTTTATTTTGCAGTCCATTAGTTGTGTATTCATCCAGAATTCTACGTAATGTCTGGACTAAATATTTTGCCGATTGTTTTTTGAGTTTGATAATAGGATTTCCCCAAACAGTCAAAAATTCGAATGAATTCAATAAATCCCGGCTTCCAATATGTCCAATTAAAAAACCGTCACTAAATCCACAAATAAAACCTTCTCCTTCTTTTCCTTCTTCGAAATTTTCTAAACTATGGCTAAAAACCTTTCCTGCAGGAATGATAATACATTCGTTTTCATAAATTTTTATTGGATGAAAACCAGCTTTCATTGCTAATACACCACTTGTTAAAACAATGAGTGAATGCGTTTTTGCCTTTACTGGAGGAACAGGTGGCTGAGAAATTTCGGTTAAATCCTGTAAACTAGCAATATAGAAGTCTTCGTAACCTTGTTTAAATATATTATTACGTTTTGGGCCAAAGCTCATGAAAGATTCTAAAAGTTCATTTGGTTTGAGGTCTTTTATTTTTGAATCCATGAGTGCTATTTTATGCTTTCCGCTTACGTTTGTTGTATATTATACCAATTCTACCATTTACACTTTAAATTTACTGCAATAAAACACCCTTTTTTCCTTTCTATTTCATTATTAAATGAAACCGTAAACTTAGGCTGTGCTTTAATTTTCTAATTCATACAAAGAAAAAAATCATTATTTACTTTTACAGTAAATCTAAAGATAAATGTAATTTTATTTCGTTTAAGCACCAAAAACACTATTTTTTTACCGTGTTGGCAATAGTCGTTTTTTAAACAATTACTAATTCTACAATCACAGTGAAATAATCTATTTTATCTCTGTCTGTCTCTAATTTAATTCCAGTTGGTTCATCTTCATCTTCAACTTCTCCCGAAGCATACATACTTATTATCGCAGAACAATACGTGTCAATTTTTTTAAATTCAGAATGTTCAAATCTTCCGTATTTTCCAGCGTTATCCCATCCACAACAAGTCCAGCTCAATTTGCCCATTCCGTAATTTTCAACCAAGAAATCTTCAATCTCCTTCGATTGTTTTCCTTTTACTCGATAGGTCGCTTTTATTATCGTTTGACTATTTTCCAGCCTTTCACATTTTATAAACTCTAAACTATTTGGTTTTTTTGCATAAGTACTCAAAATGTCTTTGCACGAAGCTTGTGCATTCCACCAAGTTTCATTATTTGTTTTATCAGGAATTACCCCTTTAACTGTATCAATTTTACCATTTATTTTATTCGTCTGAGCAAAAGAAAGCAAATTAAATATTAATGCAATTATAATTGTTAAATATGTTCTCATTTTCAATGTTCGTAAAGGGGCATGGCTTACACAAGTTAAAAGATTAAGGTTTTCACTAAATTAATTTCTAACCCTGTTGATTGTTGTTTATTTTTAAGATGCTATCCATTAAAGAAACCTAAAAATACAGTTCTAAAATAGACTTCCCAAATCCCATTACCAATCTCTTCTATGGCAATTTCAGATGTCCTTTTTTTATTAATAAAGCCACCATGATAGCGCAATACTTAAAAAATTAAGCGCTCAAAAAACAGACGCTTAATTTTTAACTTAACGTCAGTTCGACGTAAGAAATCAAGTTTTTAACTATGAAAAAAGCAGAATATTTAGTAAATTAAAGTGTTGAA
>CANMLX010000057.1 GCA_947498845.1 uncultured Flavobacteriaceae bacterium | reverse complement strand
GGATGGATGGCTTATTTAGCCAAATAAAAAATCTAAGCCCTCCTTTTATCTATTCTAATGCATAAAACGGGTTAAAATCTGTCATTCTAAATTTATTTCAGAGCCTTAAATAATTGATTATCTAATCATATTAGAACCTAAAACGAGTTCAGATTGACAAAAACAGGTTTTTTTAGACAGCTTCTTTTGTTTGGAAAACGTCGTTTTTAACCGAATCATTGACAGTTTTAAAATAAGATCAAAAGATACTTTAGCTCTATAATTTTAACTCAAAAGCTTATGAAACGTGTACTTTTTTTACTAGGGCATTTAAGTGATCTGGATATCGAATGGATGCTTAACAATGGTAGTAAATCAGAATTAGAAACAGGAGACCGGTTAATCTGCAAAGGAGAACCTATTGAGGATTTGTATATCATATTATCCGGGCAATTATCTATAACAGATGGGCCTAGTCAAAAACATATCACCTATATAAGGGCTGGAGAAATTGTTGGTGAAATGTCGTTTTTAGAATCTCGTTTACCCTCTGTATCTGTTATTGCTAAAGAACCTTCGGCAGTATATAAAATATCAAGAGCATTAATCAATACCAGGCTTAAACATAATGTAGAGTTTAAGGCCAATTTTTACTACGCTATTTCATTGTTTTTATCTAATAGGTTACGCCAAACTACAAATCAGTTAGGCTATGGTAGTCCCGAAGAGGCCGATGCCATAGACGAAAACATTTTAGATGGTATTTCTGAAGCTGGTTCTAGATTTGGACAAATACTACGAAAATTTTTTGAAGTATAACTCTCTTTTTGATGATGTATAAAGTTGTTACATTAATAGTATTACTAAAATTTGGACTATGTAATGTGTTTGGTCAAAAAACAACGCCAGTAGATTTGGTGACATTATCTAAAATCACACTTATCGAAAGCCCTATTGTAAAACAAAATTTGTTAACCATTTCTAATGCAGAAGGTAATTTTAAGATACAGAAAAGCACTTTCGATTACCAGTTAACTTCAGGGGTATCGCTAAGGCGTAATACCTTAAATCTGTTTGAAGCAGATCCAAGAAACGAATTTATTAATGACCAGTTGCAGTCGAGAAGTACTAGCACTTCAATTGGGTTGCAAAAAACATTTCGGTCTAGCCTTACTGCTAATTTAAGTATGGACTATATCATGGGCAGTGATAATTTTCCTTTTAATAGATTTAACCTAAATGTAGGGACTTATGTAGAAGATCATACCATTTCAAGTACATTGTCGCTAACCCTACCTTTATTAAGAGGAAGCGGAAAAACAATAGTAACAGCGTTAGAACAGGCATCAAAATTAAACTTAGAAAGTACAGATAGTAATGCTGTATTTGCAAATTCATTTGAAGTATTACAAATGAGTTCTGCCTATTGGCAATACCTAACATCTTATAAAAGTCTGGAAATTTATAAAGAGAATGAGGACAGAGTAAGACGTGTTTTAGAAATCACTCAAGCCTTGGTAAAAGCTGATAAAAGACCTTTTGGAGATTTGGCGCAGGTTCAGGCGGATTTAGCAAATCAGGAACGTCAAACAAAAGTCGCTCAACAACTTCTTTACACTGCAAAACTAAATTTGGGTCGCTCTATTGGTTTAAGTAAGGACAAAAGTAAATACATAGGTAATCCGCTGGATGAATTCCCAACAATAGCGACGTCTGGATATACTAAAGGTATTAATGAAGCTAGGTTCTTAGAAATAGCTCAAAAAAACAGAGCCGATATTGAAGCGGCGGAGAAAACACAAGAAGCACTGGAACTACAATTAAAATTTGCTCAAAACACTAAAAAGCCCCAGTTAGATCTTACGGGTTTTATAAATTATGGCGGGATGAATATGGGGAATGGTTTAGATAGAGCTTTAGCAACATTTTCAAGAAACGAAGGCAGAAACGTTGGTTATGGCCTAAACCTAAATTTCTCGTTCCCCCTTGATAATAATCTTGCAAAAGGCAACTTTATTCAGAATAAAACCGCCTTAAAAGGACAACAGATCACCACTGCTAATTTACAACGACATATAAACTTAAATGTATCTATTGCAATTAATAATTTAAGCAATAGTGTTCAGGTTTTAGAAAAAGCAAAAATAGCGTTACAGTTTTACCAAAAAGTCTATAACAATGAGCAAATAAAGTTTAAAAATGGCATGACTATTTTATTAAACCTTATTCAATTTCAGGAACGATTAACCTTTGCAGAATTAGAATACCTACAAGCGCAGCAACAGTTTGCTCTAGCCATTGTAAATCTAAGGTACGAAACAGGAACATTGCTAGTCAATAAATACAAGGATAGTATTATGGAAAAAGCATTATTCTTCACTATCCCAAACTAAAAAGTATAAAACAAACTAAAATATAGCATCATGGCGGCAGGATTTTTTAGAAAAGCAGCATTAGAAAAATTATCTACTCCAGAAAAATTAGATCAACTCATAAAAGTGACGAGTCCCAAAGGCTGGATTGCTTTACTTACGATAACCATAGCCATGGGTACTGGTATAGCCTGGTCGTTTTTTGGCAATGTAAAAACCAAACTTAATGTAGTAGGTGTTTTGTTAGGCGGGGAAATTCATGAAGTAGTGGCTACATCGCAGGGACAATTAATACATTTAAATGTTACTATAGGGGATAAAGTAGCAGAAGGTGCTATTATTGCAACTATAGAACAACCAGAACTATTCCAACAAATTGAAGAAGTAAAAGCTTCATTAAAAGAACGAGAATATGACCTACAACGTTTACTATCTTTTGGAAATCAAGACACACGCTTACAAGGTGAGTTAATACAACAGCAAAGAGCCAGTATAGAACTTCAAATACAATCTGAGAACAAAACATTAGGGTTTTTAAAAACGCAATTAGCTACAGAAGAAAACTTGCTAAAACAGGGATTAATTACCAATGCACAACTCGTAAATACCAAGCAACAAATAGATGCTACTAAAAACGCTATTGCGCGTTTAAAAAGCCAAATGGTACAAACGTCCAGCCAAAAACTAAATATTGGTTTTGATTTACAACAAAAAATTAATGTAAGCAAACAACGTATCGCTGAAGCTGAAAGGCGTTTGGAACATTTAAAAGAACGTTACGATATACAAACCAATATAAGAAGTACTTATGCAGGAGAAGTAGTAGAAGTACTATCTGAAGCGGGTATAGTTGTGGGGCAAGGCACACCGTTATTTAAGTTAAAAAATCACCATAGCATTGCAGATAACGGAAAGTTGAGAGGTGTATTATACATCCCTTCTCAGGACGGTAAAAAAATTAAAGAAGGTATGGAAGCCCTTGTTGTACCCTCGACTGTTCAACCACAGGAATATGGTTTTATGAAAGGGAAAGTGACCTATGTTTCGGACTTTCCGATTACCCAAAAAGGTATGATGATGACTGTAAAAAACGATCAACTCGTGTCTGGGTTATTAGCCATCGGTGCCCTTTTTGAGGTTTATGTTGAATTTGAAGAAGACAAAGAAGCGTTTAGTGGTTTTAGTTGGACATCAGCCAAAGGACCAGAAATTGCCATTAACGAAGGCACGTCCTGCATGGGAAAAATAACAGTAAAAAATGAACCTCCAGCAGCTATAGTTATTCCTGCTTTAAAGAAATTTTTTGACTTGTATTAACATTTAGACATTATGAGCAAAAAACCTGAACCAATTATAGAAAAGCAAGCACGACCAGTAAAAACACCTACCATTTTACAGATGGAGGCTGTAGAATGTGGTGCCGCAGCATTAAGTATTATTCTTGGCTATTATAGTAAGTTTGTACCATTAGAAAAGCTAAGGATATCCTGTGGTGTTTCAAGAGATGGATTAAAGGCTACAAATATTTTAAAAGCAGCAAGGGAATATGGATTAGAAGCAAAAGGATATGCTAAATCTATTGAAAAATTAATGCAGATAGAAATGCCTGCCATTATATTTTGGAACTTTAATCACTTTTTGGTTTTAGAAGGATTCACAAAAAACAAGGTGTATTTAAGTGACCCAGCTCAGGGAAGATATCATGTAAGTCATCAGGAGTTTGACGATGCATTTACAGGCGTGGTGCTAACATTTAAACCTGGAGAAAATTTTGAAAAAGGGAATGAGAAAAAAGGATTATTGAGTGCGCTTACTTCAAGAGTAAAACACTCAAGACTAAGTATAGTCTATATTATTTTAACAAGCCTTTTTTTAGTGATCCCTGGTCTTGTAATACCATCGTTTACAAAAATATTCATTGATAAGTATCTAGTAAATGGTATCTCAGAATTTATCATGCCTTTATTACTAATTATGGGTGGTGTTTTAGCGGTCAATGCCATATTAGTCTACTTGCAACAATATTATTTGTTACGATTAGAAACAAAACTGGCTCTAACTACATCCAGTAAATTTTTATGGCATGTATTTCATTTGCCTATTGCATTTTTCACACAGCGTTACAGTGGCGAAATAGGTAATAGAGTGTCCTTAAATGATAAAGTAGCAAAATTATTAAGTGGCGATTTAGCCAATGCTGCTTTAAATATAATTGTCGTTATTTTCTACGCCTTATTAATGTTTTCTTATGATGTTGTTTTAACACTAATTGGTATTGTTATGGCCGCCTTAAATATTGTGGCATTACAGTTTGTTTCCAGAGCCCGCAAAGATGGTAACCGACGGTTTATGAATGAAAACGGTAAACTACTTGGCACAACAACCTCTGGAATAAGCATGATTGAAACCTTAAAAGCTTCAGGTAGAGAAAATGATTTTTTTACAACCTGGACAGGTTATTTGGCAAAAGTAATGAATGCACAACAAGAGTTAGGTTGGTTAACCACACGTTTAAATATAATACCACCGCTATTAATGTCCTTAACTACAACTATTGTTTTGGGTACAGGAGCTATGCGTGTTATGGACGGACAAATGACTTTAGGGATGCTAGTGGCGTTTTTATACCTCATGAACAATTTTATGGGACCCGTAAATCAATTGGTAAGTGTGGGGAGACTAATTCAAGAAACCGAAGGTGACATGGGGCGTATTGACGATGTTCTAAATTATGAGTTATCTGGAGAGTTTGATAAAAAAGAGGAAGAAAGCATTGAAAATTATCAAACACTAAATAAACTAACAGGGCACTTTGAAATGAAACACGTCACCTTTGGTTATAACTCTACAATGCCTGCATTAATTGAAGACTTTAGCTTAAGCCTAAAACCAGGTAGTAGAGTTGCTCTTGTGGGAGGTTCTGGTAGTGGTAAATCTACGGTAGCAAGATTAGCTTCTGGATTGTATGAACCTTGGGAAGGAGACATACGATTTGATGGTAGATTGAGAAAAGATATTCCAAGACCTGTTATTACGGCGTCTGTTGCCGTGATAGATCAGGACGTTTTAATGTTTAAAGGATCTATTCAAGACAATATAGCATTTTGGGATTCTAAAATACCCGAAAAGCATATCATTCAATCTGCCCGAGATGCCGCTATTCATGATGTAGTAGCCGCCAGAGCGAATGCTTATGACAGCCAGGTTTTAGAACGTGGTACTAATTTTAGTGGCGGTCAACGCCAACGCTTAGAGATAGCCAGAGCATTGGCACTAAACCCTACTCTATTAATTATGGACGAAGCTACAAGTGCTTTAGATCCTAAATCCGAAAAAACAGTCATGGACAATATCAAAAAACGTGGTTGTACATGTTTGATCGTAGCACATAGATTAAGTACCATTATGGATTGTGACGAAATTATAGTTATGGAATTTGGGAAAATTGTGGAGCGTGGTACGCATCTAGAACTAATGCGTCATAATAGGGCTTATGCCAAATTAATTGATTCAAAATAAGTGGAGCTATGTTTGAGAATACAAAAATAAAATTAGATGTTAATCAATCTTTAGTACTTAATGAACACGATCGGTTTTGGATGATAACTTTGGGAGAAGTAGCTGTTTTTTATGCCGAAGTGGATGAGTATGGGGAATATTCAAGCGCATTAAAGTATTTGTGTAGCGCAACATCAGGAGAATTATTATTTAGTTTAATAGCTCCTAAAGCAAAAGATAAAATTAGACTCATTCTGGTTAGTAAAGGTGCATCTTTAGTAGCTATAAATAAAAACAGACTATTGGATATTGATCATCTTTTTTTAAAAAGCATGATCGATACATGGGTTTTAAAAACGGTACAGGCTATAAAACAGGTTATTACTCCAAGACTATATATAGCACTAAAACCTACAGAAACCACTCCATTAAAAAAAGAGGGAATAGCATATCCTTTTAAAGGGTTAGTATGGTGTAAGGTAAACCAAGGAGAAGTCTCTAAATATGCTAACAATAATCTGATTGCGGATTCAAAACAAAAATTAAATTATCCTTTTGCAGTTTCGAATAATTTATGGATTAGTGCTCTAGATGATGCGGAACTAAAAATAGTAAGCACAAAAGAAGCCCTTAAAGACGACATTTATTTTATGCTAGCACTCAATGATTTGCAAGAGCATTTATATACAAAACTCATTGAGACTTACGAATTAGGGATTAAAGAAGAGCAGCACCAAATATTTGACAAAGTAACTTCAGAAACATCTCATTTAACAAAAACACTTCACCAATTACGAACTATTGTCTCAGGTAAAAAAGACAACGCTTTAATCTTATCACCTAATGAAAATGGTATAAATAGTGCGTTATTTGCCACTTGTAAACTTATTGGAACTGCTGTTGGGTTTAAATTTGAAGCGCCTAAGTATATGGAATCGTATAACAATAGTACGACTAATCAATTATATGCTATTGCACAAACATCAAAAGTTAGAGTTAGAAAAATAATTCTTAGAGGGGCTTGGTGGAAAGAAGAAAACGGGCATTTATTAACCTTTTACAAAGCAGATAAAAGACCTGTTGCACTCATACAAAGTACATCTAACACTTACCTTTTAAAAGATGTTTCTACAGGGGAAGCACAAAAAGTAAATCATGACATTGCAGAACAACTAGAACCTATTAGTTATATGTTTTTTTATGGGTTTAATGATACGATGACTTCAGTAAAAAAAATTGCAAAATTTGCGTTTCAGGGCATAAAAAAAGATGCCAAATATTTAATTTTAGCTGCTTTTTCGGGAAGTTTAATAGGATTGTTAGTCCCAGTGCTGTCAGGCGTTATGTTTGATGATGTCATCCCAACAGCAGATACATCATTGCATTTTGAAGTCTTTGCCATTATGCTCGTTCTTAGTTTGGTAACTGCTGGGTTACAATTAGTGCAAGGGGTATTACAACTTAGGGTAGAGACAAAATCCAGTATAAATATGCAAGCAGGGGTTATGGATCATTTATTGCGATTACCCGTTACATTTTACAAAAGGTTTTCGGCAGGAGATCTTACTAATAGAGCTTTAAGCATTAATGGTATACGTCAAATTCTCTCTAGCACTGTGATGACAGCAGTTTTAAGTGGTGCATTTTCATTTGTTAACTTAGTACTTCTGTTTTATTACGAATCTAGTTTGGCTTGGATTGGTGTAGCATTGGCTGTTCTTGCTGTTGTATTTATTTCAATTATAGGTTGGTTAAAGTTAAAATACGACAGGCAGATTTCAGATGTTCAAGGTGATTTACAAGGGTTTCTTTTTGAATTTTTATCAGGGATTTCTAAAATAAGAATTACAGGAGGCGAAAAAAGAGTGTTTGCACTTTGGGCTGATAAATTTTCAAAACTGAAACGATTAGGGTTTCATTCTGGGAGTTATCAAAATTTTGTAGAAGTGTTTAATAGATCCTATCCCTTATTTACAAGTATACTCTTCTTTGTTTTTATTTACTACACTGTAAGCAAGGCTACTACGGCAAGCACTATGATTTCTGTAGGAGCCTTTATGGCATTTATTAGTGCTTTCAATCAGTTTTTAAGAGATTGTTTAAAGATGAGTATGGCATTAATAACATCGTTAAACATGATTACACTTTACGAAAGAGTAAAGCCTATTTTAGAAGAAACACCAGAATCTTCAGAACAAAGTGCAGACCCAGGAGAATTAGTAGGAGACATAGAAATGAATTCGGTATCATTTAGATATCATGAAGAGCAGCCACTGGTTTTAAATGATGTCTCCTTTAAAATTAATCGAGGTGAAATGGTAGCCTTTGTAGGTACTTCTGGTTCAGGAAAATCAACCATAATGCGATTACTATTAGGTTTTGAAGCGCCAGAAAATGGCTCTATTTATTATGATGATGATGCGTTTGATTCTATGAATAAAGATTTGGTACGCAGGCAAATTGGTGTTGTACTTCAACATGGGGCATTAATGTCTGGCAGTATTTACAAGAATATTGTTGGTAACTCAGAACTCACTCTCGAAGATGCCTGGGAAGCTGCTAGTATGGCTGGTATGGAAGACGATATTAAACAAATGCCTATGGAAATGCACACTGTTATTAGCGAAGGGGCTGGAACATTTTCTGGCGGACAACGCCAACGTTTAATGATTGCCCGTGCCATTGTACATAAACCAAGATTATTATTTATGGATGAAGCCACCAGTGCTTTAGATAATAGAACCCAAAATATAGTTTCAGAAAGCTTAGATAAATTACAAGCTACCAGAATTGTTATAGCGCATCGGTTAAGCACTGTTAAAAATGCAGATCGCATTTATGTATTAGATAAGGGGAGCATTGTAGAATCGGGTACTTACAAAGAACTTATGGAGAAAAATGGGGTATTTACAAGTTTGGCTAAACGACAAATAGCGTAAAGTTTATTGTATATGTCAGTCTGAGCGCAGTCGAAGACTTTGAAAATTAGACGTTTTAAAATATATCGGCAAGCTTCATTGATACCCTTTCAAATCAAAACACATATTGGATGTTCTGTTATGGATTAATTCGATATGTCATTTTTTATTTAACGTGAGTTTCTAAAATACAAATACTCAACAAAATGCAAGTAGCTAAAATATAGCGCCTTGTTATTTCGATAGACGAGGCACGAGTGATGAGAAATCTCATAATTTTGAGATGCTTCCTCAAAAGCTACGCTTATAGCTTCAAACAAAACATATTTCGTTATCGATAGTCTCAGAATGAACAACACTTCTTATGAACATGCAAAATTTTAATTTTCAATAAATTATTAATCGAACTCACGCTATTTACCAAAAAATCTTTTAAAATGAATAATAACCAAAAACGTTTATTTTTAAAGCAATTTGTTTCATGCGAAAACGCTATTGATGAATTAATGGTGTATACTCAAAACAAATTCATTGACAGTAAGCAAAAACCTGTATCTAATACTACTGAATTCATAAAAACCTGGGAAGCCTATGATCAGGAATCTCAAAAAATAGGCTGTTTTAATACCTTAAAAAAGTATTTGGTACAATTACAGTTTCCTGTAAAAAAAGGCATCTCAAAAACAGAAGATTATAACAATGTGACATTACGAGGCAAACAAAAACAAAGTAATGAAGCTTTAGAATTATGTAACCCTGATGCCATTGCTTTGGAACTTTATGACTGCGAGATAACGGATAAGATTCCTGTTATTATAGCCCCAGATGATAAGGATTTTAATACCATTATTTGTGCATTATCTAACAAAAATGAGCCTAAACAACTACCTGATGCTATGGGAGCTTTATGCATTAACGGCATTAATAACTGGGATAGAATACATAAGATTAGAAGGAAGTGGTTAAAACGTAATCCGTTTGGAAATTGGAATTCAACTTTTAAAAAACATATACAGCCCAAACCTTATTTATTTAAGGATAGACTTATCGTACTAAGTACTAAGGGTTACAGCGGAATAAGTAGTCAAGACCTTGGCATGTCTAAAAAAGAATGGCAATCATCATCCTTAAGTATTAGAAGAGCACACGAATGTGCGCACCTGTTTACACTACAACATTATGGTTGTATGGCCAATAATATGCATGACGAAATTATTGCGGACTATGCAGGCATTACAAAAGTATTAGGCACCTTTAATAAAGATTGGTTTTTACGTTTTATGGGATTGGAAGGCTATCCTAATTATAGAAGGGGTGGTCGCTTAGAAAATTATCAGGCACCTATACCACTTTCCAAAGATGCTTTTAATGGATTACAACTATTAGTAAAAAACATAAGCGACACCATAATAAGTTTTGATTCTGTTTTAGGAAATATAAATACACCTCAAGACCGATTAAATAGAATTAAAAGCATTTGTGAGGTAGATATGCTTACTATGGCTTCATCTATAGGTTTAGATAAATTACTAGAAAAGTATAGAAGTAAAAGTTTTTAAGATATAGATATATAACTCAAAATGTTTATTCTAAGTAAGAATTCACTAAAAATGGTGAGCTCCGAATGATCATTACTCCATACTCTCAAGTATACTTTCTGCCTGTTCTTTTAAGGTGGTAATTTGTTCTTCAAGCCCTGTATAAATAGTGATTTTAAGATCGCGATTGGCTTCTATTCGCCATAGATAACTAAAGATTTTTTTACGTTCTTCTTCTGTAATGTTAATAGGTTGTTTTACACTTGACAACTTTCCTTTTTCATTAAATTCCATGTATTTTAGTAAGATGTTATTTATATCAAAATACATCTGCTCAGAATGGCTTTGATCCTCAAGTTTTGTTAATTGATCAAAGTAATAATTATAGTAGTAAGTAATTCGTATTCTAAAACCATCATCTTTAATAACATCTAAACCTTTAGAAACTAATCCTTCATAACCTGTTTTATTAGGCAAAAACAGATAGGTAGCAAAAATTTGGTTATAGTAGATATTTACTGAATCTAGATTAACGGGTTTATTATCAATTAAATCTCTTAAATAAGAACAAGATTTTTTTGCCAAGACATATCCATCTTTATTGAATTTTATAGTGCTCAAATCATTTTTAACAGCCCATTTTACAGCTTTTACAATTTCTTTTTCAGCATTATCCTCTCTTCGGTTTTGATTCCAGTTATTTAAAGAAAAAGCTGAGACAACTGCTATAAAAATTGATAAGGTCTCAAATGCATATTTTTTCCAACTAAAGGTTTTGTAGTTAAATAGTTTATATTTCATAATTAGCATTTTTTTCAGTGTTTTTGGCATTTTTTTACCTACTCATAAACGTAATTTTATATGTATTAATTGAAAAGAAAATCAACATCATGAAGCTAACAAAAGAACAAAAATTATTTCAAACTATTGTGCAAAAAGCATGGGAAGATACTGAGTTTAAAACTGCTTTGATAGAAAATCCATTAAAAGCCATTGAAAAATTAACAGGAAAACGATTAGACATCCCCAAAGGGAAAACGTTAGTAGCGAGAGACCAAACAGATCAATCTACAGTTTACATTAATATTCCAGCGCAACAGACTATGGATGATGTAGAATTGACTGAAGAACAGTTAGAAATAGTTGCTGGTGGCGTCAATCCAGGAGCTATTCTACAGGCAGCTGCAGATCCTCTTAAAGGCGTAATTTAAAATTTAGAAATGTTTGCTATAACTAACAGGTGTAAATTAGTTAAAGAGAAGTATTGTTTTGTAATACTTCTCTTTTTTATAATGACACCCCCTCTGCTTTATGGGCAAATCAAAGCTGAAAATAAAGCAGATAGTTTATTAACAAAAAGTAAAATTCACCTTAAAAATGGAGACTATGATATAGCACTTTCGTTAGCGAACCAGAGTTTAGTGATTTTTAGTGAGTTAAAAGATTACAAAGCTATTGGTGATAGTTATAATCAAATTGCTACAATTTATTTTTATAAAAGTAAATTTCGAGAGGCTCTTAAAGCATTTCAAAGCAGTAAGGTATTTTTTAATAAGGCAGATTTTAAAAATGGTATTGCATCTTCAACAAATAATATTGGTGCTATTTATTATTCTTTAGGCAATTATCCTAAAGCTATAGATTATTACAAAGCTGCTATTAAAATTCATGAAACCTTACGCAATGAATCTCAAGTAGCAGGAACCACCCAAAACATAGGTAATATTTATTATGTGCTTAACGATTTTGTTAATGCAAAACTTTATTACGAAAAAGCAGAAAAAAGCCATGGAAAGTCTAAAAATAATGATGCCTTAGCGCTTGTAAAAAGTAGTTTAGGTAGGGTTTATTTAAAAGATAAAAACTACAAAAAAGCACTGTCATATTTTAATGTGTCACTAAAACTTGCTACTAATTCTAACAATAGACAAGTGCAAACAGAGGTGCTTTATAATATTGGTGAACTATACAAAATCCAGAACAAGCTATTAAACGCCATAAACTATTTGAATCGTTCTGTCGAAATTGCCAATGCTATAGAAAACAATCTTCAAAAAAGTACATCATTAGTAGCCTTAGGGCATGTTTATTTAGAGTTTAATAAAAAAAACGCTGCCATTAGTAAATGTAATGATGGCTTACTAATAGCTAGGCAACTACATGCTATTTCAATTGAAGAAGCAGCTTGCAAATGTCTTTATAATACCTACAAATCCATAAACAATCCATTAAAAGCTTTACTATACAATGAACAGATGTATCTTTTAAGAGATAGTTTAAATCTAAAGCAAACTTCAGATAAGGTACTAAACATGCAGTTTGAAAAAGAAATGCTTTTAGATAGTATTGCCCATACAGAAAAAGAGCGTAAGGCAGAATTAGCACATCAAAAAATAATTCAAAAAAAGGAAAAGCAACGTAACATCTTTATTATAGTAGGGTGCTTTGCCTTGGTTATAGCTGGTGGCATTTTTAGTCGACTAAGATTTGTCAAGAAATCTAAAGCAAGATTACAAGTTGAAAAAGACCGATCAGAACACTTGTTACATAATATTTTACCAGAGGAAGTCGCCGAAGAACTGAAACAAAAAGGCTATGTAGATGCACAGGATTTTGAAACTGTGCCCATATTATTCACCGATTTTAAGTCGTTTACGGAAACCGCTTCGCATTTAACACCTCAAGAGTTGGTTGAAGAAATTAATATTTGTTTTAAAGCATTTGATGCCATTATAGAGCAGTATCAAATCGAAAAAATTAAGACCATAGGTGATGCTTATATGGCTGCGGGAGGTTTACCAAAACCAGATACACATGCTACAAAAAAAACTATTATGGCAGCCATAGATATGCAAACTTTTATAGCAAAACGAAAGCAAGAAAACACCTTGAGAAAGAAACCCGCTTTTGATATGCGTGTTGGTATTCATGTTGGTCCTATTGTAGCAGGTATTGTAGGAGTGAAAAAGTTTCAATACGACATTTGGGGAGATACTGTAAATATGGCAAGTCGTATGGAAAGTAATGGAGTCACAGGCAAGGTAAATATTAGTAGTAACACTTACCAATTGGTAAAAGATGAACACGATTTAGCTTTTGAATACCGAGGTAAAATAGCGGTTAAAGGCAAGGGTGAATTAGATATGTATTTTGTTAGTAAAGCTCTTCTTTAAAAAGTTGCGGAGCAACACATTTAAAGTAGTTAGCTGAACTAATCCCGATTTATATCGGGATCTCTACAGTTAAAGTTACTTATTTAACAAAGTCTAAACTATAAGGCAACAAAAGGTTTAACCCTTCTTTCTAGCTTTAAGAGCAAAACTCTTCGCCTATAGTTAAAGCAAACATCCTCATAAACTTAACAAATCAGTTTCTTCAGCTTTTTCGGCATTTTTATCGTTAATCAGATCGCTAGATTTACATTATAAACAATAAGTAAATACTTAGAACATAGCAATACTCAAAAAACAATAAAATCCGAACTTATGAAACTTACAGAACAACAAAAAAAATCCCAAGAATTATTACAAACTATAATAACTAAAGCATGGGATGATGAAGTGTTTAAACAAGAATTAATAACGGATCCCATTAATGTTATTGAAAAAGCTACTGGAGAGCGTTTGAAACTACCTCAAGGCAAAACTTTAATTGTAAGAGATCAAACGGATAATTCTGTAGTATACATTAATATTCCAGCAGATCCAAATATAGAAGATATGGAACTAAATGAAGAACAGTTAGAAGCTGTTGCTGGTGGTGGTCCTTTCTGGAATTTTCAAATTGTAACATTACCTAAAGACCCAGATATGGATGGGTATTAAATGAAGAATAACAAGAAATCATAGCAGGTTAAAGGTAATACCTCAATAGATTTTATCGAAGTATTACTCTCATTTGTTAATTTTCTTTAGCTATAGCTCTCCAACGCAAACAATAAAACAGTTTTATCAGTTTTTTAGACATTTTTATCATTAAACAAACAGCTAGATTTACACCATAAATAATACGCAAATATTCAAAATATATAAAAACAATAAAATACAGATCTATGCAATTTACAGAACAACAAAAAAAATCGCAGGAAGTGTTACAAGCCATAATAACTAAAGCATGGGATGATGATACGTTTAAACAAGAGTTAATCGATAACCCTGTTGATGCCATTAAAAAAGCAACAGGAGAAGCTATAAAATTACCAGAAGGCAAAACATTGATTGTAAAAGATCAAACTGATACTTCAACTATTTATTTAAATATCCCAGCAGAACCTAATCTGGAAGATATGGAATTGAGTGAAGAGCAATTAGAAATTATAGCTGGTGGAGGAGATGGTAACAATGGTTTTACCTGGGAGGTGTTTCTAGCTACAGTTACGGGTGTATTTAAATTATTTTAAAAAACAGTTTTATAAGGTATTTCGGCGTTTTTGTCATTTACAATGCAGATACATTTACATCATAATGAAAATTAAAACTTTAAAAAATGGAAATAACACAAGAACAAAAATTAATGCAGGATATTATAACTAAAGCATGGGAAGATTCAGCTTTTAAAAATGAATTAGTAGCTAACCCTGTTGCGGCTATTGAGAAATTAACTGGAAAAAAAATGGAATTACCAAAGGGTAAAGCTCTGGTTGTGAGAGACCAAACAGATGCTTCTACAGTTTACATCAATATTCCCGCAGAACAAAAAACAGAAGATGTAGAATTGAATGAAGAACAATTAGAAATGGTATCAGGAGGCACTATTAAACCGCCATACACTTCACTTACAGTTCCAATTTTAACTATTTTAAAACAATTATTTTAATAATTTAAATATATCAATTATGGAATTTACACAAGAAAAATTTTATGCAGAAATAGTAAGTAAAGCATGGGAAGATACTGATTTTAAAGAACGATTAATCACTAACCCTGTTGCTGCTATAGAAGAGTTAACAGGAAAAAAAGTAAACCTCCCTAAAGGAAAAAAAATAGTGGTAAGAGATCAATCGTCTGTAGAAAAAGTATTCATAAACATTTCAGCGCCACCAGTAAAAAATGATAATGTTGAGTTAAATGAAGAACAATTAGAAGCTGTAGCAGGCGGATGCCAATTAGGAAATTCAGGTTTGTTAAACGAGGACATTAACCCATGGATCCCTACTCTACCTAAGAGTTTTATAATATAAAACCTGTTTTTTTATTAAGCATATAAAATTTTTGAAACTAAAAAATAAAAAAATGATAACACAAAAACATCAAGAAAAAGTAGAAGAAGTATTAATCTCTCTTACACAAAAGTCTTGGAAAGACTCAGAATTTAAAAAAGAATACATAGCAAACCCAGTAAAGGTTTTAAGTGAAGAGTATGGTAAAGAATTTATTGCTCCTGAAAAACAAGAATTAGTCGTAGAAGATCAAACAGACGAGTCTATAATTTATATAAATATACCAAGAGTACCACAAGCTATAGATGATTTTCAACTTACAGATGAGCAATTAGAATGTGTAGCTGGAGGTGAAGGGGGGGTAATTGTATTCTGGATTGTAACAGCATTGGCAGCAGGAGTCACTGTTGGGAAGGCATTATAATATTTAAACAAAACAAAAAATGATAACAAAAGAACAAAAACAGGGTGAAGAGTTATTAAAAACTCTTATACAGAAAGCCTGGAATAATCCAGAATTTAAGAACCAATTGGTAACTAATCCAAAAGAAACTATTAGTAAAGAAATAGGTAAGAAATTTGAACTACCAAATGGTAGACAAATAATCGTAGAAGATCAAACAGATAATAATAAAATATTCTTAAACATTCCCCCACAGCAATTTAATTTAGATGATTTTGAACTAACCGATGAACAGTTAGAACAAGTATCAGGAGGAGATTTAGTAACTGGGGGGCTAATAGCGTTGGCTTTTGTAGTTGGAGTTGTTATAGGAGTTAACAGTGATTAATAGGGAATGTCACAAAAAGAAGAAAACAAAAAATAATTTTATTAAATTTGTTTTCTTCTCTTTAGTTTAAAATAGTAGCATCTAAAATTAAGATATCTAATTTAAAAGAATTGTAGTAATTAAACTAATTTTAAATAGGCAGAATTTAATTAATATATTTACTCTTTAATTATCTGTTTTAACTTTTCTAAAAAATTATACAAATGGCTCAAAACATAAGAAATATTGGTATTGCATTAATAGTTGTAGCAATGGTTTTATATAGTTTTAAGAAACATACTGTTTCTGGAATATTTGGATTTATAGGCTTTATACTAATGTTTGTCTCTTTTTTTTTGAATAAAAAAAAGCAATAAAACTGATTCTGTATGTTTAGTATACATCAACCTTTTTTAACATTTGTTTTTACATAAAGTTTTATACTGCATCTTTTAATTTTTAGATACAAATTTAAAAATTAAATATGGTAGATATTAAAAAAGCACATCTTCGGTCTTTTGAAGATTTATTCATTAATGATAATATAATTGATTTCTTTAATAGCAATTGGGAAAAAGAATTATACTATTTGAATAGAAAGCATTCAAGTTTTTACAAGGGTTTATTCTCTATTAAAAACTTTGATACAATATTAGAATATGGCAAACCCCAAAAAGACAATTTAAGAGTGGTTAAAAACCAACAGCCTTTGTTGTCTTCAAAATACAAAAGTAGTAATGGGGATTTAAATTTAAATCAGTTATACGCTGCTTATACAGATGGGTACACCTTAGTTATCAATGAAATACATAAATATTGGGAGCCAATAAATATTTTGGTTCAAAATATGAGACATAAATTTAGTCATAATGTATTAGCAAATGCTTATTTAACTCCTGCAAATCAAAAAGCGCTTTCTGCACATTATGATACTCATGATGTTTTTGTATTACAAATTTCAGGAAAAAAACATTGGAATTTTTATGATGATACAAACTTTAAAACACCATTATTGAATAGTTTTCAACCTATATTTAATAATGAAAATTTATCAGGTAAAAAGGAAGTCACTGTTAAAGCAGGTGATCTAATGTATGTCCCAAGAGGTTTGCCTCATGAAGCTTATACAAGTGATGAATCCTCTCTACATTTAACAATTGGAGTGTATCCAATCCAATACGCTGATTTTTTTTCTAAGTCATTTCAATCATTAGCTCAAAACGATATTGAACTCAGAAAATCATTGCCTGTTGGTTTTTTAAACTTCACAAATGAGGATAAAAATAAGTTCATAGAATATTTATCATCTAAATTTAAAAATAGGTTGCATCATATTTTTGAAAAAAAGAACCTAGACAACACATTCTTTAGTGTAGATGAAGAGTTTAGAAATGAAGTGCAACCTAAATCTGATGGTCACTTCGAACAATTAGATAAAATATCTCATTTAACACTGGATGACAAACTAACTAAAAGAAATAATATGGCTCCTAAAGTAATTAAATCAGGTGCTTTTAGTAGAATTGTTTTTCCTGGGAATGTAATTAAAGGCCCCATACAGTTAGCTTCCATTTTTGAATACGTGTCTCAAACTAAGTATTTTTTCGTGAAAGATATCCCTAAAGTAAATGAAGAGAACAAGTTAAAAATAGCTAAAAGACTCGTGAGAGGGGGACTTCTAAAAATTGTTGAATAAATTTTCTTCGAAAAAACACACTTATGAATAGTATTAATATTAAAAATCCATTTTCGGAAAAACTACATAGCAAAGCTCAAGATTTTTTAGTTAATTTAAATGAAAAGGCTTTTGTAGCTTATTTTAATGAGAATAAAGATTCAAATCGTAGTTTTTCTGCTTATGGGAAAGGCGCATTAAAAATAAATTTAAAGTCTATTTATAATAAGTATCCTGTATTAAAGTATAAATTTCCCTTAGAAGAAGACAAAATATTTTCAAACTTCAATGAAATAAATGAACTGTTATTAAAGGATATTAATCTATTTAAAAACCATAATACTGAAATAAGTGATATTGATATTGGAATAGGAGATTTTCATCGAGGCAAATCTACTTCAATTATAACACTGAAGGATAACACTAAAATAGTTTTTAAACCTACAAGTGGTAATATTTCAAATGCCTTTTTTTGTTTTTTAGAGTGGATAGACAATTATTTATCACTAGGAGAATATAAGTATGAAGTTATTAATAAGGACAATTATCATTGGCAAGAGTTTGTAAAACACTCTATATGCAAAACAGAAAATGATATAAAAATTTATTACAGAAGAGCTGGTTATTTACTATGCATTTTATATTTGTTAAATGGGACAGATTTTCATGCTGAAAATATAGTTGCAAATAATAATTCTCCTGTACTCATAGATCATGAAACTATTATACAACCCAAATTAGGTAGAAAGTACACATCTTTTTTTAAATATTTCAATTCTGATAATAAAGAAGATACTGTTTTAACATCTTTTTTATTACCTTCTAAAGGTTCTAAAAATATTTTCCCTACAGGGATGTGTGGCTTAGGTTCTAAGAAACAAACATATAGCTATGTATGCAAGAAAGTAGGAGTTAATAAATATTCGGATGAATGGAAAATAATACCAAAACTCATAAAAGAAAGTTTTATTAAAAATAATATACCAGAATTTAATGGAGAGAAAATTTTTGTTGAAGATCAACTGGAAAATTTTTTAATTGGTTTTCGTGAATGCTATAAATTAATTTTAAACAAAAGAAAGGAATTATTATCTGTAAATTCTCCATTAAATAATTTTGGTAATGTTTCTGTTCGTCATATTTGGCGTGCAACTAATGTATATGCTAAAATATTAGATCATATGACATCACCAGAACAATTAAAAGACGAAAAACTTTATAAAGAGAAAATAAGATCTTATTTATCTGTCGCCTTTAAAAATGTGCCTAAGAAATCAGACTTGAGACTTATTTTAGAACATGAAGTAACACAAATGCTAAGAGGTGATATACCTTATTTTGAAATTAATGCATCATCTCGAGATTTACATACAGAACATGGTATCATTAAGGATTTCTTTGAATTAAGTTGTATGGAAAATTTGGAAAGAAAACTCAATAAACTTTCTGTAAAAGATTTAGAATATCAAAAGCAACTCATAATAAAATGTCTAACGGACTAATTTACTATAGTTTTTTTGTGTAATATATTTAAGTTTTTTATTAGTATGTAGATTTAGTTATTTTTGTCTATTTTAGAAATTAATGCCAAAATTCCCTCATTATAAACAGTTTGACCATAAAGATTGTGGGCCTACTTGTTTAAAAATAATAGCCAAATTAAGAAGACGCCTTAAAAGTCTGCAAGAACAAAAAGAGATCAATAAAACCGAGTTAGACTTTAAGGAAAAGGATTTAAACCCACTTTATGCAATAGAAAGTTTATTACATCTTGTAGCTACTGCAAATACTAACGCTTCGCTGCGTTTTTTAATTTCATCATAGCGGTGCTATGCAGAAATTAAGAAAACACTAGTATTTCTTGCATCTGCAAGCTTCATGACAACTTTCTAATGCAGAAAACGGGTTAAACTTGAAAACTATCCTGATGCCGAATTTGGAGTCCTTAATGGAACTGTTAAAAATATGTCCGTTATTCCAGATAAAGAAGGGTTTTACCTTATTGATGTTGAACTACCTAAAACACTTATTACTTCCTATAATAAAATCATAGATTTTAAACAAGAAATGCGCGGTATTGCCGAAATCGTCACAGAAGATTTACGTTTGATAGAACGGTTTTTTTATCAGTTTAGGGAGGTGTATAAGCGTTAAGGTTACAAGTGGATAGAACTACAATGCTCTTTTAACTTATATTATATCATTTTTCCAGATTTGTTCGATTTAGTATGTCAAGCTTAAATTTGTAGCAATTTTTATTCTTTTGTTTTAATCTCATAATTTCTAAAAATTTCGCCCTAAAATAGTATCTTTTCCCAGTGAAAAGAATCTTACGTTTTATAGTAAAATTACTGTTTTGGTGTGTTGTATTATCTATTAGTTTAGTTGTATTGTTTAAGTATGTGCCCGTACCTGTAACACCACTTATGGTGCTACGGTATTTTGAAAATAAAGCAGAAAACAGCTCAAAAATATGGCAACACCATTGGGTGCCTATGGCTAAAATTTCGCCTAAAATGCAATTGGCAGTTCTGTGTAGTGAAGACCAAAAATTTTTAACACATAATGGTTTTGATATCGATGCGATAGAAAAAGCCTATATCTATAACAAAACAAAAAAGCGAATACGAGGCGGAAGTACCATAAGCCAACAAACCGCAAAAAACATATTTTTATGGCCAGAACGTAGTTGGTTACGAAAAGGTTTGGAAGCCTATTTTACCTTTTTAATCGAAACCATTTGGGGTAAAGAACGTATTTTGGAAGTCTATTTAAACAGTATTGAAATGGGGAAAGGCATTTATGGTGTAGAAGCGGCTGCACAGTATTGGTTTAATAAAACAGCCTCTAAACTATCGTCTTACGAGGCCGCTGCCATAGCAGCAATTTTACCAAACCCCAGAAATTATAGTGCTAATCCAGCAACGCCATATATTCAAAAAAGAAAACAATGGATAGTATCTCAAATGCAGGCATTTGGTACCTTAGATTTTAAAAATAAAAAATGACTTTAAAAGAACAGCTATATAAACAATGCCTTGAATTTATTGATAACCGATTTAATACCGTTAACAATACCATTAAAGACATCCAGAAAGCCTTACTTACAGAAACCAAAAGTAGTGCAGGGGATAAGCACGAAACGGGGCGTGCCATGTTACAATTAGAACGAGAAAAAGCAGGACAGCAATTAGCAGAAATACACAAAGTAAAGGAACAATTATCTAAAATTAACCTTGAAAAGGTATCCAAACGTATTGGCTTAGGAAGCGTTGTTTATACCACCAATGCTAATTATTTTATAGCAATAAGTACCGGAGCATTAAAGATACATAATGAGGTGTTTTACGCTATTTCACCAATTACACCTATTGGGTTATTGCTTATGGGAAAAACAGTAGGAGAGGAGGTGACATTTAGGGATAATATGTTTAAAATTCTTGAGGTACAATAGCCATTTAGGATTGATGGGTTTGGTTAGAAGGTTAGTTGTGATGTTTTTATTAGGCAGTAGGCAGTAGGCAGTAGGCAGTAGGCAGTAGGCAGTAGGCAGTAGGCAGTAGGCAGTAGGCAGTAGGCAG
>CANMLX010000056.1 GCA_947498845.1 uncultured Flavobacteriaceae bacterium | reverse complement strand
CCGCTTTTGCGGGATCTTATAACTAACAGACGTAAAAATATTGCAGAAGCGCAGCGCACTAAGTTTTGATGGTTTAACAAATCCCGCTTTTGCGGGATCTTATAACTAACAGACGTAAAAATATTGCAGAAGCGCAGCGCACTAAGTTTTGATGGTTTAATAAATCCCGCTTTTGCGGAATCTAAAATTAAGATATTGAAAAGCAACCTTTAAATAAAGGTTGTTTTTTTTGTTAGAATAAAAAGAAAAGTGAGTACTACAATAGAATGAGTTATACTATTTATACAAAGCAAATTAAATATTGGCTTATCTTTAAGAAAACATGGCGAGTGCTTTTATAATTTTGTTAGCATTCATATTGACAAAGAACACGAAAAAACAAATGGATAAGAAAAACAGCATATTTATCGCCACAAGTTTAGACGGATATATAGCGAACAAAAATGGAGGAGTCGATTGGTTGCATTCTATTCCTAATCCAGACAATAACGATATGGGATATGTGGAATTCAGTAATGGAATTGACGCTCTCGTTATGGGACGAACAACATTTGAAACTGTACTTGGATTTGATGTTCCTTGGCCATACAATAAACCTGTTTTTGTGTTGAGCAATAAACTGAAGCAAATACCTGAATCCCATAAAGAAAAAGCCTTTTTACTCAATGGAACTCTAACGGAAATTTTAGAGCAAATTCACGAAAAAGGATATGAAAAATTATACATTGATGGAGGAACAACAATCAGGAATTTTTTAAAAGAAGACCTGATTGATGAAATGGTACTGACAACTATTCCAATTTTATTGGGCGGTGGTTCTTCTCTATTTGGAGAATTACCGAAGGAGTTGAATTTCGAACTGATTGGGACAAAAACATTTCTGAATCAAATATCGCAGAGACATTATAAACGAAAAAAATAAAATACGAAATGCTAACAATGTATATAAAAATAGGCTAGATAGCAGTAAAATCAAGGGTTTGGGCTCGTGTCAAACTTTGTAAATAACCGAAAGTTGCGTGCTTCGAAATCGCCTACTTTTCATATACTAACGTTGTGCATCACGCAGAAAATCAACCAGATGAAAATTAATTATACCATTAGTTCACTTTTATTACTTCTTGTTATCTCTTGTAAAACCAGTGTGAAAAAAAATAATTCTGAAAATAACATTCAAATTCAATGGGTTGAAAATCTAACCGGAGATTTCTCGTTTAATAAAAAATGGAGTTATCGTGATGGTATATACAGAAATCAAAATGGGGAATTGAGATTAGATACAGGAATGGTACCTCTTGACATCGAAGAAGTTATAAACGGAATGAAAGATGAACGTGGAGAAATATTTAAAGACTCATTACATCAATATTACAAAATTGTAGACACTACGCATATATTTCATTCTATAAAATCCGAAGCAAATGTTTATGAAAGTACTGCTTATGATTATATAGAATTTAAAAAAATGAAAAATGGCGAAATTAAAGGAGAAACAATAAACAATGTTTCAGGATATAGTCACTTACATATTAAGTTAGATAAAGAGCATTGCTATGCTTGGAATGATTATAATAGTATTAGAGGTCTGGGACATCATATTTTCTATATGGAAAGAGGGCAGATTTTAATTGATAAAACATTGTTTCAACTAGGAATTATAAAAGCCGAATTTGATTTTAATTTTAAAAATACTTTGGAGCTAAACGAGAAATTATTCTGGAAAGGTAAAATTTATAGTAAAATTAAAGCCAAGTAAAGTTCTAATATTAAACGATCACATAGCTATTCATAATAAAATGTTTAGTTTTTTCAATAAAAAAATAAACAAAATAATTTTATTTTATACTTTTGATTAAAAATTCACCATAGCTATATGTTTCAAAAATTTCTGAGTCTCACACTTATACTGTGTTGTTCTATTTCAGTTTTAAGTCAGTCAAAATACACTATTAGCGGCACAGTTAAAGATTCAGAAAACGGAGAAACGGTTTTTGGAGCCTCAGTATTTCTAGAAGGTACAACTATAGGAACAATAACTAATGAGTATGGGTTTTATTCCATAACAGCTACAGAAAGCGATTATAATTTAGTGGTTTCTTATGTAGGATACGCTAATGCCTCAAAAAAAATAACCCTTAATAGCAACCAAAAGATTGCTATTGAGATTACTCCAGAGTCAACTAAATTAGATGAGGTTGTTGTAGTTGCAGAAACTTCAGAACAATTGGATATTAAAACCCCGCAAATGAGTGTTTCAAAGTTAAAATTAGGCACTATAAAAAAAATGCCTGTTGTTTTAGGAGAGACCGATATTATTAAATCCATACAACTCTTACCAGGAGTTACTAGTGGTGCAGAAGGTACAGCTGGGTTTAATGTTAGGGGAGGCGCTGTAGACCAAAATTTAGTGCTTTTAGACGAAGCTATTATTTATAATTCATCACATTTATTTGGATTTTTCTCGGTATTCAATGCAGATGCTATTAAGGATGTAAAGCTATATAGAGGAGGTATTCCAGCACGATTTGGCGGTCGTGTTTCTTCAGTATTAGATGTAAGACAAAAAGATGGTAATAGTAAAAAATTTCAATTAAAAGGTGGTATTGGTGTTATATCTAGTAGGCTCTCTGCCGAAGGCCCCACATTTAAAGATAAAGGCTCTTTTTTAGTAGCAGGTAGAGCGTCTTATGCACATTTATTTCTGCAAGCAGCTGGAGAAGAAAATGCTGCAAATTTTTACGATTTAAATCTAAAAACAAATTATAATTTAAACGCTAGCAACCGTTTATACCTTTCAGGGTATTTTGGTAGAGATAAATTTAATTTTGGAGGTAATTTTAATAGCGAATATGGTAATGCCTCTGGTAATTTAAGATGGAATCATATTTTTAACGATCGCTTGTTTTCTAATCTGTCCTTGATATACAGTAAGTACGATTATTTATTAGATTTTAAATCGTTTGAGTTTGATTGGGTATCTTCAATAAGGAATTATAATGTTAAATACGATTTAAGTTACTTTGAAAGTGATGCCTTAAAATTCAAATTTGGAATAAACAGTATTTACTATACATTTAATCCTGGAGAAATAAACCCTACAGGAGTTACATCATCTATAAACGCGTTATTGCTAGATAAAAAACGTGCTTTAGAAAATGGCTTATATGTAAGCGCAGAACATAAAATAAGCGATAAATTAACTGCCACTTACGGATTAAGATATAGCCTTTTTTCAAGGTTAGGCGGGCAAGCTTTAACCGAGTATGAAAATAATTTACCTATAATTTATAATGAAACTCTAGGGCTATATCAAGAAGGCACTGCAATAGGAGAAACAAATTATAAAAGTGGTAAAACCATAACCAGTTTTAATAATTTAGAGCCTAGAATAGCCTTATCATATCAATTAAAGGATCATACATCAATTAAAGCAGGGTATAGTCGTACAGCACAGTACATTCATTTACTATCCAATACAGTTTCTGTTACACCATTGGATGTTTGGACACCAAGTGGGCCTTTTATAAAACCGCAATTATCAAATCAGTATGCTTTAGGATATTTTAGGAATTTAAATAATAAAACGTATTCATTAGAGATTGAGACATATTATAAAACAGTAGATAATAGGATTGACTATGTCGACGGTTCAGATTTAATAGGACAAAATACCATAGAAACAGAAATATTAAATGGAGAAGTAAGAGCCTATGGCTTAGAATTTTTACTAAAAAAAAATAAAGGTGATTTTACAGGGTGGTTGGCTTATACCATTTCAAAAGCCGAACAACGTACTCTAGGAGGCGCATCTGGAGGCCCTGGTATAAATAATGGCGATAGGTATTATGCCTCACATGATAGAACTCATGACGTATCTGTAACAGGAAGTTATAAATTAAATGAGAAATGGGATTTTGGCGCAAACTTAATTTATCAAACAGGACGTCCAGTCACTTATCCAGACGGGCAATATACTTACGAAGGTTTAAATATTGCTAATTTTTCAGATAGAAATGCGAATAGGCTTACAGATTACCATCGTATTGATGTATCGGCGACTTATGTTCCTAATAGAAAACCAGATAAACGTTGGAAAGGGGAGTGGGTATTTGGTATTTACAATATTTATAATAGAAAAAATGCTGCATCGATTTCATTCGGGCAGAATAGAGAAACAGGAGCAAATGAAGCTACAAGAACAGCTATTTTTGGGATAGTACCTTCAGTATCTTATAACTTTAAATTTTAAAAAAAATGAAATTCATTTATTTATACATATTATTTTTAGTGCTCTTAACTTTTAGTGTATCCTGTACAGATATTGTTGATGTAGATACCCCAGTTGCTGCCCCAAGATTAGTTGTAGAAGCTTCTATTGATGTAGAAAAAGGAACACCAGGCAACGAGCAGTCGATAAAATTAAGTGAATCTAGACCTTATTTTGATAATTTAGGGGAGTTACCAGTAACAGAAGCAGCTGTTAAAGTAACAAACAATACAACTAATGAGGAGTTTGTATTTACAAATATAGGTAATGGTATGTATACTACATCTAGTTTCGTTCCAGTTATGAATCAATCCTATACCTTAGAAATAATTTATAAAGGTGAAACATATACAGCTCAAGAAACACTCACGCCTGTACCAGAAGTAGATGAAATAAGTCAATCAAGAGAAGGCGGATTTAATGATGAAGCGTTAGAAGCCAATATCTTTTTTTATGATATAGCTGGAGAAGAGAACTTTTATTTTTTCCGTTTTGAAGAACCAGGAGATTTGTTGCCAGAACTTTTAGTAATTCCAGATCGGTTTATTGATGGCAATAGAATGCGGGTCTTTTTTGAAAAAGAAGATGACGAGGATCTTAATCAAGATGAGTTTGAGTCTGGAGATATAGCAAATATGAGTTTTTATGGTATTTCTGAGCAATACTTTAATTATTTAGATATTTTAATTACCCAGTATGAAGATGGCGAGAATCCATTTGGTACAATACCATCACCCATAAAAGGAAATTGTGTAAATGTAACGCATCCAGATAATTATGCTTTTGGGTATTTTAGAATCTCTGAGGTTATAAATATATCTTACACCTTTGATTAATCATATAACATAGTTTAATTCTTGCCTGAAAAGTGAAGCTCTTTCACTTTATCAAAATTTTTTTACAGAAAAAAATATTTTTTTGTGACTTTCTATAATTGCTTGTGTCTTATAGTTATCAATTAATGAAAATAGCTGTAGGCTACATTTGGAAACTGTAAAAAATAGTAACAAGCAAACTGATGAAGATTTAGTAAAAGCCATTGTAGAAACCAATAATACATTGCTTTTTGAAGTGCTTTACGATAGATATTCGACATTAGTTTTTAATAAATGTTTTGGTTTTGCAAAAGATGAAGATGAAGCAAAAGATTTAACACAAGATGTGTTTTTAAAGCTCTTTGTTAAGTTGGGAAGCTTTAAAGGAAAGTCTAAGTTTTCTACATGGTTATATGCTTTTACTTATAATCATTGTGTAAACTATGTAACCAGAAATGCAGCTAAAAAAATTGAGAAACAATCTATTGACTATAAAGATATAGAGAATATATCTGAAGACGATATTGACGATAAGGATTTTCTTAGTATGAAAGTAGATAAGCTTAAAAAAGCAATGAATCTAATTTCGCCAGATGAGAAAATGATACTATTACTTAAATATCAAGATTTCTTGACCATTAAAGAAATAGAATCAGTTTTAGGGATAGGGGAGAGTGCCGTAAAAATGAGAATTAAAAGAGCGAAAGATAAACTGTTAGAAGTTTACGCTAATAACCTGAATTAATGGAGAATCCGTTTAAGAAAATAGATATGCCGCTAAAAGAAGTTCCTAAAGAACTCAAGGCTAAGGTTATGAGCGATATCGCTATGGCTAAACTTATTATGGATTTAGCAGCGTTGTTCTCTTATAATATGGGAAATGTCATTGAAACAGTTATAAGCAATAGAAAAGAAAATAACCAAAACCCTAACTAAAAATAAAATAACTAATGGAAGAAGCTACAAAATGGAAAGATATAGCTATGGAGTCTGTATCAGAGATATGGCTTAAGATATCTAACATTTTTCCTAATATAATGGGAACTATTATAGTTTTAATTTTTGGTTGGCTTATTACAAAATTGGTTGTTAGGTTAATTAAAAAAGGATTAAAGTTAGCCAAAGCAGATAAGTTAGATGATGCTTTAAATGAAATAGAAATAGTAGAAGGTAAAAAGTTAAGTTTTGATACTATAAAAATAGTTTCAGGCTTTGTAAAGTGGATACTATATATCATGATTCTAATGATGGCATTAGATATTATGAATTTAAAAATAGTGTCTCAAAAAATAAGTGAACTATTAGGGTATTTACCCCAACTATTTACAGCATTAGTCATATTTACTGTAGGGCTTTTGTTGGCAAACCTTATCAAGAAAGGCTTGAAATCGTTCTTTGAATCAATGAATTTATCTGGAGCTAAAATTATTAGTCAGGTGGTGTTCTTTCTCATATTAATATTTGTAACAATAACTGCGCTTAATCAAGCAGGTGTAAACACAGAGATTATAACGAGTAACATTACTATGATTTTGGCAGCCTTTTTAGTAGCATTTGCTTTAGCTTTTGGTTTAGGAGCACAAAGAATAGTAGGTGAATTGTTAAAAACATTTTACGCAAGAAAAACATACGAAATAGGTCAAAAAATAGAATTTAATGGCATAGAAGGCGAAGTAGAAGCCATAGAAGGCATGTCGGTAACCTTAAAAACTGGTAAAGGAAAATTAATTGTGCCTATTAAAGATATTGTAGAGAGTCAAGTAAGTATACGGGATTAACTTTAAGTTAGGGTTAAAATTTGGTTGGTTACTTTTCTGTATAACGAAAGCTCTCTACAGTTTTATACATCCCTTTTCATTAATTTGAAAAGGGATTTTTTTATTGAAATTGCTCTAAAGTTTTTAGAACATCTTTTTTATAACTTCTACTTAGTGTTAATGACGTTTTACCAATAGTAATTGTTTCATTTGTAAACGAAGTAATATGTTTTAAAGATACAATATAGGAACGGTGAATTCTCAAAAAGTAATTATGAGGTAACTTAGCTTCTATGGCACTTATGGTTTCTCTGGTTACAATGTTAGTATGGTCTAAATGAATTTTTAAATAGTCACTGTAGCTTTCAATATATACAATGGATTTAAAAACAACCTTAATCATACGCCTATCAGACCGTACAAATATAAATTCATTGATAGCGTTTGGATTAATTGGTTCTGGCTTTAAAGTCTTATAACTATTAAAATAATTGTTTACTGCTTTAAGTAAGCGATCAAAAGAAATGGGTTTTAAAAGATAATCTACGGCCTGTAATTCAAAGCCTTCTACAGCATAGTCTCTGTAGGCTGTGGTAAAAATTACCTGAATGTCTTTACTAATAGATTTAGCAAACGAAATACCTGATACTTCAGGCATGTTAATATCTAAAAACAATAAATCTACATGGTTGTTACGTAAAAAGTTAAACCCTTCAATGGCATTATTACAACAATCAACTTTTTTAATATTTGATATTTTAGATAGATGTGTAGCAATAATTTCTTGAGCTATGATTTCATCGTCTATAATTAAGCAGGATATGTGTTTGTCTTGATTCAAATATTTAGGTGGTATTAAGTAATAAATTTACCTTAAAAATGCTGTTTTCGTTATCTATTTTTAGGTTGTATTTATTTTTATAGAGTAAGTCCAATCGTTTTTTTATATTGGTTAAACCAATACCTGTTTTTAATTTTTCGTCGTTAGTGTATGTGTTTTCAATATAAAAATGAATCTGCCCTTCTTGACAATCTAGGTTAGATATAATATTCAAAATACCATTTTTTAATGTCCCATGTTTAAAGCTATTTTCAATAAAAGGTAATAATAGCATGGGAGCAATTTTAGTATTTTTAGAAATATTTTTCATATTAAATTCAATATTTAAACTATTATTAAAGCGCATTTTTTCAAGTTCAATATAATCTTTAATATGGTTCGTTTCATCTGTTAATAGCACAAAAGGTTTATCTACTTTATAAAGTAAATAATCTAATAAATTAGAAAGCTTTAAAATCATTTCTGGGGTTTCATTAGCCTTTTTTAAAGCAAAACCATACATGGTATTTAAAGTGTTAAATAAGAAATGCGGATGAATCTGCATCTTTAAATAATTAAGTTCTTGCTCTTTTAATTTTAGTTGGGCTTCTAATATTTTGTTTTCAAGATTGCTTGTCTCTTGCGCATGCTTTAGGTTAAGTTTTAACAGCTTGTAACCACTGGCGAGTAAAACTACCAAATATACGGCTGTAGCAACAAATAAAAGGCTACGGCTAATGGGAGCCATATTAGAATATTGAAAATTAGATAAGTATACCAGCCCATAAAAAACCGATAATATTATGAGATAGCTAGAAATAATTAAAGCGCAGAATGTGTAAAACCCAAATTTAAAATAGCGTTTTGTGAAAAGAAATTCTGGGATTAATTTATATATAAACACATACGTTGTAGCAATAGTAATAGGCATTAAAAAAAGAGAAAAAGACAGAACGTAATTAAAATCCTTGCTATCAAATCCAAAAAAATAGGTGTAAAACATTAGTACAGCGAACCAAAACAATAGGTGTAAAATGATCTGGACTATTTTTTTTAAAAGGAATTTGGTGCTTAACATATTGAGCTATGAGTTACAATATTAGTATATTTTTTTGCACCTAACTGTATTTGTAGACGGATAACCGATTTAGCATGTGTTTTGGCTTGGTGTAATTTTAATTATTAAATTGGTTATTTGTCGCAATTAAACTTAAGCAGCTCATTTACTGTCTAGATTTGTGATATGTTTAATTAAAAATCAAATAATTATGTTCGCTTTATCAGTTTATGCTTTAAATGTTTTTGCAGATAGATTTAATGAAGGAGGTCCTTTTTTTATGTCACTTATCTTAATATGTCTATTATTAGCAATGTTCTTTATAGTTATGGGATTTTTAAACCTAAAAAAGGATAGTGTTAAGTCAAAAAAAATGACAAGTTTAGCTTCAGATACTAGTCTGCTAGGCTTAGTTATTGGGTTTTTGGGTTCCACAATTGGTATGATTACCGCTTTTGATGCTATTGAATCTTTAGGAGGTGTAAGTCAAGAAATGATGGCAGCTGGTTTAAAAGTCGCTTTTTTAACTACTGTTTTTGGAGCTTTAACGTTTATTTTACCAAGAATAGGCATCATTGTTTTAAAAGCATTACAAAAGCCATAAATAATCAACTGCTCTTTTCCTCTTAAAACCTGATTTCGATTTAAGAATCATAGATAAAAGTCAATAAACATGCTAGATTCAACTTATAATTACGATAGACTAGCTGGCTAGTTTATCGTAATTTAAGGAAGAAGATGGTGTGTTTAGTGGTTTTTATCTAGAAATTAATACATTTTCATAGCCTCATGAGTGACACAATACACTATCTTGAGTTAAGTTGCTGATATAAAGGTGTTTGTTTTTTAAAAAATAGTGTTCTTAGGTCGAACTCAGGTTAAAAGAAAAGAGCAGTTTTACTGTTTATTTTTTTCGTATTCTTTTTCTAAAAACGATAACTAAAATTGTACCAACAATTAGTAGTGGCCAAATATGTAACAAACCAACTAATAAACTTTCAAGAAACTCCCAACCAAACTTAAGAGCATTTTTAGCTTTAGTCCAAAATGTTTTGTTATAGCTAACAGGTTCGTCTTGATAATCAACCGTTTCGTAAAGATCAATTTGTATGGTGCTAAAAGCAACTTTATTACTCAAATACTTTAATTTGCCTTGGGCAGCTTCAATTTCTTCTTGAATAATTCTAATTTTATCTTCGGTATTTAAAATGTCTTCTACAGTAATGGCTTTTTTACGTAATATGCCTTCATAACGTTCTTTAACTTCCAGTTTGGTTTTTAATCTAGATTCAAGATCAACATATTCTTCGGTGACATCTTGAGTCGTAATGTTTTCGTAATCGATAAACTCCACAAAATTACTAATAGAATCCATTATAGCATCAAAATGAATTTGTGGGATTTTAATAGTAAAACGATTCTCTTTTTTATAAAGATTATTTTCAAACCGCATATCCGAAATATAAGCGCCGTACTTAGTGGCTACTTGTTTAATTTGTTGTGTTGCTACTTTTACATTTTTTACCTTATACTTTGTTTTAGCCGATTTAATGATTTTTAAATTTTGGGGAATAGTATTCGTTGTTGCTCCAATTTTAGAGATGCCTTTTTGGGATTGGGAAGAAACAGCCTCGGATGTTTCATCAAGGTCTACTTTAGAAATACTAACGTTTTCATCATGCTTAGGAGCATGTTGGCTACACGCAAGCATTGAAAAAGTTAATAATAACAGCCATACAAGTTTAAATATGATTTTTAATAGATTTGCTTTCATAATTTTATATTTTTAAAGAATTATATCGCAAACCTAGTTTTGTTGTCTAAGTTTAAGTTGTAAAAGGGTTGTATATTAATTGTAAAATGATTTACAAAATTTAGTTATTTGTTTTTCAGTGTATTAAATATTTGAAAAAAGAAGATCAATATTACTTTAATCAATTAAAAAATGCTGTTACAACAACATTTTTAAAAGGTTATAGTGCTCCAAAATCGATTAAAGATTGGAAAGGAGACGATATCGTTTTGTTTCAGGAAGATCTTTTTAATAAAGTAAAAGCCAAAGTAAGCGAAAAATGGTTTTACACGTATTTTAAAAACGATGTAGAAAAGTTGCCTCGAATAGATATGCTCAACTTATTGGCACAATATGTTGGGTTTGATAATTGGCAAGCATTTAAGGCAGATACTATCTATACCACTCCCAAAAAAAACTCAAAGAAATTATATCTATACACCATTTTACCAATACTAGTTTTAGTGCTATTTTATGCTACATTATCTAAAGAAAACGAATTTAGTTTTTGCTTTATAGACGATATTAAAAACCAACCTATTACAGGAACAGTATTAGATATTAAAGTATTACAGAATAATGAGTCGCCTTTATATTTTAAAACAGATAGTTTAGGGTGTTTCACATACAAAACAGAAAAAGACCGTATACGGTTTGTGGTGCAATCGCCATATCATAAAACAGATACTATTATTAGGTATATTGATTCTAATAATAACAAAACAGTACGGTTGCTGGCAGATGACTATGCGTTGATGTTACATTACTATTCTAATGGAAAGGTTAAGGATTGGAAAAAACACAAAAGCCAGTTAGAACAATTAATAGCAGACAATGCTATAATATACCAACTGTTTGATAGCAGTATAGGTGTTGAGGTGTTTACTAAAGAAGAGTTTGTTAGCTTATTAACAATACCTACTCAAAACCTTAAACAAGTAAAGATTTTAGATAAAACGATGCGAAATGGAAAGATTGTAAAACTAAAATTTATAGTGAAATGAGACAGCTAACGTGTTTATTAATGATTTTGTTTTTGGTGGCCTGTAGCAGCAAGTCTTCTAAATCTATGAATATTGACTACAAAGCAGAAGCTATTGAAGAAAGTGGGGGAATACAATCGTCTAAAATTAATAACTATAAAGCGCTTTCCATTCAAAAATTGAATGAATATTTTGATTTGCTTAAACTCCAAAGGCAACATCCAGAATTTAATAGCGATATTGAAGCGCAATTGACAAAATATACATCTCAAGCTTTAATAACAGGTAATTTACCAGCTACTTTTAAAGTCAATGAAATTAAACAAATTGGCGAAGTTCAAAAAGTATCAGATTCTGTAAATAAAATACAGCTTAGTTATAATTTGGAGGTTAATAATTCGCAAATCAAAGATTCTATTTTTGCTTATTGTTCTTTAAAAACGATTACTATTAATGGGCAAAACATAATGTCTAATAAGGTAAGGTTTTCTAAAAAATAGAGAACTGCTTACTTTTTTTTATGGCGTTTATTATAATTCTTATCCCCACGTGTTTTAGGTTTTTTATACTTTTTAGCAATTTCTCTACGGTAAGAGCCACCTAAGTTTTCTTTTTGGTTTTTTGCTTTCTTTTCATGAAACGCAGGACCAGGAGCATCTTCTTCACGACGTTTTGTAGGGTTGTTGCGTTCTTTTATTTGTGGCCGTTCTTCTTCAATCAATTCGGTAGAAATAGTAACAGAATCAGGGATGGGTAAAATGGGAATTTCCATTTTCATTAACCTTTCTATATGCTCTATGGGATCTTGTTCTTTTTCGGTTGAAAAAATAAGCGTTTCACCTTTGCGCTCTGCGCGACCTGTTCTACCAATACGGTGCATATAATTTTCGGGATACTCTGGTGTATCAAAATTTATAACGTGGGAGACATTATCAATGTCTAAACCACGAGCCATAACATCTGTAGCGACTAATATACGATTGTGTCCCTCTCTAAACTGTTCAATACTCCTAAGGCGATAATTTTGTGTTTTATTAGAGTGAATTACACATAATTCTTCTTTAAAAAATTCATCTAATTTCTCAAATAAACGATCTGCCATGCGTTTATAAGCTACAAAAATGAGTACTTTATTAAAGTGTTTTTCATCTTGTAATAGGTGTACCAGTAAATTTACTTTGGTATAAAAATTAGGTACATTGTAACGGTGTTGCGAAATATTATCTAATGGCGTACCAGAAAGCGCTATTGAAATACGTTCAGGGCTTTTAAAAAAGTCATTAATCAATATATCAACATCTTGAGTCATGGTAGCCGAAAACATAATGTTTTGCCTACGTTCTGGTAAAAGATCAAAAATATTAATTAATTGATGCCTAAAGCCCAAATCTAGCATTACATCTACTTCATCTATAACCAATTTCTGTATAGATTTTAGTTGTAATACGTGGCTTAAAGCTAAATCGTATAATCTTCCAGGTGTGGCTACCAATATATCTAAACCTTCGGCTATAGCGCGTTTTTGAGTATTAATATTAGTCCCTCCATAAACCCCTAAAACACGATTATTTATGTATTTGGACAACTTTTCAATTTCATCTACTACCTGCACAACAAGCTCGCGAGTAGGTACCAAAATAAGGACTCTAGGATTTTCTTGAGTAGAATACTTTAAATGCCTTAGAATTGGCAACATATAGGCAAAGGTTTTTCCTGTACCTGTTTGTGCTATACCCACAACATCTTTTCCAGAGGCTACAACATTAAATGCTTGAGCTTGAATAGGTGTAGGGGTAGTAAACCCTAAATCGTCTATGGCATTATAAAGCGGCGTATTTAAATTTAAATCTTGAAAAGTCACTTATTTAATTTAATAAGAAGCAAAGATATATTAATAAAAGTGTAATGCCATTTCTATTTTTGGAATTTAAAGAAAGAAAAGAGTTTATACCAATTCCCAAATGAATTTACTGAGTTAAAAAGTGCCTTTTGAAATTCTATTTCAACACAAAAAAGACCGTAGCTACAGCTATGCTTATTTTTTCTGTATCATATAATTCCAAAATTCATCATTTTACTTTACAGTATATTCATTTAAGAATTGGTATTATACCATTATGAGCGTTTAAAAAATAAGAGAAAACCTCTTTGCTTCTATTTATAATAGATAATGGTAGATGTATAGTATTATTGTTTCACAAGTTTATGTTTATAAATATATCCGTTTTTAGTTTCTATTGTGGCAATATAAAGCCCAGATATAAGATTTTTTATAGAAAAATTAGAAGAAGTTGTCTCTAAAATAAACCGTCCTTCTATATTATGAAGTTTTATGTTTTTAACAGGCAAAGAAATAAAAACCTTATCAAATGTTGGGTTGGGATAAATATGTAACGCTTCTTTATTTATTTTTTGTGTAGAAAGTGCATTGTTTGAAACGTTTATTTCGGCGGCATTTAAAGATGTATTAACATTACCTATTCCTGTATTAATAAGTCTCACTCTATATTTTCGGTTGCTAGATAATTCTTGAGTTGCTATAGCAGGAGCTTTCATATCAAATATTAGCGTAGAGTTCCCTTTGTTAAATTGCTTGGTATTACTTTCTGTAACTAATATTTGATTACTAGTATCATTATTATTAGTTACATCTGTGGCGTCTACTTCATGAATTTGGAATTTAATTTCTCCAAAATCGATATCATACCCATTACTATTAATTATAGTTTGAGGAATAGTAGCAGAGATGTTTAGTGAGTAACGTAATAATTCATTAGTATTTACAGTGTTTGTAGGAGTGTTAGTATGAGTTGTTGTAGCATTACCAACTTGCCCTATTACCGTTGTATGTATAGTAAATACTAATAGCAGGATAAATATTTTTAGAATACGTAACATAATGTTTATATTTTATTTTTTTGATATTGTATGTTAATGTTAACTTTAGTTTTATATTAAAAATTAAGGAAAACTTGTTGTTCCAGTGGTAGATAATGTTTTAGTGTAGGTTTTATCTCCTCCTGTAATTTTAATTTCAACGTTATCATTATGTATTGAACTATTAGGTTCAATACGAGCTCTAAATGTAGAAAATCCATTTGCAGGAAGTTGATATGTAAAAGATCCAGATATAGATTCTAATCCATTATAAGGGAATGTTTTAGTATCCTTTATGTTGTTAAATCGATCTACACTTGTTTCAACTATAACATTACCTCCTTGGCCAATTTGGCTTTGTCCAGATACGCTAATTGTTATGGTTTCATTAGGTTTACTATAATAGTCTCCATCACTATCCTCTAAAACAGCAGGATAGGCATAGACTCTTATCATTATTTCATCTCTTATAGTATTATCTTCTTCCGAAATGGCTAAGATGCCTACTTCACTTTGTCTTACAGGAGTTACCAAACCATTAGCGTTTACTTTAGCAGTACTTTCGTCTCTGGATCGCCACACAATAGTCTTATTGGTAGCATTATCTGGTAACAACGTTGCATTTAATTGTAATGTGCTACCATAAGGTAATAATTTGTCACTACTACTAATAGGTGTGATCTTTACAGATGTTGGGCTAATATTAGAACTAGAACTATTTATTGTAATTTGTACAGTAGTATTTATACTAGGCTTATAAGCATTAGAAACCGTTATAGTGGCCGTTCCTGCTGCCAAAGCATCAACACGTCCAGCACTATTTACTTTAGCAATATTAGAATTACTAGAGCTATAGTTTAAACTATTAAAACCAGTATCTGTTGGGTTAACTGTGCCAGTTAGTATAACAAATTCGCCAACATTTAATGTTGAAGAGGTAGGCGTAACAGTAACAGATGTAGGTTCCAGAAGTGTAACATTAACAGTAGCTGTAGCTGTAATATTAGGATTAGAAACAGAAGTAGCGGTCATAGTTGCTGTGCCAACGCCTACTCCAGATATTTTCCCAGTATCGTCAACTCTGGCAACATTAATATTACTGCTTTTCCAAGTTAAGCTTTTGTCAACAGCTGTTTGAGGACTAACAGTAGCAGAAAGTATAGTTTCTCTGTTTGTTTTTATATTGACCACATCTGGAGATAAAACAATAGATTGTACAGCATCTGGACTAATTTCATCTAAAACTTCTAGTTCAAAACTATCCAATACGCCATTCCCAGACTCTGCAATAAGTGTTATTTTTCCAGGTGCTAAACCAGTGATTTTTTTTGTAAAGCTATTAAAACGTATAATGTTATTATCGCCATCGATTCTATAAAAAAGTTGACCTTCTAAACCAGGAGGGTCAGTGGTGATAACATATTCAAAGCTTTCACCTATTTTAATTTGAGATTTAGTATTACTAAATGTGATAGAATTAATAGGCTCATTAATCTGTACAGTAACTACCTCAGAAATTCCAGAATCGCTAGTAACAATTATATTATAAAGATCAGGAAGCAAACCAGGTAAGTGAATGTATGAAGCTCTTTGTGTTGCTTGGCCTGTAAAAGGTGTAGCTGTATAAAAGGATGTTATATCTGTTGAAAAGCCAGAACTGTCTATAAGTTCTACAGTAACATCGTCATGATTCGCGTTTATTGGTGATAATCTCACTTCTATTTCAACGAAATTAGGATCTATACTAAAAACAAAAAGATCTATTTGCTCTACAGGAGCGTCTCCATTTGAGACATTAAGTGTTCTATTTAAAAACAGTGTTTCACCATTTATATCTAATTTATAAGTTATAGCATACTCTCCAGGAGTATCTTTATCAAAAATACCATTATCAATAACGACTTGTCCAGATATATCTCCTAAAACGGCATCGTTTGCTATAAAGCCAGGATCAACAAAATCATCTCCTGCTTTTAAATACACTTTCTCACTTCCTTTAAGAAAGAAATTTGTTTGTCTAGAAGCTACTTTAATCACCTTTTCTTGGATATAGCCTGTTAATAGGTCTGTGAGTTCTATTACTAAAGCAGAACTACCACTTCCATTGGTATTTATTATAATTTGATAATCACCAGCAGTAATCGATTGTGGGCTATTAATTACAGCACCGCCAGAGTCTTTAATAGTACCAAAACTGGTATCTACAAAACGATAAGAAATAGATAAATCTCTTGTGGTTTGTGGTTCTAAAATTTTAAAATCAATAGTATGGTCATTTTTATTAAGCGCATTTATATTAAACGTATTTAATGATAAAAGAAACAGTGGGGATATAGCAGATTCGCTATTAGAAATGTTATCACTGTTATGTTTAAGAGCGTTTGTATTTATAGCAAATGCCTTAGGAGATATAAAAAACAATACTATTATATATAGGCAGCCTAAGTTTGGTAGTGCTTTTTTCATTGGAGATTTTATTTAATTATGAGGTTAAACATACAATTTTTAATCTTTTGTTATTATAGTTTGTGGATAAGGAGCATAAACTTGTGGACTAATGGGGTTACTTTAGGGTTTTGAGGCAAGTCGTAGTATTTTATGAAAGGAAGCCCTAATCTATAAATGGTATTAGACAAATATGAATAGATTCTGTTTTATATCAACTTTAAATTTCAGTAATTTGTAACCAATATTTTTCAATTGAGAACACTACAGATCCATACGGTAGACCATACCGAAGATTTTAAAAATAAGCTATTAATTTGGGCGCAGCAGTTTGAGGATGTTGTTTGGTTAGATTCTAATAACTATAAGCAAACATACTCCAATTACGATGCTGTTTTAGCAGTAGATGCTTTTACCAGTATTCGAACAGACTATGTTGATGCTTTCGATCAATTAAAGGAATATCAAACAACTACAAAAGATTGGATTTTTGGATATCTAACTTACGATTTAAAAAACGATGTAGAGCATTTAATATCCCAAAACTTTGATGGTTTAGCATTTCCAGAACTTTATTTTTTTCAGCCTAAAAAACTATTTTTAATTAAAGGGAATAGTATTGAAATTCAATATTTAAGAGCTGTAGACGATGAGATTGAAGACGATTTAAAAACTATTGAAAGCGCAAATTACGAACGTTGTTTTAGCTATTGTAATGACATAAAAATAAAATTGCGTATACACAAAGATGCCTATTTTGAGAAAGTGAATACTATGCTAGCACATATACACCGAGGTGATATTTACGAAGCTAACTTTTGTCAGGAATTTTATGCCGAAAACACAATTATAAAACCTTTAGATACTTATTTAAGGCTAAATGATATTTCTAAACCTCCTTTCGCTACTTTTTTTAAGTGTGAAGACAAATATTTATTATCAGCATCACCAGAACGTTATATAAAAAAGGAGGGAAGTAAAATTATCTCACAACCTATAAAAGGCACTGCAAAACGTTCTTTAGATACGAAAGAAGATGATCAATTAAAGACGTATTTGTTAAATGATGAGAAAGAACGTAGCGAAAATATTATGATTGTTGATTTGGTGCGTAACGATTTATCTAAAACAGCGATGAAAGGGAGTGTACAAGTTGAGGAATTATGTAAAATTTATACCTTCGATCAGGTACATCAAATGATATCTACAGTGACTTCAAAAATAGATTCTAATACTCACCCAGTAGATATTCTCAAAAGTACATTTCCAATGGGAAGCATGACGGGAGCACCTAAGATTTCAGCTATGCAAATTATAGAAAAGCTTGAAGAAACTAAACGTGGGTTATATTCTGGAACTGTAGGTTACTTTACACCAAATGGTGATTTTGATTTTAATGTAGTGATTAGGAGTATTTTATATAATGAAACCAAGCAATATGTGTCATATTCGGTTGGAGGGGCTATTACAGCAAAAAGTGACCCTTTAAAAGAATATGAAGAATGTTTGGTTAAGGCTAAAGCTATGCGGGAAGTGTTGGAGGATTAGAAGACAATAGCGAAAAGGCATTAGGCATTAGTTAAAAGGGATAAGGGATTAAGTGTAAGTGCTGGGTTAAAAGTTGTAAATTTGAGAGATGAAGAGTTATCGTGATTTAATTGTTTGGCAAAAATCCGTCGCTATGGTGACTTTAGTCTATAAGCTGTTAAAACAATTTCCTGATGATGAAAAATTTGGATTAATTTCACAAATCAAAAGAAGTTCGGTTTCTGTACCATCTAATATAGCTGAAGGTTATGGAAGATATTACTCCAAAGATTATTGTAAGTTTTTACAAATTGCGAGAGGCTCTTTATACAAAATGCAAACACAACTAAAAATTGGCATTAATTTAGAGTTTGTTAGTGAAGACGATTTAAAAGAAATTAGAGATTTATATCTACCGAAGTTGAAAAAATGCTTAATGCTCTAATCGCTAAATTATCAAACTAATGCCTAGTATCTTTTAAACTAATGCCTAATGCCTTTATCTAATTTCAAAAACCATATCACCGAAAACCTACCTTTCCTAAAAAAGAGCAAACTACTCATTGCCATTTCGGGAGGTGTAGATAGCGTGGTATTAACACATTTGTGTCATGAGTTGCAATTTAATATAGCGTTAGCACATTGTAACTTTAATTTAAGAGGAACCGAAAGCGATGCAGATGAAACCTTTATACTAAATTTAGCAGAAGATTTAGATATTGAAGCATTTGTACAGCATTTTGACACAAAAGATTACGCCAAAAAAAATAAACGGTCCATACAAATGGCAGCTCGTGAATTACGTTACAATTGGTTTACAGAGTTGGCAGAACAGTTAAAATTCGATTATATTTTAACAGCACATCATGCCGATGATAATCTGGAAACATTTTTAATTAATTTTACCAGAGGAACAGGTTTAGAGGGCTTAACAGGAATTCCAGAGGTGAATGGTAATTTTGTACGTCCGTTATTACCGTTTTCAAGAGAAGCGATTGAAACTTATGCAACTCAAAACAATATAAAATGGCGTGAAGATAGTAGTAATAGTTCTGTAAAATACTTACGTAATAAGTTAAGACACGAGGTAGTGCCTATACTAAAAGAGATTAACCCTAGTTTACTACAAAGTTTTCAAAGTACACTCAATAATTTAAAGGATTCATCTGATATTATTGAAGATAAGAAGGCTGATTTATTTAGAAAAGGCGTAGTCCAGTTGACATCAACAGGTTTTAAGATTGATATTTCAAAAATTGAAATATATCGAAATCCAAAAGCATATTTGTATCAATTTTTAAATGAATATGGCTTCAAAGAGTGGAATGATGTTGCACATCTTTTAAAAGCCCAATCAGGCAAATTTGTTGAATTTGGAACATGGAGATTAATTAAAGATAGGGGCTATTTATTTTTAAGTTCCAATAGTGAAAAAAAACAAAATGATGTTTTGATTGCAGACGAAGTTATTGAAACTAATGGAGATTATGGAGTATTAAAATTCAATGAAGCAAGCATTATTTCAGAAAAAGGAAATCATATTATCTATGTAGATAAAGATAAATTGAAATACCCTTTAATATTGAGAAAAAAACAAGAAGGCGATGTATTTTATCCCTTAGGAATGAAAGGAAAAAAAAAGAAGTTGAGTAAATATTTTAAAGATGAAAAACTATCGCTTTTAGATAAAGAAAATACTTGGCTATTGTGTTCTGGCGAGGACATTGTTTGGGTTGTTGGAAGAAGGGCAGATAACCGATTTAAGGTAACAAATAAAACAACGACTATTCTTAAAATAGAACTAAAATGAAGCAATTAAAAGGTAACATTGTAGATATAGAAAACAAACGTATCTATAAAGGAGAAGTTAGTTTCAAGGATGGCAAAATTGTATCTATTGTTGAGAAAGATCATGATGTTGAACATTATATTTTGCCTGGGTTTATAGATGCTCATATTCATATTGAAAGCTCTATGCTAGTGCCATCTGAATTTGCAAGAATAGCAGTAAAACACGGTACAGTAGCAACAGTATCCGATCCTCATGAAATTGCTAATGTTTTAGGAGTAAAAGGCGTAGAATTCATGATTGAAAATGGCAAGAAAGTGCCTTTTAAGTTCAATTTTGGAGCACCATCATGTGTCCCAGCAACTCATTTTGAATCGGCAGGAGCTGTTATTAATTCAGATGATATAAAAGTACTTCTTGAACACACAGAGATTAAGTATTTAGCTGAAATGATGAATTACCCGGGGGTGATTTACGATGATAATGAGGTCATGAAAAAAATAGCGTGGGCTAAACATTATAATAAACCAGTTGATGGGCATGCCCCTGGTTTAAGAGGCGATGATCTTACCAAATATATTAATGCGGGCATTTCTACAGATCATGAGTGTTTTACATACGATGAGGCCTTGGAGAAACTTCAAAAAGGCATGAAAATATTGATAAGAGAGGGCAGTGCTGCTAAAAATTTTGAAGCGCTTATCGATTTGTTACCTGAGTATTTTAAAAACATGATGTTTTGTAGTGATGATAAACATCCAGATGATTTAATACTTGGACATATTAATACCCTGTGTGCACGAGCTGTGGCAAAAGGAATCGACATTTTTAAAGTATTACAAGCTGCATGTGTTAACCCCGTTAAGCATTATAATTTAGATGTAGGTTTATTAAAAACAGGTGATGCAGCCGATTTTGTTATCGTTAAAGATTTAAAGCATTTTAAAACACTGCAAACGTATATTAATGGCAAATTGGTGTTCGATGGTTCAAAATCATTAATGCCAGCAGTGAAATTCGATAATTTGAATAATTTTAACTGTTCTAAAAAGAAAACGATAGACTTTAAAATTAAAACCGCATCAACAAAAATTAAAGTAATTGAAGCGCTGGAGGGACAATTGGTAACAAACCAGTTGATAGAAACCGCATTGATTGAAGAGGGGAATCTTATTTCGAATATCGAAAAAGATGTTTTAAAAATAGCTGTGGTTAATCGCTATAGCAATACAAAACCAGCCATAGCGTTTATTAAAAATATAGGATTAAAGGAAGGCGCTATTGCATCATCGGTAGGCCATGATTCTCATAATATTATAGTTGTAGGCGTTTCAGACGAAGCTATTTGTAAAGCAGTAAACCTTATTATAGAACATAAAGGAGGGATTTGTGCTATATCAAATACAGAAGAAAGCATAGTACCTCTTCCCGTTGCAGGAATTATGAGTGATAAAGATGCCGAAACTATAGGGCAGCAATATGCCAAACTGGATAAAAAGGCAAAACAATTGGGGAGTACCTTAAACGCCCCTTACATGACCCTGTCTTTTATGGGGTTGCTTGTAATTCCGTCTCTAAAATTAAGTGATAAAGGCTTGTTCGATGGTAATAAATTTGAGTTTACTGCATTAGAAGCGCAACTTCAAAAGAGTTCTTGTTAAACCTGAATTATGCAATAGGATTAAAGTCATTGCTATTGTTACTTATTCTTACTAGCTTTAAGGTGTATTTTAA
>CANMLX010000055.1 GCA_947498845.1 uncultured Flavobacteriaceae bacterium | reverse complement strand
GCTAATTGCTAATTGCTAATTGCTAATTGCTAATTGCTAATTGCTAATTGCTAATTGCTAATTGCTAATTGCTAATTAACCTCTCAAAACACTCCTTGAAATTACAATTTTTTGTATCTCTGAAGTGCCTTCATAAATCTGAGTGATTTTTGCATCTCGCATTAAACGTTCTACATGGTATTCTTTTACAAAACCATTACCACCATGAATTTGAACAGCTTCAACAGTCTGTTCCATAGCAACTTTAGATGCGTACAGTTTAGCCATAGCACTAGAAGTGTCATAATTTTTACCTTGGTCTTTGTCCCATGCAGCTTTCATAACTAGGTGTCGTGCAGCTTGTATTTCTGTATACATATCGGCTAGTTTAAAAGCTATGGCTTGGTGATTGCTTATTTCGGTGCCAAAAGCTTTTCGTTCTTTGGAGTATTTTAAAGCTAATTCGTAAGCGCCTTGAGCAATACCTAAAGCTTGCGCAGCAATACCAATACGACCTCCAGATAGGGTTTTCATTGCAAATTTAAATCCAAACCCATCATCACCAATTCTATTTTCCTTAGGAACTTTTACATCGTTAAATTGTAAGGTGTGTGTGTCGCTACCTCTAATGCCTAGTTTGTCTTCTTTAGGGCCAATATCAAAACCAGGTGTGCCTTTTTCAACAATAAAAACATTAATGCCTTTATGGGCTTTGTCTCGGTCTGTTTGAGCAACTACTAGATAAATATCGGCGCGTCCTCCATTTGTAATCCAGTTTTTAGTTCCATTAATTACGTAGTGATCTCCTTTATCAATAGCAGTTGTTTTTTGTGACGTCGCATCGCTTCCAGCTTCTGGTTCGCTTAAGCAAAAAGCACCAATATATTCTCCAGTAGCTAATTTGGTAAGATATTTTTGTTTTTGCTCTTCTGTGCCATAGGCTTCAAGACCATAACAAACTAATGAGTTATTTACCGATACAATAACCGAAGCAGAGGCATCGATTTTAGATAATTCTTCCATAATGAGCACATACGAAATAGTATCCATACCGCTTCCGCCATATTTTGGATCTACCATAACACCCATAAACCCTAACTGACTCATTTTTTGAACCAATGTATCGGGAAAGTGCTGTTTGTTATCACGTTCTATAACTTCTGGTAGTAATTCGGTTTGTGCAAAATCTTTAGCAGCTTCACGAATCATAATGTGTTCTTCAGAAAGACTAAAATTCATAGATTTGAGTAAAAAATTAATTATGCAATACTTACAAATATAGCTTTATTAGTGCTAATTTTTTAATAGATAGTGTTATTTTTACGTAATATGATAAAAAGTGAATATTTGGTAATCGGTGTTATGTCAGGAACATCTTTAGATGGGATTGATGTGGTTTATGCTAGATTTAATTGTGATAAGGCTTGGGGTTTTGAGATTATTTATAAAGAAACTTTTGGTTATGATAACGTTTGGAGCGATGTACTTAAAAACCTGGTGACCTATTCAACTCACAAACTTAAAAAAATAGATGAGGACTACACCAGACATCTGGTAAACGTGATTAAAAGTTTTATAACTAAATATAACATAGAAACTATTGATGCTATTTGTTCTCATGGGCATACCGCACTTCACGAGCCAGAAAAAAGAATGACGTATCAAATAGGTAACAAACAAGTGCTTTCTAAGTTGTTAGGTAAAACGGTTGTTTGCGATTTTAGAGTCCAAGATGTAGCGTTAGGAGGTCAAGGTGCACCACTAGTCCCAATAGGAGATGAACTTTTATTTTCAAAATATGAATTTTGCCTCAACCTAGGCGGCTTTGCAAATATTTCAACAGAAATTAATGGTTGTAGAATTGCTTATGATATATGTCCTGTGAATATCGTTTTAAACTACTACGTTAGATCGTTAGGTTTTGGTTATGATGATAAAGGACATATAGCTTCTGGAGGTAGCGTTAGTAAAGCATTACTTAAAGATTTAAATTCATTGGATTTTTATCAACAAAAACACCCAAAATCATTAGGGTTAGAATGGGTGAGAAAATATATTTTTCCTTTAATAGATAGTTATAAATTAGAGATCAAAACTATTTTAAGAACATGTGTTGAGCATATAGCTATTCAAATTTCAAAAGAAATAAATACACAAGAGAAGGCATCTGTATTGGTTACAGGAGGAGGCGCTTACAATACCTTTTTAATGGATCGCATACAATATTATACGACCAATACTATTGTGATACCTAGTAATGCTATTGTAGAATATAAAGAGGCCTTAATATTTGCTTTCTTAGGGATACTTAAACTTAGAAATCAAGTCAATACATTAAAAAGCGTTACAGGAGCTATCAAAGACCATAGCGCTGGTATTGTTTACTTCCCTTAAAAATAATACTAATTTAATACGTTAAGGTTTTATTGTTTTTTATATTTGCTTCGCTTTCATGATATATGCTATAGCTTAAATAAGAACTTTTATTATTTAATAGCAGGTATTTAACATGAAAAAACGCATCATAGGAGTTAAGACTTTTTATGCAGCCTTTAAAACAACTAATTAAATTCATTACTTATGTTAAAACATTTTTTAGGGGATAGCCCTAAGTGGTTCAAGTTTACCATAATAGGTTTCTTGATTTTTAATATTTTCTCATACTTCGCTTTAGGAAAAACAGTAACATCCTGGATATTTATTGGAGAGTTTATTTTTACGCTTGCAATGGCATTAAAATGCTATCCTTTACAATCAGGAGGTTTGTTGGCAATAGAAGTCATGGCTTTAGGTTTAACTACGCCACATAATGCGTATCATGAAGTAGATCAAAATCTAGAAGTTGTATTACTACTAGTATTTATGGTAGCTGGGATTTATTTTATGAAACCTTTGTTAATGTTTATTTTTAGTAAGGTATTCACAAGAATAAAATCAAAATTAGTCTTGTCATTATTATTTGTGTTTTTAGCAGCAGTATTATCTGCCTTTCTAGATGCATTAACAGTAACAGCAGTATTAATAAGTGTAGCTGTTGGGTTTTATGGTGTTTATCACAAGATACACTCTAGTGAAAAAGACTATGATAAAGATGGTATTAAAGACAAAAAGGAGTTAAGTGGAGCTACCTTAGAACAATTTCGAAGCTTTTTAAGAAGCTTAATTATGCATGGGGTTGTAGGTACGGCTTTAGGAGGTGTTTGTACGTTAGTAGGAGAGCCTCAAAACTTATTAATAGGAGAACGTTTAGGCTGGGATTTTATTGATTTCTTTTTACAAATGGCGCCTATTACATTACCTGTGCTAGGAGCAGGTTTAATTACAACAGTAATTTTAGAATTTACAGGCTGGTTTGGTTTTGGAGCTAAACTACCTGAAGAAGCTGCCGAAATAATAGAAAATTATACCATAGAAGAAGATAACAAGCGTACAGATAAAGAAAAGTATGGTTTAATTGTTCAAGCTGTTTCTGCGATATTATTAATTGTAGGTTTAGCATTGCATATTGCACCAGTGGGTTTTATAGGTTTAGCACTTATAATTGTTCAAACGGCATTTATGGGGATTATACAAGAGCATAGTTTAGGGCATGCCTTTGAGGAAGCATTACCATTTACAGGGCTGCTAGTTGTATTTTTTGTTATTGTGGCTATGATCCACGATCAGCATTTATTTAGTCCAATAATTAACTGGGCTTTAAAGCAAGATCCAGCATCACAACCAGGGCTTTTCTATCTGGCAAATGGTGTGTTATCTGCAATAAGTGATAACGTATTTGTAGCAACAGTGTATATAGGTGAAGTACAAGCTGCATTTAAAAGTGGTGTTATAGATAGAGAACATTATGAAAAGCTTGCTATTGCCATTAATACAGGAACTAATTTACCAAGTGTGGCTACACCAAATGGTCAGGCAGCATTCTTATTCTTATTAACATCGTCTTTAGCGCCTTTAATTAATTTATCTTACGGAAAAATGGTAAAAATGGCATTGCCTTACACAATTGTATTAGGAGGTTTAGGCTATATTATGGTAAAATTAGTTTTAGCATAATTTTAATGATATAATTTCGTTATATTTAAATTTAGATAAAGTAAAAAACAGTACATGTTAATATCAAATATTCAAGAAGCAGCAGAATTACCAGAGGGAGAATCTGTTGAGAAAACACTATCAATCATTGAGCTAATTAGTAGTGGAGGTACAGCAGGACAAGTTATTATAGCTATTTTGTTTTTACTACTTATTGTAGCGACTTATATTTATTTTGAGCGTTTGTTTGCTATAAAATCGGCATCAAAAATAGATGCAAATTTTATGAATCAAATAAAAGATCATGTAAGTAATGGTAAAATAGATTCTGCTCAAATGCTTTGTGCTCAATTAAATTCTCCAGTTTCCAGATTAATTGGCAAAGGGATTTCAAGAATAGGAAAGCCATTAGCAGATATAAATACTGCTATAGAAAATGCAGGTAGGCTTGAAGTTTATGGTTTAGAAAAAAACGTGAGCGTATTAGCAACAATTTCTGGTGCAGCTCCTATGATAGGATTCCTTGGAACCGTAATAGGGATGATCCTTTCTATTTTTGAAATAGCAAACTCAGGAGGGCAAATCGATATTAAACTATTAGCAGATGGATTATATACAGCTATGACTACTACTGTAGCTGGGTTAATAGTAGGTATTGTTGGTTATATTGCTTATAATCATTTGGTAGTGAAAACCGATAAAGTGGTATACCAAATGGAAGCAAATTCTTTGGAGTTTTTAGATCACTTAAACGAGCCTACATAATATGAATTTAAGAGGACGAAATAAAGTAACACCAGAATTCAATATGTCTTCAATGACAGATATTGTATTCCTGTTACTCATATTTTTTATGTTGGCATCTACTTTGGTGACTACTAATGCTATTGATATTTTATTACCAAAGGCTAGTGGAAAGACCGAGAATAAACAATCGGTTGCAGTAAGCATAAAAAAGAACTTAACGTATTATATAGATCAAAAAAGAGTAGGTGTAAGTGTTTTAGAAAACGAATTATTAGCAGCGTTATCTGGGGAAAATAAGCCTACTATTGTTTTAAGAGCAGAGAAATCGGTACCAGTAGAAAATGTTGTTAAAGTTATGGATATCGCTAATAGAAATAAATTTAAAGTGATTTTAGCAGTAAAACCAAATTAAAAGGTTTAAAAGTTGTCTTTGGAATAAAAATTGAGACAAGTTTATTATGAAATACCTAGAAACCAAACACGAAAAAAATTCAGCAAAAATAACAGCTTTAATAGCGATTATTGTTTTGTTGCTGTTATTTGTGGTTGGTCCACCCTATAAAGATCCACCAGATGAGTATGGTGTTGCTGTAAATTTTGGAACTTCAAATTTTGGAAGTGGTAAAGTACAGCCTAAGCAACCCATTAAGTCTGAGCCTCGAGTGGTAGAAGAACAGCCTCAAGAACAACCAGAGGAAACAGCAGAAGCACAACCAACAAAAACAGCGCAAACAAAAGAAGAGGTTTTAACCGAAGATAATTCGGAGGCTATCGCCATTAAAAAGCAAAAACAAGCCGAAGCTAAAGCAAAAAAAGCATTAGAAGATGCTAAAGCTAAGGCAGAAGCAGAACGTGTTGCAAAAGAAAAAGCAGAGGCAGAGCGCAAAGCAAAAATTAAGCGCGAGCAGGAAGCGAAAAAGAAACGCTTAGATGCTTTAATTGGAGGTGTTAGTAAATCGGATGGCGCAACAGGAGGAGAAGGTAATGATAATAGAGCAGGAGATAAAGGGCAACTAGATGGAGATCCCTATGCACCAAGTTATTTTGGAGGCAAAGGAAGCGGCAGTGGCGGTGTAGGTTATGGTTTAAATGGTCGTGGACGTGCGTCTTTTAAAAGATTAAAACAAGATTGTAATGAATCTGGGATGGTGATCGTTAAGATTGTAGTTAACAAATCTGGTAATGTAGTAGAAGCTGTTCCAGGTGTAAGAGGTACTACAAACACCGCAAAATGTTTACTAGAGCCTGCAAAAAAAATAGCAATGTCTCACAAATGGCCTTCCGATTCTAAAGCACCTACAAAGCAGATAGGTTTTGTTAGTGTTAACTTCAAATTAAGTCAATAATACATGACATATCAGGATACAGTTAATTGGATGTTTTCTCAACTACCAATGTATCAACGCCAAGGACAAACGGCCTTAAAAAAAGATTTATCTAATACTTTAAAATTAGCCAAACACCTTAAATCTCCAGAGAAAAAATTTAAGGCTGTACATGTCGCTGGTACTAACGGCAAAGGCTCTACCAGCCATATGATAGCATCTGTATTACAGGAGGCAGGCTATAAAGTAGGCTTGTATACATCCCCTCATTTAAAAGACTTTAGAGAGCGCATCCGTATTAATGGTGAACCTGTTTTGGAGGCATTTGTTATCAATTTTATAGCTAAAAACAAGATGTTTTTTGAAGCAAATCAACTGTCTTTTTTTGAAATGACGGTGGGTATGGCTTTTACATACTTTTCAGAAGAAAACGTAGATATCGCTGTTATAGAAGTTGGTTTGGGAGGGCGGTTAGACTCTACAAATATTATCACGCCAGAGGTTTCGGTAATTACAAATATAGGTTTAGATCATACACAATTTTTAGGGACAACACTTCCCGAAATAGCTTCGGAAAAAGCAGGGATTATAAAACCTAATGTACCTGTAATTATAGGGGAAACACAAGAAGAAACACAGCCAGTTTTTAATGCCTTTGCTAAAAAGCATAAAGCAAAAATAAGATATGCCGACAAAGAAATTGTTACCAATTACACGTCGGATTTGGTGGGGTCTTACCAAAGTAAAAATATTAAAACAGCCCTTTTAACCCTAAAAGAATTACGAAAAAAAGGCTTTGATATGTTAGAGTTACATGTTAAGAGAGGCTTAACTAAAGTGGTTGAAAACACAGGACTATTAGGCCGTTGGCAGGTTTTAAATAGTTCCCCTAAAGCGGTTTGCGATACAGGACATAACAAAGAAGGTTTAATTTATGTTATGGAGCAAATTGCTAATGAAACTTTTAATGCCTTACATATTGTTTTTGGAGTGGTAAACGATAAGGATTTAAAAACTATTGTTGGTGTTTTACCAAAAGAAGCGGAATACTACTTCTGTAAGCCAAATATTCCTCGAGGATTAGATGCTCATAAACTAAAGGAAGCTTTAAGTCCTCACGATTTAAATGGGAGCGTTTACCCATCAGTAGAGAATGCTTATAAAGCAGCACTTAAAAAAGCGTCTAAAGAAGATTTTATATTTGTAGGCGGTAGCACGTTTGTAGTTGCTGAGATTGTTTAGCTATAACAAATATTTGTATATTTAAATTTCAATTTAATTTTCAATTATGACCGAGATTATCAATCAGGTATTTGCTCTGGATTTAAAGTTAAAAAAAGAGGAAAACACGAGTGCTAAACGCTACATAGAACGCATTTATCACGAATTTGAGGAAATGGGCTTTCAAATAGTTAATCCTATAGGGCAGTCTTATCGTAATGAGATGACAGATGTTGAAGCAAATGTTTTAGGAAGTTTAAGCAAATCGTCTAAAATTACTAAAGTATTAAAGCCAGTGATTTATCAGGTTGAAAACGAAGAAACAACACTACTTCAAAAAGGAATTGTAATTGTAGAATAAGCTAAAATGAAAACGATAAATTTTGCTATAGATTTAGGGACTACTAATAGTTTGATTGCTAAGTACGATGCAGGAAATGTAAAGATATATAATAACCCTTTAGGCTTAAAACAGACATTGCCATCCTGTATTGCTTTTCGCGGCAATAGAACAGTTATTGGAGATAAAGCACTTGATTATTTAGAGAAAGATGCAGAAAATATATGCATGCTTTTTAAAAGAAAAATGGGAACACAAGATACTTATTTTGTACCCTCAATACATAGAGATATATCACCAATAGAATTATCGTCCTTAATACTAAAGGAGTTAAAGAATTTTGTTAGTGACGATGAAGAATTTCATTCAGTAGTTATTACCATTCCTGCGTCTTTTGATACCATACAGTCTAACGCCACAAAAAAAGCAGGTTATATGGCAGGATTTAAAGAAGTTGTCTTACTCCAGGAGCCTATAGCTGCGTGTTTGGCATTCGCCAATACAGCTAATATTGAAGTAGAAAAACAGCAAAATTGGATCGTTTATGATTTTGGAGGAGGTACTTTTGATGTGGCGCTGGTTGAGGTTGATGACAGAGCGCTTAAAGTAATCGATAATTTAGGTGATAATTACTTAGGAGGTGCCGATTTTGATAACTTAATAGTAGAACACTTAATCGTACCTTTTATAGAAGAAAAGTTGTCACTCACCAATCTATGGAAAGACTTAAAATCCAAGGATACACAATTTAAAGGCCTCTATTTTGAGTTGCTTAAAATAGCAGAAGAAGCTAAAAAAGAATTATCGCACTACAAAGAGACCGAAATAGAACTGGATATAGATATTAATGGCGATAACTTTTACGAGCAGTTTATTGTAAAGCGTGAACACTTTGAGGCATTGATAACGCCTAAAGTAGAAGAAACCATTGTCTTTATACAAGATGTTATAAAAAACAATCAATTACTTAACTCGCAAATAGAACGTATTGTTTTAATAGGCGGTAGTACCTATGTGCCATTAATTAAAAAAAGGATATCGGAGGCTATAGGCGTAGAGGTAAACTCAACTATAGATCCTACATCGGCAGTAGTACATGGTGCAGCTTATTATGCAGGTTCTAAACCTTCAACTATTTTAGAAGAGGAAAAAGTAGAACAACCACAAGTAAAGCAAGAAACTACACTTGATGTTAAGTTGTTTTATGAACAAAACACAAGAGATTTAGAAGAACTAATTACTGGAAAAATTAACGAAGGTACAGCTAGTAATTACAGAATAATGAGAAAAGATGGAGGCTACGATTCTGGTGTTAAAACTATAGAAAATACTGGTTTTTCGGAGTTTGTACCGCTGTTAGAAGGGCGATTAAACCAGTTTAAAATCCAATTTTTAAACAACGCTTTAGATGTTGTGAAAATTTTGGACGCTGTAGCGATTAACCAAGGGAGTTATAATGTGCAGGGACAACCATTGCCAAACGATATTTGTATGGAGGTGGATGATATAGATGCTTCTACAACACGATTAGAAAAGATTTTTGCCAAAGGCAGTATTTTACCATTAAAGAAAAAGATGTATAAAACGGCATCTAAATCTATTTTAAAGCAATCAAAATCTAATCTAATCATCAATATCATAGAAGGAAAGTCCAGAGGGTTGCCAAGTTCTGGATTAAGTATTGGCTATATAGAGATTTCGGGAAAAGATTTGGAAGATGATCTTATTAAAGGTACCGATATTGAAATTGAAGTTGAAGTTACCGAATCCCGTGATTTAAAGATTAATGTATTTTTACAATCCTGCGATCAAGAATTTGATAATGTATTTAGTGAATCTGAAAGATCCATAAGCTTAAACAAAATAACAATGGAGATCAATGCCATATTAGGCGATGTGGAAGATTTAATTAAAGAAAATAATTCTGAAGAAAATTACGAATATTCACAGAAACTAGAAACGATAAGGGTTGGTTTAATAGAAACGCAGATAGCTGCTTCTTTGGTGGATGATAATGATATTTCTGATGCTAAATTTCAATTAGATGATAAAAAACGAAAGTTTATTCAAGATTTTGATGATTTAACAAGAAACAAAATAGTAGCTCAAGAGCTAGAATTATATAACGACTCTAAGGCTGGTTTAGAATATCTTTTAAATCAGGAGGAAAATAAGCGTTTTCAGGAAAAATATAATCGTCTTATAAAAAACGAAAAAGAGGTGATTAACTCTGGAAATAAATATTTAATTAAGTCAAAGATTAAAGAACTAGACACGTTGTATAATACCATTATGCAATCTAGTGACGAAAATTTTATTTCGTATTTTCTGGGGTTAAAGTTTTATACAGATTATCCTAATCAAAGAAAAGCCGATAAGCTTATTAAAGAAGGCGATAAAGCAATGGAGCATAAAGATTATAAATCACTACGCCATATTGTTTATGGTTTGTCTGCATTATTACCAGATCACGAAAAAGATAAACAGAAAAACTTTAAAGACGATAGTAAGACGGGATTGGGGTAATTTAAACCCTAAAATTGGTGTTATTCGCCATATTTCCTGTTGTAATAGTCTTTGTACATGTCGATAATATCGATATTTCTCAGTTGCAAGTTAGACGTTTTTATTCTAGCCTTTCTAATAGTATCCGTGACAATTTTTTTTGGATTATCGATATCTTTTTTAACAGTAATTTTATCTCTAAAGGGATAGATTTTTATTGTTTTGTTTTTCAAGGTATCATAACTTGTAATTTCATAGATATCTGATAAATCTACATTATCTCTAAAATGGGATAGTTTGGTTGATATAAAAGTTTCACCTGTATAAAATAATAACGAGTCATTTTTTATCGCTTTAATGGCTAATTGTTTGCCTTTTGGAATAAAAACAGATTGATCTACGCCTTCGGTTAATCTAAAAACAATTAAGTCCTGTTTACTTCTGTTGTCTATTTTAAGAAAAGCCTTATCATTTTTTTCTTCGGTATACGGTACTTCATTAAAAGTTTTTGGGTATGGATTAGAAAATTCGCCCAATAGTGTTAAAGCACCTGAACTCTCGGTTTTTCTTCTAATCTTTCGGTTAAGCATGTAGGCAAATACGATATGATCGGAACGTTTAGATTCAACAACTATTTCATCTTGATTGTATGTTGTGTTGCTATTTTTTTTAATGCTTTCTAAAGCTTTTTTTAATGCATCACTCTGTTCAATGTTGTAGTTTCCAGTATTTATATAATCATAGTTGCTGCTGCTGCTAGACGTATTTTTTGCAATTAAAAGGATAACTCTAATAACAATAACGATACCCACAAAAATACTCCAACCACTAAGCCCAGATCCTGTTTTTTGGTTAGATTGAGAAGGCAGCGTATATTCACGAGCTATTTCTGCATTGCTTACTAAGGTTTGCTCTAAAAAAGAATGCGATGTGTCTAATAGCCCAAAGGCAACCATGGCTTTAGCTGTAAATTTAAATTCGTAATTGTTTATATTTTTTCTTTTAGAATTGTAAATGTCTATAACCTCGGAGTTAAGTTCTATCATTTCCTCATTAAAGCGATCTGGGTATTGGTTGAGACAGTTAATAAAAGCTTTGTTTGTTATAAAAGCAACAGGGTACTGTTTTTCTTTTAATCGCTTTTCTCTTAAGTAAACAGTAGCATAATTAAGCCGTGCCTTAAAGAAATTTATAACTAATTGATTTATTTCTTCGGTAAAAAGGGTATTGTTTAAAAGCGTCTTTAAAATATGGACATACTTTCCCTTGGATAGGGATTCAGACAGAAAAACTTTTATGTTTTCCTTTAAAAAAGGCGCAAGGAAATTTTTTAACCCTTCCAGATCATTAATAAGACTATTGTCTATAGTAATCTCACTTTGCTTAATGTCTTTATAATTTCCAGAGATAAGTTGTTTTAACCAAGGGTGTTTTTCAATAAAAATATGGTGTTGCCTTGTGGTTTCGTCTTTAAGTTTATCAATTAAATGGGCTACCTCTCCTAAATTATTAGCATCGCCCAACATGGCTTTAGCTTTTAATTGTTTTTGAAGCTTTATAATTTCGTTGTTATCAATATTAGATAGTTGATCTACGTCTATACCTAATTGATCAATAAAAGAGATGTATTTCAAGGCGTAAAATTAAGAGACCTAAAAATATTAAAATAAATGGTAAAGCTTATGATTTTGAGAATTAATTACTTGAGAAATTTATTTTATTTTTTTTAAAAAAAGCTTTTGGTAATTAAAAAACTAGAGTATATTTGCACACCATTTATTAGGGCGCGTAGCTCAGTTGGTTCAGAGCACTTGGTTTACACCCAAGGGGTCAGGGGTTCGAATCCCTTCGCGCCCACAGAAGGTCTTCATTACGAAGGCCTTTTTTTATGGCTACTAATGAGTTACTTTGTCTACATACTATATTCTGAAACGATTTAGGATTAAAATTTTCGTATATGTCAGTTCGAGTATTTTTTATGAAGAGATAACGAAATAAAAAATGTATCGAGAACAGGTTTGCAGCTTCTCGATACATCACGCTAAGGTGTGACACTCGAAGTTGACAAAAACATTTAAGTGCTCATAAAGGTTTTACGTCTAAAGCAAAAGATTGGGAAATTGTTTTTACAGAAGCGTTTTCTATTAAAGCGCTAGTTTACCAAAGAGAACGACAGATAAAAAAATGGAAAAGGCGCAAAATGATGGAGCAGCTTCTTAACAAAAAAACAGATATAGTGTTAGCAAATGTTTTGTTTAGAGTATTATATTTTAACCATTAGTCTGTTAGAATCAAAGTTATATAAGCTATCATGGCTTGTTGAATCGGCTTTTTCAATTTGCCCTAAATCACAACAATTATTAGTTTTAGGTTTGCTTACTTCCATTGTAATAGATGTGTTTTCTTGGTCATTAACAATGATAGAGGCCATATCTATGACTGATAATATGATTATAGACTCTCCATTTTCGTCTTTACTTAATACTATCGCCGGAGGGTTTCTGTTAGGGGCATCTTTAAATATTATATCAAAATTGTTTATATCTAATTTGTTTTTATCAATATAATTAGAGTTATCCGTTTTATCGATTAACTCAATTCTAAGTTCTAAAGAAGCACATAGAACAGTTGAGCAATCTGGTTTGTTTAAATTTTGATCATCATCATTTTTACAGCTTATGCACAAAATTAAAGAGGATACAAATAGAATAATGAGTTTCATGATAATAGTTTTTTAATAGATGCACTTCTATAAAAAAGGTTGCTTATCGTTGTGTTTAACATTTGCTAACTTACGAATATACATTACTTCCTTACTAATTTAAGTTTTAGTATCTCACTATAACAAAATTTGTATACTTTGCATGCTATAGTTTATTTGGTATAGCAATGTTATTAATCTGTAATGGGTGTTCTAAAAAGTATTTTATTTCATTTTGTGTCTTTGTTTTTTGGGGAGTAATAGCATTGGCTCAATCCAGTGATTTGCACAGACCGTATAATGATGAAATTAAAAGGCTTATTACTAAAGAACGTTACTTAAGGCTTTCTGTAGAGGAGAATTTAGTATTGGCAAGAGCCTACAGTAAAGTTAACAAACCGTTCCTTAGTTTATTTGTTTTAAATAAATTAATCCCTAATTTAATTGAAGAAAAAGATGTTCTAAACCTGTCCAAGGCATATAATATAAAGGCAGAAAATTTAGTAGATTTAAATAAAGTAGAGGAAGGGGTGACCTTTTGTGCTAATGCAATGCCTTTGGTAAAAAAAAACACAAAAATTTTGTATCAAGAATTTTGTGTTAAATGTGGTATTCTGTTTGATGAGAACAAACAATCTCAAAAAGCATTAACCCTATTTGATAACGTTAAAGATGAAAGAATTAAACAATTGCCCGTATATGTTAATAACTATGGTGTGATTTTAATGAATCTTGCGAAACACAATCAAGCTTTAGAGTATTTAAAACGAGGGGTATACTTAAGCAAAAAATCTAATAGGCAATCTTCTTTAAATGTTGGCTATACCAATATAGCAAAAGTTTTAATTGCAAAAAAAAAATGGGAAGAAGCAAAAGTATATTTAGATTCTGCATCGCAAGCCTTAGATAAATCTGATAAAGTTGATCATAAAAAAGTCTGGCTAAAAACGTATTACGATTTTTTTAAATACCAGAAAAAATATGTGAAGACTAAAAGTGTGCTTAAAGAAATAAGAGATTATAACAATCTTGTATATGATGCCAGAGTACAACAAAAAATTAAGGAATTATCTGTTGTAAATAAGCGTAAAACCGAATTGAATAAAAAAGTAGTTTCCATAGATAATGAAATTAAAAACACTAAAAAATTAAAGCTCACACGCTATATTTTACTCATTATTTTAATTATGCTAATGTCGTCCTGGGCGTTTTTATATAGGTTTAAAAATATTAAACAGAAATATAATAAAATACAAAACGAGCAGGAATTGCTTACCTCCCAAATGACACCGCATTTTATATTTAATTCGTTGTCTATTTTACAAGGCATGGTTTTAAATAACGAACACCAAAAAGCCTCTCTATATCTCTCTAAATTTTCTAATATTTTGAAATATGTAATACACGATGAATCACAAAAATTTATACCTGTAAAAGAGGAATTAATAGGTCTAAAAGATTATGTTGATTTGCAAAATTTAAGTGCAAAAAAAGATGTGAGTTTCGAGATTTATATAGAAAAAACATTAGAAAACAAACTGTTAATACCTCCTATGGTTTTACAACCTTTTATAGAGAATGCTATTATTCACGGATTTAAGGAAACCATAAAAAGCCCTACAATTGTTATGAGTTTTACTATTGATGATATGATGTTACTCTGTACAGTAGAAGATAATGGCGTAGGCTATAAACCTAAGACAAATCGCAGTTCTAAGAGTAAGACGTCCCTAGCATTAAAAATAATACAAGATAGGTTCGATATATTGTCAAAGCGAATGAATCGCAAATACACTATAGAGATAATAGATTTACAAAGCGATAATAAGAGCGGTACTCAAGTAAGATTGCATCTTCCTTATAAATTCAACTTATAGAACGTTTTTTATTTATGAATAGCAGCAATTTTATTAATATATTAAAAAAAGGACTTATAGGTTTAATACTTTTAAGTACCTCTACAATGTTAGGACAAACTCTAGACATTGAGGCGTTATTTAAACAAAGAAAATATGAGGAAGTAATAGCTACACTAGAAAATAAAAATATAAGTCAGGATTTATCATTTAGAGACTATTTTTTATTATCAAGATCTTATGGTAGAACCAAACAATTTATTAATGGTTATGTTTTAACAGGAGAAATGATTAAAAAGGCTAAAATAGAAGGCGATTCTATTAATTTATTACAAGCATTTAATCTTAAAACAGAGCACTTAACAGATTTATCCCGCATAGAGGAGGGCGCTAAATTTTGCGACTCGATTACACCTTTTTTTAAAAAGGACTCTAAAGTTTATATGAGCTTATGCTTTAAGTGTGGTATGTTATACCATTATAACGACGAAAACGAAAAGGCTTACCAAAGCTATAAAGATATAACACTAAAAGAGTATAGAAATATTTCACTTTATACTAACAATTTTGCTATTATTTTAAAGAAGCAAGCTAAATATGGAGAAGCATTATTATACTTAAAAAAGAGTTTAGAAATAGACAAGAAAAAAGAAAAAAAGTATCAAGCAGACCTAAATGTTAATTATGGCAATATAGGTGAGATTTATTTAGAGCAGCGGGATTGGAAACAAGCAAAAAAATATCTTGATTCGGCATATAGTGCTTTAATATCAAGTAGTAGGTTAACAAGTAAAATGGGCTTGTTTGAGAGTTATTTTCGGTTATACAATGCTCAAAAAAACACAAACATGGCTCAGGCTATGTTAGATAGTATTTATGTTACTAATGAACGCTTGTTAGAAGATAGAGTATATGAGAAAATACATGCCTTAGAAGCCGCAAATAACAAAGAAAAGTTTTTAATTAAAAAAGTAAAAGTTGTTGATAATGAGCTTAACACTTCAAGAGACGAGATATTGAAAGGGACTTTAATCTTACTATCGATACTGCTATTGCTTTTAATTATTGTTTTTGTTTTAAAGTATAGAAATGTGCAGGCTTCCTACAAGGACATACTAGATGAAAGACGCTTAAGTTGGACCAAACTTAATCCAGAATACATTAATAATTCGTTTGATGTAATGAAGGGCATGATTGATGAAAAAGAGACAAAGAGTATAAGGTATCTATCTAAATTTTCTAAGCTATTACGATTAATCTTAGAGAGTTCTAGGAAGTCTCTCATACCAATACAGGAAGAATTAAAAACTATTAAGCTTTATATTGATTTACAGCAGTTAGAAACGAATAAAAAGATCGATTTTTCGATAGCAGAATCAGAACATATAGCAGATAACGAGATTTATATTCCACCCATGTTGGTGCAACCTTTTGTAGAAAGAGCTATTGTAGATATTGCAAGAGAAAATATAACAGCTCCCTCGATAGCAGTCAAGTTAGATTTTGAAAATAACATTCTTACAGCATCGATACACTATAATGCTACGTTTATTAGAGAAGAAACATCTTTAACTATAAAAAGAACAAAAAAGATTTTAAAAATATTTTCAAAGCGACTAGGTGTTCATTCTGATTTAAAGATAGAATATCAATACAAAGAAGATAAAGTAACAACCTATATAAAGCTAATATTACCATATAAAAACGAAACTTATGATTAAAGCATTAATTGTTGAAGACGAATTATACATAAGAAAAGGGTTGCTATCTATGATACAATCTTTAGATAAAGAAATAGATATACTTGGAGAATGCGAAAGTGTAGAAGAAGCAATAACAGTAACTAAAGCCTGCAAGCCAGATTTGATTTTTTTGGATATCAACCTTAAAGGCGGTACTGCATTCGATTTTTTAGAACAAGTGAAAGATATGTCTTTTCAAGTAATATTTATTACGGCCTATGATGAATACGCTTTGAGGGCTTTAAAAAATGGCGCTGTAGATTATATTCTAAAACCAGTAGATATTGATGAGCTTGAAAATGCTTTAGATAAAGTAAGGTTTAACGAAAGTGATCTGCAAAAAGAAAGACTTGATGTCGTAAAGCAGCAAATAGTTGATAATAAAAAAGAACATATTGTATTACGGCTCCAGGAAGGCTATCAGGTGATTCGTTTTGAAGCCTTAATGTATTGTCAATCAGATAAAGGGTATACCACCTTTTACTTAGATAATAAAAAATCTTATATAGCTTCTAAACCCATAAAAGAGTTTGAGGGACAGTTACCAGTACAAGAATTTATGCGAACACACCAATCTTATTTAGTAAACTTAAAGTATGTAGATAGATATGATAAAAACGGGTATATATTTCTAAAATCGGGAGAAAAAATACCAGTATCTACCAGAAAAAAAGAAGAGTTTGTGTCTCGTCTGCTTAATAACTAATACCAAATCTACTATAAAATGCGCTATAGCTAATTTGAATTATTTTGCAGGAGTTCAAAGCATAAAAATCAATAATAGCCTTAGTTATTGTTTGTTTTTATAATGCAGAAATCATGTAAAATAAGCGAATTATATGGTGCATTTTATAGTAGATTTGATATAACATTTAAACACTTTGTAATTTAATACAGTTACTATTAATAATACATCGCTTATTAGAAAAATAAATGATGGAGTTAATGAAAACTCATTAGAGCTCCAGATAGTATATTATCATAAAGTGTAAGTTTGAATGTGTTTTTAAATAAGGTAAACATATCTCCAAAATCAATGTGTGAATTTCTTATATAAAAGGTATCGTATATAAACCCAATGCTTACAAATATTACTTTATCTATTTAAAAAACATCTGTATGGTATAGTTTTGCCGTAATATTAAAATAAAATGAATTCAATAAGAAATTAACAGTTATTTGCCTTATTGAAACAGAATATTAATCCAAATTCATTAATCCAAAACTTTATGTTTCTTTGTTTTTACCAAAGTAATTAACAAAAAAGGATATGAAAAAAATAACACTTGAGTTTTTCATACGATATGGTATATTGGTGTTAAATTGTATTCCTTTATATTCTCAGATAACACTAAAACATAACAATTTTGTTTCTGTAGGGGATACCATTATTGAGCATTATGAAAATTTTCCTTCGGGAGATATAGATGTGGGTACGCCAGGACCAAATAAAGTTTGGGATTTTTCCAATTTAAAATCCATAGCTAGCGATACTTTGACTTTTATAAACCCCAAAGAGACCCCTTTTTCAAAAGAATTTTCCGATGCCAATATTGTATTATACACAAAACGCATTTATGGTGTATGGATGTTTATGCAGCATACCAATTCTGGATTAACAGGATTAGGCTCAGGTGTTTTTATACAGGGTAAAAAGCATATAGATAAGAGACAAGAAACCGTGATAAAGTACCCTTTAAAATATCTGGATAGTACTTCAAATAAAACACAAAACCATGCCATAATAGCTAGAAATAAACAAGGAAAAGATTCAATAAAAAGAACTACTGTTTATGAGCATAAGACCTTAGTAGATAGTTGGGGAGATGCTATTTTGCCTAAAGGCACTTTTCTATGCCTAAGATTAAAACACGCTATTACAGCTACAACGTATTTTTATAAAAAACAGTCTGATAAATGGGTAGTATCAAACACATTTAAGAATAATACAAGCATCTATTATCAATGGTGGACTAATGATAAAAATACAAAGCACCCTATAGCTCAAATTGTCATGGATGATAACCACGAAAAACCTATAGTAGCAAAGTTTTTATCGGCTTCGCCTTTTGTAGAAATTATGGATACTACACCAGAAGTAGGATTAAAACTTTATCCTAATCCAGCTAAAGAACACGTGTTTGTGGATATTAAAACCAAAGACCTTGAAAATTATGTGTCTTTGTATGCCTATAATGGTAAGCTTGTTAAAAATATAAAAACAACGTCTGCAAAACACAAAGTAAACCTTGAAACTTTGGCTAACGGTACTTACTTTGTTGTAATAAGAAACAAAGGAGGAAAAATTACAGGTAAAAGCAGATTTATAAAATCAAATTAAAAGTAAAAAAAAGCATAATCATATCTATAAAAGTATACTAACAATGAAAAAAATAATTTTAAACAGTATCGTTTTACTCATTAGTACATTTGTACTTGCACAAGACATTGAAGAGGTAGAAATGACATCGGACGAAGGCGATGGTTTTATACCCACAGCAGAGAATATGTACTCTGCACAAACCTATAAAAAACTCGTTTATGATAATAGCATTAGAGACTTGTTATTTATAAACGATGATAAAGGTGCACTAACTGCTTATAGTAATGAATCATACAAAAGATGGCGTTTTAAACCCAAAGATACTGTTAGATTACATAATGGGCGTAATAAATTTTATTATAAAGATGGGGTTATATTTACAGCATATCTCACGGGATACATTTATGCTCTGGATGCCAAAGACGGAAGTGTTTTCTGGAAAGGTAAAATAGGATTAGGTCAAGGGAAATTAAGGTTAAGAGGGCAAATATTAAAACCTTACGATAATAAATTATACATTACTTCAGAAAATGGTTTAATATATGTTATAAATGCTTCAAATGGAGAACTAATTTGGAATTATAAATTAGCTTATAATTATAACCATATTCCAAATCTGGTACATAATGGTGTTGTTTATATCCCCAATGCACCTTACGTATATAGCCTAGAATCAAAAACAGGAAAAGCCCTATACCAAAGAGGGTTTAAAAAAGCAATGTATGGTAAACCAGTTGTAGCTGGAGAACATATAGTTATTGCTAATGATTCTAGAACCATTTTTTCATTGGCACCTAATAATTTAGATATTAATTGGGAGTTTCAGCTTGATGAAGATGATTATAAAGTTGGAGACAAAATTAAAACCGAAGATAAAGCAATATACTTAGGGACATATTCTAAAAAAGATAAAGCATCTGTTTACAAAATAAATGCTATGGACGGTACAAAAGTGTGGGTAGCAAAAATCCAAGGAAAAAGGGTTGCGTATATCTCTATACATGATAATGCAATTTATGGGTATACCGAAAATGGAAACATATTTAAAATAGATAAAATTTCAGGAAAAATAGAAAAAACACTACCCTTAAAAAACAAGCCCATTTCAAATTTTCATTATAAAGACAAAACTATATTTTACTATACAAAAGCAGGCTTTGTAAGTTTTGATATCCAAAAAGAAAAAGAAGATATTTTAATTTCAGGGAACAATGATGATGCTAAATCATCAAGTTCTAGCCAAATTCATGTTTTGAAATAGAGTTTTTAAAGGAAATAATGGCCGTTATTGAAGAAAGTAGAGACACAGTTAAGGTGGAACCAGATTATTGGGCATATGATTTCTATAAACAAAGACTTAAATAAAAATAATAACTGATTTGTATACAAATTTTAGTTATCTCAAAAATACCTAAAATGCATCATAACACTTTAAAATTTCTAATCGTTTTTTTAATTACATTTTCTGCATTGAGTCAGGATAATAACATTATTTATTTTGATGACGATTGGAAAGAAACAACAAAAAACAATGCCGCATACTATAGAAATTTGCCACTACAAGTTAAAGATAACCTGGTATTAATAAAAGATTATTATATATCTGGTGCAATTCAAATGCAAGGTTGGGCAGAAAAGGATAATCTGGAGATCTACCAAGGTGAAACAAAATGGTACTATAGCAACGGGAAAATTCAATACCAGCGTAATTTTAAAGATGGAAATTTAGATGGAGAAGAAAAATATTATAATAAAGAAGGAATATTAAAGCGCAGTAGACATTATAAAGAAGGTTTAAAAGAAGGAGAACAACGTGTATTTGATAATAAAGGCAGTTTAATTGCAGCTGTCATTTTTAAAAATGATGCACCATATCAAGGGACACTTTTTAAGAAGAGAAGAGAGAAAACAACGTATACAAGCTATGAAAAAGGAGAAAAGGTAGCAGAAGAAATACGTTATAAAGGTAAAACTATAGTTAATGGCAACTATGTAAATGGTAAAGCGCATTCAGGCACTTTTTTAAGCGATACCACCATACATGGTTGGCATTGTAGTAAAATTACAGCTTTAAAAAAAGGGAAAGAAGAGGGGAAACAGGTTTTTATGCGTATAAAGGACAGTATACCATTTGCATATTACTACGCAAAAAATGGGGTAAAACATGGTGAGCATTATGATTACAATCATGACACAGAAACCGCTTATAGTTTATACTACAAAAACGGCAAACCCATAAAAGGAGAATTACTCACCGAAAATGAGGATATTTATGTATATAAAAAAGGAAAACTAGCCTACAAAAAAGTAAAGGTAGCAGCCAGAGGATTTGATTATTACAACATCTATAAAAACGCTGTTAAAACAGGGGTAGAATATCAACTCTATAACATTGATGGAAAAACCAAACAAGTAGGTACTTATCAAAACGGCAAACCTTATCAAGGATATTTTTTAGAAGAATTCCCTATTCCTATAGGTGGAGCTATGCTTAATTATTACGAAAAAGGCAAAAAGAAATACCAATATTTTAAAGCCAGAAGCTTAACTCACGGAGAAATAGAAGCATTAATAACCGTACCCTTTAAATCAATTTATAAAGAAGGCAAAATATATACTGGAGCCAAATTTAAGCAGTCAAGCCCCAATAACATTACTATTTCCATTTTAGAGGAAGGAGAAATAAAAGCATTGAGTATTTGGGTGTTTTCTATGCATTATGGCAATAATATTGTCTTTAAGAAAATTAATGAAGGTATGGAGATTGTTGAGTTAAAACAGCCCGATTTAAAAATACTTGTAGACAAAACATTTATCTCTTTAGTTCATAAAGACAGCATAATAAGTCAAAGAAACAGAACCTCTATTAATAACCTGGCTAATACTTATATTAAGTATTTTATTGAGGAAGGTGTTTTAAAAACAGATACCACAAAACAATTCTCTTTGAAAGCATATGAAACTATTAATGATCGCATACAACATCAATTAGATCGAAGTGATTTTTTGGTGCCTATTTATGGTGAGCTAACTTCCAAAGATCCCATAAACTATGTTTTCAATAAATATGGCAGTGATGTTTTTAACTCAAAAGAAGAACAGGATTATATAGCAGCCATCTATTATAATGATTCTGGAAAGCCGCAGCATGGGATTGTTATAGAAGAAGAAAACAGTCTTTATACTATTAAACTATATATAAAAGGTGAATTAAAAGTATCTAAACAACAATTAATAATAAAAGGATTAAAAAAGGAAATTACCAAAACCTTAAGACAATTTGAAGAGGATTGGTAAGCTTAATTTACAAGTAATTAAACGCTGTTTTCTACACATAATAAGTTAATTACGGAGTTCAAATATATACCAAACCAGTACAGATATAAATTATACCATTTATAAATGCTATTAGAAACATAGTTTTACAGCATCACTATAAAATAGTAATAGTAAAAATGGGAAAGATTATAATAGAAAGCGCAACTGCAGCAAAAATTTATATTAACAATAAGCAAGAAGGCACAGTTAATAAACAAATTAAAGCGTATGAATTAGAAGATGGACAATACGAAGTTTATGCAAAAGCTAATTGGTGTGGAAGCCAAAAAGTAAATGTCAATCTCACAAATAATCAAGAAGTAACATTAACACTAAATAGTTTTAAATACGAAGCTGTGATTAAAGCCATTTTCATGTTATTATCAGGACTTTTAATTTTCACTAAAAACTTAATTTTTGCAGTATTAGCAGGACTTGTTTTTTTATATCCACTATACTATATAACCATAGGGAAAGATAATTATTTAGAGTTGGTTGAAAAAAATAATTAAGAGTGTTAAAGAGCTTAATTTAAATAACTAAAGGAACTGTAATTTTAGGTAATCATGGCGAAATATTTGTTTTTTGTATTGTTTAAAACATTTTTGTTATCATTATTAATAACCGAAGTTTCGTTATATTTCGTTTTAGCCTGAATTATGCAATAGGATTAAAGTCATTGCTATTGTTACTTATTCTTACTAGCTTTAAGGTGTATTTTAACTTTC
>CANMLX010000054.1 GCA_947498845.1 uncultured Flavobacteriaceae bacterium | reverse complement strand
GTTGGTTGTTGGTTGTTGGTTGTTGGTTGTTGGTTGTTGGTTGTTGGTTGTTGGTTGTTGGTTGTTGGTTAAAGCTATTATTTATTTTTAGTGAATGCTTGTTATCTTTAATAATTTTATCAACGACTTATTGTTGGTGGTTATTAGTTTACGGTTACTGATTACTGATTACTGATTACTGATTACTAAAGCTATAAAAAACACATATGAAACCCAACTATTGCCTATTGCCTATTGCCTATTGCCTATTGCCTATTGCCTATTGCCTATTGCCTATTGCCTATTAAAAACTGCTAAAACCTCACAACACCTCCAAACTTTTAACTTTTAAGGAGAAACTCTTAAAGTTTAATACGCTGTAATGCTTTTTGATTTTTAATTTCCATATCGTTATACTGTAATGTCCAACCTAAAGAATTGGTTAGAATATAAAATTTGGAGAGCTCACTAATTAGTCTATTTTTTGCATTGGTTTTAAATGCTGAAGCTTCTATTTTTTTATCTAAAGACGCTTTCACGGTATCTTTAATATCGTTATAATCCTTTGCTTCAAATGGGTTTAAGTAATCGGCTTTAATATCGTAGTATTCTAAATCGGGACTAATATTGATGTCTTCTTTTGGTATATTTGTTATGGTTATCGTTTTTGTAGTTTCATCTATATCGTATGTTATTTTACTCAAATCGTAAGCTATGGTAACTTTGGCATTTACAACTACTAATGCTTTTTTTTCTGCGGATATCAAATCTCCAAAAATATCTTTTGAATTTTTATAAGTAAACACCTCACTAAAATGCCCTTCACTTACAATAAGCTTACCTACATTACTAATTTGTTCTTGAATAAGCTGCGAGCTTTCTTTTAAAACAATATCGTTTTTATGCTTATCACTAAAATATTTAAAGGCTAGAAGCACCAATAACGTTATAACGACACCAAATAAAATTTTTCGCATTGTTTTAATTTTTTAATATAAAAATACGGCTTTAAATAATACTTGAAAAAGTAAATGTACAATTAGAGCTTATAGACTATGGTTCTTAATTTGAAAAAGTTTAACTTAACGTATTATAGTTAAAGGGTTTTCACATCTCATCGAGTGAAATTCTGCAATATTTTTGTATGGAGAAGTATATTTTGGTTAAAAATTTTCTTGTTTTCGATACGAATTTCACTCATTTCAATCGTGAAACCCACTCTAACTGACGAAAATTTCTTACTCAAGATTCACGTTAGTTTAACAACTTTAAATACTTTTTACTTTACCACTTTTAACTCATTCAAAATAATAAGACATCTTACAAAAAATCGTCTAAAAATCACTTCTTAAACGACCTTTTATAATTCATCTTTTATTAAAGTTATTCAACAATAAATTTACCTTTCATTAAAGCATAGTGCCCTGGGAAACTGCATAAAAAATCGTAAATTCCTGTAGCTGGTGCATTAAACTCGACAGTAGTTGTTTGTCCTCCACCTATCATTTTTGTATGCGCAATCACATCAGATTCTGAACCTGCTGGAATATATTCTGTATCTCTGGCAGTAGCCGCTTTTCCTGCAAAAGCAGCCAAATTAACCCCTTTATTTAGTATCACAACATTGTGTCCCATAATATTAGCAGCCATCTTCCCTTTATGTCTCAAAGTTAACTTTACTTTTTGCCCTGCTTTAACTTTAATTTCTTTTTTATCAAATTTCATAACATCGTCTCCTGTTATAACAATTTCAGCGACATTAGCATCTGTTTTTTTGGGCGCTTCCTCTTTTGTACTTAATTTTATCTGTTCTTTCTTCCCTTCCTTTTTTTTGTCTTCGCCACAATTAAATAATAATGTTGAAGTTAATAAGGCTACTAATAGGTATTTAATATGCTTCATAAAGTATGATTTTCAATTTTAATGTTTGAAACAAATATAATATATCTGCATTATTTTATTGTATAGTTTTATGCATTGAAAGACATTAAACTTTTCTTTTCACAAAATATTTAATCATACCAAATAAACTATAAAGTTATGCTAAAAATGCACAGTTGCTTTTTTCTCTTTTGAAGCTGTGGGATGTTTGCATAGCATAGCTATGTAAGCGTTACCACAATAAAGAAAGAGGAAAAATGAACACGTATTTTGGCGTAATTATATGGATTATTTGGTATTAACCTTAGTTAAAGAGCTTTACAAACTCATGTAACCTTGAGAAATAAAAGGCTGTTTTAAATTTATTTTTGATAGATATATTATACCAATTCTACCATAAAATGCGACATATAATTCGTTTCTTTCACATGATTTCTGCATTAAAAAAATAAACCGTAGCTAAGGCTACTCCTGTAAAATAACTCAAATTATTTATACCTCATTTCATAGCAAAATTGGTATTACACTAAAAAATCAAATAAATCCGATTTATCATTTAAGTAATCACCATAAAAATTTTGTTGTTTCATTCTTGAAATCAAAGGCTCCAAATCTTTAGAAAATTTTAATTCTATACCCACAACAGCAGATCCATTTTCTCGATTTGTTTTTTTTGTGTATTCAAAATGCGTAATATCATCATTAGGCCCTAAAATATCAACTACAAATTCTTTTAAAGCGCCTGCACGTTGAGGAAATTTTACAATAAAATAGTGCTTAAGGTTATTATATAGAAGTGCTCTTTCTTTGATTTCGGCTGTTCTTGTGATATCATTATTACTACCACTTATAACACATACTACTGTTTTACCCTTAATGTTATTAGCATGGCTATCTAAAGCAGTAATACTTAATGCTCCTGCTGGCTCAACTACAATAGCATCTTTGTTGTATACATCTAATATGGTTTGACATACTTTACCTTCTGGCACTGTAACCATCTCATGAAGGTTTTGTTTACAAATCGAAAATGTTAAATCGCCTACCCGTTTTACTGCTGCTCCATCAACAAATTTCTCTATGTGTCCAATGGTCGTATTTCTATTATTTTTTATAGAAACAGACATGGATGGCGCGCCTTCTGGCTCCACCCCTATAATCTTGGTATGCGGCGATAGTGCTTTAAATACTGTTGAAAGTCCTGCCGATAAACCTCCTCCTCCAACTGGTACAAAAACATAATCAATTGGTTGATTTGTTTGTTCTAAAATTTCAAGACCAACGGTTGCCTGCCCTTCAATTACTTTTTTATCATTAAATGGGTGAATAAATTTTTTCCCTAAACGTTCGCAGGCTTTCATTGAAGCTTCATAAGCATCATCAAACGTATCGCCTACTAATTTAATCTCTATAAAGTCCTCACCAAACATGTTTACCTGCTCTATTTTTTGGTTTGGTGTTGGCGTAGGCATATAAATTGTGCCATGTATTTTTAATAGCTTACACGATAGTGCTACACCTTGGGCATGGTTGCCTGCACTGGCACAAACCACTCCTTTATCTGATTCTTCTTTAGATAAGGAACTTATTTTATTATAAGCGCCCCTTATTTTATAGGAGCGAACGTCTTGCAAATCTTCTCGCTTAAAAAGAATAGTTGCATCGTACAGTTTAGAATATCTTACACTTGTTAATAAAGGGGTCACTGCTGATACATTTTTAATGGTTTCTGCAGCTTCCTTAATAGTTTCTATTTTAGGAAAGTATATTCCTTTTCCTTCTTTCATCTATCTTATTATTTTTAATTCAACCGTATCCCCTGAATTAATGTAGAGGATTTAATCGATTCCTGCTTTAAATGTAAAAAGGTTTTACGTTCCTCATCTTTCTTAAAATTTTCAAAGTCTTGTTCTGTATCAAATTCTACAAAATGAATTTCATAAGGCACTTCAATTGTGTTTTCTATAACAGATGCCTTTTCTGGTCGAATACGTAATGTTAAACGCCCGTTGTATTTTAAAATTATTGGAATTGCCATCTCCTCGAATTGATGAAATACAGCTTCCTTCCCTTCTAAAACGTAAATTAGTTGTGTGATGTAGAGCATATTATAAATAAAATAAAGATAAATTATAAACACAAAAACCTCATAAGCAAACAGCTTATGAGGTTTTATTATGATATTAATTGAAGGCCTGTCAAGCCTCTAAAATCTTAAACTATAGGCTTCATAGCTGTCATAGAAGCTCTTAAGAATGTTCCTATTTTCTCTACAGGATGGTTTCTTAATGCTGCATTAACTTCAATTAATTTCGCATTATCTACTCCTGCGCCATTATCTTTAGCATAAGCTTTACCAATTACATCTGTATCGATAGTTTTCATAAAGTCTGCTAATAAAGGCTTACATGCATGATCGAATAAATAACAGCCATACTCTGCTGTATCAGAAATCACACGGTTCATTTCGTATAATTTTTTTCTTGCGATTGTATTTGCAATTAATGGTGTTTCGTGTAGAGACTCGTAGTAAGCAGATTCATCTATAATTCCAGATTCTGTCATCGCTTCAAACGCTAACTCAACACCCGCACGTACCATGGCTACCATTAATAACCCGTTATCGTAATATTCTTGCTCAGAAATTTCAACATCTCCTGCTGGTGTTTTTTCAAAAGCAGTTTCTCCTGTAGCTTTACGCCATCCTAATAATTTTTCGTCTCCATTTGCCCAATCTGCCATCATACCGCTAGAAAAGTTACCTTCCATGATATCATCCATATGCTTTTGGAATAATGGACGCATGATATCTTTTAATTCTTCAGATAATTCAAATGCTTTAATTTTTGCAGCATTAGATAATCTATCCATCATATTAGTTATACCACCATATTTAAGACCTTCTGTGATAGTTTCCCATCCGTATTGAATTAATTTAGAGGCATACCCTGCATCGATTCCTTTTTCAACCATTTTATCAAAACAAAGAATAGATCCTGTTTGTAACAAGCCACAAAGAATGGTTTGTTCTCCCATTAAATCAGACTTTACTTCTGCAACAAAAGATGATGCTAACACACCTGCTCTATCTCCACCAGTAGCTACTGCATAAGCTTTTGCTTGTGCCCAACCTTTATTTTCTGGATCGTTTTCTTCATGAACTGCAATTAATGTTGGCACTCCAAATCCACGCTTATATTCTTCACGAACCTCAGAACCTGGAGACTTAGGCGCTACCATGATTACCGTTAAGTCTTCACGTACTTGCATTCCTTCTTCTACAATATTAAACCCATGAGAATATGCTAATGTTGCTCCTTTTTTCATTAAAGGCATTACGGCATTCACTACATTGGTATGTTGTTTATCTGGAGTAAGATTTAACACAACATCTGCAGTTGGAATTAACGCATCGTAAGTTCCTACAGTAAATCCATTATCGGTAGCATTTACAAAAGATGCACGCTTTTCTTTAATCGCGGCATCACGCAACGTATAAGAAATATCTAAACCAGAATCTCTCATATTTAAACCTTGGTTTAAACCTTGTGCACCACAACCTACAATAACTATTTTTTTGCCTTTTAATGCGTCTACACCATCAGCAAACTCTGATGTATCCATAAATCTACACTTAGACAATTGATCTAATTTCCCTGCTAATGTAAGTGTGTTAAAATAATTTTTCATGTGTTTATTTTTATTGTTTTTAATGGTCACATGTAACATCTTAAGTCCTTAAGCTTATAGCATTAACTTTAACGACTAAGATGTTTCATTTTATTACATTTATTATTTTTAATGGTTTGTTAAACATCCGCAAATGTAGTGAATGTCTTCTCTTTAATTTTAATTTTATTACTGATTTTTAAAAGCTTCTAGTAATTCGCTTACTTTCATTTCGTCTTTGGTCACCGCAATACGTCCAGAACGCACAAATTGCATAATACCAAATTTATTAAATGCAGCTCTAAGTGCTTCTATTTCATGGCGTCTGCCTGACTTTTCAAGTACAAAAAACGTTTTATTTACTGTTACTATTCTTGTATTACTTTCTTTTATAATATTTTGAATCTGGGGCTCTTCAAACAATAAATTAGATTTTATTTTAAACATACACGATTCTGTAAAAATAGTTTCGTCTTCTGTATGATAATATGCTCTAATAACCTCTATTTGTTTTTCAAATTGTTTTACAATTTTAGCTGCCTGAGATTCTGTAATATCGACAACAATTACAAAACGGTTAACGTTTTCAATTTCAGACTGCGATGTGGTTAAACTCTCTATATTTATTTTTCTACGTTGAAAAATTGCAGAAATACGATTTAGTAAACCTACATTGTTTTCGGTATATATTGAGATTGTATATGATTTTATGTCTTCGTTCATTTTTTATGCTTTTAGCTATAGGCTTTATGCTTACAGCATAAAGCTTAAAGCAAATTTCATTTTATAAATTAACTTAATCTAACATCAGAAACTGAAGCCCCCGATGGAATCATTGGAAATACGTTATCTTCTTTTTCTACACATACTTCGAGGAAATATGATGATTTAGAAGCGATCATCTCTTTAATAGTATCTGCTAATTCTTCGCGTTTAGTTACGCGTTTAGCTTCAATATGATACCCTTTAGCTATAGTCACAAAGTCAGGATTTGTCATTTCGGTAGACGCATAACGTTTATCGAAAAACAATTGCTGCCACTGGCGTACCATTCCTAAAAACTCGTTATTAAGCACCACTATTTTAACAGGTACTTTTTGTTGAAAAATGGTTCCTAACTCTTGAATATTCATTTGGTAACCTCCATCGCCTATAATAGCTACAACTTCGCGCTCTGGCGCTGCCATTTTAGCACCTATTGCAGCTGGTAAAGCAAAGCCCATAGTTCCTAAACCTCCAGAGGTAATATTACTTTTAGATATGTTAAAATCGGCATAGCGACACGCTATCATTTGGTGCTGACCAACATCTGAAACTATTGCTGCATTACCTTTACTATGTGTGTTGATTTCTCTTAAAACCTCTCCCATAGTTAAGCCTTCTTTTTCGGGTAAAATATCGGCTTTTATTACTTTTTCATATTCAATTGCATACAAATCTTTAAACTCTTGATGCCATGCTTCATGCGTGTTTTTATTTATTTCGGAAAGTAACAATGTTAAACTTTCTTTTGCGTCTCCCAAAACAGCGACATCTGCTTTTACATTTTTGTTAATTTCTGCTGGATCGATATCAAAATGGATCACCTTTGCTTGTTTCGCATAGGTATCTAAACTTCCTGTAACACGATCATCAAAACGCATCCCAATGGCGATTAACACATCACACTCGTTCGTTAACTTATTTGGGGCATAGTTACCGTGCATCCCTACCATACCAATATTTAATGGATGTGATGTTGGAATAGCTGATGCTCCCAAAATTGTCCATGCTGCTGGCACTCCAGATTTTTCAACTACAGCTTTAAGCGCTTCTTCGGCTTTACCTAAAATAACACCTTGTCCCCAAACAATCATGGGTTTTTTGGCATTATTAATAAGTTTGGCTGCTGCTTTTACATCATCAATATTCGTTTCTGGCACTGGTTTGTAACTTCTAACACCGGTGCATTTTTCATATTTAAAATCGAACTCTTCAAACTGTGCGTCTTTTGTAATATCTATGAGCACAGGCCCTGGACGACCACTTTTTGCGATATAAAAAGCCTTGGCAATAGTCTCTGGAATTTCAGAAGCTTTAGTTATTTGATGGTTCCATTTTGTAATTGGTGTGGAAATACCAATAATATCTGTTTCCTGAAATGCATCTGTACCTAACAAAGCCGATGGCACTTGCCCTGTGATACACACTAATGGTGTAGAGTCTATTTGCGCATCTGCAATACCTGTTACCAAGTTAGTTGCACCAGGCCCAGATGTTGCCATGGCAACGCCTACTCTTCCAGAAATTCTGGCATAACCTTGAGCTGCATGTGCAGCACCTTGCTCATGACGTGTTAACACATGATGAATTTCTTTTTGAAATTTATACAATTCATCATAAACTGGCATAATTGCTCCTCCTGGATACCCATAAAGAATGTCTACACCTTCTGCAATCAGGCATTTTATAATGGCTTCGGCTCCCGTAATACGTTCAGCTTTTGCAGTATTATTTTGTTGCTTTTTTAATGTATCTGTATTCATAATTTCAGCGTTATGCTTCTAAAATAAGCATTTGACGTTTTTCTGCTAGACGTGATAAGCTTCTAACATATTAATATTTATCTGTAACACACCCTTCTGATGCCGATGCAACAGACCTTGCGTACTTAAATAGTATTCCTTTTTTAAATTTTAATGGAGGTGCTTGCCACTCTACTCTTCTTTTAGACATTTCTTCGTCTGAAATATTTAAAGTTATTGAGTTTTCAACGGCATCGATAGTAATGGTATCTCCTGTTTTTACCAATGCAATGGCACCTCCTACTTGAGCTTCTGGGGTTACATGTCCTACCACAAACCCATGGGTTCCTCCAGAAAAACGGCCATCGGTAATTAATGCAACCGACTTACCTAAACCTGCCCCCATAATCATGGAAGTTGGCTTTAACATTTCAGGCATTCCTGGACCTCCTTTTGGCCCTACATAACGGATAACAACTACATTTCCTTTTTCTACTTCGCCTTTAGAAATACCTTCGTTTGCTTCGGGTTCGCTATCATAAACAACCGCTTTTCCTTCAAATTTTAAGCCTTCTTTTCCAGATATTTTTGCTACTGCACCTTCTTCTGCAAGATTACCCTTTAATATTTGTATGTTTCCAGATGGCTTTAAAGCTTTATCCAAACTGTATAATAAGTCTTGCTCTTCAAATTCCATAGCCTCTACATCTGCTAAGTTTTCGGCTAAGGTTTTTCCTGTTACCGTCATACAATCGCCATGTAAAAACCCTTGCTCTAGTAAGTATTTCATGATTTTAGGTGTTCCCCCAATACCATGAACGTCTTCCATTAAGTATTTTCCAGATGGTTTTAAGTCTCCAATAAGTGGCGTTTTATCACTTATGCGTTGAAAATCTTCTAAAGTAAAGTCTATATCTGCGGCATAAGCTATTGCTAAATAATGTAATACCGCATTAGTAGAACCACCAAGAGCATTTACTAAAGTAATCGCGTTTTCAATTGACTTTTTAGTTACTATATCTTTTGGTTTTAAATCTAGCTCCAAAAGGTTTTTCATTGCTTTAGCAGTACGCTCTGTTTCTGTAAGTTTACTAGGGTTTACCGCTGGTATTGATGAGTTATAAGGTAACGCCATACCCATGCATTCTATAGATGAAGCCATTGTATTAGCGGTATACATTCCTCCACATGCTCCTGCACCAGGGATAGACCTTTTTATAATTTCTTTATATTCTGCCTCATCTATTTCACCTGCTATTTTTTGACCTAAAGCTTCGAATGCAGATACAATATTTAATTTACGCCCTTTATATTTACCTGAAGCTACACTTCCTCCATACACCATTATAGAAGGTCTATTAAGTCTAAGCATTGCTATAATAGCTCCTGGCATATTTTTATCACATCCAACAACACCAATCAAACCATCATAAGCCATCCCATTTACAACAGTTTCCATAGAATCTGCAATAATATCTCTAGAAGCCAAAGAATACTTCATACCTGGGGTTCCCATAGAAATCCCATCTGAAACACCAATAGTTCCAAATGTTAATCCTACCTGACCAGCTTCGTTTACATGTTTTTTGATTTCTTCTGCGATACCATTTAGGTGCATGTTACATGGGTTACCGTCATATCCCGTACTCCCTATAGCTATTTGAGGCTTTTTTAAATCTTCCTCTGTTAATCCTGTAGCATATAACATAGCCTGAGATGCAGGCTGTGAAGGATTTTGAGTAACTGTTTTGCTATATTTATTAAGTTCCTTCATTTTTAGTGTAAATAGTTTTAGTTTTTAGTTGATTTATTAAAAAATATCTCAGTTATTTTAAGCGTTTTATAAAAAATCTTCTATTCCGACAACGAAAATAATTTTTTACATTATTATGGTGGTTATTTAACATACCAACTAGCTAAATCCACAAGCCTAAATAATTTATTAAAATACTGACAAACAATATTTTAACCTGATAATTTTATGATGTTCAAATTAAAAAAAAACCTTCCAATTTTTCAGGAAGGTTTAAAATATATTGTTTATTAAATAGCACCTTCTCATTAATGTGAAATAATCACATTGACAATAATAAGGACACTATTTAAGCTTTTTCTTTTCATTCTTAATGCAAATATTTACATTTAATATGAAAAAAACAATTTAAACAATCTAAAATTGGATTATATTTATGCTAAATACCATTTATTTTGCCTAGGAAAGTATTCTTTTTATTATGCTTAATTGTGCTTTGTTCCAATGTAATTTCTGGTATTTCTGAAAATTTATTAGCTATTAGAATAGTTCGCTTTTTATCCATTAGCATCTATTTCTTACTTTTTTTAAAATACAGAACTCAAAAATGTAAATGGCTTCTTGCTGCTTTAATTCTTATTGTTACATCGGACTTCTTTATGCTTTTTTTTGAGATTTCTTTTAATGCTGCCATCGTATCTGTTACAAAAGGAACAGCTTATTTATGCCTAATAATGTATATTAAGAACCGTATAGATTTCAAAAAAATAAATACGCGTATATATTATGTTTTAGCACCTCTTATTCTTATAAATTTTTATAGCCTCTACAAAATTATTTGTTACATCCAAACTGGTCCTACTTATTACTTTCCAACCCTAGTTATCGTTTTTCACGGTTTAAGTTTAATTTTCTCCTGTTTTTTTGCTGGAATCAACAACTTTTTAAAAAACACCAGGGCCTCTCTTTATTTTAGTATTTTGGTTTTTTCGTTTGCCCTTTCAGATTTAATCGTTATCCCTGCTTATTTTATGGAATTTAAGTCTTTTTACCTTTGGGAAAGAATATTTTACGTAATCGCACTAATTTTTATTATGGAGCACGCAACTATAACCACCAAAAATTATAGTCTCAATCTATAAAAAATCATCAAATTTCTTTTTATTTTTTTTATTTTTGCAGCTCATAAAAACAATTAGAGGAAAGATTTGACTGATTGCAACCTCTTAGTACTGAAACAAAAAACAATTTCAAAACCTTTGAGATACTAAAATAAGTTCAGTATTATAAAAAAATGCTAAAGGCAGTGTAAACTTCCTGCGACGTTATCGTCAAATCTTACTCAATAAATTAAAATATATGTCTTATTTATTTACTTCAGAAAGTGTTTCTGAAGGACACCCTGATAAAGTTGCCGATCAAATTAGTGATGCTTTAATTGATAACTTTTTAGCTTTTGATAGCGATTCTAAAGTAGCTTGTGAAACTTTAGTAACTACTGGTCAAGTTGTGCTTGCCGGAGAAGTAAAGTCTAAAACCTATTTAGATGTTCAAAAAATTGCAAGAGATACTATAAATAAAATTGGCTATACTAAAGGCGAATATATGTTTGATGGTAATTCTTGTGGTGTATTTTCTGCTATTCATGAACAATCTCAAGATATTAATCAAGGGGTAGATCGTGGCAGTAAAGAAGAACAAGGTGCTGGCGATCAAGGTATGATGTTTGGCTACGCTACTAACGAAACTGAAAATTTTATGCCTTTGGCATTAGATTTATCACATCGTATTTTAATAGAGTTAGCTGAATTACGCAGAGAAAATAAAGACATAACTTACTTAAGACCAGATTCAAAAAGTCAAGTCACAATAGAATATAGTGATGATAATGTACCTCAACGTATTGATGCTATAGTGGTTTCTACGCAACATGATGATTTTGATGAAGACGAAGCTATGCTAGCTAAAATTAGAAAAGATATTGTTGCCATTTTGATTCCTCGTGTAAAGGCTAAACTTCCTGAAAGCATTCAAAAATTATTTAATAGCGATATAAAATACCATATCAACCCAACAGGCAAGTTTGTTATTGGCGGTCCTCATGGAGATACCGGTTTAACTGGTAGAAAAATAATTGTAGATACTTATGGTGGTAAAGGCGCTCATGGCGGTGGTGCTTTTTCTGGTAAAGATCCTAGTAAAGTAGATAGAAGTGCTGCTTACGCAACGCGACATATCGCTAAAAATTTAGTTGCTGCAGGTGTTGCCGATGAAATTTTAGTACAGGTGAGTTACGCTATTGGCGTTGTAGAGCCAATGGGAATTTTTGTTGATACGTATGGTACATGCCCCTTTAATTTAACCGATGGCGAAATTGCCGAAAAAATATCTAAAATCTTCGATATGCGTCCTTTTGCTATTGAAGAACGCTTAAAACTACGTACGCCTATATACAGCGAAACTGCTGCTTATGGACACATGGGGCGTACTAGTGAAACTGTTAGTAAAACATTTACACAACCTAATGGTGAAAGTAAAACTCTAGATGTAGAATTGTTTACTTGGGAGAAGTTAGATTATGTAGATAAGGTGAAAAGTGCTTTTGGGTTGTAATACCAAACTATAAAATACAAATAACAAAACATAACCAGCTATAATATTTTATAGCTGGTTACTTGTTTTCAATTTAAACATTGAAAAAACTCCTTTGTATACTATACTACTTTCGGTTGTAGCTTATTTAAATTGCAAGAAATCCAAAAAACCTGCAAAACACAGTCCTAGAATTACTAAGACTGTTAACAAAGGATGAAAAACTAACTTACTTTTATTTTGATCCCGAAAAAGCCCAGTTACTTGTACCTTCGGTAACTCCCACAGATAAGCTAGATCCATTTATGGATACACCTTCTGAGCTATTTCCAGTACTCGCAGATGTAAAGTTTCCATTTGAAGCTATAAATCTAAACCCTGTTAATTCTGGTACACCGTCGCTAAAGGTAATTTTGTAAACGTTATCTCCAGTTTTAACAATTGTAGCCGTACCAGAATCGTTTTCGGTTGGTAACGCTCCTGATGTATACGATAATTCTCCTGTATACTCACCAACAGCAGAATCTGGAAGACTAACTATTACAGTGCCTTCTGCCCCTCCATTTCCTCCATCATCATCACTACTACATGAAAATGAAACTAAAAGTGTTAATATTACTACTGATTTTAATACGATTGAAAATTTTCTTTTTAAAATATGCATTGATCTAATTATTTTTAAGGTTAATATATTTTGGATTATACTTACCCAAATATAGAATGGATCTAACACCTTTTGTCTTAAATGTTGCTTAGTGCTCTTATTTTTATGACCAACTGCACTATCAAGTAGCTAAATGTTATTTGGTGAAATAAAAAGGATATTAGACGTTATTTTTAAATCCAGTTTTATAACATTTATAAAAAAAATCAGTACACGACCTCGAGGCTAATCTACAAGGCATTGGTTGGAAACATATTTTTAATTTCGAGGCAAGACTCGGAGCATTTTATACCAATTCCTAAATGAATATACTGTAAAGGAAAATGATGGATTTTGGAATTATACGAGACAGAAAAAATAAGCATAGCCGTAGTTCAATGTCATTAAGTTAAGAAGTTTTCATCATTAAACTAAATGAGTTTATTTTTATAAAAACGTGTAATTCAATTACATTTCGACTGCGCTCAATGTGACAAATTATACAAATTGAGCTTAACTTAATGACATTGAGCCGTAGTTACGGTTCTTTTTTATGTTGAAGATAGAATTTCAAAAGACACTTTTTAACTCAGTAAATTCATTTGGGAATTGGTATTAATCTCGATTATCGAGTAAAATTTAAATTTTATATCAAACGATATTAAGTTTTTTATATAAATCTTGTCTAAAAGTACGCCCTACCGGCACCGAAAAACCACTAATATCAATAGTTTGATCTGCCTCATTAAAGACATCTATTTTTTCCCAATTTATAATATAAGAGCGATGTGTCTGTACAAAATCTTTATCGTTTAATATTTTTTGAATACCTAAAATGGAATTCCTTACCGATAGTTTCTTATTATTTTCTGTCACAACACTACAGTAATTTTTTGTGTCTGTATGCACAAACAATATGGAGCTAATCAAGACCTTTACAAGCTTATTCCCACTTTTAATAAATAATTCGTTAGCTTGTCGCTCTATACTTTTATCTGTACTTTCATTTTTTTCTTTCGACTTCTCAGCTAATAACAACGCTGCTAATAAATCACTTTCTGTAATAGGTTTCGTTAAATAAGCTACAGGAGATACTTCTGCTGCTTGGGTGATAACATTTTTATTTGTTTCTGTTGTCGTAAAAATAATGGAGGTATCTAATGTCTCTGTAATACGTTTAGTCAATAAAATACCAGCGGCCTTGCCTTTTAAATGAATGTCCATTAAAACAACATCTGGTTTTAATGTTTCTATGTGTTCCTGAGCTTCAAAAGCATCATCACTTTTACCAATAACATGATACCCAAGTTTTTCTATAGATATTAATATATCTTCTAAATGAAAAGCGTCGTCTTCTACTATATATACTGTCATTTTTTTAAGCTGAAATAGGGTTGTCTCTATCTTCTACATCTTTTGCAGATTCTAATAAAGGAAATGATAAATCAAAACGCGTGCCTAATCTTAATTTTGAAGATACTGAAATTTTCCCTTTGTGCATCGACACAAAACGATATACTAAATTTAATCCTAAGCCTGTACCTTTTTCGCCTTGTGTACCTTGGGTTGAATTGTTCTTTTCTAATCTAAATAATTGATCTTGCTGTACGTTATCCATACCAACACCTGTATCGATTACCGAACATTTTAATACACTATGATCTTTATTAAAAGTAATTTTCACAGAACCATCCTCTGTATATTTTAATGCGTTTGATAAAAGGTTTCTAAATATAACATGAAATGCACCTTTATCGAACATAATACTATGGTCTTGCTTATACTCTAAAGTTACTTTAGTACTTTTTTCTTTGGCATGCTGCTCAAAATTAGAGATTATGGCTTCAAAAGCTTCTACTAATGAGAAGCTCTCGGCTTTAAAGGTATAACCATCCATTTGTTCTAAAGACCAGTTTAGTAAATTATCTAACATATTAGACAGGCCTTGTGAGTTAGATTGTAAATCGTTTGAAAGTGATTTTACCTTATCGTAATTTTCTTTTTCCACATGATAATTTAAGACTTTACCAGCACGTTGAAACGGGACTAGCATACCTCGTAAATCATGCGCAATTATGGAAAACAGCCTGTTTTTCACACCATCTATTTCGCTTAGCTTATTATGCGCTATGGCCAATTCATTACGTTGCTTTTTTAATTTATTATACACCCAAATACCTATTAAAAATAATCCTCCCAAAACAATAGCTAAAACCAAAAATAAGTTTTGTTTGGTCTTAGCTTTTTGAGTGAGCAACTCTTGAGCTTTCTTTTCTTTATCGAGTTCTGCAATTTTTAATTCTTTTTTTTGGGTATCGTATTGTTTTTCTAATTCTGCTATTTTAGTCTTCACTTCAGAATTAGAAATAGAATCTCTTATTATATTATACTTTTTAAAGTGGTCTAAAGCTTTTATTGGTTGCCTAGTTTTTTCATAATATTGACTGTATAACCTATGTACTTCTTTTTGATGAGATTGTCTACCTAGTTTATTAGCAACATTTTCAAATTGTATTAAATACTTTTCAACTGCTCTATATTCTTTTTTTTCAAAATACACATCAATTAAACCTTGTAATGAAGGCGCAATGTGAGTTTCATCATAGTTATTTGATGACAACGTAATTTTGTATGATTCCAGAAAATACTGTTCCGCTTTATTTAAATCTTTTAGATTATCTAAATACACCCATCCTTTATCCCGTAAAGCTTGAGCTATTTCTAGTTTATCTTGAAGTTTACGAGCTAAAACTAATGAAGAATCTGCAGCATTAATAGCTTCTTCATTTTCGTTTAAATTTTGATGACATTCTGATAGTAAAGAATAATTTAATAACTCTAAATAATCAGCCCCTATTTCTTTAGAAATTTTTATCCCTTTTTTAATATATTTTTTTGCTATCTCATACTGCTGTCCCCCCTGCATATAGCATCCTCCTAAAATATAACATGATGAGGCTATTTGACTTAAATTAGGCTTATCTCTTTCTTCTTCCAATTTTATGGCATGAAGCAAATCTCGAGAAGACGATTCGTAATTAGATACATTTAAAAAACCAACACCTCTATTATGGTAACTTGTAGAAAGTCTACTAGTATTACCTATTCTTTTATTTACTATAATTGCAGAATCAAGATACTTTAAACTTTCTTGTAATTGCATGTTCTCCTCTTCTATTTTAGAGTAGGTATTGTAATACTGAGACCATGATTGATTCATAGAATCTTTTTCTAATATTTTTCTAGCTTTTTCTAATAAATTAGTAACTTCTTTATTCCTACTATTATTATAATTATAAGCTATTCTATAAGCTTTATGAACATAAGCTACTGTAAGTAACTCTTCTGCTTTTAAGCTTTCTCCTGTTTTTATAGCTTGATCATAACTGTATAAAGAAGAATCTATTTCTCGCTTAAGCCCATAAAACTGACCTAAATGCAAGTAAAGTTTTACTTTACATTCGGGATCTACTTTAGATAGCATTTCATGGCAAAACTGCAACTTTCTATCTATACTCTGGATAGTATCATGTTGGTCTTCGTATTGTTTACAAAAATCTTTGGGAGTCTGAGTATAACCTTTCGCAACTAATAAAAGAATTCCTAGAAAATATAATTTGTTCAATATCATAAATTAAACCTTTTTAATATGGTATTATCTCTCCTTTGTTGGTTCTACATAAGTTATTTGTTTGTTCATAACACGAACCCAGGTAATCATATTTATAAAAACTAAAATACGTTTAGAATTTTCATTCTTACGAATATACTATAGTAGACTATAAAAAATTAAACATTCAGCATTAAAATAACGCCATTTAGCTACATAATTCCATCAAAATACCCTATTTCAAAAAAAAAGACAAATACGTCCTATAGTTTTACATGATAAAATCATGAATAATAGTATTCCTTAATTTAAATCCAAAATAGTATGAAAACAATTATTTCAAATAAGATAAGACTTAAGTCTTTAGTCGTTTTTTCACTTTTAATATGCTTATTAAGCAACTATAAAACACATGCAGTTTCTAATAATTTTAATTTAAAAGTTACAGAACCCCCTCCTCAATTACCTTCTTTTTTATTAGGTACTTATACAGGTAATTTAATGTATAATAGTTCTATAAATACCAATGGAACTTGTACCATTATCTACTCTAGAAATTCTAGCTATACCCTTGCTTTTAGTAATGGTGCTGGGTCTTTTAAAAATATTGTATTTTCTAAAGATGACGATACTTACACGGCTTCCTTTATATATAAAAACAAAACGTTTTTTGTTGTGGTAGACGAAGATGGTGATCTATCGGTCAATGCTACCGGTTATTCCAATACTTTAAGTTTTAGTGGTGAAATAGATATCAATCACCGTAGCACTTCAACACATTCTAATAATAATCAAAGTATCCATACTGGCAACAATGGTGTTTCTATACGAAATGGAAACCAAACTATAGATACTTATGGTAATGGTGATGTATCTATAAAAAATGGTAATCAAACCATAAACACCAACCAAAATGGTACGACTATTAACACGCCTAATTCGAGAGTGAGTACAAGAGGTAACAATACATCTATCCATACAGATAATGTAAAAATACACACAAACAATCCACGCAAACGTAGAAGCAATGGCAATGTAAGTATTAGCACCAATGGTAATGGTGTTAATATAAATGGTAGTGTTAACATAGGCAATAACGATCCCCATACAGATGTGGTTGTGTGCTCTGGATGGACTAATTGTACTATTCCTAATTGTTCTCATGCTAATGCTCCTTCTCACTATTATGATTGTGGTTCTCATGAAATCGCTCAATTACCCTTAAACGCTTTAGGTTTTTACAGAGGAAAACTTAACGGCTATAATGTAGATACCAGAAAAGGTATTTGTAAAATAGTAGAAACAGGATGCAAAACATACAGATTAGAGTTTAGTAATAACCTACCTCCTATTCATGGCGTGCAGTTTGGAAGAATAAACAACTTTGATGAATACACGTCTCTTGTTATTGAAGGACAGTATTCTTCTGCCATAGAAATAGATATGTCTTTTAATGATCTAAGCATTGATGGTGAAATTATGACTATTGAATTTGATGGCGACAAAGAATAAACTCTAATAATTAAACTTAATAAAAACAAATTTTAAAACAAGTAACATTATGAAAAAATCATTTTTAACTTTAGCATTAATAGTCTGCTCAATTTTTATAAGTAACGCGCAAGAAGGGTTTTCTGTACAAGCAGGGATATCTAATGTGAGTTTTTCGACCGAATTTGAAGGCGGAAGCGCATCTGATTCTGAATTAGGCTTCTTTTTAGGTGCTGGTTATCAATTCTCTTTAAATGATAACTTTGACTTACAACCTTCGCTATTATACAGTGCTGTTAAAGATTTAAACGCATTATACATCCCTGTAATGGTAAAATATAATATCTCAGATAAATTTAATGTTCAAGCTGGACCTCAAGTAAATTATTTATTAGAGGATATTGACGACGGCAAATTAGGTATTGATATTGCTGCTGGCGTTGGCTATAAAATTTCTGATGAATTTTATGCCCTAGCAAGATACGGTTTCCAAGTTTCCAGAGACATCGAAAATTTCGATATTAACACATTACATATAGGTGTGGGATATAATTTTTAAGAGCGATATCCTAATACCAATAGGTACCATAGCTTTATAAAAGTCTATAGTTATTAAAATCCTCAACAAACCAAAGTAAGTTTGTTGGGGATTCTATTTTTAAACCTGAATTCGACCTAAGAACACTGTTTTTTTAAAAACACAAACACCTCTATATTAAATACTTGATTCAAACAAATATATTATACGATTTACGATTAAAATTTTCGCATATATCAGTTCGAGTGTCCCCAACTTGCTTCGGGATGTATCGAGAACAGGTTAGCAGCTTCTCGATACATCACGCTTAGAGGCTATTAAAATTTATTAATTTCTAGCTAAAAACCACTAAACACACCATCTTAGATTACCATAAACTAGCCAGCTAGTCTATCGTAATTATAAGTTGAATCTAGCATGTTTATTGACTTTTATTTATGATTCTTAAATCGAACCTAGGTTTTTACAATAAATCAAATATGTGCAAAACAACAACAAATATCAATTAATAGCTTTCGCTTATCCTTTTCTAAATGGTATTAAAACACTTTAAAACTACATTTGGATAAAATTCATAAAAACCAAAATTAAAATGAAATTATTAAAAATTAGTTCAATTGCATTTGTTTTTTTCCTTGCTACAGGGAATATTAACGCTCAAAAATTAAAGGCTTTTGGTAGCTCAATTGAAAAAAAGGTAGGTCCTGTAACCAAAAAAGTACCTTACACAGATATTGTAAGCTACTTAGGGCATGCTGCTCCTAATACCGAAGACGAAGTAAAAAACGGAAAAAAATTCTATTACATATATGTTTGGATTCCAGCTGTAGCTCCAGAGCTTGGTTTACGTATGATGTCTCCAGCAGGAAAAGTTAAAGTAAAAAACGCTATTAAAGGGAGTACTTTCGATGCTAATGCTGGCAAAAAAGATTATTTCGATACGTATATTACTTTAGAGCGTTCGGATATTTTTACTCAAGACAAAATAGAAAATGTGGCTAGTGCTTCTTGGACTACTCTTGCCAAAAATGACGATAGTGGAGAAATGCCAAAACAACCTAGCGGAAGTGGCTATAATTCTTTATTAAGATATAAGAGCCAAACTGGATCACCTTTAAAAGCATTAACCAGAGGGCTTTACAGAATAGGTTTTACAACGTATAAAAGAGGTGAAGTTAACGGGACTTTTTTAGCTCAAATAGGCTCACCTGTTAAATTACCTGGTGTGGTAATGGCAAAAAGTATAGAAGAGTTATTAGCTCAAATGAATTAATAATTTTTTGGTTAGTAGTTAGTAGTAGCTGTAAGGTGTCTAAAAAATAATTTAGGCACCTTTCATTTTTTCAACACATGTGGTAGTGGCACTCGTAAAGGGACCAAGGTTGACTTATACCAATTCTACCATAAAACGCGACATATAATTCGTTTCTTTTACATGATTTCTGCATTAAAAAAATAAACCGTAGCTAAGGCTATGCTTGATTTTTATGCTTTGAACTCCTGTAAAACAACTCAAATTATTTATACCTCATTTTATAGCAAAATTGGTATTAGATACTATATATCTAAAAAGAAAACATTCTAAATAGTTTAACACCTCAAAGTTCTAGTTAATTAATCTTATTGAGCGAATCTCGATTAAAAACAAACGAATATAAAATCACCATAACTCAATAACAGACATTCAATTAATTTTATAACATAAAAAAAACTTAAAACTTTAAACAAATGAAAAATTTTCTTTTAACCATCATTGCATTAACACTAATTAGCTGTGGAAGCAAAACTAAATTTGGAGAAAATTCAGTTTCTATATTAGAAGCAAAAAAAGAACTCACAGATAAATTTGGCCAAGGTGCTTTTTATACAGATTTATCTATAAACGATACAGATCAAGGCTCAATTATATCTGTAACAGTAACCAAAGCCCCTTCATCTTTAAAAATGGAAGCATGGTCTTTATTTCAAGGACGTTGGACACAAAATTCAGAGATCACTCTGGAACTTAGCGAAGGTGCCAAAGCAGAAGATTTTATGTACACCCTAGAAAAAAACAGTGTTGATTTTGATTTACTAGGTAAACTGGTAGAGCAATCTAAAGAAAAAGTGAAAAATGAAAAAAATATCGAGGTTGTTACAGAATTAATTTCTATAGCTGCCCCTAATGATGGTAATTTTAAAAACATGATGTATTACATCACTACAAAACCTAAATCTGGAGGGACTACATTTAGCTTTTGGTATAAAATGGATGGTTCTTTAGATAAGTTTGACTATTAAAATTTCTTTTTAAATTACAATTAAACCAATTAAAATCATGACAATACAAATAGATCAACACTACAATTCTTTAGAAAAAATCAAACAGTATCTCACTTCTAAAACGCAAATGGATTTATCTATAGTACAAGATCAATGGGTTACAGACGATTCTTTAACCTTAACACCTGGTAAACAATGTTTAGTCGTTAAAAAAAGTGGAACTGCTGGGGCTAAAGTAAACGTATTAGAATCTGGAACTATTGATGTACACCCTATACCTCCTAGTACGTTTATTAATAATTTAACACAAAGAGGAATCCTTGCATTAATCGTTCATAATATTATATCTGGATCTCAAAAAGCAGTTGCAAAAGAAGTACTTAGCCTTTTACAAGAAATAAAAAAATAGTGCTTACATCACAATTCTATATAGAGACAAAAGATGTTTTAGGAATCCTTTTTTTTATTAATCACTGGCACTCCTCTTAATTAATATCCTCTATTTTATAACAAAAAACTTATGCGATCAATAGCAAATAGTATCATACTACTTATACTAGTAGTTTCCTGTGTTTCTCCAAAATCGAAAAACATAAAACAAATTACAGATAGAGACGATCTTGTTGCTTTTCAAAAAACAAGGAATAACATAAATATCGACACACTCCAATTTGAAATAAAAGGCACCATATTACATTACGCCATTAGGCAAGGTGCAGATAGTATTAGTAAACAATTAATAGACGATAATTATAACCTTAATGCAACCGACTCATTAAACTTTACGCCTTTATTGGCCGCAAGTATGGATGCTAACACATTTATTATTAACGAGCTATTAAAACACCCTATAAACATCAATACCATTGAAGATTTTAATGGCTATTCGGCACTACACTACGCTATTTACCATGATAATTTGGATTTGGTAAAAAAATTAGTCTTTAAAAAGGCTAATATTAACTTAAAAAGTAAATCTGTGATGACCTATACACCTTTACATTTAGCTATTAGTAAAGGGCATATCGATATTGTTGATTTTCTTATGAAGAAAAAAGCAATTGATACCATTCAAGATGTTAATGATGATACTGCTGTAGATTTAGCATTACGCTCTAGTAATTCTAAAATAAAAATGCTCTTTTATCCCAAAATGAGTAAAGAAGATAAAGAAAGCTTATTTTTTCATACGGCAAGACATTCTAAAGACACTAGTTTGCTAAAAAAATTAATCACAGAAAATAAATTCTCTAAAGCATTAATAAGTCAAGCGCTTATTTTTTCAAAAGACACTACGATGTCAAAACTATTATTAAATAAAGGAGCAAGAATATCTTATAAACACCCAAATTATGATTATGGCCCCATACATCATGCTGCTATTAGAGGCGATGTTAACATGCTTGGTTTTTTAATAAAGCATGGTGCCAATGTAAACCAATTATCTAAGAAATCTCAAACTTCCCCACTAATGCACGCAGCCCGATTATACAGAGATTTTAACTTAACTAATAGGGATATTGGAGGCATGCAAATAAGCATTAACGCTATGTTCTATGATGTGATGGGAAGCAGTGAAGATAAAAATCGAGAAAACAGTCTTAAAGCTGTAAAATTTTTAATTGATAACAATGCCAATATTAATTTTAAAAATAATGATAATGAAAACGTTCTATACAGTTCTGAGTCTACATTAAACGATGACTTAACAGCCTATCTTAAAAGCATAGGGGTTAAAACAACAAAATTATACTCCGAGATGGAACGCAAAAAACAACTTAGAGAAAGAGCTAGTCGAAACTTCTAAAGTTGTTGTATATTTTAGTTAACGATTCGCTGTTTATTTTACAAATACAAATTTGAGATAAGCAAATTTAGATTGCGTATTTAATTTACTTAACATATTATCTTTCTTTAGTTAAGTAAAAAAATAGCATACACAGATAATAGGCCCGTCAGGTTTTAAAAACCTGACAGGTCTATTTAATTCCCCATACTCCAGAATAATAATTTAAATAGACATATAAACTAAAATAAACCCCTTTTATTCCATAGCTCTTATTTTATAAAAATATTATTTTCATAACATCTACTTTAATAATCACATAAACAAAGATGCAGTAATCACTAAGAAAACTAAAAACAACCTTACTAAACTAACGTCAGTTCGACGTAAGAAATCAAGTTTTTAACTATGAAAAAAGCAGAATATTTAGTAAATTAAAGTGTTGAAT
>CANMLX010000053.1 GCA_947498845.1 uncultured Flavobacteriaceae bacterium | reverse complement strand
GTTTATTTTTTTAATGCAGAAATCATGTAAAAGAAACGAATTATATGTCGCATTTTATGGTAGAATTGGTATAAGTTGAATCTAACATGTTTATTGACTTTTATCTATGATTCTTAAATCGAAACTCAGGTTTTAAAAGTAGCTGTTTTTTTTATGATTTGCACAGGTATAAACAAAAAAAACCTGCCCAAGGACAGATTTTTTTCTAAAGCATTTAATTACTACTACTTAATTAAATACGAACTAATTAACCTAATATCGTTTTCTAAATATTTATATTGATATAGTGTGTTACCACCAATCACTATCAAACTATTTTCCAAAGGGATAACATCCCTAGCCTGAACATCTTTTAAAGATTTTACCAAACTTAAATCTACTGGTGTGTTGCGTTTAAATAGCTTTAAGCCAGCTGTTCCATCACACACATAAAGCATTTCTCCTTTAATTCCCAAACCATAAGGATTTTCTAAAGTGTATCGTTTTGCTAATTTAGGTGTTGATTTATCTTTTATATCTATAACTTCAAGTACACTTTCTAATTGTCCGCAAGCATTACCACCTCTTAAGGTTAGATAAGCATAATCTCCTTCAACCACTACAGGATCACAACCTTCCCAATGTGTAAATTCTGAAATGTATTCTGGTTCGGATGGATTTTCTAAGCTATAAATATACATCCCATTTGTACTGCCTAAATACAAGTAATTATTGGCATAAAACATAGTCTCTATATTCCATCCAGAATATTGTGTTGTTGACAAAGTTGGATTTGCTAAGTCCTGAATATTAAAAATAGCCATATTGTAATTTCCAACGGTATATAAATAATGATCTACTATTTGAAAACGCGCTAAAGATCCTCCTGTACCTACAGACGATTCTGTTCTTGAAAAAGCGACATCATCAAATGCAATATTATCACTTACTTCTCTGCGTTCTTGTTTTAATGTCCAACCTACAATCACATCGGTTTCATAATTAAAACCACTAAAATCTGTAGCTTGAGCTTCAACAGGAATTCCATAATCATAAACTTCAAAAACGTCTTTTAAGCGATCTACAAGCGTAATGGCATTAATATCAGATATATCAAAAACCACTAGATCTGTAGCACTATCTGCATACAAAAAATTATCTTTTACCGAAATATCTTCATTAGCGGGGATAGTAATAAATTTTATGGCTTTAGGAAGTTTTGGGTTAGAATTATCTATAACATGTATTCCCTTGTTAACATCACTTATAAAGATGTAATTATTGTAGGTATATATCTTACCAGACTGTTCAACAGGTTTTGGAGATTCAACTTCAACCATTTTTCTAAAACTAGCTTTACTCATTAGTTCTGGAGTAGCCACAGTAACCATTTCGAAATTTTCATCATCATTATTACAGGATAGTAACGCTACAAGAAAAAACAGACTTAGTAAACAGAATTTCAGTTTCATAATATATTATTATATAGTTATTAGTTATGGTCTTAATATTTTAAAATTGGATAATTATTAAAACATTCGATATATTTAGGTTCATTGATTATTGAACAATCAGACACGATCTCCCACTTAATATTATAAGCCTTTTCTGCCTGAGTATACGCTTCTAATTTTTGTAAAAAAACAGCAACATCTATAGTTATAGGGTAAGCGATATACCCTTGAAAACCTCCACAAGCTTTTGCTCCATAACCTGCAAACCTCCAATCGTTAGCATCGCTGCAAGATGTGTTTTTTAATAAGGCGTACGCGTCATCAAATAATTTCATTAATTCTCTATGATCTTTTTCCTGATCTGTCAACACTCTAGTTACCACTAACACAGTCTCTGTAAGCGATATAATACGCCAATTGTAATTTCCAGGAAAATTATCTTGCGTTATTTTTATAAGACTTCCTTCCTGTTGCCATTTCCCTTGATAATCTGAAAAAACTAGAGGAGGTGTGCCACACCACCCAGAAGAACGTTCAATCAAATTTCCATTTTCTTTAAATGAAATTCCATATCCTTCATTGGGCAAAGCATCTGCTCTTTTAAACGTTATTTTATCATCACCATAAACGGGATCTACCCAATTAGTAGTTAATAGATTATCAGGAACTGTAGCTGCTTCATCATCATGATCTTGACAAGACATTACAAAAAGCATTATAAAACAAAGGGACATAATTTTCATAGCTAAAGTTTTTCTTTTTTCAAAAGATGCTTTAACCTTCTAAAGGTTGCGTAAAAAGCCTGATTAATTCTTGAAAATTAACACAAAACAACATCTGACACTTTGTCATAAAACAGAAATTAATTCTATCTTTGCATAATTATTGACCCACATCGGCATTGGTATATTATGGAAAAGATTATAGACGAGAGTAAACAAGGCGCATCATTAAACCTAAATAAAAAAGAAGGCAATACCCGTAAACTTTTTATTGAAAGTTATGGCTGCCAGATGAATTTTAGCGACAGCGAAATTGTTGCTTCTATTCTTTCTAAACAAGGTTTTAACACGACACAACGTTTAGAAGAAGCCGATTTGGTATTAGTAAACACGTGTTCCATTCGTGATAAAGCAGAACAAACGGTAAGAAAACGTTTAGAAAAATACAATGCCGTAAAACAAGAGCACAACCCTAACATGAAAGTTGGTGTTTTAGGGTGTATGGCAGAACGTTTAAAAAGCAAGTTCCTAGAGGAAGAAAAAATAGTAGATCTTGTTGTAGGTCCCGATGCTTATAAAGACTTACCCAACCTTTTAGCCGAAGTTGATGAGGGCAGAGACGCTATTAACGTTATCCTGTCTAAAGAAGAAACCTATGGTGATATAGCGCCTGTACGTTTAAACACTAACGGGGTTACCGCTTTTGTATCGATTACCAGAGGTTGTGATAATATGTGTACGTTTTGCGTTGTACCATTTACTCGTGGCCGTGAACGTAGTCGTGACCCACAAAGTATTATAGAAGAAATTAACGATTTATGGGCAAAAGGCTATAAAGAAGTTACCCTGTTAGGACAGAACGTAGATAGTTATTTGTGGTATGGTGGCGGATTGAAAAAAGATTTTGATAACGCCAGTGCTATACAAAAAGCAACCTCGGTTAATTTTGCCAAATTATTAGATCTATGTGCTAAAGCACAGCCTAAAATGCGTTTTCGTTTTTCAACATCTAACCCTCAAGATTTCACATTAGATGTTATCGAAACTATGGCTAAACATAGAAACATTTGTAATTACATCCATTTACCAGTACAGAGTGGTAGTAATCGTATTTTAAAAGCGATGAATCGTCTACATACACGTGAAGACTATTTTGAATTGATAGACAATATAAAACGCTTAATACCAGATTGTGCTATAAGCCAGGATATGATTACAGGCTTTCCAACCGAAACAGAACAAGACCATCAAGACACTTTAAGCCTCATGGAATATGTAAAATACGACTTTGGGTTTATGTTTGCTTATTCCGAACGCCCTGGAACTTTGGCAGAACGAAAAATGGATGATGATATTCCCGAAGCAACCAAAAAACGACGTTTAAACGAGATTATAGCCTTGCAACAAGAACACAGTTTATTTCGTACAAAAGAACATGTTGGTAAAACCGAAGAAGTTTTAATAGAAAAGCCTTCTAAAAGATCGGATGCCCATTGGTCTGGAAGAAACACTCAAAATACTGTTGTTGTTTTTCCTAAAGAACAGTATAAGGTAGGTGATTTTGTAAACGTAAAAATTACAGATTGCACCAGTGCTACTTTAATAGGTGAAGCTGTTGGGTATTCAGATAATAATTAAATTTTAAATAATATCACATTTTAGTACTATGAAGAAACTTTTTTACACTTTAATTACTTTTAGCTTGTTTATATCTTGTTCAAGTGATGATGCTGCCTCCGATAACGAGAATATTATAACTAATAAAACACTTAAAAGCTACACATTAACTTCTTTTCCTTCTCAAACTACAACCTCCCATTACTTTGATAATAATAAAGGCGTTAATGCTATAAAAAATGAAAAAGAACGTTTTAAGTTTGAATACGATACTAGTGACAACTTATTAGCATACACATCTTTCGAGGAGTTTGAAGATGCTGGCACTATTGAATATAAATATGAGTTTAACAATGATGCCAGTGGCAATATAACTTCTGCTAACGTATCAAAACCAAATGCTCTTATTGGAAAAAAAGATTATGTAATGAGTTTTGATTATAATGGCTCAAAAACAACAATTACTTATCCATTTAATGATTATGACACTATTGAAATTGAACTTGAATTCAACAGCCAAGATTTAATTACCTCTATTACTAAAAACAAAGTCTTTTTAATTGATTCTAATCCTGATGTATATGTTACTGAATTAGATTACAAAGAAGTTTTCTCATATGATGGCAATAACAACTGTACATCTATAGACCATACAATTCCATCTATTGTTGGAGGCGAAAACATAACATTTACTTACGGCTATAAATATGATGATAAGGCAAACCCTTTAAAAGCTTTTCATGCAAAAAACTATATCCCATTGCTTGTTATTTACTTTGAAAACTTTAATCTATTAGACGAAGGTTTATATAATGTAATACGCACTTTTGGCTCCAATAATTTTACAGAATTGATTTACCCTAGTAGTACTCCAGAATCATCTAAATTTTCTTTTAAAAACGAATATGATACTAACGGTAATTTATTAAAAACCATTACCACCAATCAGTCTACTGGAAATAAATCGGTTGAGACAATTTTTAACTATGATTAAATGTCAAAATTCAACCTCAATAATAAAACATTTTTACTGGTAGACAACTCTGCAAATGGTGAAGTGAATTCGGAAACAGTATTTAAATACACCCAAGAAAACACTTTAATAACAGCAGATTATTCGGGAGGATCTATTTCCTATGGAAAAATTATTGGGCATTTAAATGGAGACACGATTAATATGCTTTACCAATGTTTAACCATTAATAATGAACTAAAAGCGGGTAAAGCTATAGCTAAACTAAGTATAGCTGCTAATAATAAAATACACATGAAGTTAGATTGGGAGTGGTTAGACAGTGATCATGAAAAAGGAACTTCAGAATATATAGAATATTAAAAATGGAATCTATACAAGCCATAAAACAGCGTTTTGAAATTATTGGTAATACACCTACATTAAATCGCGCATTAGAAAAAGCGATCCGTGTAGCACCAACCGATATTTCGGTACTGGTCACTGGAGAAAGCGGTGTAGGTAAAGAAAGTATTCCTAAAATAATTCACCAATTATCGCATAGAAAACACAACAAATACATAGCTGTAAACTGTGGCGCTATTCCAGAAGGGACCATAGACAGTGAATTGTTTGGTCACGAAAAAGGGGCTTTTACAGGCGCTACCCAAACCAGAAATGGTTATTTTGAGGTAGCAGATGGCGGCACTATTTTTCTAGATGAAGTAGGCGAATTACCACTTACCACACAAGTACGCTTATTACGCGTTTTAGAAAACGGTGAGTTTATTAAAGTAGGTTCCAGTAAAGTACAAAAAACCAATGTTCGCATTGTAGCAGCCACTAATGTAAATATGTTTGAGGCTATAGAAAAGGAAAAGTTTAGAGAAGATTTATACTATAGATTAAGCACAGTAGACATCCATTTACCACCGTTACGTGAACGACAGGAAGACATCCATTTGTTATTTAGGAAATTTGCCAGTGATTTTGCTTTAAAATATAAAATGCCAACTGTAAAACTTACCGACAACGCAGTTCAATTACTCCTTAAGCACAGGTGGAGTGGTAATATAAGGCAGTTACGTAATGTCGCAGAACAAGTATCGGTTTTGGAACAAAACAGGACTATTTCTTCTGAAGTTTTAAGGAGCTACCTTCCAGTCTCAGGCGCAACAAATCTCCCTGCTGTAGTTAAAACTTCAAAAAGCGAAAGTGACTTTAGTACCGAGCGAGAAATTCTTTATAAAGTACTTTTTGATATGAAAAGTGACTTAAACGACTTAAAGAAACTCACCATGGAACTCATGAAAAGTGGCAACACTAAAGATGTGGAAAAAGATAATGAACAGCTCATTCAGAAAATTTATGGCGATAACGATGCTACTTTAGAAGAAACGATGCTCTTTGAAGAGCCCGCTATTAAAACACCAGAAGTTTTATCTATTCCAGAGAAAACTAATGATATAACAACAGATAAATATCATTTTGCAGAAGAAATAGAAGAAGAAGAAACGTTATCACTCCACGATAAAGAGTTAGAGCTTATAAAAAAATCGTTGGAACGTCACAATGGAAAACGTAAATTAGCAGCTTCAGAGCTGGGTATAAGCGAGCGCACACTTTATAGAAAAATTAAACAATACGATTTGTAGTTTTACCGTTTTAAATTGGACTAGTAATTTGTTATGATAGTTTTCAAAAAATTAAACATTTTTATTTTTTTTAGTTCATTATTACTATTGTCAAATTGTGCGAGTGTTAAGTATTCTTCGGGTAATATTGATATTGGAAACGCTAAAACATTTCAAGTAAATCGTTTTGAAAACAGTTCTAATTTAGTCGAACCAGGTATTAATAATAACTTTACTCAAAGCTTACAAGATTTAATTTTAAATCAAACAGGATTAACATTAGTTAATTCTAATGGAGATTTAGTTTACGAAGGAGAAATCACAGAATATCGTATATCGCCTACAACATCTACCTCTAATAATACTGCAGCGCAAAATAGGCTAACTATAACTGTAAACGTACATTTCCTGAATAAAGAAAAAGACAATACTGAGTTTGAAAAACCGTTTACATTTTTCTATGATTTCCCAGGAAACCAACTCTTAACTGGAACATTAAAAAATACTGTTCATAAAGAAATATTCAACCAACTAACGCATGACATTATTAACACGTCATTGTCCAATTGGTAAAATTTATTAAATTAACGATTCAATGAAATATATAAAACACATTATAGTAATACTATTAACTTTTACAATGTCCAGTTGTGGTATTTACTCATTCACCGGTGCCTCTATACCCCCAGACACTAAAACATTTCAGGTAAATCGTTTTGAGAATAACTCGCTTCTAATAGAACCTGGTTTAGATTTAACCTTTAGAAATACCCTTATACAGATTCTGGAAAATCAAACCAATCTAAACAATGTCAATTCTAATGGAGACATTCTTTACGAAGGAGAAATTACAGAATACCGTATATCACCTACAACATCTACTGCAAATAACACCGCAGCACAAAACAGATTAACCATAACGGTTAAGGTCCATTTTTTCGATAAAAATGATCCTGAAGCCGAATTTGATAAGCCATTTACATTTTTCCATGACTTTGAAGGCACATCACAATTGTCAGGAAGTATTAAAGATACAGCTATCGAAGAAATTTTTGAACGCATAACACAAGATATCTTTAACGCCTCTTTAGCAAACTGGTAATTTTAATAAACGAAACCTTTTGAATAGTCACGATTTTACATATCTATTACAAAACCCGCAGGATATTACACCTCAAAAAACCGAGGTGTTGCAAAATTTAATATCTAAATACCCCTATTTTCAATCTGTAAAGGCATTGCATCTTAAAGGTTTAAAAAATCAGGAAAGTACATTATACAATAACGCATTAAAAGTTACCGCAACCTATACTACAGACAGAAGTATTTTATTTGATTTTATTACATCGAAGGTCTTTATTCAAAATGAAATATCCGAAGTCATTAAACACAACACAACTAATGTTAACGATATTGAAGTCGCTTCTGAAGACATTTCGGTAAACAAAAGTGTATTGATTGATGATACTTTAAAGCAACAAATTAAAGACACATCTGGCGTATTAGATCCAGATCTATTTCAACCCAAAGAAGCTGTACTAAAAACACCTGCTAATTTTACACTTACTGAAACAGAAGCTATAGAAGATGTAGAAGAACACATATCTTCTAAAGACAAAGAGGACGATGTGGATATTACAATTCAAGATATATTGCACATAGGTAAACCCCTTGAGTTTGACAAACAGGAAACCTATTCGTTTAACGAATGGCTATCTTTAGCACAATTCAAGCCCATTAAAAGAGCGCAAGAACCTGACAATTCTAATACAAACCAAGCGCTTTCAGAAACACAAAACAACGAAACAGATCAATCTCTATTAAACAAGTCAAAGAAAAATGAGTTAATAGACAAGTTTATTTCTCAAAGCCCTAAAATAATTCCGTCAAAAAAAGCATTCAGTAAAAAGAATTTAGCAAAAGACCAAATGCTAAAACCAGAAGCTTTAATGACGGAGACTTTAGCACGCATATATGTAGAACAAAAAAATTATAAAAAGGCGATCAAGTCTTATAAAATTTTAAGTTTGAAATATCCAGAAAAAAGTGGTTTCTTTGCAAACCAAATAAAAGCAATCGAGCAATTGCAAGAACAAAATAAAGAAGAATAATGAGTACGTTTGGAATATTTTTAGCCCTTATAATAGTTGTAGCATTTTTACTTATAGTCGTTGTTATGGTACAAAACCCTAAAGGCGGTGGATTATCATCATCTTTTGGAGGTGGAGGCACTCAACAATTAGGTGGTGTAAAAAAGACGACTGACTTTTTAGATAAAAGTACATGGACACTAGCTACATTATTATTAGTATTAATATTACTATCTAACATCGCTATAAATAAAGGCAAGGGCAATGTGGATTCAAAGGCTTTAGATCCAGATGCAACAACACAGCCTTTACCTAATACGAAAGATGATGCAGCTCCGCTTCCATTACCAAAAAACAATGATGCACCTGCTCAAAATGATGAAAACAAATAAGGTTAGAATAACCTCATAAAAATAACAAAATGTCAACTTTTTAAAAGTTGACATTTTTTGTTTCTATCAGATTTGGTAGGCAGATCTGCAAGTTTGTCAGTTCTCTATTATTGGCATATTTTTAGCTCAACGCTTAAGCATTAAATATTAACTTAATTAATTTAAAAAATATACATAAAATGGCATTAAACATTAGACCATTAGCAGACAGAGTACTTATAGAGCCTGCTGCTGCCGAGACTAAAACAGCTTCAGGAATTATTATTCCGGATAACGCAAAAGAAAAACCTCAAAAAGGTACTGTTGTTGCTGCTGGAACTGGCACTAAAGATGAGCCTATTACTGTTAAAGTTGGTGATACTGTTTTATATGGTAAATATGCAGGTACCGAGCTTAAACTTGAAGGTAACGATTATTTAATTATGCGTGAGAGCGACATACTAGCAATTATTTAATACACTTTAAGCTATATGCCTTAAGCTATAAGCAATGAGAGATTTTAAAAAATATGATATTTGGAAATTAAGTCATGTATTCACTTTAAAGATATATAAGCTTACCAAATCTTTTCCTCAAGGAGAAACATATGGTATAACATCTCAAATTCGCAGAGCATCTTCCTCAATACCAACAAATATTAGTGAAGGTTGTGGTAGAGAAAGCGATACAGAATTTAATAGATTCTTAACCATAGCATTAGGTTCAGCTTCAGAAGTTGAATATTTAGTTATTCTTTCAAAAGACTTAAACTATCTAAATGAAAAAACTTTTATCGAATTAAATGATGATATTAATTTGATAAAAAGAAAAATCTATACATTAAAACAAAAACTAAAAATAACGCCTAAAGCCTAAAGCTTAAGGCATAAAGCATCAAATAAAAATGGCAAAAGATATAAAATTTGATATAGAAGCACGCGACGGTTTAAAGCGCGGTGTAGATGCATTAGCAAATGCAGTAAAAGTAACCTTAGGACCTAAAGGGCGTAATGTAATTATAAGTAAAAGTTTTGGAGCGCCTCAAGTAACAAAAGATGGTGTTTCTGTTGCTAAAGAAATTGAGTTAGAGGATGCTCATGAAAATATGGGGGCACAAATGGTAAAAGAAGTTGCTTCTAAAACTAACGATTTGGCTGGTGACGGTACAACAACAGCTACTGTTTTAGCTCAAGCTATTGTAAAAGAAGGCTTAAAAAATGTGGCTTCAGGAGCTAATCCAATGGATTTAAAACGTGGTATAGATAAAGCTGTAGAAGCCATTACTAAAGACCTTGAAAAGCAGGCCAAAAAAGTAGGTAATTCTTCAGAAAAAATAAAGCAAGTAGCAGCAATTTCTGCAAACAACGATGATACTATTGGTGAGTTAATCTCTCAAGCTTTTGAAAAAGTGGGAAAAGAAGGCGTTATTACTGTTGAAGAAGCTAAAGGAATGGACACTTACGTTGATGTTGTAGAAGGTATGCAATTCGACAGAGGGTATTTATCACCTTACTTTGTTACAGATTCTGATAAAATGGTGGCCGATTTAGAAAATCCATACATTTTATTATTCGACAAAAAGATTTCTAACTTACAAGAAATCCTTCCTATACTTGAACCAGTAGCACAATCTGGTCGCCCATTATTAATTATTGCTGAAGATGTAGACGGGCAAGCTTTAGCTACTTTAGTTGTAAATAAATTACGTGGTGGTTTAAAAATTGCTGCAGTTAAAGCGCCTGGATTTGGAGACAGACGTAAAGCAATGTTAGAAGATATCGCTATCTTAACTGGAGGTACTGTTATTTCTGAAGAAAGAGGGTTTACTTTAGAAAATGCAGATTTAAGTATGTTAGGTTCTGCAGAAACTGTAACAGTAGATAAAGACAATACAACTATAGTAAACGGTGCTGGAAATGCTAAAGATATTAAAGCACGTGTTAACCAAATAAAAGCGCAAATAGAGACTACCACTTCAGATTATGACAAGGAAAAGCTTCAAGAGCGTTTAGCTAAATTAGCTGGAGGTGTGGCTGTACTTTATGTTGGAGCTGCTAGTGAAGTTGAAATGAAAGAGAAAAAAGACCGTGTTGATGATGCTTTACATGCTACCAGAGCAGCTGTAGAAGAAGGTATTGTTGCTGGTGGTGGTGTAGCTTTAGTAAGAGCTAAATCTGTGCTTTCTAAATTAGAAACCGAAAATTTAGATGAAACTACTGGTGTACAAATCGTAAACAAAGCTATTGAAGCACCTTTAAGAACTATTGTTGAAAATGCTGGAGGTGAAGGTTCTGTAGTTATCAATAAAGTTTTAGAAGGTAAAAAAGATTTTGGTTACGATGCAAAATCTGAAGACTATGTAGACATGCTAAAAGCTGGTATTATAGATCCTAAAAAAGTAACACGTATTGCTTTAGAAAACGCAGCTTCTGTAGCTGGTATGATCTTAACTACCGAGTGTGCTTTAATTGATATTAAAGAAGATGCTCCTGCAATGCCTCCAATGGGAGGTGGCGGTATGCCAGGCATGATGTAATCGAGAAGCCTTGACTCGCACAATCATCTTACCCAAACGGGTATATTAATAAGAGACTTACAAACAAAAAACGCTTTTCTTAACTAGAAAAGCGTTTTTTTTATATTATACGATTTACGATTAAAATTTTCGCATATGTCAGTTCGAGTGTTTTTTATGAAGAGATAACGAAATAAAAAATGTATCGAGAACAGGTTTGCAGCTTCTCGATACATCACGCTAAGGCGTGACACTCATTGTAGAAGTGACAAAAATATTTATACGAAATTAAATTACGTAAATGGTATAAACATATCAAAAAACCGCTCCAAAAAATTTTGAAACGGTTTTTTTAACTATTAAAGAGTTCGCTGGATGTTCGTAGTATATTATTTTAATTCTATCTCAATTTTTCTTCTTACGGTATCAATCTTTATCCAATTATCCTTTTCCCCTCTCACAGGAATAGAATCAAGTAAGTTTAAACCTCGTTTGTAAGCAGAAATAAATTGATCACCTAGTTTAATAATCATATCGTACTCTCCATGTATACCATTACCAATCCAAGCTTTAGTTTTTATGGTTCTTTCTTTTTCAATTCTTGTTTTAGACAAGCTTTTAATATCCTTAGGCAAATCTACTTTATCACACCAATAGGTTTTTAAATCCTCACGATCTAATTGCTCAAAGTCTAAACTGTATTCTAAATTTCTACAAAAATATTGATCAAAAAGAGGTTTAAAATTAAGATTATAATTGAACGCTCCACATTTAGGACAATCTATATATGCGCCTTCTAATTGATTGTAATTACAACTATGGCATGTATCTATCTCAAAATTAAAGTGATTTGCAATAGTTTTAGCCTCTTTACTATGATAGCCATAATCTTCTAGTTTTTCTATAATGGAAGATGTCTTTCCTTTTCTTTGCAAAGCCCAAATCTCAATGACCTGCTCATTAGAAAGGCTTAACTCAACTATTTTAGTATTACTTTTTTTACAAAATGCGTTTGTATTTTTTACCGTTTCACTATTAAACTTTTGATTTTGAGGGAGTTTTGACGACATATTGTTTTATATAATCTCTTACTTTAAATGTACGTAGTATCTCCCATTTTAGATTACACTGTAACAAAAAAAAACGTTAAATAATTGTTTAGAAATTGTAAACAAATAATTATCCTAAGGCTACCATTCATTAATTTTATTGGAGTCTAGCTTTATAAATACAAAAAGTAAAATAGTAAATGCCCAAAGCCCAGACCCGCCATAACTAAACATAGGTAATGGTATACCAATGGTAGGTATTAGCCCCATAACCATTCCTATATTAATCATAAAATGCATAAAAATAATAGAGGCCACACTATAGCCATAAACCCTACTAAATTGAGATTTCTGTAATTCGGCTAAATAAAGAATACGCAATAGCAGTAACACAAAAAGAATAACCACAATACTACTTCCCAAAAAGCCCCACTCCTCGCCTACTGTACTAAAAATATAATCGGTATGCTGTTCTGGCACAAATTTACCTGTAGTTCTTGTACCTTCCATAAAACCCTTTCCTAAAAACCTACCAGAGCTTATTGCCTTTTCAGATTCATTAAGATTATAAGCAAAAGTACGTTTCATTTGCTCTAGTTTTTTAGGGTCTTTTTCTAAACGCAACCATAAACTTATACGATCTTTTTGATGTTGCTTTAGAATACTTTTATAAAAAAACTGTATTCCAAAACATAGAACAGCACTAACTATTATTGCAAATATAGACTGAAGCGTTGTTTGTTTGGCTTTACTAAAAACCTTATAAATAATAAGAGAAACAACTGCAACTATAATGGCAATTATTGCCCCAAATTTCAAGGAAAACACAGACAATACCACGACCAACACACTTAAAATTAGGTAAATTTTAGGTAATCCCTCTCTATACAATACAAAGAAAAAGGCGCCATAAACTATGGTACTTCCCGTATCATTTTGTAAAAGCACCAGAAAAGCCGGAATTAAAATAATAACAAAGGTCCTTAACTGATCTTTTAAGTTATTTATCTCTGTATTAAGGTCACTAACATACTTAGCTACAGCCAAAGCAGTAGCTGCTTTAGCAAACTCACTAGGTTGTAAAGTAAAACCTCCTATAGCATACCATGATGTCGCTCCATTTACATTTTTACCAAAAATAAAAAGGCCTATCAATGATAGCATGGATAGGATATAAATAACACTAGAAAATCGTTCATAAAATTTAGCATCTACAGCAAGTAACAAAACAATGAGTACTAGGGTTAGTAGAATAAAGGCTAATTGTTTTCCATAGGGTTGAGAAACATCAAAATAATTAATTACATCTCCTGTATTGGAGGCCGATAAAATATTTACCCATCCAAAACCAACCAGAAGAAAAAACAGGATAATAGTAACCCAGTCAAATTTAAAATATCTATTTGTCTCTCTTCCCATTAGTAGTTAATTCTAAATGGTTTTCCTGAATAAGGTTTTGCATACTCTTCCTCTAAACTCTTTTCTAAAACCATTTTCTCCATGTACTTTAAAGTAACTTCCCTTTTAAGATACTTCTCTATCATTAAACTGGTGATTCTACCTGCCCATCGGGCACCATAATATCCATTTTCCACAAATACTGCTATGGCTATTTTTGGGTTATCTTTTGGTGCAAATGCTATAAAAATGGAATGATCTGTTAGTTGTGTTCTTACGCTGTCTATTTTAGTAAAATTTTCGGCCGTACCAGTTTTTCCACAAATGTCTATCCCAGGAACCTTTAAAAAACTAGCTGTTCCTTTATTATATACATCGTGTAAACCTTGAATAACGGGTTCAAAAAATGCTTTATCAATACTTGTATATTTAGGTTCTGTAAACTTCCTATCGATAGCATCGCCTTTTATATCTTTTATAATATGTGGGGTATAATAAAAACCTCGATTAGCGATTGCCGCCGTCATGTTTGCCAATTGTATAGGGGTTACCAGTACTTCCCCTTGCCCTATAGCATTAGAAATTACTGTAGTAGCGCCCCACCTAAAACCTGGATACCATTTGTTATAATAGTCGCCATCTGGGATATTACCTTTTTTCCCAATGGGCAAATCGTACCCTAAATAATTTCCTAAACCAAAACTTTTAATATGTTCACTCCATACATCCATCCCTTTGGTTGGCTTATCATACATATCGATTGTTTTTCTAAAAGCATTTGCAAAGTATGAGTTACACGACTGCTCTATACCTTTAATTAAATTGCGCCTTCCTGTACCACAGTGGCACCCCATAGGTCTTCTCCCCCCATAATTGTATGCGCCACTACAGTAAATTGTTGTTTCTGGAGTAATCGCATGTTCTTGTAACGCCGCCAATGCCACTAAAGCTTTAAAAGGAGATCCTGGCTCATGCATACGCAGTAACCCCCTATCTATTAAAGGTCTGCTTATGGTATCGTTATTAAGACGCGTATAGTTTCGTGAACGTGCTCTTCCTACTAAGAGATTTGGATTGTACGATGGTGCAGATACTAAACTTAATATCTCACCAGATTTTGGTTCTATTGCAACAATTCCTCCCCGTTTATTTTGCATTAATAACTCACCATACTCTTGCAAATCAGAATCTATAGATATTGTAATATCCTTACCCGGCTCAGGTATGGTATCTAATGCACCGCCTTTATAAGCCCCTATATCCCTATTAAACCTATCTTTTTGAATAAATTTAATCCCTTTAGTTCCTCTTAGCTCATTTTCATAAGAGAGTTCTACCCCTTGCTTGCCTATTAAATCTCCTAACTTGTAATAAGGATTCTTTTTTATAATGCTTCTATTAGCTTCTGCTATAAAACCAAGTACGTTAGCTCCTATAGATGTTTCGTATTGCCTTAACGAACGCTTTTGAATGTAAAACCCTCTAAATTTTCGCATTTTCTCCTGCAAAACAGCATAATCTTCTTTGGATAGATGCGATACAAAAACCGATGGTAATCTTGGCGAATACCGCCTTGCTTTTTTATAAGTTTTTATAAATCTTTCTTTGTCAATCTTTAATAATTCACAAAACTCAACGGTGTCTAAAGGCTCAACTTCTCTTGGAATAACCATAACATCGTATGAGGGTTGATTGGATACTAAAAGTTTTCCATTTCTATCATATACAAAACCACGTTTTGGATAATCGTATACTGGCCTAATAGCATTATCATCATATAACGAATAGGAATCTGCTTTATATATTTGTAAATAGGATAGCCTACCAATAAATACAATACCAGTAAAAACAATTAAACTAAATAGTAAGAGGCGTCTCATTTGGTTTTTCGACTAAAAATAACAGATAATAAACTAATCATTAAAATAGTAAATATACCTGAGAATAACGTTTTTTGAAGTGTTAATAGTACTCTGGACATGCTAAAAACTTCTAATGAAAATAGTACAATATGGTGTAATAAGGTGAGTAATGCAATATATATAAGCTTCGCACTAAAATCTGTTTTATCAAATTTAATAGCATTATGCTCATACATAGTACCAAAGGCAGATTTTAAAAACACAGGTCTTATGTAGGCTATAAATACCGAAGCCGCCGCATGAACGCCTCCAGAATCTGAAAACATATCGATAGTTAAACCTAATAAAAAACTTAAAAAAATAAAAACCATCCGACTACTTTTCACTGGAAAAAACAGCACAAATAATATGTAAACATAAGGATTTATCCACCCTAAAAAATTAATATGATTAAATAGGATGACCTGAAACAGAACAAGCACTACAAAGCGCACCATATGTCCTAGTAATGACTTATTCATTTGAGGGATTTACTAAATTCTCTATTTCTTCCTTATCTTTATTGTCTATAATATAAACATGTTCAAGGTTTGTCATATCATTAAACAACGTTACATTAAGTTCGTAAAAGTTCTCTGCGGCATCCAATTTAAAGTTTTCAACAGTACCTATTAAAATACCTTTAGGAAAGATAGATGAACGCCCAGAAGTAACAATGGTATCTCCTTTTTTTACAGGTGCTATTTTTGGTATATCTGTTAATTGCACAATCGCTTCAGAATCTGTGTTCCAACTTAAAGTTCCATAGTGATTTGTCTTTTTAAGTTTTGCACTTATTCTGCTACTCGTGTTTAAAATAGAAATTACTGTAGCATAATTTGAAGACGTTCTGTCCACTATACCTACAAGTCCTTTGGTAGACACAACGCCTAAATCACTTTTTACACTGTCTTTTTCTCCTTTATTTATTAATAGAAAATTATTTGAAGATGTATAGCTATTTTTTATGATACGTCCTTGTGTAAATTTATAATTCACATTGGTGGTATCTTTACTAGCGTTTAAGGTGTTGTTATTATTGTATAGTAACGATTTTAAGCGATTATTCTCTTCTACTAATAATGTGTTTTGCGACTTTAAATTAAAGTAAACACTAATATTATTTACGGTATTGTAAACGCCTCCTGTTAAAACATTAGCAGAATTAATAAACTTACTTTTATGAAAATCGCGAGATTGTATTGTAAATATAATAGAAATACCAAATAGCAGTAAGAACAACAAAAAATTTTTGTTCCTTAATATAAAATTAACTATTTGCTGCATGGTTTATACCCCTTATTTTATCAATACACTTTTATATTTAGATAAGTTTTTAAGTGTAATGCCTGTACCTCTTACAACAGCTCTTAAAGGATCTTCGGCGATGTAAACAGGTAAATCTGTTTTTTGAGACAAACGCTTGTCCAAGCCTCGTAACATAGATCCTCCACCAGCAAGATAAATACCTGTATTATATATATCGGCAGCTAATTCTGGAGGTGTTTGCGATAATGTTTCCATTACAGCATCTTCAATACGTAATATAGATTTATCTAAAGCTTTTGCAATTTCCCTATAAGAAATAGACACCTGTTTTGGTTTTCCTGTTAGGAGATCACGCCCTTGCACGCTCATATCTTCTGGAGGCAACTCTAAATCTTCGGTAGCAGCACCAATTTGGATTTTTATTTTTTCTGCTGTACGCTCACCTACATATAAATTATGCTGTGTTCGCATGTAATATACAATATCGTTTGTAAACACATCTCCTGCAATTTTAACCGACTTATCACATACAATACCTCCTAAAGCAATCACAGCGATTTCTGTGGTTCCTCCTCCTATATCTACCACCATATTTCCTTTAGGTTGCATAATATCTACACCTATACCAATAGCAGCAGCCATAGGTTCATGTATTAAATACACTTCTTTACCATTTACGCGTTCTGCACTTTCTTTTACCGCACGCATTTCAACTTCGGTGATTCCAGAAGGAATACAAATCACCATTCGTAATGATGGTGTGATTAACTTCTTTTTTAATGTAGGTATGTTTTTAATAAACATGCTTATCATTTGCTCTGAAGCATCAAAATCTGCTATTACCCCATCTTTTAACGGGCGAATTGTTTTAATGTTCTCATGGGTTTTCCCCTGCATTAAACTTGCTTCTTGACCTACTGCAATAATTTTTCCTGTCACCCTATCCCGAGCAACTATAGATGGAGAATCTACAACAACTTTATCGTTATGTATAATAAGCGTGTTTGCAGTACCTAAATCTATTGCAATATCCTCGGTGAGGAAGTCAAAAAATCCCATGTGCTAGTAAAAATTTTAGTGATTAAAAAAACGAATTTTGTAAATGTAATAAAACTTACTAAATATTTTAACTTTTTAAGTCTTTCAAAATACTATAAAATTAAAGTATTTGGTTCTTATACGTTATTTATCGAATTTAAGACTTTTTAAACACTTTTATCTGCCACAAAAACAATGAATGTTCTTTAAAACTATTAATCTATCATATAACCAACTCTATTCTTCATATCTTTTTTAATTGTATTAGAAATAGGATCCTTTGTTTTTTTAGATCGATACGTTTTACCATTGTTTTTTAGATAATCAAATTCTTTAATACCTCTTTTTATATAACCTTTAGAAATGAGGTAATGCCAAATAATCCATATAATTACACCAAAATACGTGTTCATTTTTCCTCTTTCTTTATTAAAGAAGATCAATTGATTAACCATTAGAGCTCTAAAAAATCTTTGCATTCTTTTTTTGCTAATTCAGCCTGGTGTTGAGTAAAATAGATTCTATTATAACCTGATCTCGACCTAAGAACAGTATTTTTTAAAACACAAAATCTCTTTATCAATAGATTAACTTAAGCAAGTGTATTATGTAGCTCTTAGAAGCTATGAAAATTTATTAATTTCTAGACAAATACAAAAATCCCTTTTTGTACCAATTATTAATGAAAATGAGCTAAAAAAGCGAAGTTACTTTCTTTTTATACGCCGCTGTAATTGTTTTTCATAGCAGCTCTATGAAAAACATGAACAAGAACGCATAAAATGAAATGAATGAGTCTTACTAGCTCATTTTAGATGATAATTGGTATTACTTGCAAGTAAATACAAACTTACTTTTTTAAAAGAATTTTAGTATACAATTATTGTGTTATGAAAAAATAGACATATAATACCAATTCCCAAATGAACTTATTAAGTTAAAAAGTGTCTTTTGAAATTCTATCTTCAACATAAAAAAGAACCGTAACTACGGTTCAATGTCATTAAGTTAAGAAGTTTTTATCATTAAACTAAATGCGTTTATTTCTATAAAAACCTGTAATTCAACTACATTTCGACTGCGCTCAATGTGACAAATTATACACATTGAGCTTAACTTAATGACATTGAACTACGGCTATGCTTATTTTTTCTGCCTCGTATAATTCCAAAATCCATCATTTTACGTTACAGTATTTTCATTTAAGAATTGGTATAAAAAAGGGTTTTGAGAAAATACTCAAAACCCTTTTTTAAAATTTTAGTTTATTTATAACAGTTTAATGTTTAAAATGTCTCGTCCCAGTCATGACCATAGCAACGTTATTCGCATTACAATAGTCTACACTTAATTGGTCTTTAATAGATCCTCCTGGCTGAATCACAGCAGTTATACCTGCTTTATTTGCGATTTCTACACAATCTGGAAACGGGAAAAACGCGTCACTAGCCATAGCCGCTCCTTTTAAATCGAAGTTAAAAGACCCTGCTTTATGTATGGCTTGTTGTAAGGCATCTACACGACTTGTTTGCCCTGTTCCACTAGCACATAACTGCTTATTTTTTACAAGCACTATAGTATTAGACTTGGTATGCTTGCATATTTTCGATGCAAACAATAAATCTTCTATCTCACTTGCTGTTGGAGCTGTATTTGTTACTGTTTTTAAACCTTCGGCAGTGTCGGTTACATTATTTCTATCTTGTACTAAAACGCCATTTAAACAACTTCTTACATTTGTTTTTGGCATGTCTATATCATGAATTTCTAGTAAAATTCTGTTCTTTTTCCCTTTTAATACTTCCAAAGCATCTTTAGCGAACGATGGAGCGATCACCACCTCGCAAAACAGTTTATGGATCTCTTCTGCTGTAGCTAAATCAATCTCGGTATTGCTTATTAACACGCCTCCAAAAGCAGATACTGGATCACCAGCTAAGGCATCTACATAAGCTTGTTTTATGGTATCGCGCTGTGCTAAACCACAGGCATTATTATGCTTTAGAATAGCAAATGTAGGCGCATCGTTTTTAAACTCTAACATTAAATTCACTGCGGCATCTACATCTAATAAATTATTGTAGCTTAACTCTTTACCATGACGCTTTGTAAATAACTCATCGAAATCACCAAAGAAAAACCCTTTTTGGTGTGGGTTCTCCCCATAACGTAATGTTTTACCTTTAGACTCGCTTATTTTTAATACTGTTTCCTCGTTATTATTATTAAAGTAATTAAAAATGGCTGTATCGTAGTGGGACGACACATTAAATGCTTTTCCTGCAAAACGCTTTCTGTCTTCTTCTGAAATCGAGCCATTATTTGCAGAAATTAACTCTAAAAATTCGGCATAATCGTTAACAGAAGATACACAAATAACATCTTCGTAATTTTTAGCAGCAGCACGAATTAAAGAAATACCTCCGATATCGATTTTCTCAATAATATCTTGATGTTTTGCTCCAGAAGCTACTGTGTTTTCAAAAGGATACAAGTCTACAATAACCACATCTATTTGAGGAATATTATATTGGGCTAACTCAGCAACATCGCTATCATTATTTTGCCTGTTTAAAATCCCTCCAAATACTTTTGGATGTAATGTTTTTACACGTCCTCCAAGTATGGATGGGTAAGACGTTACATCTTCAACAGGAACAACCTTTACTCCCAAATCGTTTATAAACTTTTCTGTACCTCCAGTAGAATAGATGGTAACACCTTGTTTATCTAGTTCTTTTACAATAGGCTCTAATCCGTCTTTACTAAATACAGAAATTAAAGCTGATTTAATCGTTTTTTCGTTACTCATCGTGGTTTGCAATCTACTTCTCAATGTTTTGGTTATGAGAACTAAAGTTTTTTTAATGTTATTTTTTTAATAAAAGATATTTTCTTTTAGGTTTTAAAAACGACTCAAGAGCCGAGTTACTAAACCTAAGATCCCGCTTAAAAGCGAGATTAGCTCAACTTGCTACTATTAAATGCATTGCTCTGCAATTTTTTAAAGTAGCGTTTCACTAATAAAGTGCAAAAGTAGGTATTTAAACTAAAAAATTAATACCACACAATTAAAAAAGCACCTCTTTTTATTAACTAAGTTTAAGCTTGTTATTAGCGCTGTGTTTTCTTAGTCTACATTAATAATTAGTGGTAGCTTAAAAGTCGTTGTTACTTGTTGCCCACGTTTAATGGCTGGGTATATTTTAGGCAAACTATCTAAGCTATTAAAAATTAATGTTTCTATTTGTGGAATTTGCTTTAAGGTTAGCGAATCTATTACTGTTTTCTCTAAAACCAAATGACCTTGTTTAGACAAGGTAAATTCTAATAAAAGTGTATCGTTTATATCTTGCGTAACCACTATAAATTGTCGCTCTAAATAATTGGTAATTCCAGAACTTAATGTTTCTTGAAAACACGTTTTTTTATCTTCTTTCTTGGTGTAGGTGTCGCATGCAGAAAAACTTGGATATTGATCTATATCGTCCCAGTTAAATGTTTTTAATTCCTCATTAAGAATAGCAGATGGCGATGTTTTTTTTACATTAAAATAATCACAGGAAGTCATTACTATAATGATTACAAAAAAACAAACGCTCCTCATGTATACCTGTTGTTTTATCTATTCTACTCTTTGAACCAAATTATAAATTAACGCGAATTGGGCGTAAGAATTTTAATTTTATAGCGATTTTGTTAATAACATTAATGATGGCTGCCTTGAGTATTACGATCAATTAAAATGCATTTTATAGACAGTATATCACGAAGTTAACTGAAAGGCATTCGAAAAATAGGTATTTCAATTAAGCTTCAACAACACTTGACCCAGCAAAATTTATTTATTTACGATTAATATAATACTCTTTTTAATATCTAACGCACGTAAATTTACAATTCTGATTAAATTTTTTCACTGGAAAAATACATTTTTTTTGGTTTTTATAACCTTTTTAAAAATAAACCCCATGATAAATCCTTGCATTAGTAATTACATAGGTTTTTTATTACACCTTAACGATTTTAACATTTTGTACTAAAACTAAATTACAGTTTAAGTACTTTTCTTATTTTTTTATTCTAATTTTGCTAGTGAAATTGCTAATAAGTTTAGTTTTACTAACTTATACAAAACATTATATAAATGAAGAAACCCTGTGGGTCTCTCACCTCCACAGGGCTTTGTGTAAATTGCTATTATCAACAAAAATAATGAGGGATCAATTAATCTGACTTGTCGACATACCAAAGATAAGTAATCCTTTCCTTTTCAAACTGCGGGAAAACCGTAACTCTCTTACGGTTAACATATAAAACTTAGCAATAGCAAGGGTTTTGCGTCGAAAAAAAAATCGATTTTAATGTTTTTTTAACAAAAAAATTATTATACCTGTCTATAAAAGTATATTCTACGAGTATTTTATACCATTTATAATGTAAAATTGGATCAATCCCAAAAGTTGTGTTTAGTCATTAGTTTAAATAAGAATGATGCTAGGTTATTTTTCATATCTTTTTTGCATTGCCCAAAAAAACAAAAAAGTCTAGCCTTAGATTTTCGACGGTCAAATTAGTTTTTGATGTCTAAAAGAAATAAACTCGCGCTTAGTTGATGTCTTATTTGCAAACATTTTTTCTAAACCATTTCTAGAGACTATGTATTATTGTTGTGTTCTGCTCAAACAGTATTTCTTTTTCAACGACATCTTCAAACATTTGACACTCGCCTACAAATCCCATGGCATTTAATACCAATTCTTAAATGAATATACTGTAAAGTAAAATGATGGATTTTGGAATTATATGAGACAGAAAAAATAAGCATAGCCGTAGTTACGGTTCTTTTTTATGTTGAAGGTAGAATTTCAAAAGACACTTTTTAACTCAGTAAATTCATTTGGGAATTGGTATAAATCCAATCTGCACTATTACAATTTTTATAATCACATTAATAGTGTGGTTATATTATAATGGAAATCAATTGATTTAAAAGTAATACCAATTATGAGTTAAAATGCGATAAAAAAGACAAAGTTGCTTTCTTTTTATACACTGCATGATTGTTTTTCATAGCAGGGCTATGGAAAACATGAATAAAGATGTATAAAATGAAATGAACGAGAATGACTAGTTCATTTTAACTTGTAATTGGTATAACTCTATTAAATGTGTAATTTTATCTCTGGATGGTATTAATTTAAACACAGCTTTTGTGCTTGATCCAATTAAACTTACGTAATACCATACCATTTACGTAATTTAATTTCGTATAACTATTTTTGTCATTTCTCAAGTGTAACGGCTTAGTATGATGTATCTAGAAGCTGCTAACCTGTTCTCGATACGTTTTTTATTTCGTTATCTCTTCATAAAAAACACTCGAACTGACACATATACGAAAACTTTAATCGTAAATCGTATACCACGTCAATGGTAGTATCCCAAAATTGCTTCGGGACGTATTGAGAACTATTTCGAAGTTAAAAATTTTGATTTTTGATAGTTTTGTTGAGCTTGTCGAAGTACACTTTTTCTTCATTTCATTACAAAAAACCACTACTAATAACGTAAATAAAAAATTTCTTGAAACGAACTATCCCCGAGGCAGAGCCATAGGGGTATGCTTCGACTGCGCATTTCGAC
>CANMLX010000052.1 GCA_947498845.1 uncultured Flavobacteriaceae bacterium | reverse complement strand
AAGTTAAAATACACCTTAAAGCTAGTAAGAATAAGTAACAATAGCAATGACTTTAATCCTATTGCATAATTCAGGTTGAATCGTTGAATCGTTGAATTGTTTATTTGTTTAACTGTTTAATTGTTTAGCCGTGTAATCGCAACAACAATTAAACGTATCAACATTTTAATCGAGTATCTTTCATTTTATCTTTTTTGTTTATTCGGTTAAACACATCAACACATCAACACATCAACACATCAACACATCAACACATTAATCATGTCTAGCCCCTTTTAAAATCCTAAAACTATGTAACACGGCAGGGAAAATAGCATCCATAGATTCTCTAGCGCCGTTTGTAGAACCAGGTAACGCTAATACTAAAGTGTCTCCTATAGTACCAGCTACACTTCTAGACAACATAGCAAAAGGCATGCGCTCTTGGCCATAGTTACGAATAGCTTCTTCAATACCTGGAATACGTCTGTCTAATATTGGTATTAAGGCTTCAGGTGTAACATCACGACCAGATAACCCTGTGCCTCCTGTATAAATTACCATATCAAAGCCTTGTTCTTGATAGTTTTTAGCCTTATTTTGAATACTGTCTTTTTCGTCGGGAATAATAACATATTCATTGACCTTAACATCACATTCTTCTAGTTTTTTTATAATAGCTTTGCCTGCTTTATCTTCTTTATGTCCTGCCGATATACTATCGCTACAAACAACTACAGCAGCACTTAAATCTTTTCTAAAACGATCTTTAAAATCGGACTTTCCTCCTTTTTTGTTTAACAGTTTTATATCATGTATTTCAATGCCTTTATCAATGGGTTTTAGCATATCATACATGTTTAGAGCGACCACACTGGCACCATGCATGGCTTCAACTTCAACTCCAGTTTTATAGATCGTCTTTACGGTGAATATAATAGCTATTTCAAGTCCGTCTATTTTGTATTCTACACCTGTAAATTCAATAGGTAGCGGGTGACAATCTGGTAAAATATCTGGAGTACGTTTAACACCTAATAATCCAGCGGCTTTACTCATAGCAAATACATTCCCTTTTGGCACGGTATCATTTTCTATAGCTTTAATAGTTTCAGGTTTACTTACCTTTACTATAGCTTGTGCTACCGCGGTTCTTAAAGTTGTTGTTTTATGTGTGATGTCGACCATGTTCGTTTTAATGTTGATTTGTGTTACTAGTTTATTCGTTTAACTGTGTAACTGTTTATTCGTTTATCTGTTTATTCGTTTAGATGTTTATCTGTTTAGATGTTGATTTGTTAGTTCGATTCAACGATTCAACAAAAGAACGATTAAACGATCCAACGGTTCAACCATTTAGTTGAGATTTTTTTAAGGCATTTAATTTATTTGAAATCTTTTCTATTTCAATTCTAATAGTTTTATAATCGCTTTCTTCTATAAAACGCAATTCTTTAGAAATAATAATTTGATTAAGAACTTCCATAAGCGAGCTAAAAGCTATAGTTGAAAAGTGAGCTTTGTCTTTATTTGTATTTCTGGAAGTTCCTTCGGCTATATTTGAGGCTACCGAGATAGAGGCTCTTCTAAGCTGACTTATTAATCCGAATTTTTCTTCATCGGGAAACTTCTTTGTTATGGTATAAATGAGTTTGACTAATTCTTTTGAATCAATCCAAACATTCAATTTTTCAAATGAAAAGGTATATCCCATGTTTTATTTTTTACGATGAAACAAATCAACAATTAAAAAAAACACTTATGTGTTTTTTTTCCACTGGTGCGTAGCATCTTCAAAAACCTCTTTTCCAAATACAGGAACATCTGCTTTTATTGCTTCTACAATAAATTCCAGAGCTTCAAACACAACTTTGCGCCTTGGGGAAGAGACAAATACAAACAAGCAAATCTCTCCTGCTTTTACCGTACCTAAACTGTGGTAAATATGCATACAGGTTAAATCGTATTTTTCGAAAGCTGCTTCACGAATATCATGGAACTTTTGATTCGCCATATCTTCATAAGCAGTATATTCTATAGCAGATACTACCTTGCCATCGATGTTATCTGCGCGTACTTGTCCTAGAAAAATATTATGCGCACCAATGCTCGTTTTGGTTTGATGTTTATAAATAGAATGCCCTATAAATTCCGAAGAAATTGCGCCTTCTTTAAATACGTTTTTTACTTTTTTATCTTTCATAATTGTTTTTTTAATCATCCACCAGCAAAAGGTGGTAATAATGCTATTTCAGCTCCGGTTATTTTCGTGTTATTTGATACGAGTTCTTGATTTTGTGCTATTTGAAAATCTTTACTTTCTAGTCCGTTATACTTATCGTATAATAGCTCTAAAAGACCAGATATCTGATGTCCCGAAAATTCTAAAGCCTCTTCTTCTTTTTGAGTTAGTTCGGCAATTTGTCCGAAATATTTAACGGTTATATACATCTTTAACTGCTTTTAGTTCGTTTTGAGTATTTACATTCATCGTAGTGAATTCATATTTTTTGTTAAGTACTATATTTTTTGATTTACAATTACTAATTGCTACGCGTAAACGACGTTCGTCTTTTTTTAAAAGGGAATTAAATGTGTTAATTACATCGTTTCTGTAGATCGCAATTAGAGGCATGCTTTTACCTTTACTTTCAGCTTGAATAACCTGACAGGATTCATCAATATTCGCGATTAATTGTTGAAGCACTTTTGAAGTAATCAAAGGAATATCGCAACTTAAAATGATGTTATATTTAGTTGATGAAGCCTCCAAACCAGAACAGATTCCAGCTACAGGACCAGCATTTTTGGTAATATCGGTAACACGTTTTAATTCAAATGTATCATAATCGGGATTGTCTGAAACTATGATGATATTAGAAACTAAAGGTTTTAAAGCATCTATACTGTATTGAACAAATGGTTTGTTATTAAGTAATAAAAACCCTTTGTCTGTCCCCATTCGGGAACTTTTACCTCCAGCTAAAATAATGCCTGTTATGTTTTTCTTATCTATCATTTTTATGTTAAAACCAATTTAGCGCAAGCGATTATTAATACAAAGGCTAAAATGTAGCGCAACTTTTGATTGTTTATTTTTTTGCTTCCATAGTAGCCGCCAGTAATACCACCAATTATAGCAATAGCGACTAAAAGGAATGCTTCTTTTTCTAAAACAACACCACTACTTAATTGACCAATAAGTCCAGAGGCAGAGTTAACCCATATAAATAATGCAGAAACAGCGGCAGCTTCCTTCATTTTTCCCCAATGCAACAGGAGAATTACAGGACTTAATATAATACCTCCGCCAATACCAATAAGCCCAGAAAAGAAACCAATAATACCACCAATTACAAGACCTTGCCATAATGTTACAGGTTTGGTAGTGTCGTTTTCTTTCCCAAAAACATTCAGCATTTTTAAAATGGCGAATAGTAATAAAATGGCTAAGATCTTTTTGTATAATGAAGCATCGATAGCTATAGTGCCTCCAAGAAAAGCTAAAGGGATTGAAGTTATAGCAAATGATACAAACAGTTTTTTATTAAAGTAGCCTTCTTTGTAGTAGTAGTAAAACGAAATGCCAGCAACAAATAGATTGAGTAAAAGGGCAGTAGGCTTCATACTTTCTGGCGCAAACGAAAACAATGCCATTAACGCCAAATAACCACTAGCGCCTCCATGTCCCACACTGGAGTATAGAAAAGATACTATGGGGAGTATGGTTAGGAAAATATATATGTTTTCGGTTTTTAGCATGTTTTTTGAGAGCCTAATTATTTAAAGTTATAAGTGTCTAAAGTGTCTAAAGTATTTAGTTTATAATTTGTTTGCTATTGAAGTAAAGAGTGCAAGAAGTTCTTTTGCTTCTTTGAATATAGGTTCAATCTTTATCATTATCAATCCAGTTTAAATCGTTTATCATTTCTAGCCAATATTCTGTCTTACTAGCGTCACTTTCTTATATTTTTATTTTTTAATCACGTTCAATTCTTGATCTTCCCACATCACCACATCACCACATTATCGCATTCCCACATCACCACATCACCACATCACCACATTATCGCATTATCGCATTCCCACATCACCACATTATCGCATTCCCACATCTCACAACCGTTTAATCCGCTCCAACTCCTTATCTAAAAAAGCCCAACAGTTTTTATTAATTTCATCAAAAGCAAGTATTAAAGATTTGCCATAATCGGTTAATTCTGCACCACCGCCACCTTTACCACCAACAGTGTTTATAGTGACGGGTTTTTTAGCCGATTTGTTTACCGAATCCAGTAATTGCCAAGCCTTTTTATAAGATATGTTTAAAGATTTTGCAGCTTTAGAGAGAGAGCCTGTTTCTTGTATTGCTTTTAATAAATGCACACGACCTTCACCTAGAAGTACGTTATTTTTAGATTCTATCCATATTCTACTTTTTATTTTATAACTCATGCTGTTTCTAATTGAAAGATTTTTTCGTAATTCTTCCTGTTCATAAAGGAATGTGTTAGTTTTAGCATTGAATTTCTCAACGCTATTATTACAGGATTAGATTGATGCGCTAGTTTACCTATAGTCCAGCTCGTTTTAACAACCTTATGTGCTTTAGGGAGTCTTAATTTTTGAAATGTTTCAAAGGCTTTAGACGTTTCGTATTTAGATAAACATTCTGCAATAACTAAAGCGTCCTCAATGGCTTGACCAGCACCTTGTCCCATATTAGGTGTTGTAGCATGAGCAGCATCTCCGAGCAAACATATCTTGTTTTTATACCAATTAGAGGTTGGTTTTAAATCTGTGATTTCTGCTGTATTTATAGTTTTAACAGGGGTTTTATCAATTAAATCTTTAATCACTTCGGTATACGATGTAAAGTAATTTTTTATGTTATTATGCTCTAATTCGTTTTTATGTTTGGCAAACGATTTTAACGCATACCAATACACTTTGTTTTCTGAAATTTGTACAAACCCAAAACGTTCATTTTTTCCCCAAGCTTCGTTTAGTTCGTTTTTAAGGGTATTAGGTAAATTGTAGGTTGTAACACCTCTCCAGCATATTTGATTGGCATAACGAATACTATTTTTGGGAAATATTGAAGACCTCACTACAGAGTTTATACCATCTGCACCTATAATTATAGAAGCGTTATAAGTTTTATCGTTTTCAAAGTTGAGCTGATATGCATTTTTATTTTTAGTAATATCTTTAAGCTTATGGTTTAATACTATTTCAGATGTTTTTAGTTGATCGATTAAAATTTGCTGTAATGTACCTCTATGGATAGCACTATTTTTTGTGTTGTATTTTTTTTCAAAAAAAGTAAGGTTGGCTTTAGATAAAGGTTTAAGATTAGGTTTTGTAATATTTATAGACGAAATAGGATTGCCTTTTTCCTCAATTATCTTGTTAAAGCCTAATTTGGTGTATACTTGCATAGCATTATTGGCTAGAATTATACCACTACCAATAGGCTTAATAGTTTCAGCTTGCTCAAAAATTCTTGTTTTAAATCCTTTTTGTTCTAAAGCAATAGCTGTAGTTAATCCACCAATGCCAGCGCCAATAATGTTAATTGTTGTATCCATAATGTATTTAAATACTTGGTAGAATAATGACTTCAACAGCAGCTCCTTTTTCAATTTTCACTACAGTTTCGGGAGCAAATACTAGCGCATTAGATAATGCAAATGTTTGCAACATAGATGAGTTTTGACCTTCCAATATTTCAACGACACCATTTTTGTAAATTGCTTTTAAAAACTGTGGACGATCACCTTTCTTTTGAAAGTTAGAAATTGAGTTGGCTTTAATTCTAGGTAATTCTAGAGTATGACGCCCCATCATGTTTTGTAGTGCTATATATACGTATACATAAAAACAAGATAAAGCAGCTGCAGGATTTCCTGGTAAAGCAAAGATTTTGGTTTCGTCTTTTTTTCCAAAGAATAATGGTTTTCCTGGTTTTTGCTTTACTTTATAAAAGAGTTCTTCAACATATAATTCTTTTAAGGCTTTACCAACAAAATCGTAATCCCCAACCGAAATACCCCCCGTTATTATTACCAGATCATTATTATTAATTACAGATTTTAATTTAGACAAGGTTGCATTATAATCATCTTTAACCTTGTGTAATGTGACATCGTAAAACTTTAAATTGTAAAGTGCACTTAGTAACATTTTAGAATTACTTTCGTAAATTTTACCAAAAGGAAGCTTTTGTCCTGCTTCGATTAACTCATTGCCAGTAGTGACAATGGCAATATTGGGCTTTTTTAAAACAACTACATCTGTAATGCCCAAGGAAATTAAATAACCAATAGCAGCAGGTGTTAATTTTGTGCCTTTTTTTAAAGCAATTTCACCAGATTTTACCTGTTCACCCAAAGGTCGAATATTATGTTCTAATGGGATTTGTTCTGCTAGAGTTATGGTATCTCCAACTATTTCTACTTTTTCCTGCATCATTATAGCATTAGCTGTATCTGGTACAGGGGCTCCTGTGAAAATTCTAACGGCTTCGCCTTGTTTTAAAATAGGTTGATGTCCATCACCAGCTTTTACTTCATCAACTAGTTTGTATGATAAACTATCATGCAATTTTAAAGCATAACCATCCATCGCAGATTGCCTAAAAGGCGGCATATTAATAGGGGATAGAATATCTTTATATAGAATATAACCTCCCGCTTTAGCAACAGGCTTTATAGTTTCTTTTATAAGCGGTTTAGTGTGCTTTTTTACTTTTAGTATAGCTTCGTCTATAGAGGTCATTAATAAATTTCGTTATGTTTAAGCAAATATAACGAAACTAGTTTTGTTTGTAATTATTTTTACATAGATAAATTCAATTATCTTTATGGTAGACTTTAACATTGATTTAATAATAAAGTAGGTAAATGTATAGGTAAGTTAACCTTTATGTGCCCATAGCTTAATTTAGGTTTTGTTTCTTTAAGAAACACTAAAAACCATAAAAAATGAAAAAAGTCAATGTTATCATTCTAGCTAAAGTTTTATTAATTGTAAGTTTAATATCTTGTGACAAATTGGATGATTTTATAGGAGGAGGCGGAGGAAATCCACATCCACAAAAGCCTTTAATAATAGCACATAGAGGTGCACAATCTATTCTTCCAGAGCATACGCTAGAAGCTTATGCAAAAGGTATTGAATTAGGAGCGGATTTTATTGAGCCAGATTTAGTAATGACAAAAGACGGCGTATTGATTGCGCGTCATGAACCATTTATATCTGGAACTACTAATGTTGCAGATTTGCCTGAATTTGCCAATTTAAAAACCACTAAGAATTTAGACGGAAAAGAAGTGACAGACTGGTTTGTTTCAGACTTTACTTTGGAGCAGATAAAGAAATTAAGAGCTAGGCAACCTAGAGCAGATAGGTCTGATCAATTTGATGATTTATACCAGATTCCAACATTTAAGGAAATTATTGATTTAGCCAAATCAAGAAAAACAACTAAAGGAAAACGGGTAGGGATTTATCCTGAAATAAAGCATCCATATTTCCACGATCAATTAGGTTTGCCTATGGAAGATGTACTATTAAAAGCATTAGAAGTTGCTAAACTAAATTCTAAACATGCGCCAGTGTTTGTACAATGTTTTGAGGTGGCGCCTTTACAGTATATAAACTCAAAATCCAGTGTTAAATTAGTGCAGTTAATATCGACTTATAATGTAAATGCAGATGGTACTTTAGATTTTAATGTGCCAGCAGGAGATTTTATTTCTTATGCAGCTCCATTCGATTTTTATATTGCTGGAGATACTAGAACTTATGCGTATTTTACAACTGAAGAAGGGATGCGTTTCGCAGCTACTTATGCAGATGGTATAGGACCTTGGAAGCCTTTTATTATTCCTTTTACCAGAGATACTAATGATAACATTACAGTGTTGCCAGCTACAAACTTTGTGGATTTAGCACATAAGTACAATTTATTGGTGCATCCATATACCTTTAGAAACGAAGATGAAAAGTGGAGTGGAGGGCATCCAGAATTTGAGTATCACTTATTTTTTGATGCAGGTGTAGATGGTGTTTTTACAGATTATACAGATGAAGCTGTAAACGCACTTTTAACATGGAAGCCATAGTGTGTTATACAAATCAATTAACTTTTTAGAACAAAAAGAGGCAGCCTAAAAAAAGGAAGCCTCTTTTTGTTTTGTATTAAAGCATTAACGATAAACTTAAAATTAATTGGTCTGGTCTGGTATCCAGCCTATCTAAGTTGCTAGTGATATTATTGTTTTGTAAAAAAGTAGCTTCATTTTTACTAAAACCTCTTTCGTATCTTAAGTCGATACCTATTTTATTTAAGTTTAAGCCTATACCAAAATTAAGACCCACAGAGAAATCATTTTCAACATTTCTAATATTTATATTGTCAAAATCAGAATCTAGAATGTATTGAAATGATGGTCCTCCAAATACACTAATGGGGCCTAAAACTTTAATGCCAACTAGTATTGGTGCATCAAGTTTCTTCATATCAAAGGCATCATTTCTATAGTCACTTTTTGTACTAGTATAGACTATTTCTGGTCGTAGATAAATTTGTTTTCCAAACTTTCCAAATGCTCCAATATGAAATCCAATATTCCTGTCTGGATTTTGAGAGTTAGCGTTAATGGCATCAAAATAATCACCATTTGCGTTATAATTTAACCCTGCTTTAATTCCAAATCCACTTCGGGAGTCGTTATTTTGTGCATAAATTGCTGAACAAAACATAGTAAAAACAATAGCAGCTGTTAGTAATGTTGCTTTTTTTGTTGGGATTTTTTTTAAAATTTTCATAATTGTTCGTTTTTTAGATGTGATGTAGTATTTAATCAAAAACGTTGCCAAACATAAAATATTTTCATTTTTGAATTTATAAGCAACAAAAAAGCCTCTTTTAAAACTTTTTAAAAGAGGCTTTTAATACTTTATTTAAAGTAAGGTAGTTACAGTTACTTTCTCTTAATCACAGTTTCTGCCTTATTTATAATTGCAGCACTATTTAAACCGTATTTCTCCATTAATTGAGCTGGAGTACCAGACTCACCAAAAGTATCATTAGTCCCAACAAATTCTTGAGGTACAGGACTATTTGTAGCTAATACACGAGCAACGCTTTCTCCTAATCCTCCAAAAATATTATGTTCTTCGGCAGTTACAATACATCCTGTTTTTGCTACAGAATCTAATATAGCTTTATCATCCAAAGGTTTTATTGTATGTATGTTAATCACTTCAGCAGAGATACCTTTATCAAGAAGTACTTTAGAGGCTTCCAAAGCTTCCCATACCAAATGGCCGGTAGCAACAATGGTAACATCGGTTCCTTCTGTTAATTGAATAGCTTTACCAATTTCAAATGTTTGATCATCTGGAGTAAATATAGGCACTTTAGGTCTTCCAAAACGTAAGTATACTGGACCTTTATGTTTGGCTATAGCTATAGTTGCTGCTTTAGTTTGATTAAAATCACATGGATTAATAACAACCATTCCTGGTAACATTTTCATTAACCCAATATCTTCAAGTATTTGATGCGTAGCACCATCTTCACCTAAAGTTAGACCAGCATGCGAAGCACATATTTTTACATTTTTACCTGAGTAGGCAATAGATTGGCGAATTTGGTCGTAAACACGACCTGTTGCAAAGTTTGCAAAGGTACCAGTAAATGGGATTTTGCCACCAATAGTCATTCCTGCAGCTATGCCCATCATATTAGCTTCTGCAATACCTACTTGGAAAAAACGTTCTGGGTTTTCTTCTATAAATTCACCCATTTTTAAAGAAGGTGTTAAATCGGCACAAAGCGCAACAACATCAGGATTAGTTCTTCCTAATTCTGCTAAACCAGCTCCAAAACCACTTCTTGTATCTTTTTTTTCTGTATATGTGTATGTTTTCATTTTTTCCTTTCCCATCCTCTCCATAGGAGAGGCGTTTTTGGGTTTTTAAATTTTATTAATGTTAATCTATACAAGTCCTTCCCTTTGGGAAGGATTTAGGATGGGGTTAATAATCTCCTAAAGTTTCAGAGTTTTGTTCTAATCCAATGGCTAATTGCTCATCATTAGGGGCTTTACCATGCCATTCATGAGTATGCATCATGAAATCAACACCATTACCCATAACTGTTTTTAATAAAACACAAACAGGTTTGCCTTTTCCTGTTTTAGACTTAGCGGTAGCTATTCCTTTTAAAATAGCTTCTATATTATTCCCTTCTTTAATTTCAATAACAGTCCAACCAAAAGCTTCGAATTTTGCTTTTAAGTCTCCCATAGGCAATACATCATCTGTAGCCCCATCTATTTGTTGCCCGTTTAAATCTACAGTACAAATAATATTGTCTACCTTTTTTGCAGATGCGTACATAATAGCTTCCCAATTCTGTCCCTCTTGAAGTTCTCCATCACCATGTAGTGAATACACTATTTTTTCATCGCCATTCAATTTCTTTACTTCGGCTGCACCTAAAGCAACAGACATACCTTGACCCAAAGATCCCGAAGCTACTCGTACTCCAGGTAAACCTTCATGTGTTGTAGGGTGGCCTTGTAAGCGAGAATCTATTAGTCTAAATGTACTTAGTTCTTCAACAGGGAAATAACCAACTCTTGCTAAAACACTATAAAATACAGGCGAAATATGTCCGTTTGATAAGAAGAAAAGGTCTTCTCCAATACCATCCATATCAAAACCTTCTTTACGGTCCATGATTTCATTATATAAGGCAACTAGAAATTCGGTACAGCCTAATGAACCACCAGGATGTCCTGAATTAACTTTGTGTACCATACGTAAGATGTCTCTACGTGTTTGCGTACAGATATCTTCTAAGTGTTTAGTGTTTGACATGCTTAATTAGATTATTTTTTGCGCGACAAAAATAGGGTATTAAGATAGTTTTACAAAGTAATAACATTCTATTTTATATAAATTAACTTAAAGGTTTAAGTAGATTTAATAAGTTTATTTTTTTCGACTAAAAATATGTAGGTTTGCTCACAAGTTTTTAGATTTATGAAATTTGAATTAAAACATAAAGATTCTCAAACTAAGGCACGTGCAGGTAAGATTACTACAGATCACGGTGTTATAGAAACACCTATTTTTATGCCTGTAGGAACAGTAGCTTCGGTTAAAGGCGTGCATCAAAGAGAGTTGAAAAATGATATTAACCCAGATATTATTTTAGGAAATACATATCATTTGTATTTGCGCCCTCAAACAAATATTATAGAAAAGGCGGGAGGACTTCATAAATTTATGAATTGGGATAGAAATATCTTAACAGATTCTGGAGGATATCAAGTATATTCATTATCAGCAAATAGAAAAATTAAAGAAGAAGGGGTTAAGTTTAAGTCGCATATAGATGGTAGTTATCATGTGTTTACTCCAGAAAATGTAATGGAAATACAAAGGGGTATTGGTGCAGATATTATCATGGCTTTCGATGAGTGTACACCTTACCCTTGTGATTATAATTATGCTAAACGATCAATGCACATGACACATCGTTGGCTGGATAGATGTATTAATCATTTAAAGAAAACACCTCTAAAATATGATTATAATCAAGCTTTTTTTCCTATTGTACAAGGCAGTACTTATAAAGATTTAAGATTGCAATCTGCCGAGTATATCGCTAATGCAGGTGCTGTTGGGAATGCTATTGGAGGCTTATCTGTAGGCGAGCCAGCCGAAGAAATGTATGCCATGACAGAGGTGGTATGTAGTGTTTTACCAGAAGCCAAGCCAAGATATTTAATGGGCGTGGGTACACCAATCAATATTTTGGAAAATATTGCGTTAGGTATAGATATGTTTGATTGTGTAATGCCTACCCGTAATGCAAGAAACGGAATGTTGTTTACAGCACATGGTACTATAAATATTAAGAATAAAAAATGGGAAGATGATTTTTCTCCAATTGACGAAATGGGCATTACTTTTGTAGATGTAGAATATAGTAAAGCCTATTTAAGACATCTTTTTACTGTAAATGAATTGCTAGGTAAACAAATTGCAACCATTCACAACTTAGGTTTTTATTTATGGTTGGTACGTGAGGCTAGAAAGCATATTTTAGCAGGAGATTTTTCAGAATGGAAAAATAGGATGGTTAAACAAATGGATAAACGATTATAAATATTTAAAATGTAACTCTTCCTTGGAGAGCCTAGTTGAGAATGAAAATCTTAGATTGGTATATACTAAAGCGTTACTTGTTTACATTTATTATGATGCTATTACTGTTTATACCTATAGGTATTACAGTTAATCTTGCTGAAAAGATTGGGAAAATAATAGATAAAGAAGTCCCTTTTAATGAGGTTGTGGCATTTTATCTTGATTTTACAGTTTATTTTGCACATTTACTATTTCCTTTATTTTTATTTCTATCTGTGATTTGGTTTACTTCTAAGCTAGCAAATAATACAGAGATTGTTGCTTTTTTAAGTTCTGGAGTGTCTTTTTACAGATTTTTAAGGCCGTATATGTACGGCGCTACTATAACTGCAGTTTTTGCCCTTTTGTTAGGTATGTTTTTAGCCCCTAAAGCGAGTGAGGGGTATAATGAATTTGATTATAAGTATTTTAAGAAGAAAAGCGCAGTTGATAATAAAAATGTATTTAGACAAGTTAATGATAACGATTTTATTTATGTAAGTAGGTTTGACTCTGGTAAAAAAGAAGGCAAAAATTTCGCTTTGGAACACTTTGAAGGCAATAAACTCGTAACAAAAATAACGGCTAACTCTATTAAATTTGTTAAAGAAGATACTACATATAGATTGATGCAGTATGTAAGGAGAGATATTGGAGAATTTGAAGATAATTTAAAGATAGAAACAAAAAAGGATACACTATTTTCGTTTAAAGTAGAAGATTTAACGCCAGTTATTTACGCGGCTGAAACCAAGACTTATGATGAGTTATTAGACTTTATCGAAAAAGAAGAAAAACATGGTTCAGCAAATATTGGACGTTACAAGCTTGTATTGTATAGGAAATGGAGTTTGCCTGTATCTATTTTTATATTAACCATCATTGCGGTAGCAGTTTCAGCTATGAAAAGAAGAGGTGGAATGGGGGTTAATTTAGCTTTGGGAATATGTATTGCAATGGTCTTTGTTTTCTTTGATAAGATTTTTGGTGTTATGGCACAACAATCAGACTTTCCACCAGTTATAGCAGTATGGTTCCCTAACTTTATATTTGGTATTTTAGCTATATATCTATTATTTAATGCTAAACGATAAGCTTAAAGATTATCTCCATTTACACGTTTTAGTATTTATAGCTGGTTTTACAGCAATTCTAGGCGAGAAAATAACAATAGGCGCTTTACCTTTAGTATGGTTTCGCATGTCTTTAGCTACTATTTTAATGTTTATATACATTAAAATAATTGGAGTAAAACTACGTATACCATTAAAATCTGTTTTTAATTTATCGTTAGCAGGGATAATAATAGCATTGCATTGGATTACATTTTTTGCAGCTATAAAAGAAGCCAACATCTCTATTGCGTTAGCGATGTTTTCTACAGGAGCTTTTTTTACATCGATAATCGAACCTATTTTTTTTAAGAAGAAAGTAGTGTGGTACGAAATACTTTTAGGATGTATTGTTATTGTTGGGGTAGTAATAATAACCAATGGAGAAATAAGATATATCAAGGGGATTCTGTTAGGCATTTCTTCGGCTTTTTTTTCATCATTATTTGCTGTATTAAATGGGTTATTCTTAAAAAAACATTCAGCAACAATAATTTCATTTTATGAATTTGTAAGTGGCGTTTTTTTTATGTCTTTGTACATCCTTTGTTTTGGAAGCGGATTTACTGTCGCTTTTTTTCATTTAAGCACATCCGATTTTATTTATATAGCTATTTTAGCTTCAATTTGCACGGCTTATGCTTTTATTGCGGCTGTATATATAATGAAGACCTTGAGTCCCTATACGGTAGTACTTACATATAATTTGGAACCAATTTATGGTATTGTTATGGCTTTGCTGTTATTTCCTGAAAGTGAACAGATGAGTGCAAACTTCTATTATGGGGCAGTTATTATTATAGTAACAGTCGTAATTAATGGTGTACTTAAAAATAGTCTAAAAATGAAGCAAGTTACTTAGAACGTATTTGTAAAGTATTTAATAGAAAAGTATTGAAATTTCTAAATAGCATACAAAATAAATTATGTAATTTTGTATGCTAACCAAAAAAACAAATTATATATACTTATGGAGTATTTAGAGTTTGAACTTCCAATTAAAGAGCTTGAAGATCAACTTCAAAAATGTAGAGTGATTGGAAAAGAAAGTGAAGTAGATGTTACAGAAACCTGTATTCAGATAGAGAAAAAACTAAAAGTAACAACTACAGATATATACAAAAACTTATCGCCTTGGCAAAAGGTTCAATTGTCAAGACACCCCAATAGACCTTATACTTTAGATTATATTAAAGCTATCTGTGGCGATAGTTTTTTAGAGCTTCATGGCGACAGAAATGTTAAGGACGATAAAGCTATGGTTGGAGGCCTTGGTAAAATTGGTGACCAGAGTTTTATGTTTATAGGGCAACAAAAAGGCGTTAATACCAAAACGCGCCAGTACAGGAATTTTGGAATGGCTAACCCAGAAGGCTATCGTAAAGCACTACGCTTAATGAAATCTGCTGAGAAATTCGGAATACCAGTAGTGACATTAATTGATACACCAGGAGCTTACCCAGGACTAGAAGCAGAGGAGAGAGGGCAAGGCGAAGCTATTGCTAGAAATATTTTAGAAATGACGCGTTTACAGGTGCCAGTTATAGCTATAATAATAGGAGAAGGCGCCTCGGGAGGGGCACTGGGTATAGGTGTAGGAGATAAAGTGCTTATGCTAGAAAATGCTTGGTATTCTGTAATATCCCCAGAAAATTGCTCTTCAATTTTATGGCGTAGTTGGGAATATAAAGAGCAGGCGGCAGAAGTACTTAAATTAACAGCTAAGGATGCGAAAAAAATAAAGGTAATTGATGAAATTATAAAAGAACCTTTAGGTGGCGCTCATAGAGATAGAATTAAAACATTCGAAACAGTTAAGACTGTAATTTTAAAACATTATAGCGAATTAAAAAACTTATCACCAGAAGTGTTGGTGAATAACCGTATGGAAAAATATTCCGAAATGGGTGTTTATAAAGGTTAAAAGGTTAAAAAAATAGATGTAATAAAATCTGAAGTTAGCGCTTCAGATTTTTTTATGGTTGTTCACAATACTTTTAAGTTATCAACAGTTATTTTGTTAAGTAAAAGTGAAAAATCAAATGAAAAATAAAAAGGAGGGAAGTAATATTTATCTATTTTCGTAGACATGAAACAACCAAACCAAGTTGCAGGATATAAAATTGATAAAGGCACTTTAATAAGTCTGGAGAGAGGTAAGATACCGCCTCAAGCTCTTGATTTAGAAGAAGTTGTGTTGGGTGCTATGATGATTGACAAGAAAGGGGTTGATGAAGTTATAGATATTTTAAGCGCAGAAGCGTTTTACAAAGAAGCGCATCAATATATTTTTGAAGCTATTTTTCAATTATTTGAAGATAGCGAACCTATAGATTTACTAACAGTATCAACACGGCTCAAAAAAAATGCAAAATTAGAGTTGGTAGGAGGAGATTTTTATCTTATTTCATTAACACAAAAAGTATCATCTTCTGCACATATCGAATTTCATGCGCGCATCATACTTCAAAAATTTATACAAAGAAGTTTAATTAAAATTTCTAACGAAATTATAGAAGATTCATATGATGAAACTAAAGATGTTTTTGATCTCTTGGATAAAGCAGAATCAAAACTCTATGAAGTAACCCAAGGTAACATAAAAAAATCTAGTGAGACCGCTCAAGATCTGGTTATTCAAGCTAAGAAAAAAATTGAAGAGATTTCTAATAAAGAAGGGTTAAGTGGTATTCCAACTGGCTTTACCAAGTTGGATAAACTAACTTCTGGTTGGCAACCATCAGATTTAATTATTGTAGCAGCGAGACCAGGTATGGGTAAAACAGCGTTAACATTATCTATGGCTCGAAATATTGCTGTAGATCAAAATATTCCAGTCGCTTTCTTTTCATTAGAGATGGCATCGGTACAATTAATAACGCGTTTAATTTCTAGTGAAACTGGATTGTCTTCAGAAAAACTAAGAACAGGGAAATTAGAAAAGCATGAATGGGAGCAGTTAAACGTTAAAGTTAAAGATTTAGAAAAAGCACCATTATATATAGATGATACACCCTCATTATCAATTTTTGATTTAAGAGCAAAAGCAAGGCGCTTATCATCGCAACACGGTATAAAAATGATCATGATCGATTATTTGCAGTTAATGACTGGGGGAAGTAGTCATGCAGGGAATCGTGAACAGGAAATTTCTATGATTTCTAGAAACCTTAAAGCACTTGCAAAAGAATTAAATGTACCAGTAATAGCACTGTCGCAGTTATCACGTGCAGTAGAAACACGTGGAGGGAGTAAAAGGCCATTGTTATCAGATTTACGTGAATCTGGAGCGATTGAGCAGGATGCGGATATTGTAAGTTTTATATACCGACCAGAATACTATAAAATAGATGAGTGGGATGACGAAGAGCGTTCACCAACAGAAGGGCAAGCAGAGTTCATAATAGCAAAACATAGAAATGGTGGTTTGGAGAATATCAGACTAAAATTCTTAGGGCATTTAGGTAAATTTGATAATTTGGATGATTTTGATTCACCATTTGAATTTCATAGTAAAATGAATGCAGCAGCAAACGATGATACTTTTAAACCAGATAACTTTACAGCAAGCCCAGATCAGGCCTTTGGTAGTTCGTTTAATGATGATGATGAAAGTGATGTACCATTTTAACACTTGATTAAGTCTAGAGTATTTTAAATTTCTGTATCTTTCAGATTATGAAAAAGATTCTACTATCCATAATTTTTGTATGCTTAACAAATACTATTTATGCGTCCTATATTCTATTGCCTATGAATGTAGAAAATCAAAAGAATCATTTAAAAGCTTATGGTATCACATATTGGGTGCTTAAAAAACAACTTAAAGTTAAGTGGTTGTTGAACTATAAAGGAGGTTCTTTTTTGTTGCCAGATACCGAAGATATAAGACAGGAATGTCAAATTAGAGGGGTCTCTTTTGAAATACTCTCTAATAGCAAAGCAGAAAGTGTTCTAGAGGATATTGCAAGTCCAAGTCAGAATATGGAAGCCGTAGTTTTAGAAAAGGCTCCTAAAGTAGCTGTCTATACACCAGATGGGAAACAGCCATGGGATGATGCTGTTACCATGGTTTTGAAGTATGCAGAAATACCTTATGAAACAGTTTATGATGAAGAAGTATTGAATGATGGGTTGTTATTATTTGACTGGTTGCATTTACATCATGAAGATTTTACAGGGCAGTACGGTAAATTTTATGGCGCCTATAGAGCATCTGCATGGTATATAGAAGCAAAAAAACTAGCAGAAGCACAAGCAGCAAAGTTAGGTTATGATAAAGTATCTGAACAAAAGTTGGATGTCGCATTAAAAATTAGAGATTATGTGATAGGAGGAGGCTTTATGTTTGCTATGTGTAGTGCAACAGACAGTTTTGATCTGGCCTTATCTGCAGAAGGTGTAGATATTTGCGAACCTATGTTTGATGGAGATGGAAGTCATCCAGGTTATCAAAATAAAATAGATTATAATAAAACGTTTGCCTTCACTAATTTTATTTTAGAACAAAGCCCACTTGTATATGAGTTTTCATCTATAGATATGACTAGAAAACGCAGAATTCCTAAAACAACAGATTATTTTTCTCTAATGGAATTTTCGGCTAAATGGGATCCTATTCCAACCATGTTATGTCAAAATCATACAGCTTTAGTTAAAGGTTTTATGGGGCAAACAACATCATTTACTAGAAAAGAAATAAAATCTAATGTATTGGTGCTGGGAGAAAATAAAGTTAATGGAGAAGCAAAATATATACACGGTATTAAAGGGAAGGGGTTTTTTACATTTTATGGCGGTCATGATCCTGAAGATTACCAACATAGGGTAGGAGATCCAAAAACAGAACTAGATTTACATCCAACGTCTCCCGGCTATAGGTTGATTTTAAATAATATATTATTTCCAGCTGCAAGAAAGAAAAAACAAAAAACCTAAATTTCAATAGTAGTCGTAGTCTTACTAAATGTATAAATATAGCTATTATCAGCTGTAAATCCTTTAACTGTATAGCTCTGATCTATAGTTAAAGTAGAATTGTTTTCTCCAGAAAAAATTAGCTTTCCGTAATCATTTCCATCTATTATTAAAAACAACTCTTTAGAGGTGTTTTCTGTGAAAATAAATGTATATTCTCCAGAAGCTAAGCCATCTTCCAGATTTTTGTTAGTATTGTTGTTGGAGATACTTAAAGTTCCAGTAAATTGATCGAATGTCCAAACGATGTCTCCTAATTTAAAATTATGTTTAATATCTGCGGTTTTGCCTTGTACATTAATTAAATTCCATTGAGGAATAGTAATTTGTTCAGAAGCTGAGTCATTAGAATTACCACTATCATCAACAGAACAACTACTTATAAAAGTTATTGTTATTAATAATAACATAATATATCTCATTTTCATAATAATAGTTTTATTAATATTAAGATGTAAGAATACATAAAAGGTTGCTTGCAAAATATAAAAATTATAGAAATACTTTTTCTTTTTTATCAATAAGTTCTTAGGGTACTAATTCTACTTATATATATTATTTCTTTTGGTTTTAATCTAGATATAAATTTTAGCATCTGGATGGTCGTTTTTCTATCATGCAACTAAAATAAGCACGTTCTACCATTTCAAGGTTATTAACTATAGTCTGCAAAACTAAAGTTTCTTTTTTATTGATGTTATATTTTTTAATCTAAACATCTTATATAGAGGTTTTTGCGGCTTGAAGATTAGTGTTCTTAGGTCGAACTAAGGTTTTAAGAGATCCCTACCAGTTTACAGCAGATATTTTACTCGATAATCGAGAATTAAATGCTCCAAGGCTTGACTCGAAATCAAAATGGTTTTTCAATAAATGCCTCGTGAGCTTGCCCCGAGGTAGTTTACTTTAAAATGTTTTAGATGAGAGAGGGGAGCAAGGGCTTTGTTTTTAGCTGTAAAAAACATATTATTCATAATTATTTATCTATAATAATCAAGTCTTCCTCTAAAGGTAATAAAAGTATATTGTTGTTTTTTAGTTTGAGAACTCAGGTTAATAGTCTAAAAATAAAGGGCTAATATCATAATTAAAGTCTAATAATGTGTCGTCTATATTTAACGTTGCTTTACATAAAACCATAATAAGTATCGATTTATGTGCAAATGTAAATAATTATGTATGTTTTATTAAATTTTAAGTAATTTAGCGTCAAAAAAAAGTCTTTTGTCGATATATAAACCTTTATAATAGATATAACGTATAAATAAAGTATGGTTTATTAATTTTGCATTTAAACGCGTATATGTGCATTTTATCGATTAAAAAGTGTTAAAATTAGTGTTTAGATTAAAAAAAATCGACAAAAAGCTTGTTTTTTGCGATAAAAAACATAGCTTTGTAATACAAACAAATAAATTATATTATATGAAAACTAAAATTATCTTATTAACACTTGGCTTGTTTCTGACAGCAAGCTTAGGTTTTTCTCAAGGACCTAATAGCTTTATAAGTACAAAATCTGGAGTTAAAAAATTTCATGAAAAATCTGAACTTGATAGAATGCCAAAAGGTATATTATTAAAGTTATACATTGAAAGGACAGAAAGTCTTACTAGATTGTTGCCTTATATAGCATTTGCTACCAAACCAGGAATCACTATGGAGGATTTAGGAATCCCTGATAACGATGGTGATAACACAAAAGCATTAGCAGGTCAATATGAGGCTACTGCGGATTTTTTAGAGAATACTTCAGAATTCCAAAAAAAGATATTACCGTATGCAGATACAAGTAAGCTGGTTTCGGCTATTTTATTTTACGAAGAGACCTTAAGATCATTACATACGTATGATGAGTATCATTAAGATTTTGAATTAATATAAAGTATAAATAATACAAAATATTATTTAAGTGTTTGTTTATAAAAATTCTCTCAATATTTTGTGTTTCTCTCATGTAAATTGCATTTTATCGATAAAAAAAGAAAAATCATATTTCAAAAACATGCTTTTAAACGAATAATTTGGTATTTCATGGAATTTAAACTTACTTTTGATTAATTCTGACATCGGAATAATACTATAAACAATTACTAAATATTATACTATGAAAAATATTACTATAACAATTAGCCTACTTTTTCTAATCATAGGTAATGTCTTTGCTCAACAAATGGGATTAAGTGCTGTGTCTAATCCCCTAGACAACTGGACTGAATTTACACCCAAACAAGAAAAATTTGATGAGCCTACCCAAATCATAACAGGTAATATTACTGAAGATACTAAATTAAGTAAACGAGATACTTATTTGTTAATGGGTAGCGTATTTGTTACTAATAATGCGACATTAACAATAGAGCCAGGGACTGTTATTTTAGGTGATTATGAGTCTAAAGCTTCGCTTACAATATCTAAAGGAGCTACTATAATTGCTGAAGGTACAGAAACAGATCCAATAGTGTTTTCTTCAAATAGACAAGTTAAGAGACCAGGAGACTGGGGAGGCGTTATTGTTTTAGGAAATGCGCCATTGAATAAATTTGGTAATGCTACAGTAGCACCTTATTATTCGGCTTTGCCTCCTGCAAATTATGCATATACAAATTTTGGAGGCGACGAGCCAAATAATTCTTCTGGAGTTTTAAAATATGTAAGAGTTGAATTTTCTGGAGCCAGAACTAAAGGTCCAGCTGGATATTTTAATGGCTTGTTATTAGCAGGAGTTGGAAATGAAACAGTGTTAGAAAACATCATGGTAAGTTATGCTGTTGGAAATGGTTTTGAAGTAGTAGGAGGAGATGTAAACCTTAATAAGTTAGTGTCTTACAGAACAAATAGTGCAGATTTTAAATTTAACAATGGAGCGCAAGTAAAGTTTAATAACTCTTTAGCAGTTCGTTCGCCATACGCTTCAAAGGGATCAAGATCTAAGTGTATGAAAATCTTATCGTACGATAAAAAAGAAGAGACCGATTTTTCTAAAGCTGGTACTAATGTTGTGGCAAGTAACTTAACTCTAGTAAATGAAAGTAAAGACTTAGCTACAGATATTAGAAATGGTTTAGTTAAAGAATCTATATTTGTAGGAGCTAACGCCTCTTTAGATTTACATGAAAGTGTAATTTCTGGTTTTAATCCTGCAGTTGTATTAGATAACGAAATACAGATCAATCAAGAAAGTTTAGATAAAATCAAATTTGTAGATATGTTTTTCAACAATTGTAATGGAAATATTTTTGTAGAAGACACAGCCAATAATGATGATTTAGAAAATTGGTATGGTAACTCTGCTTTTATGAATGTGTATTCTAAATCTAGTAATGAAGAAACATTTATTGAAGTTGAAAATAAAAGAAGACTTGATTACAGGTTGCAAATTGATAAAATAACAGCAACAAACAAAAATTAAGTTTTTGTTTTAAAAAATATAGTATCTATTTAAGTTATATGCAGGAGTGTTTTGGAGTAAGATTTATCTTTAAAAACACTCCTGTTTTTAATTTAATATTTTTCATGAATTTTTGTAAATTTTTTCCTCTTAGTGCTTCATGTGAATAGTACTTAGGTTAGATGCTTACGCCATTTTTTATGAAACAAAATAAATACCTAGCTATTAATAATGAAGCATAATAAGTTTAAATTTTTAGGACTTGTAATTTTTGCATTGCTGTCTACTGTTGTAAATGGACAGATAGAAGTAAGTAGAGCAAATTTAGGACAACCTGGGTCACCTTTTTTTCAAGCGTGTGCAGATGAAGGCTTTAATACTTATTTTATAAATTTTTCATTTACACCAGCATCTAATTTACAACCCAATAATCAATTTATACTTGAGTTATCTGATGCTGAGGGTAGTTTTACAAATGCTACTGTAGTTTTTACTTCAGATGAAGGGAGTATTACAACCTCTCCAGCTGTAATAAGTTTTTCATTGCCAACAGATACTGCTGGTGATGCGTATAGAGTTAGAGTTAGAAGTACTGCGCCAGAGGCAGAGGGTAATTCTTCAAATGCGTTTCCTGCATATTACAAAATTCATGATAGTCCAATTATAATCAATGATCTAGAGGAAACAGCACAATATTGTGCAGGAGGAAGTTATTTGTTAACTATAGATAATCCTCCAGAAGACTCCCCATTACAATTTCCATCGTTAACATTTAACTGGTTTAGACGTACAGGTCCAACAACATCCGATTTTGTAGCTTCAGGAGCTACTTTGGCAGTTAGTACACCTGGGACATATTTTGTGGAAACTAATTACGGTCCTTGTACATCACAATCCATATCTAATGAGGTTACAGTCTCTCAAAGTACTACTGGAGGAGGAGGTTCTGTCTCTATCACTTCAAGTTTAGGCAACCCATTTTGTTCGCAAAATGGTGCTACAACATTAAGTACTATGGAAGGCGGGAATACATATAGATGGTTTAAAGATGGTATTGAGGTTGAAAGCACTACAGCTAATACTTTTATGACAGATGAATCAGGAATATTTGATGTAGAGGTCGATTTTGGAGATTGTACATCAACAGGTCAAATAGTACTGGATAATAACGATTTTACAAGTGAGATTGATGTTTTGGAAGCCCCCGAAATAAATACAATAGATCAAGGTGAATCATTAGAAGTTAATGTCACCACATCTGCTACAAATCCTGAGTTTAAGTGGTATTTAAATGATACTGAGATTTCAGGAGAAAATACGAATACATATCAAGCTTCAAGCACTGGTAGTTATAGAGTGGAGGTAATTCAAACTAATGGTTGTTTATCTTCAGATAATTTATTTTTTAATGTTAATGTACGTATAGAACCATTTCCCGATGTAGGAGATAAAATCCCTAATGTAGTTACTTCTAGTGGCGATAATAACAGATGGATAATCCCTTTAGAATTTGTGAGTGGTACTAATACTAACATAATGATAATTAGTGAAAGAGGTGAGGTTGTTTTAGATACCAATGAATATCAAAACGATTGGCCAGGAGATCAATTAGATTTTAAGGATATAAGTCCTGTCTTCTATTACATAATAACAACACAAGATCAAAAAACAAAAAAAGGATCCATTACAGTACTAAGATAATATGAATAAACATTTACTATATATCTTTTTATTTTTAAGTACCATACAAAAGTTTCACTCTCAAGAAGAAACTACAGTATCTGCTTTGTCATTACCTGTTAGAAATTCATTAAAATTTAACAGGTATGCTTTAAATCCAACATTTACATTTGTAAGAGAGCAAAATAAGTATATCAGTTTAACAAATAAACGACAATGGGCGCAATTTGAAGGCGCTCCAGAAACGTATTTATTTAGCTATTCTGGTCGTTTTAAAGAAAATATAGGAGCTGGTGTAGCAGTATTTCAACAAAATCATGGTGTTTTTACCAATTTTGGTGGTGTTCTAAATTTTGCATACAATGCTGTTTTAGATAGGTATAGTAATTTAACATTTGGTCTCAATATAGGGGCTTACCAAAGCGGTATAAATGATGGTAAAATTATTGTTCATTTCGAAAACGATAACGCATTGCAAAATATACCATCGAGTTTACTACTAACTGTAAACCCAGGAATCAATTATGGAACCGATTTTTTTGATTTTGGAATATCCATAAACAATTTAGTTTCCTACAACATAAGTAATTCTAAGATTATCGAAGAAAACCCAGAGCAAGGTATCCAAGCTCATGTAATGTATACAGGATATATGGATAGTCGAGGTTTTTTTGATGAAAGTAAATTTACATTACTGGCAAGGTCAGAATTTAAGAAAGATCAAACTGTATTATCAGGAATAGCCATGTTAATAGTTCCAAAAGGTATTTGGGGACAAGTTGGTTATAATACACTTTATGGAGCTTCAGGAGGCGTAGGGTTTAATCTTAGTAAAAATATAGCAGTAGAATATAATTATGAGCAATCCCTAGGAGATTTTTCTGCCTTGGGTAATGCGCATGAAATTAGTATTGCCTATAAGTTTAAAAATAATGAACGATATGATTATGGCGATGAAGAGGAAGAGAGATCAATTTTTACACCTTCAAAAAAGAAACCAACAAAACCAACAAATTCAGGAAAAATATCAAAAGAGGAGCGAGAGCGATTAGCAGAAGAGGCGCAAGCGAGAATAGAGGAAAGAAAAGCATTAGCAGAAGCTAGAGCGCAAGAGCGTTTAAGATTAGCAGAAGAAAGAAAAGCAAAAGTTGAAGCAGCCGAAAAAGCAAGACAAGAAGAAATATCAGAAAGAGCAAGAATTGCAGCTGAAAAAGTAAGAAAAGCGGCAGAAGATAGAAAAAGACTAGCTCTTGAAAAAGAAATGGCAGAAGCAAAAGCGAAAGCAGAAGCAGAAGCAGAAGCAGATAGATTGGCTAAAGAAAAAGCAGAACAAGGCAGAACAGGAAGAGAGAAAGCAGAAGCAGACAGACTAGCAAGAGAGAAAGCAGAAGCCGATAGATTGGCAAGAGAGAAGACAGAAG
>CANMLX010000051.1 GCA_947498845.1 uncultured Flavobacteriaceae bacterium | reverse complement strand
GATTAAATGGCGCAAAGTTAAATTGCTGACTGGCGGCTAATGGAAAGGGCAATGTTTGCTCTATGATATTCTTGAAACTAACATCATTTTTATTATCATCAAGATATAGCCATCCTAATGCAAATGCGGTATAATTACCTATTGAATTGGGATTAGGCACTGGTGCGTTTGTCTTTTCGGAGTGCTCGGCAAAATAATTAAAATCTTCTCGGTCTTTAACTATTTTACTAACAACACCTCCTGCATTAAGTGCCCAGTTACATCCCACTGAGGAAGGTATATCATTTACTTTTATTCCTGATGTATTGTACGATAATGAAATAGGGACAGAAATGTCTCCAGATGTTATTTCGTATAAAGGGATGTTAACTTCTGCACGTCCTGTATATTCATTAGTTGCAATATGGGTTACTTTTTGAAAGCTGGTCACATCTGGACTACTCATATTGTAAACATTCATGGCTCTATCAACTTCACTTTGCTGATTTCCTGATAATTCAACCTGACTAAAACTAGTATTGTAAAACCAAACTGATAATACAATAAAAAAAAGGTGTTTTTTCATTCTTTATTTTAATTAAATCAATTAAACTATTTTGGGGTTATTGTTGTTATTTAAACTATACATTGCTACAATAATAATGCTTTAAGCAAACACTTCACGAGGGTTTCGCCTTACTTTTTATAAGGCAAAACCATCAAAATTAGCTTTATTTGGCGTTTTTTAGGGGTTAACTTGTTTAATTACCATTATTTTTAAGTTTACCGCCATTAAATACTTTTACATTTCGTCCTATAAATTCGCCAGAGACTTACTACACTAACTAATGTCCAGCTATTTTGTATGAGTTGTTTTCTTGTACTTACAAGCACATTTATATTGGTTCAAAAGTAGAGTGATTGTTTTAAAAAAGTTTACGGTTTCCCGTAAATGGATATCTTTTTTTGTAATCATAAACAATTAGTGAGTAGTTCGTTGTATTTTATTGTGTACATAGTTTGCCAACGTTGATAATAGATTATAAAAATTGAATTACTTGTATAATCTCAGCATCCTTTGGAACAGAACTAAAACCAACTAACATTGCTTTGTGACTAACTTGGTTCCAAAAACAGGATCACCTATACAAGTAAAATTATATCAATTCCCAAATGAGTTTACTGAGTTAAAAAGTGTCTTTTGAAATGCTATCTTCAACATAAAAAAGAACCGTAACTACGGCTCAATGTCATTAAGTTGAGGGAAATTATGTCTGTTCGAACGCAGTCGAGAACTTTTTATTCTAACTAACAAAGAGGTTTCGACTGCGCTCAACCTAACATTGAGAACATATAAACTCTTAACTTAAGGTGAGTTCGATTTAAATTCCAGCTAATAAATGATAGCAATACTACTGAAAAACAGCGCTTTGTCATATCGACAGAGCGAAGTATGAGTGACGAGATATCTCATAGGAGTTAGATTCCTCCTCGTTCCTCGTTCGGAATGACAATATCAATTTGATTGTTTTATGTAAAATTATGATTATCAAGCTCTAATACGTCGAACTCACGTTAACTTAATGACATTGAACTACGGCTATGCTTATTTTTTCTGTCTCGTATAATTCTAAAATCCATCATTTTTCTCTACAGTATAGTCATTTAAGAATTGGTATTAAATCGTATTGCCCACTGATAAAACTCAAAATGAGTAAACTTGTTTTTTGGCGAGGTAAACCATTTATATTATTTAGTTTTTTTGTCAATGTAAAAATCTTTAGATTCAATCTATTATAAAAAAGTCCCGCATCTATTGGTGCGGGACTAAAACTAACGCATGCTTGGATATACAACAAAAAAGTAGACAATAAGTTGAGAGACCTTACAGCTTGATTTTGGTTATGTATATTTACTTGAAATTCATCAATAGTTTTATATCTTAAATAGAAGTTAATCTGTTAGATAAACATAACCATCATCAAGAACCAAAGATTCACCTACCAATGCTTCACCTTCTTGAGTATATTTTTTAACTAGATAATATGTAGGTGTATTTTTATCGTACCTGAATTGTATGGACTGTAATGAGAGTTCATCACTGGGATTGAACACTAAATTTTCGGTTTTAACTTCTGCATTAAACGCATAGAAAAGATAAAATTCAACTTTGGAGATATTACTATTTTCAAATAACTCTGGGTTAATTTCTACATCTACTACTTTATTCGCACTAATTTGCTGATCACGCGTAGAGGTCACATCAATTATAGAGGAACATCCTGTCTTGTTTTTCCATTCAAGCGCCTTTCGCTCACCCGTTTTATAGACTTCTATCACTCTGTATCGCATAGGTGCTGCTATCTGCACCGCATAAGGAAAGTTTATGTGTGTAGTGTATATATCCCTATATTTACTTAAAAACTTTGTTTCTATCTCTATCACTTTATCATTATTAACACTAACAGCTTCTACTTCTACAATTTTCATATATAATTCTGGACGTAAATCCTCCAAAAAATCATGGCATTTAATCTCTATCGCTGCATAAGCTGGAGGAATCTCTTCGTTTAAATCTATTTGCTTTATAGCCTTTGGATATTTATCTACATCAATACTTACTGTTAACGTATTATTCTTAACAATTTTATTTTTAATGTTATTTTCCTTATCTACAATACTATCTTTAGCAAATTGCTCTACTAATGCTTTTGAGCCTTTCATGTCTTCTTCCTGAACCCAAAAATCTGAATGATATGCATAGTTTAAATTTAAACCCAGAATACCATCTTTAAGTTGTTTATTAAGGAGTTGCGCTTCGTGTTTATTAAGTTTTACTGTATATGTTCTTTTTTCCCAAAACGATTTTGAGCTACTATAGCCTGATTTATCGTTAGCCTCTAAAGCGCCTACATCATCAATAGTGTTATATGCTTTATCACGATTACTTTCTACAGGAAGAATTAAACGCGTATCTATATGAGATATTGGTAAAGGTTTTAATTTTATTGCGCGTCTTTTTTTAAGTAACGTTTTTATTTTATTAAGCGTTTCTGTACTTACCTTTTGCATGACTACGCCAAATTGCACAAGACTCATAAAGCTTTTTTCTCCACTATCGTTATAACACTCCGAGCCTGTATAGCGCATATCCAGAAATCTAAAATCTGGATCGTCATTGTCGGTTTGATCTAGCACAAGGTTTCCTGGTTCGTAATAATACAAAAGAGGATCAGTCTTATCATGAAAAATAGCTATTCCTTCTATGGTTTGCTTCGAATTTAATTCGGGTTGTGCAAATAGATTGAATGTGCATAATATGAAAACAAAAAGTATTATGCCTGCTAAAAATTGACTGATCCTCATAACTGTTATTATTTTTGAAATGATAAACGCTTTATAACTATTTAATTGGTATTAACCTGCGATACATTTGGGATGAAATTTTGTCAATTCGAGTGATTTTTCGAAATAAAATAAAGAAAAATTGCACTTCGACTTTGCTTGTCTTGAGCGCAGTCGAAAGGCTCAGCAGAACTATCGAGAATTAGAATTTTAACTTCACAGATAGTTCTCGATACACCCCGAAACAAGTTCGGGGTACTCGAACTGACATTTTAGATTTATAAATGCTCCATGATTGGTATTATTCTTCAACATCGCCCTCTTCACCTTGTTCTTCTTGACCATCATTATCATCATCTTCTTTATCTTCCTCTTTATCTTTTTTACCTAAAATTCCCTCTAACAACTCTTTCCCTTTCTCAATAATATCATCTTTGTGATTTGTAAGTACTGAGTCTTTAGCCTTTTCTAACAGAGATTTCTCTTTATAGTCATATAATTTCTTTATTTGATTTTCTCCTATAACAAGTAAGCTAGAACTACTCTTTTGCCATTTACTGGTTTTTACTTCACCATCTTTCATGATCGATATTAATTGATAATCGAAAGACAATGTTTCGTTTTCTGGAACAAAAAGCTGAATACCATCCAATACCTGATCATCCTCAGTAATACTATAAGCTGGAAATGTTATTTCATTTACACCGTTAGGATCTGCTTGTACAGATTTAATTAGTAATTTCATAGAGTGCGCATCAGAAAACTCTAAAGCATTTAACACCTGAACTTCTAAATTGGTAATTTCACTTCCCGAGGTTCCTCCAATAATTTTCTTTTTCACTTCTTGATTACAGGTATTGCAATCTTTGTTTAATGCATAATCCATCCAGGTTCTAACAACACTTTTATTAGATAATTTGGCTCTTGCATTATCCGAAATATTTAGCGTTTCACCTTTCGCTATTTCTGTACCATCTAGGGGAACAATTTCAAAATAGTTTCTACTGCCTTGCTTTTTTAAAAGCACCATATTTTTAGGTATGATTGGATAATCCAAAATATTAGTCCAACCATTTAATATTTCTGATGTTTGAGCAAATTCAATTTTACCAAACGTTAATGGCGAATTTACTTCTAAATTCACAGGCACATTAACTACTGTTGTTTCATCGCCATAAGGTCTAAACTCTAAATTTATATTCACACCAATATTATTTAACATAGCACCTACAAAATCATCTACATTACTATCCATTCTCCAATCTAAGATGATAGGCTTATGGTAATCGGATGGTATACTCGCATTAATACTTTCTGGTTTTACATTAAAATTGGTTAGTGTTGCACCAAAGTCTACCTTAGGCACATCTCGTAAATCCATAGGCATTAATTTTACTGGTTTACTAAGTTTAGTGGCTAACAGCTTTTCGGCTAACTTTACATCCTCACTACTCACTTGGGGCGTTAACTCTGCATTAACTAAAACACTTCCTTTACCGCCTTCGGAAGACATATAATAGATATTAAATGCATACTCGTTAGTTTCTTTATTCCACTTTAAAGTATATTCTGCAGGAAAATAATAGTACACATTAGAGTTTTTATTTTTATCCTTATAAATTTTTCTAAACACATTTAGTTTTTCTACAAACGACAAATAATTATCCCCTTCTAAAATAGATTCTACATCTTCATATTTAGTAATATCTGGCCCTTGTCGTTCTTTATTTGTAGTGGCTCCACTGGTTCTTATAGGAATGTATTTTACCAAACCTATATTTTTTAAGCCTTTTGAATTTACTCTTACTGGGGCCTTATCTGTTTTTACTACTACTGGAGGCTTTCTTATTGGCACCCGACGAATAGGTGCTTTTGAGGGTTTAGATACCGATGAAAACACATTATACGCCTCGTTACCTTTTAACATTTTTCTATCCTCGTTATACACTGTCCATTTATTAGCACTATACCAAACACCTATTGGATTATTAAAACTCTTTATAGATGTTTGTGAATTAAAAGTCGTTAACACCAGAGCTTTAGACTTATTATTAGTAGCATTATTATTGATATATGTAATATGCTTCTTCCTATTTCCAGTGGTAACTTTGTGCTTAAAAATTCTGGAATTTATAAACACATTAAACTTAGCACCAGTAGGCATTGGCTTACCATTGGTATTAAAAATATGCCATTTTCCCGAGCCATAATAAACACCTATTGGGCTTTTATTATACGGCCCCTTAACACCCCAATTGGGGGTTACTAAAAACGTAGCATTGGGATTATTATTTAATTTCGCATGATTAAGTTTCACTACTTTAGTATTAGTCCCTGCCTTTACTACAAAAGCATTAGTTCCTTTGTTTACCACTAAAACATTAAACTGTGTTTTAGCTGCTAAAGGTGTTCTATCTTGATTAAAAACAGTCCATTTATTACCATTGTACCATACACCAAAAGCCTTAGTTTGATATGGCCCTGATTTTCCATAATTGTGTGTTACAATAAGAATTTTATCCTTTTTACCATTTGTACTTGCATGGTTTATAGAGGAAATATGTCCTTTTGTATTTGCTGTCGAGACAGTATGTTTAAAAACGGTCTGTGCTTGAATGCTTCCCAAAGCGCATAACAAAAAAGTTATAATACTTATGAACATGCATTTTTTTATATGATTATATTTTTTCATGTGTTTATTTTTTATTGTTTTCAATGATCACATGCAACCTTAGATGTTCAAAATAACCATTCTGTTGTGTGTTTAATGATGATTTTAAACATGCCAGTTTCATCTGTCTAATTTTTTTGATTTCTGAATGTTCAAAAAATTTAAATACATTCAGGAATTCACATAAATTTTAATCATTTCTCTTTGTGAATTTTAAAATGATGAAAATTCATATTCGTTTCATGATTTCTATATTAAAATTAACTTAATAGGCCACGTAGAATGCAGATGGCTCACTTAACTCTCTATGCGCAAGCGTTTCTTGTCTGTTAACAAACTCTTGATAGGTTTGCTCGTAAACGGAACCACTATTAGAAGCTCTAAAAGTAGTCATACCTTCTTCCCATGGGTCGTATATTTCAAGTATGGTGCCATCTGGTGTACCATCTCCACTTATGCCTGCTACAACAACAACATGAGCTCCATTTTGCAAATCGGTAGCTACCCATAAAGGTCCAACAGCTAATAAATCGGCAAAACCCTGAATGGTATAGCTTTGTGGATACTCGTATTGAAAACCCCAAACGCTAAACATCTCGGTATTATCTGGCGGAAGTCCATTATTATAAAAATAATTTCGCCACCCACTAACGCCTCTTGCTATATCTTGTGGTGTTATATTTGTAATATTATCTCTCCATGCTACAATCATTGCTGCTGCCGATGCCCAACAGGACATACCTGTTGTTTGAGGAATTAAGCGTATGGGATACGAAACATCTAAGTTTCCACTTGAACTTGAAGTGCTTGAACTACTACTTGAATCATCGGCAGATGCAGTACTACTTGAACTTGACGATGCAGCACTACAAACTGTTGGATAAATAGCATTAATGCTCGCAATATCGGTAGCACTCATACTATTTCTTTGACCAATTGTAACACCACTGCGTTTTGGTACAATTGTAGTCATTCTACCTCCTCCTGGTTTTGGTTTTCCAAAAGCTGTAGGACCGTAATGCATTATAGAGCCATAGTCATAATTGCCCATATTACGGCCTTCTGGCCAGAAGTAATGGTGCCAACTCTGGTTATACTTTCTAAAATTATGCGCATTACCAGAGGTAATATTAGACCCATTAACTGTAATAAATCTATCCCTGTCGTCTCTACTTTGCTCATGATAAAAACCTAGAGCATGCATAATCTCATGCGTGGTACTTCCTTTTGTTTTACTCCCACATCTATCTCCTATCTCGATAACTTGTCTACCTCCAACTTTCCCAATGTAAGACAAACCACAAATGCCAGGAGTGTAAATAAACTCCACATAATCACTTTCTAAAGTTCTGGGCACAACACAAACGTTTGTACTTGTATTTATATGATTAATTGCCCATAGAATATCTGTTCTTTTTGGATGACCACTGGCTATAACATAAGGCATTCTTGAACCTGTCCATCGTGCACTGGAAGATGTAGTTACTGCGCCTCCGCGTCCTGCTGATCCCTGAATTAAAATATCACCTTCAAAAATAAGTTTACTATCTATTTCGGTAACTGTTATTGTTCCTTGACCTCCAGGAGCAAATGGGAGATTTGCTCTAACATCTCTGGTTCTTCCTGAAGATGTGTCTGGATAACCTTCTTGAGATAAGGCACTATTTGTTAATATGCTACACAATACTAGTGTTGCTATTCTTATATATTTATTTAATTTCATGACTTTAAATTTTAAATATTATAGAAATCTATCCACATCAATTCTTCCATAATCCGATTGTTGTAATCCTGATTTTTTTGGACTTTCTCCTTTTATGAAATATGTGATTTCATATTCATAATTTTCGGAATCTCTAGGGAGTAAAATTTCCACAGTTTTAGATAATTCAGATTTGTTAGTACGCAAATTTGAGCTGCTTACTTCATTTTTATCACCTAACTTACTATACACTTTTACCTCTATTGCCTTTACATTGTTTAAAAGCGTAAAATCCTCATCTACTTCAATATAAATGGGCTTTTTAACCAATGGTGGTTCTAAAGCTATACTTCCAAACTTGGTAGTTTCCCAATCTGATTCTACCTTATGATTCCCTCTAAAACTCCACATGGTTTTAAAATCGTAAGCCAACCACTTATCTCTATTATTATCGCCTTTCCAGCCATACAGCATCTTATAAAAGTTTCCTGTTTTATTAAATTCGGATTTATCAATCTTAATCTCGTCTACAGTTTCTTGGTTGTTCTCATGCTTTTTTCGCATGATAACGTTCACAAAGTTTACATGATTAAAATCATCGGCATTTACACCACCTAATGTTGCATTTATTTGTCTTTGCTTCATTAAAGGATCATCGGCATTTATTTCTCTAAAACAGGAAGGACATGCTGCTTTTACATTCCCCAAATTATAGTCGAACGGTAATGTTTTTGTTGTTTGGGTATACTTATTTAAATCTATACGATATACCCCTCGTCTTCTCACTTGTTTCATTTGATAAGACACCGCTATAGATAAACTTGGCATTGGTTCTCTTTGAGGTGTTTCATCATTTGAGTCGCCATTATCACCATCTGTATCATGAGAGCGATCTATTGGCTCGTGTCCTCCTGTAGTGCGTATACTATCTGCTCTTGTTTGTGCTTGTTGTCTTGCTGCTCTATTACGCTGCTCTCTGGATTGCTCCAAAGCATCTATTCTTCTGTTTTCTTCACGGGTTTCTTGACGTGCTTTTTGCAATTGCTCTGTAGCGCGATCCAACATACTTTTTTGATTATTTGGTAACAGTTGGTTTAATTGAGGCACGCCTGTACCTCCTACTTTATCAAACATTAAATTCATAAGTTGGGTATACGCCGCTTCTTTAAGCTTATTCAGTTCTTCATCGTCTCCAACCTGTGTCAATTTAATGGCGCCTGTATCCATTAAATCATCGAAAGTTGCTTTTATTTCTGCTGAAAGTACTGGTGCTGCTATTGCTGCTTCAAAAGATTGATGTTTGTATATTCTATCAAAATTTGCTTCTATTAACACACGTTTAGGCGATTGATAGCCTTCTACTTCCATTTCGAAATGTGCACTAAAGTCTGGTGTTGGGGTATTAAATGTTTCCCAAAGAATTTTAGAGCCTAATTTGTTAACATGGACTGATACTGCAGACCTTTGATTTTCTAAAATAGGCGCATTACCTAGCCCGCATACTTTTGCTTCAAATTCGCCATTGGGTTTTGCTACCGAAGATATTAATGATACCGTTCCCGATTTAAAAACAACGGGTCCAATAATCTTTCCGTTACCATCAACTCTACTCAAAGCTCTTTCGGCATCTTTAATCATTTTATCTGGTACTTTTAATTCTACCAATGCATGAACAATACCGCCGCCTACTTCACTTTCGGAAATACCATCATTCACATCTGCCGCTGTTTCTTCATTTTTCACATAACGCAAAAATGAAAATATAGGCTCTCCACTTGGATGAGATGCTAACTGTGGTTTATCTGGCAAATAATAATAATTGCTTCTATTATTAAGATCTGGAAAGAGAATAAGCTCTCCCGCCCTTACTGGTTTATCCAGTAATATTTGTTGCTGTGCCTGAATAACAATTGGTGTTAACCATAAGGCTATTAGTGCACATATAATTTTATATGTATTTTTCATCTTTTTAAAATTTTTAAATTAGTTATGCAGCCCTAGTTAGTTCTTAACCACACTAATCACATCCTCAAATTTTTCTAGTATTTCTGCTGCTTTACTTACTTTTCCATCTGCTCCAGGTTTTAAAATCACCTTACCAGCTTCTATAACTTTTTCTAAGTAGTTTGGATCGTCATCTTTTAATTCTTCTGGAATGGATGCATACACATAGTCATCATTAATTTTATCATCCCAACCTAAAGCCATTTTGCCTTTATCTTTATGAGTTAATACCAATTGATAAGCGTATCCTTGGGTGTTTCTATCGGTAAAAATCATTTGTTCCACCAATGGCTCTCCTTTAGACACTGTAAGCTTAATATTGCTTTCTACTTCCTCGCCAAATTTGTAGTATCTTAATAGAAGCGTTGCTCGAACAACACCTAGTGCGCTTAACTCTTCAAGGTCGGCTTCAAACTCTATATTTCTTGGAACAATTGGCGGAAATAATGTTATACTTTGCCAACTTCCTTTAACCCATTCTGGATCTTTAGGGTATATATTCCCTCCTTTTATACTCCATTGCGATTGGTATTCATACACATCGGAGTTTTTATCGTCTCCGCGTGCATAACTTATAGTTGCTTTTAAACCACTATTTTTAAGGTGTTCTTGATCTATGGTTGCATGGCGCTCAAAATGGTTTCCAGATTTGCGCTTTTTCCTAACATTTACTGTAACATAGTTTACTTCTTTATCGAACATCTCCTTCGCTTCAAGATCCAATATCATATTAATGTCTCTATGCTCAAAAAATTTATCGTCTAATAACACAGTTCCAACACATTTTTTATTGTTTTTAACACCATCGTACCAACTTGCTAAATTTGCTGTTAACGTAAATGGTTTTTCTACTGCTAATCTATAATTTAGGTAATAGGTTTCTGTTTTCTTTTGAAAGCTCTTTTCAAAAAAAGACCTGTTGTATGTGTATTTTTTACCATACTTAATATTTGGCATTGCTGCTTTTTCTTTTTCTGTTGGTGGCGCAAGCACATCAGAGTCTGAAGACTCCGTCATTTTTTGCAAAAAGAAATCGAAGAACGCTTCTCTAATTTTAGTGACACGATCGTCTGCAATATTTTCATCAAAATCAACTCTTATATATTCCTTTTCTACCATATAATCTATCACGCTACGTACCTCATCATAAGATCTACTTTTAACTTCAGATTTTTTTCCAAAAACAGCATCTATTACACCTCCAAAAATGCCGCCTCTTTTTTTCTTTCCATGTACTTCTTTATACTCGGCTTTATCTCTTTCCATGTGTTTTTGTACCTTGCTCCAATTCACGATCACTCTTCCCTTTGCTGCTGGAATTCGAGTCGTGTATTTAAAGCCCATTTCTATAGATAAATCTGTAATGGATCTTGTTTTTTCGAATGTAGCTGCTAATAATTGTGCTCCATTTGGACTAAGGTTAGATGCTACTGCTACTTTTGCACCTGGTAGTACTGGTGCGCTTAGAGATTGCACTACTGAAGGTGCTAAGCTCTCATCGGTTAATGTAGCCGATATGATTCTTAGTGATTTATCACCATCTGGTTTCACGTCTAAAGCCCCTTTTAAAACACTTTTTTTTCTGGCACCTTGCTGTCCATTTGCTAAAATCTCCTCTACTTCCTTTTGTTGTGCTGGTGTTAAACCCCATTCCATAAGCATATGTAATAAAGCACCTCCAATACCTCCATCGGCTTCTTTTTCATTAGTAACATATTTTAAAAACAGAAACTCTGGTGTTTGTGTTCTGTCTGGTTTTACTCCTAAACGAAGTGATACTGGCAAATAATAATAGTTCTTTGTCTTTCTATCGGATAAGCTTGCTGCTTCTCCATAAAGTACAACTTGTGTTCCATCACTAAGTGTAAGGCCTAGTTTGTTTGTATCATCCACGATCTGTGCGTGAGACGACATTAGGGTCAATAATAGCAGGCAACTTATAGTTAGCCTTTTTAATAATTGATTAATTTTTGTTTTCATAATTGTGTATTTAATAATTTGTATAAATTCTGTTCTAAGGTGTAATCTTCTTTATTAGGCACCCTATCGTGTTCTCCTTTAAATTTGATTATAAAGTTCATAGAGAGAAAAATGTTTTTTAGATCTTCTGTATTATTGTCTATTGCTATTTTTAAAGTTTGGGCATCGTCATTATTAAGTTTGAATGAACTTGCTGTTTTGGAATGAGAAAACGTTGGTACTCTCCCTATGGTTGTAGCCGATTTGTTTAATATATCAACCAAGGGAGATGTACCTTTTATAGTTAAGTTTTCCTGTTCTTCATCCAATTCTGGAGTTACGGCCCCCATAAGTCGAGCGTTATCTCCTTGTATAGTTCTTAAAGCTGCTTCGGCTTCATTTCGTTGCTCTAATGTTAATCCCCAAGTGGCTAAAAAATGTAAAATACCGCCTTGATGATTTCCTCCTCTATCGCTATACATTAGCAGAGAGAATTCTGGTTCTTTACTTTTTGTAAGCGAGAATTTTAGATGTGATGGCAGATAGTAGTATTCATCTGATATGGCATCAAACCCATCAACCTTTTTATAGATTTTTACGTCTGTACTATCTGAAAGTTTTATTATAAATTCTTTTGATGTGTCTAATGTTTGTGCAAAACACACGTAAGGAGCTATCATTAGACCTATTAGAATGGTATTTCTTAATGTTGAATTCATAATTTCTAAGTTTTAATTGGGAATTTCATCTATAAAAATCAAGCCATACGTATCAATGCCTTTCTTTTGCTTAGGAGCACCATTCTTTACGTACCAGGTTATGGCATATTCCACATCGTCTGAGCCTTTTGGCAAGGTTATTTCGAAAAATTTTTCACCGAGATTGTCCTTAGGATATAGTGTAAGGTGTTTTGATTTTTGGTCTCCAAAAAAGTCGTAATTAATTTTTACTGCAACCGCCCTTATATCTAAATCTTTAAGTAATTGTAGATCTCCCGAAAGTTCTATTTTTCGCCTTTGAAAAGGTGTATAAAGGTTTATCATTGCGGCAGATTCTGTTTTTAAATCTTCAGAAAATGTACCGCCTCCTATAAATTTCCAGATCGTTTTGTATTGGTAATTAAGCCACTCACTTTGGTTCTCATCACCATGATTTAAATACTTCATCGCAATTTTCCCATTGGAATCTTTATAGCTATCTTTTGTGAGTAAAACTTCCTTCATGGTCGTTGTTCCATCTTGGTGTTCCTTATTAAGTTTTACAGTAACACTATTCAACATCTTATCGAATTCCTTTTCTATATTACCGTCTACACCCACATATACATCACGCTGTTGAAACGCAGGGTCCCATAGTGGCACATCCTTAAATATCTCCTTATTATCTCCATATTTTTTATAGAGATCTCCTGCATTAAATGTGATGTAATGATTTCTATTGACTAAGCTTCTGCCCTTGAACGTCATATTACTTTTTCCCGTGGTGCGATGTTCTTTATATTGGTAGCTCACATTTAATCCAAAACCAGTAGTATTACGGCTTCCCATAGCACCATCTGGACTTATTAATGAGCTTAGTGCATCTTCTAAACCGCCTCTATGTTCCTCTGGCACCTGCTCTAATGGTGTTGGTTTAAACATAAGTTCTAATAGCTTGGTGTATACTGTTTGCACAAGGCTTTCCATAGATGCATCTTTTCCTGTGCTTGTAAACTTTATCGCATTGTCTTTTCTTAGCTTATCGAATCCAAATCCTACATCTGCGCCTATGTAATAAATACTCCCTCCTGCATCAAAAGCGTGGCTCTTCTTAACTTCAGACCAATCTATTTCTAATTCTGCCTCATAGTTTTCTGTTAGACCGGAAAAGCCCAACTCAAAAATTAATGACACATCTGGAGTTGCCATTTTAAGGCTTTCCAATAGTAATTTGGATTTTACTGGGTCTACATCGAAAGACAAAGGGATTTTACTATTCTCTATAATTGGTGCTTCGCCAGAGCCAAGAATGGCTTTTTTAGACGTTCCTGTAGAAGGATTAAGAATAGATGATACTAGTGTATATTTCCCAGAATCGAAAATAATGGGCCCTTCAATTTTAATAGCATCGTTTTCAAACTTTTTCTTTAAAAAACGCTCTGCGTTTACTATTAAGTCTTCTGGCGTATCATACAATACCAGAAAATTAAGTATGCCCCCTCCTCCTGCTTCTGTAATTGTTTTTGAAGTATTATTTGAAGGTTTTTCTAATACATATCTTAAAAACGAAAATTCTGGTATACTATCGTTTTTTAATGATAATCGCGCGCGCTGTGGTAAATACCTATAGCTATTTTCTTTTTTGTGAATTGGGAAGCACCACAAGCCATCTACGTTTACACCTCTATCTATTAAAATAGACTGAGCATTCGCTGCGAGGCACCACCCAAAGACCACAAACATTATAATGTTGTTCTTTAAAAAATTCATAATCAAATGTTTTTGTGAAATTGTTTTCTACTCTTGTACAGGAGGTAATAAAAACAGGTAACTACCTTCTAAGGGTTTTGCTTCTTGCTCTATTGGACCGTTTTTACTGTACCAACTCACTTGATAAACCATAGGTTCATCCTTATCGTGGTATAAGTTAATCTTGGTAGTATTTTCGGCATCTCCTTTACGTAATACCACTGTACCCTGGGGACTGGGTTGCCCATTAAGTATGGAGAAAAAACGAACCGAGCATGCCTGAATATTGGCTTCTTTAAAAAATGTTCTGTCGGCATCTATTTGTACTACGCGCTTAGTAAAAGGTGGTGTTAATGCTATAGAAGCTTCGTTTGTTTTTAACCAGACATCTTTACCTTTAGGTTGTTTAATGGTTTTGTTATCGCCCTTTAAGTTCCAACTTAGGCTGTATTCATAATCTAACCAATCGGCTCCTTTAATTCCCAATCTGGGGTAGAATATATTTTTATAGTCTTTACCTGCTTCTAAATCTGATCGTTTTATAACCACATCCCTAGTCACATCATTATGATCTTCTCCATAGTGTTTTTTAAAACTAACCGATACAGAATTTAATATCTCACTAAAAGAATCTACATATTCACCATCCATTTGAAAAATGATTTCTCGTTTTAAGAAATCTGTATCCTCTAGGTTTACAACTCTAAAATACTTGTCTTTGCTAGATGGGTCCTCTTTAAACACTTCGTATAAACCACTTATGTTTCCCGATGAATATACGGGCACCTTAATGGTTGTTGATTTACTAAGGTTTAGGTAAAATTTATTTATCTGGATATCTGTTCTCTTTTTTAGTACAAATTGATTATCGGTCACATATTTTTCGTCTCTGGCACCGCCAAATATTTTACTGAAAAAACCTCTTTTTCGTCGCCCTAAAAGTTGCCCTTGCTCTACTGCTGTCTCCTTTTCTGGTTGTTTTGCCCACCCCATTTCGGCATCAAACATTAACTCTATAAGCTTATCTGTTACTAACGATAAGATGCTACTCATATCATCTGTTTTTATACCTAGACCTTGAGACCTATCAAAAACATCTATGTTTAGTTTTTGATCTTGCACCATCTCATCGGTTATCTTACGCATTTGCCTTTTGGTATACCCACTTTGGTTGCTGTATACTTTGCTATAGTGATCGTAAATGGTAGACATGTCTGCAGATACTACTGCATTGTACCCTTTTACTTTTGCTTCGTAAAAGCCACTTACCACCACAGATACATCTGAAGTTTTTCCTTGTAAAGACTCCCATAGTAAAGTAGCACCTTCCTGACTTAATTTTGCTGCTATAGCTGCTTTAGAGTTTTTATATAAAGGAGCATGACCAGAGGTAATCACATTTTGAGTAAATGGATTGTCGCCATCTACATTGTTTAGAATAGATGATACTATTTTAAAACTGGCTATACCATCTTCTCCATCTTTTAAAACCTGCTTTAAAGGAACTGGACCTGCTAATTTTGCGCCTCCTTTTTTTTCTTTAAGTTCTTTTTCTAAATCTTTTAGTACTTGGTCTGGTAAATCGAACTGTATTAATGTATGGAAAAGTCCTCCACTGGCATTACCGCCTTGGCCTATGTATTTCATACACATCAATTCAAAATCACCATCATCTTTTGTAGCCAGTCTGGGATAGTCTGGTAAATAATAATACGCACTTGGATCGTTGCTGTCTTGAAGGAGCTGAACACCATTAATAATCATCCTGCCTTCATCATAATTTACTTGTGCTTGCGATGTTAAGCATAACTGAAACATCGAGACAAATAATGCTGCTCTTAAAAAGAGTTTACTGCTTGTATTTTTCATGATAATTGTTTTTAGCTATGCCAAAATTATATCACTAACAAACAGTTTATTAGAGGTAAGCTCCTGTTTCTGCAGTAGCTTTTTCCTGTTTTATTAAAAGGGGTAAACGCCCTATACTCAAGGAGAAATTCCTGTTAGGGAGTAAAAAAGTTAAATTGAAGTATCTGGTTTATTGGTTATTCTTAAACATTTAAAGCATACAAAACCTTTTGATATAAGCTCTATGTTAAACGATAAAACATATTTTTTAATCTAAAATTTGTTTCAAGTATTGCTCAAACTCTTCTCCTGTTCCTAATTCCTGTTTTCCATTTTTGAATATGTGAGGGATGCCTCGAGTTATTCTTTTTATTATTCCATTTTTATCAATAAAAATAGTTTTAGGATAGGTGTAAGACCCAATTTCATTGAGGTAATTGCTTGCGTTAACAATATGAATATAATTAAATTCATGTGTCTTTAAAAAAGCGTTTATTGTCTCTTTGTTATCTGAAGAAATCGAGATAAAATTAACCTTATCGGAATATTTTTTAGCAAGACTATTTAAAACAGGGATTTCTTCTACGCATGGTTTACATCTAGTAAACCACAAGTTAATTACTGTAGGCTTATCATTTAAAGCTTCTAAATTTATTTCTTCTCCTTTAATAGTTTTTAAAGTAAACGCTGGTAATTCTTTATTTAAGTATTTGTATATTTTTTCTTTTGGTCGATTAATTCCTCCACTAGCTTTTTCTTTAGATATAAACTTAATTCCCATAGTTTTTATAATGGAATCGTTGGTTTTAATACTATCGATTAAAACTTCTTCCACGTAAACCTCTTCCAAATTTTGTTTTTGTTTTATTTGTTTAAGAATACCTTGTTTTAAATCATTATACCCCTGTTCTGTATGTATGTGCTTTGAAGTATTAGTTTTGTAATAGGTTTCTTGAGCTTGTATATGAGTTATAAAGCTTAAAAATAAAATTGTTGCGATTGCTATTTTTCTCATAATAAATTCTAATTTCTTTTGTTGTTTCTTTAGTAAACCTATTAAAGCTTTAAAAATAAAAAGAGATTGCTTAAACACAATCTCTTTTCGTGACTAATTCAAAAAATAATTATAAAATGCTATACTAAACGTTTAGCTTATACCAATTCCCAAATGAATTTACTGAGTTAAAAAGTGTCTTTTGAAATTCTATCTTCAACATAAAAACAACCGTAACTACGGCTATGCTTATTTTTTCTGCCTCGTATAATTCCAAAATCCATCATTTTACTTTACAGTATATTCATTTAAGAATTGGTATTAATTATTTTTTATTTTTAGAAAGGGCTTCTTTTAATATAGCCTCAGTCTCTACAGCTTTATGCAATTTAGCATATTTTATAGCTGTCATTCCTTTATCAGACCTAGCCTTTAAATTAGCGCCTTTCTTTATTAATAGTTGTAAAATTTCAGTCCTATTATATTTAGCTGCGTACATTATTGGTGACATCCCATTGGATTTCTCATTAATATCTGTACCTAAATCGATAAGCTTTTTAACGGTTTCTATATCGCCCTTGGCTATAGAAATACAAAATGGATTTACATGTTGCTTAATTTTAGTTTTATATGCTTTTGCATTGATACATGTTGGAGATGCTTGAACATTTAAAATAAAAAAGCATAAAACGATTGCTGAAAAAATGATTGTTTTTTTCATGATGAAAGAATTTTTGATTAATGATTTGCTTAATGTATTACTAACTTTATTATAGACGCTTACACCATTTGCCTCTAAAAATATTTTATTGACTTGTTCTTTAATTGAAGTAAAAGGAGTAAATATTAATATAAGATGTTTAGTTAGCTCTTTTCCGTCTGGATTTTAATTGTCGTTTCATTTAAATTTTCTACTAAATCATCACAAGAAATATGTAAAGCGAATGTCCTTTTTGGCTTGTTATTTATAGTTATAGTTTTTAGTAAATCCAAAGCTTTTTCTTTAGAGACAACTTGATCATTAAAGTATATCACCGATTTTTTTTCTAATGTCGTATTTAATACGTTCACAATCATTTTTGATGCTTCCGACTTGGCACAATCGATTTTACTATTGTTATTTAGAACCTTAACACCCTTTTTAGTTTTTTCACAGCAAACGGGTTGTTTCTTTTTTGAGCTTTTATCTAAATTAATAGGTTTACTTATTTTATTTATTTCTATTGCATCGAAAGCATTGTAGTCTTTATGATTTTCTTTTTCTAAAGTGTTATTTAAATAATTAAAAACGTTTTTTGAAAAATAGCTCTTTGATGATTCGTTTAAAATAGATTTAGCGTTATTACAAAATTCTACACTGCTTGAAGCATATGATTCATTACAAGAAGATGATTTTTGCGTAACAATTGTATTTTTTTCACATTCCTTTGTTACAACTTTTTCACTAAACCCATAAATTAAGAGCCCCAATAAAGGTAAAATAACTAAACCCCGGAATAGTATTGATGTTTTTGGTGTTTGTGTTTTCATGACTGTAAATCGTTTTTTGATTGATGAATAATGTAAAGCGTTTGCTAATGATGAATATGATGCATTTGATGAGAATGCCAATAATGTATTTTGATACTTTGATGATGTGATCCCTTGTTTTAACACCGCTTGATCTGCTAAAAACTCATGATTTAATTTTATATCTTTTTTAATGAAATATAGTATAGGATTGAACCAAAATACTATTTGTAATATTTCAATAAACAGGACATCTAAGGTATGTTTTTGTTTAGCATGAGTTTGTTCATGAAGCAAAACCTCAATTGGAATTTTATTCTTTTCAAATAATGTTTTATTCAAAAAAATAAAATTGAAAAAAGTGTGAGGGATTATTAAATCTTCAACTAATATGTTGGTACTATTTAAATTTCTATATTTTGGATTTGCTTTAATTTTCTTTATTAATTGATGAAGATTGTTAATAAATCTCATCAAAAAGAATAACACCCCTATACCATAAATACTCCATAAAAATATTGGTATAATGCCTCTAAAAGACAAATTATTAGTGTAAGTTTCTTGTAATGATGTTACGTTTATTATCTCTTTATGTTCTGTAGCCTCAACATATTGAGTAAAAGTTATAAAGGGAATTATAGTGGCAACTAAAATAACTGCTATTAAATAAAATCGTTTGAAATGGTGCGCTGATATTTTTTCTAAAAAAAATTTATAAAATAACATAAATACAGCTAAACAAGCACTCGATTTTAATATGTAGAAAAGCATAGTTATTTGTTTTTTATTTCGTAATCTATTAAGGTTTTTAGATCCTCTAATTCTTTTTTACTAAGGTTTGTTTCTTTAGTAAAAAAAGAAGCAAACTGCGAAGCACTATCATTAAAAAAGTTCTTGATTAGCCCTTTTACATGTTTAGAGAAATAATCTTTCTTTTCCACTAACGCGTAATATTCTCTTGATTTGCCATTTAAGTTATAAGAGATAAATCCCTTATCTGTCATCCGTTTCAAAAGCGTTGCAACAGTAGTCGTTTTTGGTTTAGGTTCGGGGTAAACATTTAACAAGTCCTTCATAAAAGCTTTTTCCAGCTCCCATATATAATTCATTAAATCTTCTTCAGCTTTAGATAATTGCATATTTAATAATTAACTTATACTCTACAAACATAGAACAAAAAGTTACATTCTACAAATGTAGAGTCTTAAAGAAAAGATAAAATTTTGTTAAAACATCATTTTTTACCAGAACGAACACTCTCTATAATAACTGTAGAAATAATTAAAGCGCCTCCAATAAAAGTATTAGACGATGGTATTTCGTCTAGAAAAAAATAAGCTAAAATAATACCAAAAATAGGCTGAGTACTTAAAATAATACTTGCAGTACTCGCCGAAAAATGCTTGAGACTTTTAAGAAATAGCGAATGTCCAATAGCTGTAGCAAACAATGCTAAAAGAATAATATAGGGATATTGGCTTTCTATACCAACTGAACCTAAAAAATATAAAACAGGTGATAATGTTATAGTAACTACAATTAATTGAAAGGTCATTAACATAGTACCATTATATTTTTGGGCTCTCTTTTTTAGCATAAGATTTCTTAGTGTAAAAAGCACTGCGGAAAAAAGCCCCCAAAGAATCCCAATGAAATCTAAATTTTGAAGGTTAAACTCTGGTGCTAAAATATAAATCCCAATTAAAACCATTACCGCTAAAGGCAGATGGCCTTTATCAAATTTAGTATCTGTAAAAACAGGCTCTAATATAGATGTTATTGCTGGAAATGTATAAAGCGATAACATACCAATAGATACATTAGAAACTTTAACTGAATGGAAATAAGTGATCCAATGTGCACCCAAAAAAACAGCGCTTATTGCTATAATAACCATGTCTGTAGATGAGCTGAATTTAAATGAATTTTTTTTATACCTACAGAAGAGATAAAGTACAACTAAAGCAATAAAAGCACGCCACCAAATGATAACAGCTGCTGGCATCTGAATATATTTTCCTAAGACAGCTGCTGTACTAATTAGAAAAGTAGCAAAGCTAAGTTCTAAAACGTTTTTAACATGTGTATCTCTCATTTATAAGTTACGTGAGTTTTAGACATCTGTATTAGAAAAATTATGCAGAGACTACCTTGCTTTATAAACCAAAAGTTGAAAGGGCTCTATTTATTTAGACAATTCGGTAAAATATTTGTAAAAATAGGGAATGGTTTCTATGCCTTTTAGATAATTCCAAATACCAAAATGTTCATTTGGTGAGTGTATAGCATCACTATCTAAACCAAAGCCCATTAATATTGTTTTACTCTTTAATTCTTTTTCGAAAATAGCTATTATAGGAATACTTCCTCCACTACGTTGAGGAATTGGTACTTTTCCAAAAGTTTTTTCATAGGCTTTTGAAGCAGACAGATAGCCAATACTGTTTAATGGTGTTACGTACCCATTCCCGCCGTGGTGAGGGGTTACTTTTACTGTAACACCTTTTGGTGCTATACTTTCAAAATGGATTTTAAAGCGTTGAGTTATTTCTTCCCAATCTTGATTTGGAACCAAACGCATAGAGATTTTGGCATAGGCTTTACTAGGTATAACAGTTTTGGCTCCCTCTCCAATATAACCGCCCCAAATACCATTAACATCTAAAGTTGGTCTTACGGAGTTGCGTTCGTTAGTAGTATACCCTTTCTCTCCATGGACAGCTTCTATGTTTAATGCTTGTTTATAATCTTCTAGACTAAAAGGTGCTTTTGCCATTTCTTCACGTTCTTCATCACTCAATTCTTCTACTTTATCATAGAACCCTGGAATAGTAATGCGATTATCTTTATCATGTAATGATGCAATCATTTTAGTTAAAATATTGATAGGATTAGCTACTGCTCCTCCATAAAGTCCCGAATGTAAATCGCGATTTGGTCCAGTAACTTGAACTTCTAAATAACTTAACCCCCTAATTCCTGTGGTTATGGATGGTACATCTTTGGCAATCATACCTGTATCTGAAATTAAAATTACATCGCTCTTTAATTTCTCTTGATTATTTTTTATAAACCCTTCAAGATTAGCACTTCCTACTTCCTCCTCACCTTCAATCATAAATTTCACATTGCATGGTAATTGTCCTGTACTTACCATAAACTCTAGGGCTTTAACATGCATATATAATTGCCCCTTATCGTCACAAGCACCACGCGCAAAAATAGCACCTTCTGGATGTAAATCTGTTTTTTTTATCACAGGTTTAAATGGTGCTGAATCCCACAGCGCTATAGGATCTGGTGGTTGTACGTCGTAATGCCCATATACTAAAACAGTAGGTAACGACTTATTGATTATCTTTTCTCCATAAACAACAGGATAACCTTTAGTCTCACATAATTCTACTTTGTCACACCCTGCTTGTTCTAAGCTTTCTTTTATACTATGCGCCATTTTAATCACATCTTCTTTATAAGCCGAATCGGCACTAATAGATGGAATTTTTAAAAGTGCTATAAGCTCGTCTGTAAATCGTTTTTGATGTTCTTTGATATAAACTTGAATAGTCTTCATGAAGTGTAGATATAGTACTTTCAAAAGTATAAAAAAGAAAGCAACTTTGTCTTTTTTAGCGCATTTTAACTCATAATTGGTATTATACCAATTATCATCTAAAATGATTAACTAAAAAAGGGTTCAACTTAAAATAAGTTAAACCCTTAGTATTTAATTTTAAATGTTATCTAAAGCAATTACATTTTAATTTTTAACAAATCGAATTGCTTTATCTCCTGTAATTAAAACATAAATCCCAACATTGAGATTGCTTACATTTATTGAAGCCTTGCCTTCTACAGACTTTAATTCCTTGGATAAAACCAATGCTCCCAGAGAATTAACCACACGTACCAAATGCGTACCAACACCTAAACCTTTTAGGTTTAAAACATTGGATGCTGGATTAGGTACTGCTATTAATTCTGAAGTATCTAAATTTTTTGACTTAAACCCTTGAGTATTCTTACTTGCGGTTCCTATCGCAGTAATTATCCACTGTTGGTTACCATTATTATTATTTGAACTCCAGATATGAACGTTCTGGTTATTGCCGCCTCCATTATTACCATCAATAGAGAAACCAGAAGCATTTCTTTTTTCTAGACGAAATCTATTATTACCTACAGATACTTTTTTAAAATGTTGATTTTGATTACCAGCTCCACAGCTCCAGAGTTTTACACTTTGACCATTGCTACCGCCATTACCTGCATCGATACAAAAATTTGTGTTTTGCTTTTTGTAAGAGTAAAATCCATTACCTCGGTTAATCTCTTCCCATTGTTGGTTAACGTTGTTTTGGTTATAGGCCCATAACTTTACATTTTGACCATTACGACCACCATTACCACCATCTATAGCAAAACCTTGAGAGTTTCCTTTACGTAATGTTACAATAGGATTACCATTACCTCCCGATCCTCCATTCCCAGATCCTCCTTTATAAGGGAATACATAAAAGTAGTCTATATGAAACCAAGAATTATCATCTTTTCCCTCTGGGGTGTGGTATTTATTAGATAATATATTATAGAAAGGTTGTGCATGTTTTTTATTTAAATTAGTTGCACTATTAGCCGCATTTGAAATAGTAACTCGAGTTCCTATTTTTCTCCAGTTACCATTAATTTTCTCCCATAACTGTAAATAGTTTGGAGTGTACTCAATACCAAAAGTTCGCCACTTATTATTAATATCTGGGTTACTGCGAACCATTGCTGGCTTAGGGTTTTTAGCCAATCCATTTACTTTAGGAATCGCATGAGAATTCCATACAGGAACATTCCAATATTCCAACAGATCTAACTCCACAGTTTCATTTGGTCTTGGATTAAGAACTTTCCAAGTTGCTCCATGATTAGCATGATTGGTCCAAACCGAAGGATGCCAAGCAGTTCGCACTCCTTTACTTATACCCAATACACGCCATTTAAATAAGTAAAAACCAAAATGACTAGTATTTAAAGAACTGAGTCCTCCTCCTTTTTTAGTGGCCTTATCTCCTTTAAAAGACACATAACTATTATTCACAATATAAACATATTGGGTTCCTTCTCCAATACCGTTACCTTGATCTTTTCGGTAAACCCATTTATTAAAATCTATGCTACTAAAATTATCAGATACTTTCCAATCTGGATTTGTATTGTATATATTTACCACAGCACTAGGAGGTCTGTCAGACACCTGAGATTGAGCATTAATAAAAGTAAGCGTAGTAAATATTGAAAACACGATCTTAAGTAAATAGCCTGTTTTTTTTAAATGTTTAGTTTTCATATTTATTAAGTATTTATTTTTTAACAAATCGAATTGCTTTATCTCCTGTAATTAAAACATAAATCCCAACATTGAGATTGCTTACATTTATTGAAGCCTTGCCTTCTACAGACTTTAATTCCTTGGATAAAACCAATGCTCCCAGAGAATTAACCACACGTACCAAATGCGTACCAACACCTAAACCTTCTAGTCTTAAAACATTGGATGCTGGATTAGGTATTGCTATTAATTCTGAAGCATATAAATTTTTTGATTTAAACCCTTGAGCATTCTTACTTGCGGTTCCTATCGCAGTAATTATCCACTGCTGATTGCCATTATTGTTATTTGAACTCCAGATATGAACGTTCTGGTTATTGCCGCCTCCATTATTACCATCAATAGAGAAACCAGAAGCATTTCTTTTTTCTAGACGAAATCTATTATTACTTACAGATACTTTTTTAAAATGTTGATTTTGGTTACCAGCTCCACAGCTCCAGAGTACTACATTTTGACCATTACTACCACCATTACCTGCATCGATACAAAAATTTGTGTTTTGTTTTTTGTAAGAGTAAAATCCATTACCTCGGTTAATCTCTTCCCATTGTTGGTTAACGTTGTTTTGGTTATAGGCCCATAACTTTACATTTTGACCATTACTACCACCATTACCACCATCTATAGCAAAACCTTGAGAGTTCCCTTTACGTAATGTTACAATAGGATTACCATTACCTCCCGATCCTCCTGAGTTAGCACTACCATAAACTTCAACCTGATCTGTGTGTAAGATTCTATTATTTCCTCTAAGTTGAATTCTTACTACGTTACCTGTAGCATTGATATTATAAGTAGACCCATTATTAGAAGGTTGTCCACTAACATATACATTCTTTGTTTCATTACCGCCTCTATTGTTGTAAACCTTAATGTCGAAGTTATTTAATCTATTACTACAACAATCTCCTCTATTCCATATTTTTACACTACTTATACTGTAAGATGAACCCAAATCTACTTCCCACCATGGATTGTTTTCGTTATTGGTATGATTAAAAGTATTACCATTTCCATCTACAGCTTTATCAGGACCAAATCGCCCATTATTATTTTGATATATACTTGATTGGAAGGCTGGCTTACCTCGAGCTATATCATTGCTACCACCACCATTACCACCACCTGAACCTCCTCCTACAGGAGGAGCACCAACATAATGATAATAAGACACATCATCTTCTACATTATCCTTTGGATTGTTTTTATATGCATTATCATTAGTTTGCCAAACAAAATTATTTCTAAATGTGGTTGATGCTTTATCAATTACACGATTGGGATGAAAAGAAAATCCTTGTCTATAGACACTAGAGGAATTAGCATAAAACACATGATTATTAATCCATGTATTTCTTGCTGTAGGTGCTTGACCATTTTCGCTACCATTCTCTTGAAACCCTCCATCTGTTTCATTAACATGAACTCCAACATTTCCATCAATAGTATTATCTACTGCAACAATTTCAGTCCAAACTTGCCACCTTGATCCTCCTTTAACAATCACATTTCTATTTACATTAGTATTTTTAGCAAAAGCATCAACATCGATACCATCTACATCTGCATCAAAAACAAGGTTATTTTCTACAAGCATACCATTAGTAACCTTTAAATGGATAGCTCGTCGCGTAGAATTAAACACAAAGTTACCTTTAACCCTACTGTTGCCATTAACATTGTGTAAAAACAGTACATTTCTACAATTATCGGTATTTACACCTTCAATAATTAAATTACGAGACCATCTAGAATAGATTCCTGCTAATCGATCGTTACCAACTAATTTACCTCTTTTAGTTCCAAAAAACCGAGCACCATTCTTATGATTACCATTAGATCCACGAACTTCAAATATGCCATTAATTACATCAGACACAGAAAATTGGTCTGGAACAGTTCCTGGAATTACTGGTCCAGTATATCTAACAACACCATCTATCCATATAGTAGTGTTAGGACCAACTTGAATCAACTTGTCTCTTCCTGTCACATTAACTGTGCCTCTAAAGATAAATGTGCCTCCCGAACCTGCAATTGCTGCTCTGTGTGTTTCTAAATTTGAATTATTTACTACTGTTCCTCCTCCAGTGTAAGTAGCCGCACGATTGGCAAGAAATTCCAAAGTTTCTATCACAGCTTGCATTTGACAGATATTAGGCGCATAGTCTCCTTGAGTCAATCTGGAATTTTTTACCACAGCTGGCAATCCAGCCTGATCACAAAGATTCCTAATATAATTTATGTTGCCACTGCCACCAGGAGCATTTCTTAACCGTACTTGACCTCCATTATTCGCTGAAACCAGTTCAAATGAAGAATTATCGGTATATACTTGAGCTATTGTAATATTAGAAAACAACAGCATTAGGCAAATTAATTTTAGTGTTAGTTTTTTCATTATATTAAGTAATTTAGAATAGTTAATGAACTACCCCGACGCAAAGCATCGAGGAATTCTCTAGATTAAGCTTTTTACAACTATTGAATGTTTGTTATATGGTTTAAGATTTAATTATTTACTTATGATTAATTTCTTAGATTCATTAACGTTTAAACCTTTTACGCTTAGCACATATATTCCTTCTGTTAAATGAGTAATATCAAATACACTACTAGTGGTATTGATTGTTTCATGGTGAACTAATTGACCTTGAAGTGAGAAGACAGACACCGAATAGTCGCCCTCAATCAATCCCTTAATAGATACATTTTGATT
>CANMLX010000050.1 GCA_947498845.1 uncultured Flavobacteriaceae bacterium | reverse complement strand
ATTCAACACTTTAATTTACTAAATATTCTGCTTTTTTCATAGTTAAAAACTTGATTTCTTACGTCGAACTGACGTTATTTATTGACTTTTATTTATGATTCTTAAATCGAAATCAGGTTATTACGTTGTTTTTGAAAATATCTCATTGTATGCATTGATTGAATAATCGTTATTTTCGCTACAGAATTACCCCATCAAATTAACCTTTTTTTAAATGAAACTTATTAGAAAGCTCCTTTTTCCTATTGTTCCTATATATTATATAGTGACTTGGTTACGTAATAAACTTTATAATTTTAGGATTAAGCCGTCTACTTCTTTTGATTTTCCTGTAATATGTGTGGGTAATTTAAGTGTTGGTGGCACAGGTAAAACACCCATGATTGAATATTTGCTCAATATGTTAAAAAATGATTATAAATTGGCTACTTTAAGTAGAGGGTACAAACGAAAAACAAAAGGGTTTCAAGTTGCAAATAATAGCTCTACAGTTGATGATCTTGGAGATGAGCCTTTTCAGTTTTACAATAAATTTTTAAATGAGGTTATTGTTGCTGTTGATGGTAATAGAGTTAATGGCGTGAAACAGTTAAAAAAAATAGATCCTTCTCCAGAGGTTATTCTATTAGATGATGCGTTTCAACATAGAAAAGTTATAGCTGGTTTTACTATTTTGTTGACGACTTATAATAAGCCTTATTTTAAAGATATTGTACTGCCAACAGGAGATTTAAGAGAACCGAGAAAAGGTGCTAAACGTGCAGATATTATTGTTGTTACCAAATGTCCTCAAAATTTAAAAGAAGAGGAAAAGGCGTATTTCCATAAAAAAATAGGACCTAGAAATAACCAAGATCTATTCTTTAGTAAAATATCTTATGGTAATAAAGTATTTTCTAATACTAATCTTAGTAAGGATTTAAATACTATAACTAATTTTACATTAGTTACAGGTATAGCTAATGCTAATCTTTTGGTGCGTTTTTTAAAGGATAGAAACCTGAATTTTGAACATTTAAATTTTAAAGATCATTATAATTTTTTAGATAAAGATATTACTTTACTGGAAAAAAAGGAGTTAATACTTACTACCGAAAAAGACTTTATGCGATTAAAACACTATAAATCCCTTAAAGAAAAGTTGTTTTACTTACCAATTAAAGTCACATTAGATAATCCCGATAAATTTGAAAATCTAGTAATTAAATTCTTAGAATCTTCTAAGAATTAGCAGAAGGAGTATTGCTTGAAAGTGCATTAAAAAGTTTTTTCTCAAACTCTTCTTGTTTGAATGGTTTTGGTATAATATCTGTAAAACCAGCTTCTTCAAATTCATGCATTTTATCTTCTATGGTAACAGCAGTGAGGGCAAAAATGGTGAGTTCTTCATCAAAAGTGCGTATTATTTTTGTAGCTTCTATACCGCTAATACCAGGCATGTGTATATCCATTAAAACAATATCGTAGGCATTGTTTTTAATCATGTCTACCGCAGATTCTCCATTATCTACTATCTCGCAAAAAAGATTCATTTTTGTTAGAATCTTTTTAGTAATCATTTGGTTAATTTTATTGTCTTCTACTACTAATATTTTTACACTGCTTAAGTCTAGATTAGTTAAATCTTTGCTTGTGGTTTTTACTTTTTTGCTAGCATTAATATCCTGCGCTTCATTATATTCTAGAGGAATTTCAAAAAAGAATGTGGTGCCTTTGCCTAATTCACTTTGTAGATATATTTTACCTTTTAAAATATCGATTAATCCTTTAACAATAGATAAACCAAGTCCTGTACCACCATATTTACGATTAATTTGAATGGAGCCTTGTGAAAAGCTTTCAAACATATTCTCTTGTTTTTCTTTAGTGATACCTATACCGTTATCTTCTACTTCAAATCTAAGCGTATAAATAGCATCAAATTCTTCTATTTTATATACTCTAATCCAGATATCACCATCTTTTGTAAACTTAATAGAGTTACCTATTAAGTTAATGAGTATTTGTGAAATCTTAAGTTGATCTGCAACAAAGTTTTCTGGTAAGTCTTTATCATATTCAAAATGAATAGTAATGTTATTGTCTAAAGCAGAATTTTTAAGTGCTAAAACAATATTATTTATTTTCTTTTTTAAATTGAATAATTCTGGCTCAATCTCAACTTTATTTGCTTCAATTTTATTTATTTGAAGAATGTCGTTTATAAAAGTTAATAGGTAATCTCCAGAGAATTTTAAAGATTTTAAATGTTGTATTTGCTCTGGTTTAGGATCTTCATCTAAAAGCATATTACTTAATCCAGTAACAGCATATAGAGGCGTTCTTAATTCATGGGTTACAGTAGATAAAAAGTTGGCTTTAGTTATAGAAGCTAATTCTGCCTTTTCTTTGGCAATAATAAGTTCATTATTTTTTTTATGAAGCATATTATTAGTTTTTAGCCTAATATTATTATTTTTATATAGAGATAGTGTTAAAAGCGACAGAATAGTAATTAGGGCTACACTTAATATGGAGATTAGTGTACCTAAATCATTTTTTCTGTTTAACTTTTCTAATTCAGCATTTTTTTCATTCATCAAGGATTCATCTCTTTTTTCTACAGACGAATTAGAATTTTTAAGTGTATTTAGTGAATCGTTGAACTTTAAATGAGCTCTCAAGTGACGATTTGCTAGTTTATGATTACTAGAATTCTCATAAATAGAACTTAAAACTAAATGACCCTTATTTTGTGTGACTAAAAAATTATTACTCCTTGCTATATTCAAGCCTTCTTTAGCAAAACTTAATGCTTTGTTGTTTTCATTTAAAGTATTGTATACCTTACCATGAAAGATTAGCGCTTTACTTAATGTATTTTTATAATCACCTTTTCTGGCTACAGCTATAGATTGCTCTGTAATTTCTCGGGCTTTTTCAATATTTTTTAATTTAAAATAAGCGTTTCCTTCAGCTAGAAGGGTTTCAGCTAATTCTAGATCTAATTCTTCTTCCTGAAATTTCGATTTGGCTGCAGTATAGGAGTCTAGAGCTTGTAGTATATCGTTTTTTGCCATGTAAACATCACCAAAAGTTTTAAAGGAGAGTCCTATATTTGTGTTGTCTTTGGTAATGCGTTGCATTTCAATGGCTTTGTTTAGGGATTTAATTGCTTTTTCGTTTTTTCCTAAAGCCAAGAATAATTTACCTTTAAAGGCATGTATTAAACCAATGTACTTTTTACTGCTAGCCCTTTGGGCAAGCTCTAAAGCCTCATTTAAAGATCTTTCTGCTTCAAAATACTTAAACTTTTTAACATCATTTTTATATTGTTTTATATAATAATTGATATTGTTTTCAATGATTTCAGGATCTTGCTCAATTTCAGCAGAGTTTTGAGAAAACATGTTTATTGCAAACAGGATGAAAACAATGTATGTATATTGTTTAATAAGGGACATCATAGTATCTATTGTTATCAAATATAAATATTTATACAATAAAACTGTTGTTTTTTGCAACAAATCACAGGGATTACCTAGTTTATATGTTTTTGCGCTTTGTATGAAGATCTTACTAAGGCGCTGCTTTCTAAGTGTTTAAATCCAAGACTTAATCCAATTTCTTTATATTCTTCAAATTGGTCTGGTGTAACAAATTGTTTTACAGGTAAGTGTTTCTTGCTAGGTTGTAAGTATTGACCTATGGTAACAACATCAACATCATTAGCTTTTAAATCATGTAATGTCTCTATAACTTCTTCTCTTGTTTCACCAAGCCCTAACATAATACCAGATTTTGTGCGTCGTTGTCCTTGTTGTTTTAAATATTTTAAAACACCTAAACTTCTTTCGTATTTGGCTTGAATACGTACTTCTCTGGTTAAACGTTTTACTGTTTCAATATTGTGAGATACAACTTCGGGAGCGACATCTATAATACGATCAATATGGCCTTCTATACCTTGAAAGTCTGGGATTAGTGTTTCAAGTGTTGTATTGGGATTCATTCTACGAACAGCATTAACAGTTTCTGCCCACATAATGCTTCCCATATCTTTTAAATCGTCCCTGTCTACACTGGTTAAAACGGCATGCTTAATATTCATGATTTTTATAGAACGCGCCACTTTTTCGGGTTCATCCCAATCTACTAGTTCAGGTCTGCCAGTTTTTACACCACAAAAACCACAGGAACGGGTACATATATTTCCTAAAATCATGAATGTCGCTGTACCTTCTCCCCAGCATTCACCCATGTTAGGGCAACTTCCAGAAGTACAAATGGTATTTAATTTGTATTTGTCTACTAAGCCTCTTAACTCTGTGTATTTTTTCCCAGTAGGTAATTTAACACGTAGCCATTTTGGTTTGGTTTTACGTTCTGGTAAAATATTAGAAACTGATTCTGATTTCATAGAAAAAAAGTGAAATGCAAAGATACAAAGTATCTTTTAAAGGGTAGTAAGAAACCAAATGCTAAAACCTATTAAAAATAGTATTCCTAACCAAGATAGTGCTTTAAGTTGTGTAGAAGGGTGCCAAGATTTTGGTGTATGTTCGCTGTTAATCAATTTATAATTAATGATGGCATAAAACGGGGCAGTTAAAAAAGATAAAATGGTGGCGATTTTTATGAGCAAGCCCATTTCAGACGCCAAGAACAGAAATATTAACAAGGATCCTACAGCTAACAAAATAATCCAGAATTTATAACTTGATAAACGTTGTGATTTAAATGATAATTGCACGATTTTAGACATTATTCTTGGAGATGCATCTAAAGATGTTAGTGTGGTGCTAAGCATTGTAGTAAAGGCAGCGATACCAATAATTAAATACGCCCAGCTCCCTAGGTTTTTGGTATACATATTAATAAGTTGATTCGCAAAAAGACCAGCCGATTTACTAAAAGTCTCCCCAGTATTGTACATAACAAAAGTCCCAAGCAGTAAGAAACCAATTCCCAGAACAATAGTGCCTATGTATCCTATATTAAAATCGAATAAAGCTGTTTTTGAAGCTAATATATTTGAATTGTCTTTCTTTTTTTCAACACTCCATATAGAGTGCCATACAGCAACATCAAGAGGAGCTGGCATCCAGCCCATAAAAGCAATTAAAAAAGCAATATCTAAACTATTTTTTGGTAAAATTTGTTTAAAAGAAAGGACTCTGTTATGGCCTGTGTAAGCAAAAAATACCGCTATAATAGTGCTTATAGTTAGTGTAATTATTATAATTTTTATTAGACGATCTAATAATGTGTATTTTCCTATTACTAATATAAATAAACTTATGGCTAGAATGATAGCTGTCCAAATTTGAATACTTGCTATTGAAAAGCGCCCAATAGACAATACACCAAAATCACCAAAAAGCGTTGTGGCAATGCCAGCAGTAACTATCGTTACAGCCGCTTGAATTGTAAACATAGTAGCGAAATTGAGAATAAAATAGACGCCTAAAATAGGTTTTCCTAATTTAGCATAACCCTCAACAAGGCTTTCTCCTGTTGCAGCTGCATAACGTGGTCCAAACTGAAAAAAGGGGTATTTACATATATTTACTAAAAGCAAAGCCCATAATAAACCCAAACCAAAATTAGCGCCTGCCTTTGTAGATTGAACTAAATGTGATACGCCTATAGCTGCTCCTGCAAAGAGTAATCCTGGTCCAAGGGCTTTAAGTTTGTAGTATACTTTTAGCATATTTACTTAGCTTTTTTCAAAGAACAATAAAATATTTTAAGTTAACAAAGGTTTTGTGTTATACCAGTTATATTTTGAATTTACTGTAAAAGAAAATAATGATTTTTTTCTTTGTATGAATTAGAAAATTAAAGCATAGCCGTAAATTCAATGTCATTAAGTTAAGCTCAATTTGTATAATTTGTCACATTGAGCGCAGTCGAAATGTAATTAAATTACACGTTTTTATAGAAATAAACGCATTTAGTTTAATGATGAAAACTTCTTAACTTAATGACATTGAGCCTAAGTTACGGTTTCATTTAATAATGAAATAGAAAGGAAAAAGGGTGTTTTATTGCAGTAAATTCAAAGTGTAAATGGTATTAGTTAATTTAAATTCAATTTTTCTATTTTAGAAGCATGCAAGAAGACTTTCTACATTACATATGGAAACATAATAAGTTTAATCACAGAAACTTAAAGACAGTAAAAGAAAAGAGTGTACAAATTGTATTAAACGGACAACACAATTTAAATGCAGGGCCAGATTTTTTTAATGCCCAAATACATATAGATGGACAACTTTGGGCAGGTAATGTGGAAATTCATATAAAATCTTCAGATTGGTTTTTGCATAATCACGAAAAAGATAAAATTTACGATAATGTTATTTTACATGTAGTTTGGGAACATGATTGTGATATTTTTAGAAAGGATAATTCGGTAATTCCAACATTGCAACTTAAAGATTATGTGTCTCCTTTAGCATTGCAGAATTATAAAAAGTTATTTCTAGCTAAAAAAAGCTGGATTAATTGCGAAAATAATTTTGCCTCTGTAGATGATTTTACAATTAATAATTGGCTTGAGCGCTTATATTTTGAACGTCTTGAGAGAAAATCTGTGGACATTTTTAAGCTTTTGGAGGCATCAAAAAACAATTGGGAAGCTGTTTTGTTTAAAATGTTGGCTAAAAATTTTGGGTTAAAAGTAAATGGTGAAGCTTTTTTAAGTTTAGCAAATTCTTTTGATTTTTCTGTGCTATTGAAATCGCAATCTCACTTAAATATTTTAGAAGCACTGCTTTTTGGGCAATCGGGATTACTTAAAGAGGATATTGAAGAGACTTATTACCAACAGTTACAGACAGATTACAAATTTTTGAACCAAAAGTTTAGTCTAAATAATGCTAATGTAATAGCGCCTTTGTTTTTTAGATTACGCCCTAATAATTTCCCAACAATAAGACTTTCGCAATTAGCGAATTTATATTATCAACATAAAAATTTATTTTCAAAATTAATAGACATTAAATCAGAAGAAGCAATAACAACATTGTTTTCTGTAGAGGCTTCGGGATTTTGGAAATCACATTACACATTTGGTAAGACCTCTAAAACATCAGTTAAAAAATTATCAAAATCGTTTATTCATCTCTTAATTATTAATACTATTATACCTATTACGTTTAGTTATGCAAAATATAAAGGCGAGCTTATAGAAGATGATATTTTAAGTGTTTTGAGAGGTATTTCATCGGAGAAAAACAATATAGTGGAAAAATTTAATACTTTAAAACAAGTATCTAAAAACGCTATACAGTCACAGGCATTATTACAATTAAAAGCAGAATATTGTAATAAAAATAGGTGCTTACAGTGTGCGGTTGGGAATAAACTTTTAAATCAATCTATTTAAGGTTAACTTGCGCTTATGAGTATTTTTCATAAAATATTATATTTTTTTCAGAGACATGGCTATTATGTTTGTCAACGTATAGCCGATAGAATAGGCATTAGAGCCAAAGTTGTACGAACATCGTTTATGTATTTAACATTTGTAACAGTAGGCTTTGGTTTTGCATTATATGTATTCTTAGCATTTTGGATACGCATTAAAGATTTAATTTACACTAAACGCTCTTCGGTTTTTGATTTATAGACAAATGAATCCAGTAATTAGATTATTTAGATCAAGAATCTATACAGCAATAATTTTGCTTTTAATTTTGTTGTTAGTAGGCGTACTTGGATATAAATTTATTTCTTCCTACTCCTGGATTGATGCCTTATACATGACAGTTATAACCATGGCTACAGTTGGTTTTGGAGAAGTCGTGCCATTAAATGATGAAGCCAAACTATTTACAATATTTCTTATTTTGGCAAGTGTCGTAATTGTTGGTTATGCCCTTACTGTAATAACAGAATACATCTTAAGCAAAAATAATATTGAAGAATTAAAACAAAAAAAGATGCAAAAAGAAATCGATAGCTTTAAAAATCATATTGTTATTTGTGGTTATGGTAGAAATGGCAAGCAGTCTGCTAGAAAACTATCAGCATATAACAAAGCATTTGTGGTTATAGATAAAGACAAAGATCTTGAGGAGCGTTTGCAAGCAGATGGCGTACCTTATGTTATAGGTAATGCCAATGAAGATGAAACGTTGCTTTTGGCAGGAGTAGACAGGGCATCTAGTTTTATTTCGGCACTTCCTGATGATGCCGATAATTTGTTTGTAGTACTTTCGGCCAGACAAATAAATAGTACTATCAATATTATAAGTAGAGCGTCTCAAGAATCATCGTATAAAAAATTAAAGTTTGCTGGAGCAAATAATGTGATCTTACCAGATAAAATTGGAGGTGATCATATGGCATCATTGGTTGTAGTACCAGGTTTAATGGAATTTGTAGATAATCTCTCTATTATAGGGAAATCTAATGTTAATATTGAAGAAGTCGCCGTAGAAAAGTTGTTTCGTGTTAAAGAAGGTAAAACAATTAAAGATTTAGATTTAAGAAAAAAAACAGGCTGCACAGTAATAGGTTATAAAGACCTTAATGGAGAATACACGGTTAATCCAGAAGCAGATTTTCCTTTAGAAATAGACTCTAAAATAATTGTTTTGGGAAGACCAGAACAAATTAACAAATTAAAAACAGTATATAATATAGAGTAACAAATTTTCTATATTTAGATGAAATAAGTTTTAAATAATCGTTTTTTTTTATAATCTTGCGTTAAACCTAAATTTATGTATTATAACGTCGTAATGAAGCTTCGAGATACCATAAATAGTGACTTTTTCTTGATTTTATCATAGCAGCACTATGGTAAAATCGAAAAAAGTAACGAAAGTGTTAGTATTTGCAGTAGTTTGGAGCTGTAATAGATGTTCTAATGCATAAATTGGGTTAAAACGTACCTCAAAATAAATTAACTAATACGTTCTGTAATTATGAAGAAATATCTTCTGGTAGTCTTAACTACAATTTTCCCTCTATTAACTTTTGCTCAAGAAAAAGGTCTAGATCAAAAAATTGATGAAGCATTCAAACCCATATCTGATTTTTTTAGTAGTGTGATTTTTTTCTCTATTGGAGGTACTCCTTTTGTGCTAATTTTATTAGTGTTAAGTGCTGTTTTCTTTACCATATATTTCGGATTTCCAAATATTCGTCACTTTTTTACGGCCATAAATGTTGTAAGAGGGAAATATGATGATGTAGATAATTCGACTCTAGAGCCAGCCTATGGAGATGTCACTCCAGGAGGAGATGCTATAGAAACAATTCGAGATGAAAGTAAAGAAGGAGAGGTGTCACATTTTCAAGCATTGGCAACTGCAGTATCAGGGACAGTAGGTAATGGTAATATTGCAGGAGTTGCATTAGCAATTGCTTTAGGAGGACCTGGGGCTACATTTTGGATGATAGTTTGTGGTTTATTAGGTATGTCTACAAAGTTTGTAGAATGTACATTAGGTGTGCAATATCGTGATGTAGATAGCGAAGGAACTGTTTATGGAGGCCCCATGTATTATTTGTCTAAAGGTTTAAAAGAAAAAGGTTTTGCTACTTTAGGTAAGGTAGCTGCTATTTTGTTTGCCATATTTTGCATTGGAGGCTCTTTTGGAGGCGGGAATGCAGCGCAGTCAAACCAAGCTACAATAGTGCTTAAAGAACTATTAGGTCTACAAAGTGCAGGGGCTGGAGCATTAATAGGACTTGTATTGGCCATCTTGGTAGGTATAATTATAATAGGAGGTATTAAGAGAATAGCAACAGTAACAGAAAAGGTAGTGCCATTTATGGCAGTATTATATATTATAGCGTGTTTATATATAATATTGGGAAATTTTTCTTTGATTGATGATGCTTTTGGGTTAATAGTTAGTGAAGCTTTTAGTCCAAAATCAATTGCAGTTGGAGGTTTTATAGGCGTATTATTGCAAGGATTTAAAAGAGCTGCTTTTTCAAATGAAGCTGGTGCAGGATCAGCCTCTATTGCCCACTCTGCTGTAAAGACTAAATATTCAGCATCAGAAGGCTTAGTCGCATTATTAGAGCCTTTTATAGATACGGTGGTGATTTGTACAATGACAGCTCTAGTGATTATTATCTTCAACTTTGGAGGCTTTTTTGAATATGGAGGAGATGGAAGTGGTGCTGTATTAATTAATGGAGTAGCTTATGAAGGAGCAGGAATAACATCTAAAGCATTTGCACAGTATATACCTTATTCTAATGTGTTTTTAACAATAGCAGTTGTGTTGTTTGCAGTGTCTACAATGATTTCTTGGTCTTATTATGGGTTGCAATCCTGGAAGTTCTTGTTTGGTAGAGGTAAAAAAGCCGATTTAACATATAAATTATTATTCTTAACTTTTGTTATTATAGGAGCAGCTGCTAGTATGAATTCGATTTGGGCATTTTCGGATGCAATGATTTTCGCAATGGTATTTCCTAATATGGTAGGATTATACTTTTTAATGCCAGTAGTTAAAAAACAATTGAAACGCTATTTAGAAGCAATAAAAGGATAGTTGAGTTTTCAATATGAACGCATTCAAGTCCCTTTTCGTTTTTACAAAAGAACAACGAAAAGGGATTTTGTTATTACTACTCATTATAGTAACCCTGCAATGTATCTATTTCTTTGTTGATTTTTCTTCTCAGGAAATTGTTGTAGATAGCGATGAATTAAAAAAATACGAAGCTAAAATTGATTCATTAAGATTAGTGCAAATTAAATCAAGAAAACCTAGGCTGTATCCTTTCAATCCAAATTTTATAACAGATTATAAAGGATCTATTTTAGGAATGACTAATGAAGAAATTGACAGGTTGTTAAAGTTTAGAGCAACAGGACAATGGGTGAAATCTACACATCATTTTCAAAGTATAACTAAAGTTTCAGATTCATTGTTAAATACAATAGCACCATATTTTAAGTTTCCAGAGAGAAACATAAACGTTTCCAATAAAATAAATGATTTGAAGCGTCAAAAAACAGCGTCATTAGTCAAGAAAAAAGATTTAAATACAGCAACGGCTAAAGACTTACAAAAAATTAATGGTGTTGGAGCAGTACTTTCAAAACGAATAATTAAGTATAGAAATAGGTTTAAAGGAGGGTTTACATTAGATGAGCAATTAAAAGACGTTTATGGATTAAAATTAGAAGTTATTTCTAATATCAAAGCCTATTTTACAGTCAAAACCCCAGCAAGAATCAAAAAAATAGATATAAATACAGCTAACATAGAGCAGTTAGTTACGGTGCATTATATTGATTATGAAATAGCCCATAATATAGTAGAATATCGGTTGTCACATGGTAACTACAAGACTCTTGATGAATTAAAAAAAGTAAAAGACTTTCCAGCAAGTAAAATAGATATAATTAAATTATCTTTGTCAATTCGTTAAAGACTACATTAAAATTTCCTATCCAAACAAACTAAGCTAAGTTTTAATGTTAAAAAATACGTATTTATATGACAAGTATGTACTTCACTGAAGAGCATCATCTTTTTAGAAAGAGTTTAAAAGATTTTCTAAAAAAAGAAGTGGTTCCAAATATTGAAAATTGGGAAAAAACAGGCAAAATAGATAAGTCTATTTGGTTAAAGTTTGGAGAAATGGGATTTTTGGGTATAAATTACCCTGAGGCTTATGGCGGCTTAAATCTGGATTTGTTTTATATGGTAATTTTACTTGAAGAATTACAAAAGATAAATTCTGGAGGTTTTGCAGCAGCAGTTTGGGCACATGTATATTTGGCAATGACGCATGTTAATACAGAAGGTGATGAGATTTTAAAACAAAAGTATTTAACGTCTAGTATTTCAGGAGAAAAAATAGGGTGTTTATGTATTACCGAACCTTTTGGAGGAAGTGATGTCGCAGGTATGCGAACTACAGCAGAAAAAAAGGAAGATCATTATATTATTAATGGTTCTAAAACATTTATTACAAATGGTGTTTATAGTGATTATTTAATAGTAGCTGCTAAAACAAATCCCGAAGTAGGAAATAAAGGCATAAGTATATTTCTTATAGATAGAGAAACACCAGGAGTTTCTGCAACTAAGTTAGATAAGTTAGGTTGGAGAGCTTCAGATACCGGAGAGATTGCTTTCGATAGTGTTAAAATTCCATTAAGCCATTTAATGGGAGAGGAAAATAAAGGATTCAACTACATTATGCAGCATTTTGCTTTAGAGCGATTAATTATGGGGGTTAATGCTCACGCACGTGCCGAATATGCTTTAGAGTATGCATTGCACTATATGTCTGAGCGTCATGCTTTTGGAAAAAGTATAGATAGCTTCCAAGCATTGCGACATAAAATATCAGAATTATATGCAGATTTAGAAATCTGTAAAAATTACAATTATAGTGTCGCTTATGCGCTTAACAAAGGAGAGTATGTAGTTAAAGAAGCGACCATATCTAAATTAAATACTACAAAAATGGCAGATGATGTTATTTACCACTGTTTGCAATTTTTAGGAGGTTATGGTTATATGGAAGATTATCCATTGGCAAGATTATTTAGAGATAGCAGGCTAGGGCCTATAGGAGGAGGAACTTCAGAAATACTCAAGGAAATTATTGCTAAAATTATAATAGATAAGAAAGAATACAGACCAGCTACTTAAATTGTGTTTTTGTTAAAAAAGAGTATAAGTTAACACCCTAAAAGCACTTTAAATTTAACAGTTGCTAATTATTGATTAGTTTGTATATTTGCATCCCGAAAATTTTAAAAGAGAGGAGGTTAAGGTACTATGTTAATAATTCCAATTAAAGAAGGAGAGCATATAGATAGAGCGTTAAAACGTTACAAAAGAAAATTTGATAGAACAGGAGCAAAGCGCCAGTTACAAATGCGTAAGCAATATAACAAACCTTCTATTTTGCGCAGAGCCCAAGTGCAAAAGGCACACTATATTCAGTCTATAAGAGATGCTGAAAATATTTAAAGCATTTTATTTATAAAATTATACCATCCCGCTCACATTAAAGTTAATTAAAAGTAGCGGGATTTTTTATTAATGAAACTCTATTTTTAAAAATTGTGGAACAATGCATTCAAAATAGTAATACCAATTCTTAAATGAAAATACTGTAACGTAAAATGATGGATTTTGGAATTATACGAGGCAGAAAAAATAAGCATAGCCGTAGTTACGGTTCTTTTTTATGTTGAAGATAGCATTTCAAAAGACACTTTTTAACTCAGTAAATTCATTTGGGAATTGGTATAAGTTGAATTAATTTCGCAAAAAAGCGAGATCTCAAATTTAATACTTCCCCTTTAGGGTGATTTTAGAAGTAATACCAATTATGAGTTAAAATGCGCTAAAAAAGACAAAGTTGCTTTCTTTTTATACACTGCGATGATAGTTTTTCATAGCTGGGCTATGTAAAACATGAATAAAGATATATAAAATGAAATGAACGAGAATGACTAGCTCGTTTTAACTTGTAATTGGTATAATAGCTTACTCTTTATAACAATTTGTTATGTGAATCCATTTAAACGTTGTATTTTTAATATAGTTAACTCATATCTTAATTGGTATAAGCATGGCATTAAAAGCATTTGTAGATTATTTACTTTTAGAAAAAAACTATTCTAAGCTTACAGTTAAAGCATATCAAAAAGATATAGAGGCTTTCACAAAATTCATTAAAGATACTTATGGAGACGATAATGCTATACACGATGTTAATTATTCACAGATTAGAACATGGATAGTAGGTTTAGTGGAATCTGGAGTAACAAATAGAACTGTAAATAGAAAAATATCTTCATTAAGTACGTTTTATAAATTTCTTTTAAAAATAGGAGACGTAAAAGAGAACCCCTTATCTAAACACAAAGCATTAAAAACCGATAAAAAAGTACAGATTCCATTTTCAGAACAAGAAATAGATACGGTTTTAAAAGATTTAAATTTCGATACATCTTTTGAAGGAATTCGTAATAAACTTATTATAGAGTTATTTTATTCTACAGGTATTAGACGTATAGAACTAATAGAATTAAAATGCTCCAGCATTAGTATTAATGAAAATAATATTAAAGTTTTAGGAAAAAGAAATAAAGAGCGTATCGTACCATTGTTAGATACAGTGAAGGAAACTCTTATAAAATATCTTGAAAAAAGGGATGAACTGACTCAAATTACCGATTTAGAGTATTTGTTTTTAACTAAAAAAGGCGTTAAAATATATGAAACACTTGTTTATAGGGTAATAAATGATTATTTTAGACAAGCCTCAACTAAAGTAAAAAAGAGTCCTCATGTATTAAGGCACTCTTTTGCAACTCATTTACTTAATCATGGGGCCGATTTAAACGCTGTTAAAGAACTTCTTGGTCACTCTAGTTTAGCAGCAACTCAGATTTATACACATAATAGTATAGCTGAGCTTAAAAAAGTACATTTAAAAGCCCATCCAAGAAGCAAAAAGTAGCGCTTTTAAATTTTATTGTCTAACCAAAAAGTAATATTATGAAAGTAAACATGCAGTCCGTTAATTTTAATGCCGATCAAAAATTAATCAATTTTATCCAAAAAAGAATGGATAAGCTAGATATGTTTTACGATAAAGTAATTAAATCAGATGTTTATTTAAAAGTAGATAATACTAGTAATAAGGAAAATAAAGTGTTTGAAGCAAGAGTAAGCGTGCCTGGAGATAGCTTTGTAGTAAAGAAGCAATGTAGGACCTTTGAAGAAGGTGCAGATACAGCAGTTTCGTCTTTAGAAAGGCAGTTATTAAAGCGAAAAGAAAAATTAAGAGCATATTCTTAAATTTTTTTAAAAAAAATGTTTTGAATATTTAAATAAATATATACATTTGCAGTCCGTTAGAAATAGCGGACTTTTTTATGGTGTAAAAACATAAAAATGCCGATGTAGCTCAGCTGGCTAGAGCAGCTGATTTGTAATCAGCAGGTCGTGGGTTCGAGTCCCTCCATCGGCTCTTTGAAATATTGAAAAGCGTATTAGGTGATTAATTTATGTTTTGCAGTTAAAACAGGAATTATAGGGACGAGAAGTTTATCCTGAGCGTTGTACTGAGCTTGTCGAAGTACGTAGTCGAAGGGAGTCCCTCCATCGGCTCTAAATTAAGTTCTTAAAAATATTGATTTTTAAAAGGGAAGATACTCAAGCGGCCAACGAGGACAGACTGTAAATCTGTTGGTTTTTACCTTCGCAGGTTCGAATCCTGCTCTTCCCACATATAATTTTAAATAAAGAGCTGTCAAAAGTTTACTTTTGTAAAGCTTTGTTTTAAAATTATATGGATTGGGTCACCAATCCAGGATCATCGAGCATAGCGAGATAATCCTTAATAAAACCAAGCAAGTTTTTAGCTTGCAAATGCGGGAGTAGCTCAGTTGGTAGAGCGTCAGTTTTCCAAGCTGAATGTCGTCCCGCGCGACGCGGGATCTCCCGAGTTGAATGAAATATTGAAAAGTAAATCACTCATTTAGAGTGAATAATTGCGAGAGTAGCTCAGTTGGTAGAGCGTCAGCCTTCCAAGCTGAATGTCGCCGGTTCGAACCCGGTCTCTCGCTCAAAAATTTACGAGTTACGAATTTCGATTTGCGAATCGTAAATCTGTATGTCGGCAATCGTAAATCTATTGCCGGTGTAGCTCAGGGGTAGAGCGTTTCCTTGGTAAGGAAGAGGTCACGGGTTCAAATCCCGTCATTGGCTCTACTTAAGTAGTTGTAATTAACACACTAATATTATTATAATAATTTTAAGATTAAATCATTAAAAGCATGGCAAAGGGAACTTTCGATCGTTCAAAACCACACTTAAATATTGGTACTATTGGACACGTAGATCACGGAAAAACAACTTTAACTGCTGCTATTACTAAAGTATTAGCAGACGCAGGTTTATCAGAAGCTAGGGATTTCGATACTATCGATAATGCTCCTGAAGAGAAAGAAAGAGGTATTACAATTAATACATCTCACGTAGAGTATCAAACGGCTAACCGTCACTATGCTCACGTTGATTGTCCAGGTCACGCCGATTATGTAAAGAACATGGTAACTGGTGCTGCTCAAATGGATGGTGCTATATTAGTAGTTGCTGCTACAGATGGTCCAATGCCACAAACTCGTGAGCACATCTTATTAGGTCGTCAGGTAGGTATTCCTCGTATCGTTGTTTTCTTAAACAAAGTTGATATGGTTGATGATGAAGAGCTTTTAGAGTTGGTTGATATGGAAGTTAGAGATTTATTATCTTTCTATGAGTATGATGGAGATAATGGTCCTGTAATTTCAGGTTCTGCTTTAGGTGCTCTTAACGGAGAGCAAAAATGGGTTGATACTGTAATGGAATTAATGGCAGCATGTGATGAGTGGATTGAAGAGCCAGTTCGTGATATGGATAAGCCTTTCTTAATGCCAATTGAAGATGTATTCTCTATAACTGGTCGTGGTACTGTTGCAACTGGTCGTATTGAGACTGGTATTGCAAATACAGGAGATCCTGTAGAAATTATCGGTATGGGTGCTGAGAAATTAACATCTACTATTACTGGTATCGAAATGTTCCGTCAAATATTAGATAGAGGTGAAGCTGGAGATAACGCAGGTATCTTATTAAGAGGTATTGAGAAATCTCAAATCTCAAGAGGTATGGTTATAACTAAGCCAGGTTCTGTAACACCACATGCTAAATTTAAAGCAGAGGTTTATATCCTTAAAAAAGAAGAAGGAGGACGTCACACACCTTTCCATAATAACTACCGTCCACAGTTTTACGTACGTACAACAGACGTAACTGGTAACATTGCTTTACCTGATGGTGTAGAGATGGTAATGCCTGGTGATAACTTAACTATTACTGTTGAGTTAATTCAACCAATAGCAATGAACGTAGGTTTACGTTTCGCTATTCGTGAAGGAGGTAGAACTGTAGGAGCAGGTCAGGTAACTGAGATTTTAGACTAAAAATAGTTTAATAACCAAATAATATGATCTTAAGGTATTGCGCTTTAGCGCAATGCCTTTTGACTTATAGTTAAGGGTTTAGCTCAGTTGATATCACGACACAGGCGTGACAAAACCAAGAGTTGCAGTGAAGAGTCTCTTAATTTGTTTAATAATTTAAGAGATTATAATGAAATAGTTACGGGTTTAGCTCAGTTGGTAGAGCACTGGTCTCCAAAACCAGGTGTCGGGAGTTCGAGTCTCTCAACCCGTGCAATATTAAAACGAGGCGAGAAGCCTGTCCCGAGTATAGTCGAGGGAAGTCTCTCAACTTGTGAAAAAGTAAATGAGGTAGAAAAACCTCATGAATAGAGGTAATAAAGAGATTTATTTCCAAGATAAAACATAAATTAAATGGCAGGAATTGTAAATTATATAAAGGAATCATTTGGCGAACTTAAGAATAATGTGTCATGGCCTACTTGGGCAGAAGCACAGAATTTAACTGTAGTAGTAGCTGTATTTTCAATTATATTTTCCCTTGCCATTTGGGGTGTAGACACTGTATTTAGCAAGGTTATTTCACTTTACTTTAAATGGATTAACGGTAACGGTTAAAATTAGTTTTATGTCTGAAGTGAGTGAGAAAAAATGGTACGTAGTAAGAGCTGTTAGTGGTCAGGAAAACAAAATTAAAACCTATATAGAGAATGAAATTGCTCGGTTAGGTTTACAAGATTATGTTGATCAAGTTTTAGTACCAACCGAAAAAGTAGTACAGATTCGTAACGGAAAGAAAATAAATAAAGAAAAAGTTTATTTTCCTGGATATATTATGGTACAAGCTAATTTAACGGGAGAGGTGCCACATATTATAAGATCTGTGACCAATGTTATAGGTTTTTTAGGTGAGACAAAAGGAGGCGATCCAGTGCCTTTAAGACAGTCTGAAGTTAATAGAATGTTAGGTAAGGTAGATGAATTGACTGTAGAAGAAAATGTTCACGTAGCTATTCCATTTACTAGAGGAGAAACTGTAAAAGTAATCGATGGACCATTTAATGGATTTGATGGCACGATTGAAAATATAAATGAAGAAAAGCGTAAACTTGAAGTTATGGTGAAAATATTCGGAAGAAAAACACCATTAGAGTTAAGTTATATGCAAGTTGAGAAAATATAATAATTGTTACACTTATATATAAGGATACATATTCTTTAGCTTCCAATTTCAGAATAGTATCGAACTAAATTATTTAAAATGGCAAAAGAATTAGGTAAAGTAGTTAAGTTACAAGTTCGGGGAGGTGCTGCGAATCCGTCGCCACCGGTTGGACCCGCTTTAGGTGCTGCTGGAGTTAATATTATGGAGTTCTGTAAGCAATTTAATGCTAGAACTCAGGATAAGGCTGGTAAAGTATTACCCGTGGTTATCTCTGTTTATAAAGACAAGTCTTTCGACTTTGTTATAAAAACACCTCCAGCTGCAGTACAATTATTAGAAGCGGCCAAGGTGAAAAAAGGTTCAGGAGAACCAAACCGAAAAAAAGTAGCTAAAGTGTCTTGGGATCAGGTAAAAACCATAGCAGAAGACAAAATGCAGGATTTAAATGCATTTACAATAGAATCTGCAATGAAAATGGTAGCCGGTACTGCAAGATCAATGGGTATAACCGTAACTGGACAATTCCCATCTTAATCTATTAAAGACATTAAAAAATGGCAAGATTAACAAAAAAGCAAAAAGAGGCTGCTTCAAAAATAGAAAAAGGAAAATTATATTCCGTAGATGAAGCATCTGCATTGATCAAAGAAATTACCAATACTAAATTTGATGCATCTGTAGATTTAGCAGTGCGTTTAGGCGTAGATCCTAGAAAAGCAAATCAAATGGTAAGAGGTGTTGTATCTCTTCCACATGGTACAGGTAAAGATATGAAAGTATTAGCATTAGTAACACCAGATAAAGAAGCCGAAGCCAAAGAAGCTGGAGCGGATTACGTTGGTTTAGACGAATACCTTGATAAAATAAAAGGTGGTTGGACAGACGTAGATGTTATTATTACTATGCCTAGTGTTATGGGTAAATTAGGTCCTTTAGGACGTGTATTAGGTCCTCGTGGTTTAATGCCAAACCCAAAAACAGGAACAGTAACTATGGATGTTGCTAAAGCTGTTACAGAAGTTAAAGCAGGTAAAATCGACTTTAAAGTAGATAAAACTGGTATTGTACATGCTGCAATTGGTAAGGCATCTTTTAGTGCCGATAAAATTGCTGGTAATGCAAACGAATTATTACAAACATTAATTAAATTAAAACCAACTGCTGCAAAAGGTACTTATGTTAAGAGTATTTTTATGTCTTCAACAATGAGTCCTAGTGTTGCAATAGATCCAAAGATTGGTTAATTAGTTAAAAACTTTCATTATGACAAGAGAAGAAAAATCGCAAGTAATAAAAGACTTAACTGCACAATTAGCCGATAATGCTAATATTTACATAGCAGACATATCTGGATTGAATGCAGGTAGTACTTCAGATTTACGTCGCGCTTGTTTTAAAGCAAACGTAAGTTTAGCAGTAGTGAAAAATACATTGCTGGAAAAAGCAATGGAAGCTTCAGATAAAGAGTTTGGAGAACTTCCTACGGTGTTAAAAGGTAATACATCTGTAATGTATTCAGAAACTGGAAATGCACCAGCTAAAGTAATAAAAGCTTTCAGAAAAAAATCTGAAAAACCTTTATTAAAAGGCGCTTTTATTGAAGAAGCTATTTACATTGGTGACGACCAGTTAGATACTTTAGTAGACATTAAGTCTAAAGAAGAATTACTTGGAGAGATTGTTACATTATTACAATCGCCTGCTAAAAATGTTGTTTCTGCACTTAAATCAAGTGGCGGTAAACTAGCAGGTATCATAAAAACTTTATCCGAAAAAGAAGGATAATCTTAAATAGTACGCACTTTATTACATTATATTAAAATTAAAAATTTATTAAAACGATAGAAAAATGGCAGATTTAAAAGATTTCGCAGAACAATTAGTTAACTTAACTGTAAAAGAAGTTAATGAGTTAGCTACTATATTAAAAGACGAGTATGGTATCGAGCCTGCTGCTGCTGCTGTAGCTGTAGCTGCTGGTGGAGGTGCTGCTGGTGGAGGAGAAGCTGCAGAAGAAAAAACTGAATTTGATGTTATCTTAAAAGCGGCTGGTGGTTCTAAATTAGCAGTTGTAAAATTAGTTAAAGAATTAACAGGTCTTGGTTTAAAAGAAGCTAAAGGATTAGTTGATGATGCACCAAGTGCAATCAAAGAAGGTGTTTCTAAAGACGAAGCTGAAGGCTTAAAGTCTTCTTTAGAAGAAGCTGGAGCTGAGGTTGAGCTTAAGTAAGCTTAATAACCCAACAATACAAAGGTTTAGGACTGTTACGCTAAAAGCGTAATACGTCCTAAACCATTTTGCATATATAATCATATAGGCAAATAAACAGATAAAACAGCCAAAACTGTAGAGCCTTTTTAGGTTGTTTTTACTAGTGTTTTAAAAACACTATTATTATTTTTTAATCAAAATTCCGTCCATTGATGTTAGCAACGCAAGCTGAAAGATTAAATTTCTCTTCTATTGTAAATAGAACAGAATATCCAGATTTTTTGGATATTCAAATAAAATCCTTCCAGGATTTTTTCCAATTAGAGACCAAATCTGAAGAAAGAGGAGATGAAGGATTATACAATACCTTCATGGAAAATTTTCCAATTACAGATTCACGTAATCAATTCGTACTAGAATTTTTAGATTACTTTGTAGATCCACCTAGATATGCCATAAATGAGTGTATCGAGAGAGGATTAACATATAGTGTGCCATTAAAAGCAAGGTTAAAGTTATACTGTACAGACCCTGAACATGAGGATTTCGAGACCATTGTTCAAGATGTGTACTTAGGGACTATACCTTACATGACACCTAGTGGAACATTTGTTATTAATGGAGCAGAACGTGTTGTTGTATCTCAATTACACCGTTCGCCAGGGGTATTCTTTGGTCAGTCATTTCACGCTAATGGAACAAAATTATATTCGGCAAGAGTAATTCCTTTTAAAGGATCTTGGATAGAATTTGCCACAGATATAAACCAGGTAATGTATGCTTACATTGATAGAAAGAAAAAGTTACCTGTTACAACACTATTTCGTGCTATAGGTTTTGAGCGTGATAAAGACATTCTGGAAATTTTTGATTTAGCAGAAGAAGCTAAAGTTTCAAAAACAGGTTTAAAAAAATATTTAGGAAGAAAACTTGCTGCTCGTGTGTTAAACACTTGGCATGAAGATTTTGTAGATGAAGATACAGGAGAAGTAGTATCAATAGAGCGTAACGAGATTGTACTTGATCGTGATACTATTCTTGATAAAGAAAACATAGAAGAAATTCTTGAAGCTGGTGTTAAAACAATTCTTTTACACAAAGAAACATCAGAGCAGGGAGATTATGCTATAATACATAATACACTTCAAAAAGATCCAACAAACTCCGAAAAAGAGGCTGTTGAACATATCTATAGACAATTACGTAATGCTGAGCCGCCAGATGAGGAAACAGCACGTGGTATCATAGATAAATTATTCTTTAGTGACCAACGTTACTCTTTAGGAGAAGTTGGACGTTATAGAATGAACAAAAAATTACAATTAGATATTGGAATGGATAAGCAAGTGCTTACCAAAGAAGATATCATCACTATAATAAAATACTTAATAGAGTTAATTAACTCTAAAGCAGAAATTGATGATATAGATCACTTATCTAACCGTCGTGTACGTACAGTAGGTGAACAATTATCGTCTCAGTTTGGTGTTGGTTTAGCACGTATGGCGCGTACTATTCGTGAGCGTATGAATGTTCGTGATAACGAGGTATTTACACCTATAGATTTAATTAATGCAAAGACATTGTCTTCAGTAATTAATTCATTCTTTGGTACAAACCAGTTATCTCAGTTTATGGATCAAACAAATCCATTGGCAGAGATTACACATAAGCGTCGTTTATCAGCTTTAGGACCTGGAGGTTTATCAAGAGAACGCGCAGGTTTCGAGGTTCGTGATGTTCACTACACACACTACGGAAGATTATGTCCTATTGAAACACCAGAAGGACCAAATATTGGTTTAATATCATCACTTTCAGTATTTGCTAAAGTGAATTCAATGGGATTCATTGAAACACCTTATAGAAAAGTTACTGATGGCGTAGTAGATATTAAAAATGAGCCTATCTACCTAAGTGCAGAAGAAGAAGAAGAAAAGTTAATAGCTCAGGCAACTATTGAAGTTGATGATGATGGTAAGATTTTACATGATAAAGTAATTGCCAGAATGGAAGGTGACTTCCCTGTAATTGATCCTAATGGATTACATTATACAGATGTAGCACCAAATCAAATCTCATCTATTTCGGCCTCTTTAATTCCATTCTTAGAACATGATGATGCAAACCGTGCATTAATGGGATCTAACATGATGCGTCAAGCGGTGCCACTATTAAGAGTAGATGCACCAATTGTAGGTACAGGTTTAGAACGTCAAGTAGCTTCAGATTCCAGAGTACTAATTAATGCAGAAGGTGATGGAGAAGTATTGTATGTAGATGCAAACGAAATTCAAATTAGATATGATAGAACTGAAGACGAAGCTAAAGTAAGTTTCGATTCAGATATTAAAACATATCCATTAATTAAGTTTAGAAAAACAAATCAAGGAACGTCTATCAACCTTAAACCAATAGTTGTTAAAGGGGATAGAGTAGCAAAAGGACAAGTTTTATGTGAGGGTTATGCAACTCAAAAAGGAGAGCTAGCACTTGGTAGAAATATGAAAGTAGCCTTCATGCCTTGGAAAGGATATAACTTTGAGGATGCGATTGTAATTTCTGAAAAAGTTGTTCGTGAAGATATATTTACATCGATACATATTGATGAGTATTCTTTAGAAGTTAGAGATACAAAATTGGGTAACGAAGAGTTAACCAACGATATCCCTAATGTGTCTGAAGAAGCAACAAAAGATTTAGATGAAAACGGAATGATCCGTGTTGGAGCAGAGGTAAAACCTGGAGATATCTTAATTGGTAAGATTACGCCTAAAGGAGAATCTGATCCAACGCCAGAAGAAAAATTATTACGTGCCATCTTTGGAGATAAAGCAGGCGATGTAAAAGATGCATCATTAAAAGCATCACCATCATTAAATGGTGTTGTAATTGATAAAAAATTATTCGCAAGAGCAGTAAAAGATAAGCGTAAGAGAGCTCAGGATAAGGATGATATTTTAGCTTTAGAAGCACAGTACGATAGAAAGTTTGATGATTTAAAAGAAGTTTTAGTTGATAAACTATTTGCTATAGTAAACGGTAAAACAGCACAAGGTATATTTAATGATCTTGGAGAAGAAGTGTTACCAAAAGGTAAAAAGTTTACACTAAAAATGTTAAATGCTGTAGATGATTATGCGCATTTAGTCTCAGGAAAATGGACTACAGACGAGCATACAAACAAATTAGTAGCAGATCTAATTCACAACTATAAAATAAAAGAGAACGATTTACAGGGATCTTTAAGACGTGAGAAGTTTACTATTTCAGTTGGTGACGAATTACCAGCAGGAATTATTAAGCTAGCCAAAGTTTACATAGCTAAGAAACGTAAACTTAAAGTTGGAGATAAAATGGCAGGACGTCACGGTAACAAAGGTATTGTTGCCCGTATTGTTCGACAAGAAGATATGCCATTCTTAGAAGATGGAACACCAGTAGATATCGTATTAAATCCATTAGGAGTACCATCACGTATGAATATTGGTCAGATATACGAAACTGTTTTAGGTTGGGCAGGACAAAAATTAGGTCGAAAATATGCAACACCAATTTTTGATGGTGCTACTCTAGATCAAATTAACGGATTTACAGATGAAGCAGGTATACCAAGATTTGGACATACATATCTATTTGATGGAGGAACAGGAGAACGTTTCGATCAGCCAGCAACAGTAGGTGTGATTTACATGCTTAAGTTAGGACACATGGTTGACGATAAGATGCACGCGCGTTCTATTGGACCTTACTCATTAATTACGCAACAACCACTTGGTGGTAAAGCACAGTTTGGTGGTCAGCGTTTTGGTGAGATGGAAGTTTGGGCACTAGAAGCTTATGGAGCGTCAAGTACCTTACGTGAAATTTTAACTGTAAAATCTGATGATGTTATTGGAAGAGCTAAAACGTACGAAAGTATTGTTAAAGGTGAACCAATGCCAGATCCAGGATTACCTGAGTCATTCAATGTATTAATGCATGAATTAAAAGGGTTAGGATTAGACATTAGATTAGAGGAATAATTTTGATAGTAGTTAGTAGTTAGTTACTAGTTAATGGCTCAATTTATATAAAGCTTGTAAAGAGAATCAGGAAAACTAAAGACTAAAAACTAAAGACTAAAAACTAAAAAGAAATGGCAAGAAAACAAGATAAAAATACAGTTAAGAGATTTAATAAAATCTCAATTGGTTTAGCATCACCAGAATCTATTTTGGCAGAATCTAGAGGTGAAGTTTTAAAACCAGAAACTATTAATTATCGAACTCACAAACCAGAAAGAGATGGTTTGTTCTGTGAGCGTATTTTTGGTCCTGTAAAGGATTATGAATGTGCTTGTGGTAAATATAAAAGAATTCGCTATAAGGGAATCGTTTGTGACCGTTGTGGTGTAGAAGTAACAGAAAAGAAAGTACGTAGAGACAGAGTAGGTCACATTAATTTGGTTGTTCCTGTTGCTCACATTTGGTACTTCCGTTCGTTACCAAATAAAATAGGGTATTTATTAGGGTTACCATCTAAGAAATTAGATATGATTATTTACTACGAACGTTATGTAGTAATCCAACCTGGAGCAGCTAAAAATGAAGAAGGAGAACCATTACAAAAAATGGATTTCTTAACAGAAGAAGAGTATTTAAATATACTTGAAGAGCTACCACAAGATAACCAGTATTTAGAGGACACAGATCCAAATAAGTTTATTGCTAAAATGGGAGCTGAGTGTTTAATAGATTTATTAGCACGTATCGATTTAGAAGGGTTGTCTTATGAATTACGTCATAAAGCAAATACCGAGACGTCTAAACAACGTAAAACAGAAGCATTAAAACGTTTACAAGTTGTAGAAGCTTTACGTGAATCTAACAACAACAGAGAGAATCGTCCAGAGTGGATGATCATGAAAGTTGTTCCAATTATTCCACCAGAATTACGTCCATTAGTGCCATTAGATGGAGGTCGTTTTGCAACGTCTGATTTGAATGATCTTTACCGTCGTGTAATTATTCGTAACAACCGTCTTAAAAGATTGGTAGAGATCAAAGCGCCAGAGGTGATTTTACGTAACGAAAAACGTATGTTACAAGAATCTGTAGATTCATTATTTGATAACACACGTAAATCTTCAGCAGTAAAAACAGATTCTAACAGGCCATTAAAATCATTATCAGATTCTTTAAAAGGTAAGCAAGGACGTTTCCGTCAAAACTTATTAGGAAAACGTGTAGATTATTCAGCACGTTCGGTAATTGTTGTTGGTCCAGAATTAAAATTATTTGAGTGTGGATTGCCAAAAAACATGGCAGCAGAATTATACAAGCCTTTCGTAATTAGAAAATTAATAGAGAGAGGTATTGTAAAAACTGTTAAATCTGCAAAGAAAATTATAGATAAAAGAGAGCCTGTTGTTTGGGATATCTTAGAGAATGTTCTTAAAGGACATCCAGTATTACTAAACCGTGCTCCTACGTTACACCGTTTGGGTATCCAAGCATTCCAACCAAAACTAATTGAGGGGAAAGCAATCCAGTTACATCCATTGGTATGTACAGCATTTAATGCGGATTTTGATGGTGACCAAATGGCGGTTCATTTACCATTAGGGCCAGAAGCTATTTTAGAATGTCAATTATTAATGTTGGCATCACACAATATTTTGAATCCAGCAAATGGTTCGCCAGTAACTGTACCTTCTCAAGATATGGTACTTGGTCTGTATTACATGACTAAGGAACGTAAATCAACTCCAGAATTACCTATTAAAGGTGAAGGATTAACATTTTATTCTCCAGAGGAAGTTCAAATCGCTTTTAATGAAAAGCGCGTAGATTTAAATGCTGGTATTAAAGTGAGAACTATAGATATCAATGATGAAGGGAAACTTGATAGAATGATCGTTGAAACTACTGTAGGACGTGTATTATTTAATCAATATGTGCCACAGGCAGCTGGATATATTAATAGAGTATTAACAAAGAAAGCTTTAAGAGATATAATAGGAAGAATTCTTAAGGTAACATCAGTTCCAGAAACAGCTGAATTTCTGGATGCTATTAGAACATTAGGGTTCAATTTTGCATTCCAGGGAGGTCTGTCATTTAGTTTAGGAGATATTATTATACCACCAGAAAAACAAGGTATGATTGATGACGCTAATAAACAAGTCGATATTGCCATTGGTAACTATAATATGGGATTAATTACTAATAACGAACGTTATAATAAAGTTATTGATATTTGGACATCTACTAATGCTGAATTGACAGAGCTATCTATGAAACGTATTAGTGAAGACCAACAAGGATTCAACTCGGTATTTATGATGCTTGATTCTGGAGCGCGTGGATCTAAAGAGCAGATTCGCCAGCTTACAGGTATGCGTGGATTAATGGCAAAACCTAAAAAATCTAATGCAGGTGGAGGAGAAATTATTGAAAATCCAATTCTTTCTAACTTTAAAGAAGGTCTTTCAATTTTAGAATACTTTATCTCTACTCACGGTGCCCGTAAAGGTCTTGCCGATACCGCACTTAAAACTGCAGATGCAGGATACTTAACACGTCGTTTAGTAGATGTATCTCAGGATGTCATCATTAATTCAGTAGATTGTGGTACATTAAGAGGTGTAGAAGTAGGACCATTAAAGAAAAATGATGAAGTTGTTGAAACTTTAGAAGAAAGAATCGTTGGACGTGTATCTTTAAACGATGTATACAACCCATTAACAGATGAGTTATTAGTTGCTTCAGGGCAATTAATTGAAGATCAAATTGCAGCAGCAATTGAAGCATCTCCTATAGAAACATTAGAAGTACGTTCTGCATTAACTTGTGAAGCTAAAAAAGGCATATGTGCTAAGTGTTATGGGCGCAACCTTGCAACAGGTAAAATGGTACAACGTGGAGAAGCAGTTGGCGTTGTAGCAGCACAATCTATTGGGGAACCAGGTACTCAGTTAACACTACGTACATTCCACGCAGGGGGTACAGCAGGTAACATTTCAGAAGAAAATAAACTAGCTGTTAAGTTTGATGGAATTGCAGAAATAGAAGACCTTAAAACAGTAAAAGGAGAAGATGGAGAAGGTAACACTGTAGATATTGTAATATCTCGTACCTCAGAAATTAAGCTTACCGATAAGAAGACAGGAATCATATTAAGTACAAACAACATACCTTATGGTTCTACACTTTTTATTAAGAGTAGTCAGGAATTAAAGCAAGGCGATGTCGTATGTCAATGGGATCCGTATAATGGTGTTATTATTTCTGAATTTGCTGGAAAGGTTAAATACGAAAATGTAGAACAAGGTGTTACTTATCAAGTAGAAATTGATGAACAAACAGGATTCCAGGAAAAAGTAATTTCAGAATCTAGAAATAAAAAATTAATACCTACACTTCATATCGAAGATGCTAATGGAGATACAATACGTTCTTACAATTTACCAGTAGGCGCCCATTTAATGATCGATGATGGTGAAGATATTAAAGTAGGTAAGATTTTAGTTAAGATACCACGTAAATCTGCAAAAGCAGGAGATATTACAGGTGGTTTACCTCGTGTAACAGAGTTATTCGAAGCACGTAACCCATCTAACCCAGCAGTAGTAAGTGCTATTGATGGTGTGATCTCTTTTGGTAAGATTAAGAGAGGTAATCGTGAGATTATTGTAGAGTCTAAATTAGGTGATGTTAAGAAATACTTGGTAAAGTTATCTAATCAAATTCTAGTTCAAGAAAATGATTTTGTTAAAGCAGGTATGCCATTATCAGAAGGCTCTATTACTCCTAATGATATCTTAAACATAAAAGGCCCTTCTGCGGTACAACAATACTTAGTTAACGAGGTACAGGAAGTATATCGTTTACAAGGGGTGAAAATTAATGATAAACATTTTGAAGTTGTTGTAAGACAGATGATGCGTAAAGTTAGAATCATTGATTCTGGTGATACTATCTTCTTAGAAGATCAATTAGTTCATAAAGCAGATTTCATTAAAGAAAACGATGATATCTTTGGAATGAAAGTAATAGAAGATGCAGGAGATTCTACCAATCTTAAAGCAGGTCAAATTGTATCACCTAGAGACTTAAGAGATGAGAACTCTATTTTAAGAAGAGAAGATAAAAAGCTTGTTGAAGCTAGGGATGTACAACCAGCAACAGCAACACCTATATTACAAGGTATAACTAGAGCTTCACTTCAAACAAAATCATTTATTTCGGCTGCGTCGTTCCAGGAAACTACAAAAGTACTTAATGAAGCGGCAGTAGCAGGAAAAGTGGATACTTTAGAAGGACTTAAAGAAAATGTAATTGTTGGTCATAGAATTCCAGCAGGTACAGGTATGAGAAATTATTCTGATATTATAGTAGGTTCTAAAGAGGAATTTGATGAGATGATGCAAGTAAAACAAGAAATGAATTTTAATTAAATGAAACTTAGGTTTTGTAAGCCTGAAGGCGAAGCAAATCCTAGAAGTCGAATTTATCCTAAACATGTTTTGGGATCTCATTAGAGAATTAACAAATAGTATTAATTAAAAGCCTTCAGTGAATCCTTACTGAAGGCTTTTTTAATAAAACGAATTTATATAAATAAGATTTCCGCCTTCGCGGAAATGAAAAAATAGAATTTCTATGGCAGACGAAAACGATAAAGCAAAGCAACAAGGTCAAATAAACATTGAACTTGACGAAAAAGTAGCAGAGGGAACCTATTCTAATTTAGCAATAATAAACCACTCGGTATCAGAGTTTGTAGTGGACTTTGTAAACATAATGCCAGGTGTGCCAAAAAATAAAGTTAAATCTAGAATAATATTAACACCACAACATGCCAAACGTTTTTTAAAAGCGTTAAACGATAATGTTAATAGGTTCGAAAAAGCCCATGGTGAAATTAAAGATTACGAGCAACCTCCAATACCATTAAATTTTGGACCCACAGGGCAAGCTTAGTATTATAGCTACATCTCTTTAAATTTAATTGAAAAC
>CANMLX010000049.1 GCA_947498845.1 uncultured Flavobacteriaceae bacterium | reverse complement strand
CAATCAACAAGATTAGAAATTAATTTAGTGTAAACCTTAATCTTTAACTTGTGTAAACCATGTCCCTTTACGAACATCCAATTGCCAATATCTTGGTTAAATACAGTTGCTCCGTCAAACATTCCTTGCATATCCGATGCACGGGAAACATTCCAAGCATCCCCTGTAGGAATGCCTTGCCCAAGTTTAGTGCTTATATCTTGATTAAATTCCCTTGCCCTGAAGAACATACTACTGAAAGCAATAACATTCGAGGTATTCCAATTTCCGATATTTTGGTTAAATACAGTTGCCCCAGAAAACATTTGTGACATGGAGGTTACGTTTGAGGTATCCCAATTCGTTATTAAACCGTTAAAACTAGTTGCCCCTCTAAACGCTAAGCCCATATCTGTAATGGTGCTTATATCCCAATTATTCATGGCTATGTTGTACTGTGAACAGTTCCTAAACATTTGGCGTATAGAGGTTACATTTGATAAATTTGGACTATCAGTAAAATTACCTTGCATATTGGTACATCCATAAAACGCATCTTCCATAGAGCTCCACTCTATATCCCCCCATTGCTCAATAGTGCGTATTTTTTCTTTATCACCACTATTATTAAAGTAGATTCTTGGAAAATCTCCAGTAATACTAATAGTATGGATTCCAGGCGTAATATATGTATGCGTTGCATCACCAGTTTCTCCAGTTGTAGTGGTGGTATCACCCCAATCTACTGTATAGTTATAACCAGTACCTATAGTGGGTATGGTAATGGTTTCGTTGTTTGCCGTTGTTTCCCAAGTGGATACAAATGGATTACCTGTTGGGGTATTGGCCACAATAGTAAACGTTTCTGGACTACATGCTGTTGAAGGCTCTATAGATCCATTAAGTGGAACTATGGTTACCGTAACTGTTTCTCCGTAATCAAAATTATTTGTAAATGTATGCGTAGTATTAGCAAGGATTAAGTCGGTTACATCATTGGCATTACTAGTGCTACCATTAATAGTAATTCTGTAATTATCAGCATCTGTAACTGGGTTCCAAGAAATTTGATTTAGATCTAAGGCTATATCTGTATCACCATTGGCAGGTGCAACTAATGTTGTACAATTAGGAGGCGTTGTAGATATTGTTGAAACTATGGTGAAGGACTCAGAAATACATCCCACAGTAAAACCATGTGAATTTTTTGGTACTATGCTTACGTTTACCACTTCACCTTCATTAAAATTATTGGTTAGAGAAATAAATGTTTCTGTAGTAGTAGTTACAATATCGTTTGAACCGCTTGTACTGCTTATAGTGACATCATATTCCTCAGCAGCATTTGCTGGGTTCCACTCTATTCTTGATAAGTCTGTTGCAATATTTATACTTCCGTCTAGTGGCGAGGACAATGTTGTACAATCTGCACCTACAAAAGACGTGTTTGTAATAAAAAATTCTTCGGCACAGCCTGTAAAATCTCCATCGGCATAATAGGGTGTTATTGTTACATAGTATTCTTTATTATGAATCAAATCTGAAGCGAAATTATAAACGTTCACATCTCCAACATCTTCATTGTCTAAAATATCTGTTCCGCCAGGGTCTACTCCCATGCTAATTTTATAACCACAGGCACCTGGAGCACTATGCCATCGTAGTCCTGAATTAATAGGGACATTGTCTAAAGGAATCATATTTAATGAAACACACGCTTTTGTGGCATTTACGGTTAATGTAATGTCATTACGAATTAAAAGAAGGTTTTTCCCATCAGTACCTGGTGGGTTTGTATTTTCAAATGGTACTAAATCACTGGTAATTTCTGCATGGTATACTCCGGCATCACAAGTGTTCAAATCTGTTAATATTAATTCTGGTGAGTCTGCAGCATCAGGTATCTCAACGCCGTCTTTAAACCATTTATAATGATTTTGCGTACCTCTAACTTCTGTTAATAAGGTAATAGATTCACCTGCATTTCTTGTTGGGTTTTCAATGGCGTTTACTTTAGCTTGCGGGGCATAATAATACTTGTCAATTACAAAATCTGGAGCCGGACCAATAGACATGGTGGTTGTTAAATCTACTAAACCTAGATGTTGGCTTTCAAAATCACCAAAATGAAAATTATTTTCGTTGATATACAACCGAAATCGTCTTGTTTGCACCATGGGATCATAAAGACCATAAAAATCAGGTATGGATCCTGAAAGCAAATTATTATTAGCTATTAAACTACCTCTTAATCTTCCTTGTGCAGCTATTATGTTTGAAAATTGATTAAGAATGTTGTTTCCAGGAAAAATGTTAAATGAAATATCAAAGTAACTTAAATTAGTATTTTGAGTGATATCAAGGGATTCAATTTGATTGTTATCAACTGTTAAACTAGTGAGTTCTGGATTTTGTGTTACGTCCAAACCAGTCCCTGTAAATAAATTATCTCCAATGTTTATAGATCTTATTTTTGTATTTTGAGTAACATCTAAGGTTGGTAATTGATTGTTTCTTAAATTAAGATATTGTAGATTCAAATTTTGAGATAAATCTATAGAAGGTAATTGGTTTTGATAAGCTTCTAACCTATTTAATTTTAAGTTTTGAGTTACATCTAAACTAGTAAGGTTATTGTTATAAATGCGTAAGTTACTAAGTTCTGGATTTTGCGTAACATCTACCACATTCATTAAATTATGGGTTAACCATACGTCTTGTAAGACAGGATTATTGGTTAAGTCTATTTCTAGAGGAAGCGTTTTAGCAAATCGAATATCTAAATTGGTAAGTGCAGGAACGGGGGATAAATCTAAAGATGATCCCAAATTATGATGTAATATATTAATATTGGTTAACGTATTGGTGCTTGGAAGTAATAAAGTTTCTACATTAGTAGATGACAAGCTTAATCGCTCCAAACCTATCATCTCTGTAACGTCAACAGAAGGGAAGTTTATACTACTTAGTGTTAAATTTTTAAGCGCATCTCTTTTATTAGGATATATTATAGTTACAAAAACACTACTACCTACTATTCTAAATCTTAAATCACCTGTTAATTGCGATAAGTCGATTGTTGGAACACTCAAGTTAGCCACATATATATTTACAAGGGTTGGTGTTGCAGGTAAGGTTAAAGAGGTAATGCTTCTAACTGTTCTTATATTTAAATCTTCTAAATTAATATTCTGAGAAAGGTCTAAAGTTGTGAGTAAGGGAGGCGCAGCATCATTATTAAATGCTAAAACCCTTAATGCTATATTTTGTGTTAAATCTAAAGTGGCAAGGGCTGTATTTCTTGCAAAGCGCAATTCTTCTAGTAATGTTAGTGTAGTAAGGGGAATCGTTGGTACTTGATTTTGACCGGCATTTAATGTAACTAGATTAACAAAAGCTTCAAGTCCTGTGAAGTCAACAATATCGTTTCTAGTAATATTTAAGTTTGTTACTGCTTGCGCATCTGTATTTAGAATGTTACCATTACTACCATTAGTATCTATACCTTGGTCTATCAAGAATTGTTCAAAATTGGTATCTGGTATTGGTGCAGTTTGTGAAAATGAAAAAACACTAAAAAACAAACAAAAAAAGAGTAGTAGGTATCTTGTCATACTTAATAACAATTTGGTTTATATTTGGAGGTAATGCAATGTTAAAAGTTTATATTGTATAAAATGTATCACTCCAGTGAGTGAGACCATTTTGTGAGCATTCATGCAGTTAATAGTTGTGTTACGTGATTTTTTTTCTGTATTCTGAAGGTGTAAAACCTGTATGGCTTTTAAATGCCCTATTAAATGACGTTTTACTTTTAAAACCAGAATCAAATGCAAATGCCAAAATTTTAACGTCTTTGTTTTCATCTTTTTCCATTAATTTTTGTGCTTCTAAAATACGGTAAGAATTGATAAAGTTATAGAAATTCTGCTCCATCTTATAATATAGAACTTCAGAAAAATGATGACTACTAATCCCTATTTGTGATGCTAGATTTGACTGCGTCATATCTGGATTAAGATATGGTTTTTTTGTAGTCATATAAGATAATATAAGTGATTTGTAAAGCTCTCGCTTTTCTGGTGTTAAAGACGAATTTTTATATGGTTTTAAGGAATTATTTTTTGAGTTAGAAGCTAAATATTCTGGATTCACTTCAGTTTTTTGTTTAAGTTTTTTAAAATCATTTTGAAGCATCATGTACTGTTGCTGAAGTTTTTTGCTACTACTATTTAATGTCTTTTTTCGTTTTATATTAAAATAAAGAAAGCCACTGAGTGAAACTAAAAGTATTGCACTTATAGCTAGAATTAAAATTCTATTTCTGCTAAAACCCTTTAGTGCTTCATTATTATTTGCAATAATTTTACTTTTAGTATCTATAACTTTATTTAAATCTGCATTAGAGGCGCTCTTTCTATCCTCTAAAAATAACTCTTTAATGGCTATATGTTTTTTTTGCTCAAGTACAGATAATTTATAATCATTTTTGTGCTCGTATACTGCTGCCAAATGCTTATGCGCTAACATCTCTATTTCTAACAATGTTTTTTCTTTGGCAAGTAAAACACATTGAGACAGATAGTCTAAAGCCTTATCTAAATCACCTATATTATAGTTTACAACACCTTGATTAAGTAAAGCCCAGGCTCTTTTCTTCGTTTGATTTCCTTCAGTTAATGCTACTACCTTCTGCCCTAATTTTAAAGCTTTATCATAATCTTTAAGATGTATTAGTGCATCAACCATACTATTTATAGAGGTAACAACAATCTCTTTATTGTTTATTTTTTCTCCAATTAATTTTGCTTTTTTTGAATAATCTATTGTTTGTTTAAAATCTTTCAATTCATTATAACTATTAGCAATGCCTATTAAAGCGGCAGCTCTAATTTTATCTGAATTTTCATTAACATTTAATAAATGTATTACTTGTTGCATATGTTCAATAGCTTTATCATAAGAACCAATGTTATTATATGTATTTCCCATATTAATTAGCACTATTATTCTAGAGCGAAAATCTTCTGGTATGTTATCGCATTTTTTTAATGCCTTATGATATAGTTCAATCGCTTTTAAACGTTCTCCTCTATTATTATAATATACAGCTTGGTTTGTGAATGCTAAGACATTCATTTTTACTAGATCATATTCCTGAGAAATATGTAATAACGAATCACTATAAACTTTGTGCATCTCATAATTTCCTTTAGAATAATAAATTTGCAATTCTTTTAAAAAAAGAGCTGCTTTTTGAGAAGCAAAATCATTTGGATTCTGATTTGCTTTTTGAGCAAATAGTATTGTTGGAAAAAGTACAATGGTAATTTTGCAAAAAATTAATACTACAAGAGCGGTATATTTCATCAAAGAAAGAATAGCTTTAGTGATTATCTAGAGGCAAAGTTATAGTATTTTAATTATATGTTTTTACAAATAAATTTACCGAAATAATTACTTATACCAGTTATGATTTAAATTTACTCGTAAGAAAATAATAGATATTTGGCTTAGATGATAAAGAAAATCCAATTATGGCAGCGCTACGGTTGTATTTTATTTTGAAATATTAAGTAAAAAGATGCCGTTTTATTGAGTAAATTTAAGTTGAAAATGGTATTGAACACTATTCTCTATTCGCTGTTCTCATAAGAAAAGTAAGCTATAAGTTAACAGCGCATCAATCAAAAACCAGATAAATCGTTAATGTGAAATTATACACGTTATGCTACAGAGGGTTATATAATATTTTTAGTTTATTTGTCTTCTAAATTAATGTATATGCCTTTTAAAACTACTTGCCTCTACACGTTTAGTTTCGTTTTTGCTTTCAGTTTTAGTATTTGTTCTGCTCAAATTGAAATAAAAAGCACACCATCATGGGTTACATACCAATCTTACGATAAAAATCCAGATATAGACTTAAAAGAGATTTCGTACGGTTTGTTAACCTTACTTAACGATGAGCAAATCCATATTCCTAAAAAAGAACGGTATACACGTATCGTACGCAAAATAACCGATAATGTTGGTGTACAAGAAGGTTCATCTATTTCTATAAATTATGATCCTACTTATCAGCAGTTGTTGCTCCATGATATTACTGTATTTCGAAATGGAAAAACCATCAATAAGCTAAATATTAACGATTTTCAAAGTATCCGGCAAGAGTCTAATGCAGAGAGCTATATTTACGATGGCAGCCTTAATGCCATAGCTAATTTAGCCGATATTAGAACAGGTGATATTTTAGACTATAGTTATACTATTAGAGGCTTCAACCCTATTCATCGTAATCATTTTTCAAGTGGTACTTCGTTAAACGATTTTCAACCAATAGGTAAAATTAATTACACACTCATTTCTAATAAGAAACTATTTTACAAAACACTAAATACAGATGTTGCACCTACAATAGACACTTACAAAGGGTATAAAACATATAATTGGCAGACTACAATTACAAAAGCCCCAAAATTTGAAAAAAACACACCTAGCTGGTATTTTTCCTATCAAAATTTATTTGTTACTGATTTTGAAAGTTGGGAAGCTGTTGTAGATTGGGCACTAAACATATATCAGGATAATATTACCCCATCTAAATCACTGCAAAAAAAAATTGAAGAGATTAAAAATAGTTCTGAATATGAAGGCGAACGCATTTTGGCAACACTAAAATTTATACAAGAAGATATAAGATATCTTGGATTAGAATCTGGTATAGGTGCATATAAACCTTTTTCACCTAATAAAGTACTAGAACAACGCTTTGGGGATTGCAAAGATAAAAGTTGGCTTATGGTTAATATGCTTAGAAACATGGGCATAAAAGCCTATCCTGTTCTAATTAACACAAGGTATGGTGAATCGCTTCATGAATTTTTGCCATCACCAAAAGTGTTTGATCATGTAGTTGTAAAAGTTATAGATAGTACGGCTAGTAATTTGTTTTACGATCCTACCAATAGTAATCAATTTGGCAATCACAAGTCTGTTGCCTTTCCAAATTATGGCAAAGCATTGGTAATAAAAAAAGGAGTAATGGACTTAGAACAAATTACTTCTAAAAGCGAAGATTTAGTTGAAGTATTTGACACCTACGATTTACCTAAAATTGGAGGTCCTGGTATTTTAAATAGTATGACTGTATACAGAGAAGCCGAGGCTGATATTATGAGAGCGCGCTATAAATCTAGAAGTATATCTTCTTTAAGTAAAGATTTTAAAAGTTATTATGATAATATTTATGATGGTGTTGAAGTTTTAAAAGACCCTATTTTTGATGATGATAGTTTGGTCAATAAAATTATAGTTGAAGAGTCTTATAAAATCAATGATATATGGACACCTATGGTTGGCGAAGAAAAAAATATTAAAGTAGAATTTACTCCATACAATATTTTAGATGTTTTTATATCACCTGATGAAAAAAACCGAAACACGCCCTATGCGTTATATTATCCAACACATAGAAAACATAAAATAACGGTTAAACTCCCAAGAAGATGGAGACTTGGCAAAGAAAATTATAACATAACGTCTAAAAATTTTGATTTTTCGTTACACACCAAAATGAATAATGCAAGGGATATTCTATATATTAATTATGAATACCAAAACAAAAGCAGTTATGTAAAACCTGAAGACTTTAAAGATTTTTACAAAAAAATTAAAGAGGCAGAACAAATTATGGCCTACTATGTTTATATTCCTAAAGACGAAGCTGAAAGTAACCGCTTTAATTTATCCGATTTGGATGATGACCTTGTTTCTGGAGCCGCTACACTTTTTTATTGGGTTATTGGCATTGTAGGAGTTATAGTAATTGGTTTAGTGGCATATGCTATAGGTAGTAATCGAAATAGTAAATAATTGATAATCTTTTAATTGGTATTTTGTCTTTTTAAATTTGAGTTGTACTTATACCAATTCTACCATAAAATGCGACATATAATTCGTTTCTTTTACATGATTTCTGCATTAAAAAAATAACCGTAGCTAAGGCTCAATGTCATTAAGTTAAGAAGTTTTCATCATTAAACTAAATGCGTTTATTTCTATAAAAACTTGTAATTTAATTACATTTCGACTGCGCTCAATGTGACAAATTATACAAATTGAGCTTAACTTAATGACATTGAGCTAAGGCTATGCTTGATTTTTATGCTTTGAACTCCTGTAAAATAACTCAAATTATTTATACCTCATTTTATAGCAAAATTGGTATTACTTGAATAGTACATTCTATTTAATATAATACATCTAAAACTTTATCTATTGCTTTATTATCGCAATAAAAATTCATAAAAAACTCAACTATGTTTTTAATTTATTCTTCAATAAACCTAGTATAGTTTTCTGTTAATAATGTTAGTATATAAAACATTTTTTCTCCTAAGGAAAGTAACATTATACGAGAACATTATACTACATTTTTAATATGACCAATATCATTTTATAAATCGTCTTCTCTAAGTATTTTACCTTAAAACTATTACACCATGAAACATATTCTTTTACCAACCGATTTTTCCATAAATTCATACAATGCTGTTAGTTACGCCATGCAATTTTTTAAAAATATAGAATGCACATTTTATGTTTTAAATGTACAAAAACAATCAGAGTTTATTCTAGATGATTTTATGTCTACTCCTTCTAATATGTCATTACATAATGTTATAGTCAAGGATAATAAAAAAGATTTAAAACAATTTATAAAGAAAATTAATAGCGTTCATACTACCAATAATTTCTATTTTGAAGAATTATTCGATTTTGATAATTTAACAAATGCCATAAAAGAAACCATAGTTTCTAAAAATATTGATTTAATAGTTATGGGAACTAATGGTGCCTCGGGAGCAAAGGAAAATTTGTTTGGGAGTAATACATTAAACGTTATACGTAAAATAGATTGTCCTGTATTGGTTATTCCCGAAAATTACAAGTACAGAGAAGTGAAATCGGTTTTATTTTCTTCTGAAGATTGTAAAGACTCCAATAAAAAAGGACTGGTTTTATTAAAAGAATTACTATCGCATCATAGCGCTTTTTTAGATGTTTTAGATATTTTTTCTACCGATACACCCGAAGAGAAAACGCAACACAAACAGTGTTTAGAATACCTTTTTGATGAACAAACATATGATTATTACGCTATAAAAGAGGTCTCTGTTCCTGTGGCTACAGATGTAATGTCTCAACTACTACACCATGATATACATGCTCTTTTTATCGCCCCAAAATCTAATTTTATAGAACGCTTTTTGTTCGGGTTTGAAAACAAGGATATTAGTTATAAAACAAGAATACCATTATTAGTTTTAAGATAATATCAAACCCATCTGTAAAATACGTTCACTTAACTAGTTTTTATTCGATAATCGAGATTAAAATGTTTTGAGGCATACCCCAAGGTTATTTACTAATTTGATTTTTAGTGAAGCTCGTTTGAGCATGTAACACCAGATTTCCAACATGTTAAGTTATAAATTGTAGTTTCTGCAATATTGGTTAAGGCCTCTTTAGTTGCAAATGCCTGGTGTGGTGTTAATAAAACCTTTGGATGATTTATGAGTGCTTTTAAATTGGCATCCTTAATTTCTTTATTTGAATGGTTGAAAAAGAAAGTTCCACTTTCTTTTTCATAAACATCTGTTGCATATCCAGCTAATTTTCCAGATTCTAAAGCTTGTAATACTGCAGTTGTTTTTACTATTCCTCCTCTGGCTATATTAACTAAAATGGTATTTGGAAATATTTTATCAAGAAAAGCTTCGTCTATTAAATAATGTGTTTGCGATGTAAGTGGTAAGCTAACTATTATAATATCTGCCTTTTTACAAATAACATGTTTAGGCACATATTCTACATTAAACGAATCTATTAATTCTCTATCAATTGTAATGTCATTGGCCAATATTTCACATCCAAAGCCATGTAATATCTTAGTTATAATACGACCTGTTTTTCCTGTTCCTAATATGCCTACTGTTTTTTTATATAAATTAAACCCAACAAGATTGTTTAATGCAAAATTATTATGTTTAACTTGTTTATTTGCTAAAATAAGATGCCTATTAATACCTAATAACAAACAAATAGCATGCTCTGCTATGGCATTAGGTGAATACTTAGGTACATTAGCAACCTTAAACCCAAAACCATTAGCAACTTTTATAGTGATATTATCATGCCCTACAGAACGAAGCGTGATATATTTAACTCTAAAATCTCTGAGTTTTTCTAATACTATGGGAGAAGCATCATCTGAAGAAAAAATAGAGATCGCCTTAAATCCAATAGCTTTTATTGCTGTTTTCGATGTTAATCTTTCCTCGGCAAACTCTAATTGAAGTGCTCTATTTTTAGCTGCAAATTTTAAATATGGAATTTCAAAAGTTTTGGCACTGTATATTAGAACTTTCATGTACTTATACTTTATTGTAAACTAATAGTTTATTTTTTTTAAAGCCTTTTAAAAGTATATTTAAATAACGATTAATGCTTCTGTTAGGCCTTTTAGTTTCTACTACTTCAATTTCTCCTGTCCATATTAACTCTCTTTCTTTTCCTAAACAAATACAAAATAGTGAGGTTTCTGTAGTATAAATATGAGCCAGTTTTTGTTGTTCTTCCATGTAGAAGAGATATTGATTGTCTAAATAGTAGTCTTCAAAATTTTGATAGGTATTTACAAAGTTTTGATAAGCATCCAAAACACTAATTTTTTCCTGTTTTCCTGTTATTTTTGTAAAAAGCACAGCATCGAATCCAGCTTCTAACAATTTGTATTCAATAGCATTTATCTGTTCTAAAGGCTGTTTATTGTTAGAAAATGAAGATTCAAAAAAATCGATACTTTTTACAGCTCTAACATTTTTTTTCTCTAATGCGTTAACTACTTTTTTTTCAAAAGCTTCTCTTATTTTAGAGTTTGGACTTATACCAATTACAAGTACCTTATGAGCTATAAATGATGTGTCTTTTTTATACTCTCTTACCATTTTGGTAGATGAACAGCTAGTAATTACAAGAACTAATAAAAACAGGTATTTTCTCATTGAAATTGATTTAATTTAATAATCTTTTTTGCTTATTAAATTTTAGTATTGATGAAATAAGACTAAATATTTCTTTTTTTAATTTTTTAAACTTGGAATTAAACCCAATCGATTCAAACATTAATTTGTAATGTTCTGCCTTATAATCTTCCTGTTCGTCTGGGACATCAATATCATCCATAAGTGTTTGAAGCTTATTTCGATGTAGTTCTACTTGTTCAATTAGAGGCTTAAACTCTTTTTGTAATGTTATAAGTTTACTAACTATAACGCTACTTTTTTCAAAAGTAGTTCCTGATATAAGGTCTAAAGTATGTACTTTTATAAGTTCATTTAAAAAATTTACTTCATCGTTTATAAACTGTAATTGTGATATACACTGTATGGTATCTTCATGTAATCCTTCTGGAGAACGCCATTTAATATATTTTATATGGGTAGGATTAATAGCCATGGTATTTTTATATTAAAAAGGGTAGAAAGCTATTCCCTCAAATAAAATTTCTACCCTTGAATTTAAATTATGAGATTTCTATTACTTTTTTTGGTGCCTCTATAGCAGCTTCACTTTTTTCTAATTTAAGTGTTAGTAGCCCATTTATATAAGTTGCTTTAATAGCCTTATCCTGGTTTACAGATGCAGGCATTTTTAATTTGCGATCAAAAGAATTGTAGTTAAACTCCTTGCGTGTATATCCATTTTCGTTTTCTTCAACCTCTTCTTTACTTTTCTCTGCGCACACGTGAAGAATATCATTCTCAAGTGATACTTCAATTTCTTTTTTAGAAAAGCCAGGCACAGCCAATTCTATTTCAAAATTATCTGTATTTTCCTTTACATTCATGGCAGGTAAATTTCTATCTTTCACAAAGAAATCGTCTGAGAAAAAATCGTCTGTATCTAACCAATTTGTTATTCTGTCTCCTAGCCATGGAAACCTTCTCCTGTTATTAAATTTTACTAATGACATAATGTTTCTATTTTTAGATTAATAATTAACGTAGTATAAAACTACTCTTGTGTAAGTTGATATGAAATGACAATTGTCATACTTTTTAATTTCTTAAATCGTGCAGTGTTAATACAGGTACTTTGGCATTATACCCCAAATCTTTTACCATAGGTTTTGTGAAAACAGAATCGAAAAATGCATGTTTTTTATTAATAAAAACTATCATCTCGCTTTCACGACTTTGCACAAATAGCTTTAACCCATTTTTTATATCTGTATCTTCAAGGTAATGAAACGAATAGCTTATGCCTTCCAGACACTCTTCTAGCAATGCTTTTTTTTCAATTTGTTCTTTAGATAACTGGTCTTCTTTATTAACATGTAACACCCTAACAGGAGTATTTGTGATTTTTGCTATTTCAATTAAATGTGCTAATTCTCTTCGTTTAAAATGTGTTTTAAAACTTGTTGGGAATACAATTTCGTTTGGAACTTTAAAGGCTATATTAGATGGAATCATAAGTACTGGGCAATTTCTAACATTTTCCATCATTTCTACAGCGTTACTTCCCATAACAGTATCTAAATCATTAGTTTCTCCTTTATTACTTGCTATAACAAGTTCAATATCTTTAGCCTCTATACAATTTTTAATAGCTGCTATAGGGCTATTAAATATACTTTCTGTATAATAGTTATGGTTTGGGTTTACATCAAGTTTTTCTTTTATGTCTGCCAATAATTTATCGAGTCCTAATAAAGATTTTTCTTTGGCTTCTTCGTAAAGAGGTTCTCCAGGTTCGGGAGCCATAAGGCTTTCAAGTATAAAAGTATTAACACTAAAGGTATTTAGTAGATAGAAGTCTACATTTTTATCTTTATATAGTGCACTTGCATAAGCTATAGCCGACCAAGCGTTTTTTGAAAAATCGGTTGGTATTAATATCTTTTTTTTCATCTGTTTTAATTTATAAGTTCCTGTGATAAAGGTAGTATGCTTAACATGTTTAAACTATGATAATTATCAGCCTAAAGTATATCAACGGTTCATTCTTTCTTCAGAAGGAATTACCAAAAAAGGTACATTGGTATGATACACCATTTGATTGATAATGGGTCTAAAAAGTAAATTTTCGAATAATGTATGCTTGTTATGTATCATGATTAGGAAGTTAATTTTATGTTTTACTTCAAAAGCTTCTATGGCCTCAATAAGCTCCTCTCCTTCTGTAATATGAAATAGATGTGCATTGTCAATAAAAAAAGCATCTAAAAACACTTTAACGCGTTTTTGCTCTTCTGCTAAAGGAATATTGTAATACGCATTTAATATGTGCAATCTGGAATTATGTTCTTCACATATTTTTCTTATTAACTCTAAATATCTGTTCGATTTTTTCACTTTATAATCTGTAGGAAATAAAATTTCTTTTGGTTTTTCATATTTAAAACCAGAAGGCACGGCAATTACAGGACACTTTAGTTTTTTAATGGCATACATGGTATGCGTACCAATAAGTAATTCTTTAGCACCTGTTGCGCCTTTTGTTCCCATAATTACCAAATCGATATTGTTTTCTTTAATAATGTCTTTCATTTCGGGAATGAGTAAATTAAATGACGCTATGGTAGCAAATGTGTGATTTGAGTTATTAAAATCTCTAAGTAATTTGCCTTTAATATCATTAAGCTTCTGTGTGGCGACTTTTCGTTCTACATCATGTAAATTGAGTGTAGGAGTACTATCCATTATATTTCCAGCCACTACAATAGCAGGTGTATACGTATGAAGTAAGTAAAACTCACATTCTATATCCCGATAGAATTGTACTGCATAACTTATCGCATTATAAGCGTTATCTGAAAAATCTGTGGGTAATAATATGTGTTTCATAATACTATGTTTTTATTTATGATTGGCGGTATAAATTTTGAAGTACCAGAAATGGAATTTTTATTTCTAATCCTATCTTCTCTATCGTAGAGCGATACAAAATGTTTTCTAAGTATGAATGTCGTTCATTTACCATGACTAACATGTCTATGTTATGGTCTGTAATAGTTTGATTTATGGTTTTGGTTAAATCTTTTCCTGAGATTTGTATATAAGAAGTTTTATTGTTGGTGAAACAACAATCTAAAAATTCCCTATTATCCAATTGCCTATAGGATAATCCTTTATATTCAGACACATAAAGAAAGGTAATTGTAGCCACAAAATTCATTGCTAGCGTACTTAACAATTTGAGCTCACGACGTTTAAAAGGCACCATATAGTCTGTAGGAAATACTATGTTTTTAGGGTATATATCATTATAACCAATTGGAACAGCTAAAACAGGGCATTTTACATATTTTATGACTTGTAATGTATTGCTTCCAAAAGTGATGTTTTTATTATTGGTTTTCCCTTTGGTTCCCATGATAACTATATCGATATTCTCTTCTTCAATAATTCTATTAGTCTCATCTACTAAACTTCCAAAACGAGAGGCATGGTTATATTTATGCCTTGGATTTGGAGAAATTTTAAGCATTTCATCAATCTCTTTCTTTAACGTTTTATCTGTCTTTTGTTGAAACGATTGTTTATATTTTTTAAACTCTTCTTTATCCATATTTTTTGAGGTCTCATAGACTTCATCTGCAAAAGCATGCATTATGGTAAATTCACACCTATCATACTTAAATAACTGCATTGCATATTTTATGGCATTCATCGAAGTCTCTGAAAAATCTGTTGGTATTACTATTTTTTTCATTTTGAAGTGTTTTTAATGATACCTCAAAACTATGAACCGAATACTGTGTGTGAAATGATATTGATCAGTTTTACTTTACTAATCACAATAAATTTACTCGTGAAGTACTAAAAAAGGAACGCTTAAAAGGTAGCTTACTTTTACTGCTCTAGATGTTGGATTAAACAGTAATTTTTGAAAAAAATTTAAGTTTTTGGCAACCATAGCGACCATATTAATTTGCATCGTATCGATAAAAAATTGTATGCCTTGTTCTAATTCTGGTTGATTAATACGATGAAAACTTACCGAAACATCGTTTAAATAATCTTTTAAATAGGCTCTGTTTTTTTCTTGAAAGGGAGAAAGTGATAAATTACTATTGGCTACTCGCAGTATGCTTAAATTAGATTTATGTTCTTTTACAAGTTCTAAAAGTGTATTTAAAACTTTTGCCTTATATACAAAATCGTAATCTGTAGGGAAAACAATATTTGGCGATTTTTTAAACGTTGCCGCTTCTGGTACAATTAATATCGGGTATTTTACTTTGGTAATAACTGCAGTAGTATAGGTTCCTATTGTTTTATTTGTAGCGTTTGATTTACCTTTAGTTCCCATGACTATTAAATCCACATTATATTTATTAGCAATTGTTTTAATCCCCTGTGTAAAACTAGCTTCTAAACACGCTATTTTGATTTGATTTTTTTTAAGGCTTGATTGTGCTAACACTCTTTTTCTTATTACATCCAGTTCATCCATAACAAGATTATGAGTGACAGCTTCTCCTGTAAAATACCCATGCATAGTTTCCATTAGGGAAGACATGCCATTTGGAGGTGTTATATGCGCTAAAACGTAAAAAATTGGTGTGTGCGCATAAAAAGCCATGGTATATGCCATAGCATTTAACGAATTTTTAGAAAAATCTGTTAGAATTAAAATTTTTTTCATCTTCAATACTTCTTACAGACAAAAGTATTGCGCAATAATGATCTAAATTATGACAAATATCAGTATTTACTAATCTATTGCTTGAAGCCCCTGTATGTCTATAATTTTTATATTTCTCCCTTCAATCTCTATGAGATTATCCTTTTTAAAACTGGATAAAGTACGTATTAAACTTTCTGTAGCTATACCAGCAACGCTTGCCAAATCATATCTAGAAATTTTAATGGGGTCGTTTGGTTTTTTGTTTAAAACTTGTACAAATTGTATTATGGTTTGTGCTGTTTTTTTGCGTACAGAGCTATATGCCATTTGAAGTAGTTGCTCTTTTATTTCAGAAATATTATTAGTGAGTACATTTAATAGCTCTAATGATACACTGTGACTCTTTACTAAAATTTCTTTTAAATGTTGTTTAGAAATTCCTGCTAATTCAACGTGTTCAACTGCTGTAGCAGATTCTTGATAAGGCACAGTATCCATAAACGATGTAAAACCTAAAAAATCATCGGCTTTGTGTAATGCTGTAATAAGCTCTTTGCCGCTTTCATCTATTTTATGGCTTTTTACGACACCATCTAATATAAGGTATACATTATTGGAGTGATCGCCTTCACGATATATACTTTCTCCTTTTTTAAAATTTAATACTGTTCCATTATCATCAAAAAAGTTTTTAAGCTCATTTAGGTTTCTTAAGCCATCTCCTGTATCATCATTTTTTTTTTTTGATGCGTCTAACATTGTTTTAGACAAAATCTCTGATTTGGCAAGCCTACTCTCTATGGCGCTTAATAACTCATCTTCATCAAAAGGTTTAGTTAAATAATCATCGGCACCTAGATTCATGCCTTTTCTTATTTCTTTATGCTCGGTTTTAGCAGAAAGAAAAATAAAAGGGATATACATGGTTTGCTCATGTGACGCTACTGCTTCTAACACACCGTAACCATCTACCTCAGGCATCATAATATCACATACAATAATATCTGGAATGTGTTGCATTGCCATTTCCATACCTATTTTACCATTAGGTGCTGTAATTACTTTATAGTTCGAAAGTTCTAATAATTCCGCAGTGTTTTCGCGTAATGCAAGATCGTCTTCTACTAATAGTACCGTTTTCATAATTTATGCGTTGTTTTAGACGTAGGAATGGTTACTGTAAAGGTAGTCCCTTTATTTTGTTCACTAGTAAATGTAATTGTGCCTCCCAGATTTTCTAAGTGACTTTTAACGATATTAAGTCCAATACCTGTACCTTGTGTAATTAGAGCATTTTCTGCTCTAAAATACCTGTTAAACACATGTTTTTGTTCTTCTTTTGGAATCCCTATACCCGAATCGATGATTTCAATTTTCATTTTACTATCTACAACAATAGCACTAACCTTTATTGTTGTTTCTTCAGGAGAATATTTAATGGCATTACTAATCAAATTATTTAAAATGAGCTCTAATATCTTTTCATCAAACTCAATAACGATATCATCAATGTTTTCTGGGTAAACAATTTTTTGTCCTTGCTTGAGTAACATATTAGCATCGTAAATGACTTCATTTATAACTTTACTTAACGAAAATTGTGAAAACTTGTAATTTACTTTACCTCTATCCAGGCGTTCTATTGATAAAAAATCATTAATAATATTATTAAGGTATTTCACCTTATTTTTAATGGTATTTACATGTTTTAGTCTTTTGTCTTGTTGCTCGGTAGAGGTATATTTCCCTATTAAAGTAGACGATGATAAAATACCACTTAAAGGCGTTTTAAATTCGTGAGATACTAAGGATAAAAATTTTGTTTTTAAATCATTAAGTTCCTTTTCTACTTGTAAAGCTTCTTGTAATTGTAGTGTGCGTTTTTCTACTGTTTTTTCTAATTTCTCGGTATAGTTAACCCTTTCGGTGATGTCTAAAATAATGGCAACTAAGGTATCTTTATTTCCTATGCGAGATTTTTGTAAATGCACTTCAACAGGGTAAGTACTCCCATCTTTACGTTGATGAATTGTGTTAAATTTAAGTTTTGGTAATGTATTTTTTAATAAAGGATTTATATAAGCCCTAAATTCATCTTCATTAAAATCGGGTTTTATATTTACAGGAGTTAATTGTATCAACTCATCTAAAGTATATCCAATATTATTTTGTGCGCCACTATTTGCATTTATGAATTTTAAGGTTTCTGCATCAAAAATAAAAATCTCATTAAGAGATTCTTCAAAAATATTTGCCCAATGCCTTAATTCTTGTTCTGCTTTTTTTCTTACAGTAATATCTGTAATTAGTGCCATAACATAATCATTACCATATATAGTAAAGGGATTAAGACCAGCCTCTACAGGAAAAGAACTACCGTCTTTTCGTGCGCCATACAAATCACGACCATGCCCCATTTTACGTTTGTCACTATTTTTTAAAAAGCCCGATACATGCCTAGAATGCGTGTGATGGTAATTTTTGGGAATCAATATTTCCAGAGGTTTTCCTTCTAGCTCACCCTGTTTGTAACCAAATAACTCATTAGCAGATTCGTTTGTTGCAACTATTATTTGTTCTTTATTAACTATAATAATGCCTTCTGAAACCGCTTCAGAGAGTATATTAAAAACATTGCTTGTCTTCTTAAAAACCTCCATAGTGTAAAAGTAATAAAATAGGTATTTAGTAAGAACTGATAAATGTCATTTCCTTAAAAATAGATGCGCTTTAATTTTACAAAAAAATAAAACCATGATACAAACAATAGATAAACCAGAAATAAAATTTTATCAAAATTTAGGGAAGTTATTTTACGCCATAGCTGCATCAGATAAAGTGGTCCGTAACGTAGAATATGATGCGCTAAAAAAGCTCGTAGTAACGTATTGGAAAGATCTTGATGATGCTAAAGACAATTATCAAGAACCTGTCGCTTACCAAATGGAAATAGTTTTTGATTGGTTTGATTACGAACAAATGGATGCAAACTATTGCTTTGATAGTTTTTGTGATTATGCTAAAGAGTATCCAAAAGCTTTCTCTAAAGAAAAAAGGGCTTTGATATTAAAAACAGCCGAAATCATTGCTAATTCATTTTCTGGAAAAAATAAAAGTGAGCTCATTATGCTTGCAAAACTGGAATTGTTATTTAAAAATATGTAATCAAAAAAAACATTTAAACATGACACTTTATCAAAAAATAAACACCGATTTTTCTAAACACTATTTAGGTTATTCTGCAATAGCAATTATAGCATCTACTTGCATAGGCTCAATCGCCATAATGTACACTTTAATAAATGGGCACGATACATTACAAATGTTTATGGTGTTTTTATCTGTAGCTGTTTGTAGTGCTCATAATGCCGCTATATTAACATTACAGAAACCAAAAATAGTTTTGAATCTATTAATAACAAGTTTAGTTATAAATATCCTTTTAATAATCATAAATCTTGCGCAATGATTTTAGACGTATAACATGATCTTTCGAACTAAAAACAAACTAAAAATGAAAAATATAGTCTTAATAGTACTACTACTAGTTTTTAATTGTAAAAACGACCCTAAAGAAGAAACACCTGAGGTTATTTACGAAGCTATTCCTAAGACTTCACAAACGATAAACGATTCTTTATCTGTCGCAGATAAAGACATAAACCAAAACAAAGTAAATGCTATTGAGCTTAAACAAAAAACACTCATAGAGAAAAAGGACGAACGTAATGAATTACAAGAGTTAATTATTGAAAAAAAATATTTTAAAGAAGCAGATCATTTTGTGATAGATTTTAGTTATCCGTTACTTAATGAAACTATAAAACTTACCCATGCGAATTTCAACGAATATATACACGAACATTATATAGATATAATTGGTACAGAAGCTGAAATTGAAAGGAATAAAAAAAATAGTATCTGCGATACTATAAAAACTAGCAGGTCTAGAGATAAAAGGTATATAGATTATAAAATTTATAATCTAAACGACCAGTTAGTAAGCATCCTGTTTTATAAAGAAAACTTTTATTCTGGCACCTTACACCCTACCTATACTTTTGATTGTATGAATTTTGATCTAAATAGAGGGGTCTTTATGAATTATGATGATTTTTTTGTTGAAGGCACCGAAGATGAATTAACAATTATATTAAACGAAGAAATTACCAAGCAAATAATAAAAGGCAAGATGTACTATGAATGTTGGAGAATATCTAATGATGATTTTTTTGAATACAAAGACAACTTTGTTGTGAATGACGAATATGTTGAGTATTATTTTGATGATTGTGTGATCTGTCCATCCTATACGGGTAGTTATTCAATAAAAATACCAATAATGAATTTATTATCTGTGCTAAAAAAATACGATTTTAACCCTTATATATTATAAACAATGCGATTTTATGGTGTTTTATATACAATAACTTATGCGATACTTTTAATCACAATTTTTGTTTTACCCTTTTTTTCTTTTAAAGATTACTCTATAATTAGAAATTCTATTAGCGAATTAGGTGCACAAAACGTCCCAAATAATTGGATTATGAATAGTAGTATTATGCTTATGAGTTTATCTATAATAGCGTTGGGGTTTAAAAGTTTAAAAACAAATATTCTACAGATCGTGTTTCTTTTAATTTTTAGCTTTTCATTTTTGCTAACAGGCATATTTGAAATGGCTGGCTTGGATTATAAAGTATATAGATACAATTATACTTATGATGCCTTACACTCCTTATTCTCTTTGTTAACAGGCATAGCTTTTTGTGTTTTTTGCATTCTTTTAATTTTTATTTTAAAAGAAGTTAAGCACAAAATACAATCTATAACCATGTGTACCCTTGCGATGGTATTAACATTTTTAATATTTATATATCCTGAATATAGAGGTTTATTTCAAAGACTATTATTTGTTAGTGCATTTAGCTGGTTGTTTTTTGCTTTAGTAAGCTATAAAAAGAAAAAAAACGTAAGCTACTTTATTCATAAATATAAGTATTATGAAAAAAAGCTTTAAAAAAGGATAGAAAGACAGCAAAGCATGCTACAAAACTGGATATTATTAATTAAATAAAAAGCACAACACTCATGAAAGAGATTAATAAATATATAGACCATACATTACTTACTCCCATAGCAACACAAGAAGATATCATTAAACTTTGTGATGAGGCTAAATATTATAATTTTTATGCTGTTTGTATTAACAGTTGTTGGGTACGCACTGCTGCAAATGAGTTAAATGGACATGACGTAAAAATAGTAGCTACAGTAGGGTTCCCTTTAGGAACGATGTCTACCAAAGCCAAAGTTATTGAAGCTGAAAAAGCTATAGAGGATGGGGCTGATGAGATAGATATGGTCATGAATTTAGGTCTGTTTAAATCTGGACTTACAAAGGAAACACGTAGAGATATTTCGGCTGTTAAAAATGCTGTTGGCCATAACGTGTTAAAAGTTATTATTGAAACCAGTTACCTTGATAATTACGAAATACGTAAAGCTTGTACTTTATGTAAGCTAGCAAATGTAGATTATGTAAAAACTACTACAGGGTTTGCTAATAAAAAAACGCAGTTAAAAGATATACAAATCATTAAAGCTGCAATAGGGAACAATACAAAAATTAAAGCTTCAGGAGGCATTGCAAATAAAGAGCAGGCTGTTGCATTTATCCATTGTGGAGCAGATAGAATAGGTACTTCAAACGGTATAGATATAGTGTTTTGTGCAAAAGAAAAACTGCTATAACTCAATACATTTAATATGATGATAAATATCATTCTTTAACTCTAAGACGCTCTTTACCTTTAACAAACAAAAAAACGAAGTCATGATTACATCCTTAAACACTAAAGAAAAGAATTTTATACTAAGTACAAATTACTTAGGCAATCTGGGTTATATTTATAAAAACGAGCCCTATGTTGTCCCAATAACTTATTTCTATGATGAAACACAAAATAACATTGTTTGCTATTCTGGTAATGGTCACAAAATAAATGCTTTACGTAAAAACAATGCTATATCTTTGTGTGTTACGGATATAGATTCTGTTAACGAATGGACCTCTGTTTTGGTTCAAGGCACTTATAAAGAACATGAAGGTAGTGAAGCTAAAGCTTTATTGCATGAGTTTTCTTTAGGAGTAAAAGATCTTATTCTAAAAAAAGAACATAGAAGCCTAGATTTTATAAATCAATTTTCCAGTAAAATTTATAAGGATGACACCCCTGTTGTTTTTACAATTAAAATAGAAGAAATTACTGGAAAAAGAAGAAAGTTTGAAACATTTCATACTAAAAATATCGTTTTAATGGATAAATCTTAACCATTTAAAATCCAACTTCTTTATTTCGTTTTAATAAAAAAACACGTTACTATGTTAACATTTAAAAATTTTAATATAGCAGATTGGTTTTCTTTTTATCGTGTAATAACCGCGCCATTTCTTATTCTATTTTTGGTTTATGATAAACAAAGCCTGTTTACCTGATTTCTTTTAATTAGTTTTTGTACCGATGCTATTGATGGTTACTTGGCTAGAAAATTAAAAATAACAAGTGCCCGAGGGGCTCAATTGGACTCTTTTGGAGACCAAATAACACTTGTAGTTGGATTAATTGGACTTTGGGTATTTCAAACTTCTTTTATAAAACAAAACCTAATCGTTATTATCATTGCTTTTATACCATATATTCTACAAATGTGTATAGCCTATTTTAAGTATGGAAAAGCAACCGCATTTCATACGTATTTGGCTAAATTTTCAGCTGTAATTCAGGCTACATTCATAATAACAACTTTACTTTTTAAGCCTCTCTATTCTCTTTTCTATTTTATGATAATTATTGGGCTATTGGAAACATTAGAAGAAATCACACTTATTTTTATGTACAGCAATTGGGTGGCTAATGTAAAAGGGGTTTATTGGTCTTTAAACCCGCTTTATGCAATAGAAGGTTGTCATGAAGCTTGTAGATGCAAAAAATACTAGTGTTTTCTTAATTTCACCATAGCACCGCTATGGTGAAATTAAAAAACGCAGCGAAGCGGTAGTATTTACAGTAGCTACAAGATGTAATAAATTTTTTATTGCATAAAGCGGGTTAAAGGATAAACGCAGATTAAAGCATGTGTAGTTTTGGCTTATTTATAGAGCAAAAAAAGTGCATCTTATAAAAAGATACACTTTCTAATCCCCAAAACTAACTAACTAAACCTTAAAAGTCATTAAGGGAATATCAATATGATTTACCATGGCTTCGCCTATGTTTTCAGATAAGAAATGAGACACCCCCCTACGACCATGAGTGGGAATTACAATTAAATCGGCATGGAATGCTTTACTAAAAGAAGAAACACCCGTTTCCAAATCATAATCATTATAACAAACGATATTATCATTTCCTTCTATTTCATTAATGCCAGCGCTAAGAAAAAACTTAAAGGCTCTTGTATTTAGTTCTTTAGTACTAATAAAATAATCAGGTAAATTCACATAAAGCACTTTTACCTCTGCTCCTAAGCCAGTAAAAAACTTCCAGGCTTTTTTAAATGGTTTTACAAAGTCTAAATTGAAATCACAGGCTATTACAACTTTTTTCATTTTAAAATCGACAACAGGTTTTTTAACCACTAAAACTGGAATGTTTGATGTTCTTACTACCTTTTCGGTATTTGAACCTAAAAAAACTTCTTTTAAGCCACTGCTACCATGAGATCCCATAACTATTAAATCTGCACCGTAATTATGCGCCACTTCTGCAATTTCATTAAAATGAATGTAGTTTTGTACAGCAGTTTCCAACTTAATACCTTTTAAATAATCTTTATCCAAAAAGTCTTTAAACTGTTTTTCTGCCAGTTTGAGATGATAAAGTCCCTCAAACTCTTCTTCTACCTCATTTTTAGTAAGTACAGATTCAGATAAACCCATCATGTGTAAAACAACTAGTTTTAAATTAAAATTTTTAGCTAAAGTTGCTGCGGTTTCCAAAGCATACTCTGAATGCTTTGAGAAATCGACTGGTATTAATATTTTTTTCATGTGTTTATATTTATTTTTTAGAGGTGTTATGTAACATCCAAATAATCACATTTGCCTTATGATTAAATTTAATACTGAATGTTTCATCACGAACTTATTCTTTGTTTAGTAAATTTTGACTTGCGCTTTTTTAATTGCTTATCTAAATCTGAAATGGTTTCTTTCACAGCCATTTCAAAATTTTTCTCATTAGATGTAGCAAATATTTTTGGTCCAGGTAAGCTAAGCTCTATCTCACATACTTTGCCTTTTTTAGGAATGTTGTTTTCTAGTTTAAAAGAAACATTAGCTCTAATTAACCAATCAAAATGCTCATCTAATTTTTTAAGTTTTTTTGTCACATATAAAGACATACTTTCACTAGTCTTCATTTTCACATATTGTATATGGATAGTCATCATAGTACTACTTTGTTTTATTTATCGTAAAATTAAGTTGAATGTGTAATTGAAACTATGACATATATCAGTTTAAAAACAAAGCTTAGTTATACCCCATTTACCAAACTGATTTATATCATAGTATTTATTCTAAGGGAGACATAATTTTGAGTCTCTAAAACCTAAAGCAATGAAAAAATATAGTATCGTATTTATAATTTTAACATTTATAAGTTGCACACTAGAATCTCAATTTAATTTACCAAACACTAAAGAAATTGACGCAAACCTTTTAGGGAGTTGGATGTACAATAATGACCCAAATGATATAGTAATTATTAGTAAAAAAGATGGTATCACTTATACTATTCTTGTAGATGATTGTAATCAATCTCTAGCTTATGCCTATAACATAAAAAACTACAACATAATAGCAATTCTAGATGGAGATAGATATTTGTTTTATGGTTTTGAGCTTAAAAGCGATACGCTTAAAATTTTAGAAATAGATAGAAAACTACAAAAAGTAGATTTTAATTCTCAAGAAGAACTTCTTTTATTTTTTAATAAAAACATTAATCGTCCTGATTTTTTTACAGAAACAGTTTATTTAACGAGACAACAATTAAATTAATTTCTTTGTGTAATACAAAAGTATTTTTTAAAATTATTCTTTAAAAAGCGCATCAATTTCAGAATTAGAAAGTGCTCTATTATAAATTCTCAAATTATCCATACGCCCAGTTAGATACTTTTGAATCCCATTATAAGGATCTGTCCCTACGTATAATTCGTATTGCGTTTGTGATATTCCCGAAGGGTTTACATCACTAGATGCGTTTTCCTCGCCATCAATATATATTTTAAGTGTTTTGCCATCAAAAACTCCTGCTAAATGGTACCAAGTGTTGAGCTCTAAAGCTTTTTGCGCATCCAAACATTGTTGACATAAACGCCCAGGGCAATTATCGGGTTCTATACAAACTTCTATAATCCCTTCATTATATACCCACATACCATATCTTGAATGACCGCCATCGGCAGGATTTGTTTTTTCTACAAGGGTGAAAAATGAATTATCAAATTGTTTTTCATAGTAAAACCATAAAGAAATTGTCATCTCTTTATCCAGGCTTATCGAATTGCTATGCGGAACCTTTATATTACTTTTTGATGATGATAAAAAAGCTCCTGCCGAATTTACTTTCCCATCTCTATCTGCTGTATAACTAAAATTTATAGGTTCTGTAGGGTTGCTATGTCTACTTTTGTCTGTTACATCATTATTAAAATCGAGTCTAAGTACATAATCATTAGGAATATCTCCGCTTTGTTCTTGAACATCATCTTTAGTAACTTCTATGTAACCTTTCTTTAGTTCTATTATTTCATTAGTAGTAGATTTTATTTTCAAACTAACATCAAACACACCTTCTTCTTTATAAGTTATTGATGGTGATTTAGTTTCAGATATACTGGGAGTTCCCCCAGAAAAAGTCCATGCTCTTGATACAATATCTCCTTTTGATAAATCATTAAAAGTGACTGTTTCATTAACTTTTATTTTTTGTTTATCTGAATTAAAATCTGCTATAAATCCTTTTTCTTCTGGCATTTCAGTATCTACAACAATATCTGGTTTTTGTTCGTTTGTTGAATCATCCTTACCACATGATACTAATATGCAAAGACAAAGAAAAAAAGTATTAAAAGTTTTCATTATAGAGTATAGCTGAGTTTGGTCTTAATAACGTCGTATTTAAAATCTTTGCCTTACAAATATATAGAATGTATTACTTTTTATGCTTTTATAAGTTAAATCAATAAAAATTAAAAAGCGAGAACTTAAAATTAAGTACCCGCTTTTAGAATAGACTTCCCTCACCTATTGTTTTGCTAAATAATCCTATTAGCAAATGTTCGTTTTATGTAATATGTATGGTTTTAACCATAGTGTCTTTTTTAAATTTACTTAAAAATCGAGATTTAAATTCCAAGGCTTGCCTCAAAATCAAAATGTTTTTTTAATGAATGCCTCGTGGGATTTCTCCGAGGCAAATCACTTATAACCCACTCTAAAACAACTAAATAATCATAAAGCAAATTATAAATTAAGACCGTAGATAACAACACGTTTACACCTATTTAACTAAGGGGTTTACCCTGAATATTTATAAGGGTAATTCTGGTTTAATTATTAGAAAAGAATTTCATTCTCTTTGAGAAATATTTAAAAAGTATACTCTTAAACGCCTAAAATTATATTAGTTTTAGGGCTTGAAATTTGAGAGTACTACATATTGAAAAACCAGAGGGCTTAAAAAACAACTACGAATTGAGAAATTCTAACATATACAATAACAAATACTCTATAATTGTCTATACATTTAGGCTATTTTTTGAATTAAATAAATTTAATTGATGATCACATCTCAAATAGTCATGTACCTTGGCTTTATACTTGCTTCTTATTCTGTTGTAGGCAATGATACAATACAAACATTAGGAACATTTTTAAGTTCTAATCAAAGAAAAAAATGGTGGATTCTCTGGCTTTTTGCAGGGTCTATTTTAACAATAACGTTATTATATGGATGGGTACAGTTTGATGGAGATGTATCGTATGGTAGGTTAGAAAAATATGCATTACCTGAGCCCTTTGCCTGGTATTATATACTACCTCCATTAATTTTAATGCTATTAACGCGTACAGGAATTCCCGTAAGTACTTCTTTTTTAATTCTTACTTTTTTTAATGAAAAGAATTTAATGAATATGGTGCAAAAGTCCTTATTAGGCTATATTGTAGCATTTGTAGTGGCTATTGTAGTATACGCATTAGTTTCAAAAACTTTAGAAAAACGATTTATCAACACCCCTATTACCGAAAAAGAAAATAAAATATGGGTAATATTACAATGGGTTTCTACTGGATTTCTTTGGTCTCAATGGCTTATACAAGATTTTGCAAATATTTATGTTTATCTACCAAGGCAATTAGATTTTGGAATTTTAATTATTTCATTAATAATCATACTTTCTTTATTAGCTTACATTATGTACAAACGTGGTGGCGCTGTACAAAACATTGTTAAATCTAAAACAAATACTGTAGATATTAGATCGGCAACTATAATAGATGCCGTTTATGGTATTGTTCTGTTTTTCTTTAAAGAGTTAAGTAACATTCCTATGAGTACAACTTGGGTATTTATTGGTCTACTTGCAGGAAGAGAGATTGCTATTAATTTTATGTTGCACTACAAAGACAGGAGAAAAAGCATGTTTAAAAACTTAGGTATGGATCTTGCCAAAGTATGCTTTGGTTTAGTTATAAGTATAGTGCTTGTGTTTGTTGTGAAATACATGTCTACTAGTATTTAATACCAAAATTTCACATATCCCATTTAACTAAAAAATTAATTAAAAAAGTATCTTCGCGCCCATTATGTGGATGTATCTTGGTTTATTAGCGGCACTATTTTTAGGGTTACATAACTTATGTAAAAAACATGCTGTACAAGGGAACGAGGTTTTTCCCGTGCTTTTTGGGACTATTGGTTCTGGTTTTTTACTACTGTTTGCATTATTTTTAGTTACATTGTTTTTTCCTAAACAGACTGCTAATCTAGGGCTGCACTTTGCGCCTATTTCTTTAAAAACTCATGGTTTTATAATTATTAAATCTGTGATTATGGCGGCATCATGGGTCTTAGCGTATCAAGCCTTAAAGCATCTACCTATTACTATTGTTACCCCCATTCGTTCTGCAGGTCCCTTCTTTACATTTATAGGTGCTATTTTAATTTATCAGGAAAAGCCTAATTCTCTCCAATGGATTGGTTTTTTTCTTATTATTTTTTCTGTGATACTTTATTCTAAAATTGGAAAAAAAGAAGGTATTATCTTTAAAAAGAACAAATGGATTTTTGCTATTATTGGTGCCACCTTTTTGGGTGCTTCTAGTGGTTTATACGACAAGTTTTTAATTCAAAAATTAGCATTAAACCCAGAAACTTTACAGTTTTGGTTTTGTTTTTATACCGTATTAATAATTTTAGTTATTCTAATAATAACTTGGTTTCCTTACAAAGAAAAGCGTAATGCTTTTACCTGGAAATGGTCTATTGTTGCTGTTGGTGTTTTATTACAAACAGCAGATTACTTTTACTTTAAAGCATTACAAGATCCCGAAGCTTTAATTATGTTGCTTTCTGCAATAAAGCGGAGCCAAATACTTATTGCTGTTGTTATTGGTGGCATTATTTTTAAAGAAAAAAACAAACGCAAAAAATTAGTGCCTTTGTTTGGAATTATGATTGGGGTATTTTTGATTTTGTATTCTTAATAACGTGAATTCGACGTATTAGAACCTGATAATCATAATTTTACACAAAACAATCAAATTGATATTGTCCCGAACGCTACTGAAATTAAAATATTTTTTAATTGAAAGTATTTAGCGTAGCTAACAAGGAGGAATCTAACTCCTATGAGATATCTCGTCACTCACTTCGACCATGCTCAGCGCATCGCATACTTCGCTCTGTCGATATGACAAAGCGCTGTTTTTAAGTGTTATTACTATCATTTATTAGCTGAAATTTAAATCGAACTTCACTTTTAATAACTTTATCCGTTATAATGTTTATCTAATAAAAAAAAGCTGCTTGAAATTATAAAAATTCCAGCAGCTTTTAAATATAACTCTAAAAGTTAATATTATCTTTTTACTTCTCCTAAAGGTCTACTAATATTAGTAATTGTAGATTGCATTGCATTAGCTGCTGGAGCTAAATCTGTTCCTGCCATACCTTCTAATGGTTTTAAGAAAAATGGACTAGGATCATTATCTGGAGAAGGCTCTAATGAAATAACAACTGTCTTTCCAGTAACATCTCCATCTGCAGGGAATGTTAACGTTTTTCCATTTAAAGTTATGCTAGATGTTAAAAAATCTTCCCCAGGGAAACTAGGCGTATTTATATCTGCACTAAATGGTGAAAATTTATCTCTTTCATCAAATTTGGTAAAAACACCTGTTGATACTGGAATATCGTCAATAATAACCCAACCTTCATAATTCCAGCCTTCTGGTAATGTAGGAAGCATCAAACTAGGTTCTTGTACTCCTGAATTAACTTCTAAAAACCAAACGCCATGGGTTTCATTAGTTGCATCATCGTCTGTTGGTGTAGCAATAACAAAACCACCACTAATATTGTCAAAATCTGCAATCTCTGCTATAGATAAATCTGCGACATCATTATTAAATGCCCCACTCATTATTTTAGTTTTTGAAGGGCCTGGATCGCTATCGTTTTTAGGTTCTATAGACACAACAAAACTAGTTGCTGCTTCTAAAGCTGCTTTTTCTGCCGAAAACGTATAGTTCTCTTCCGAACCACTAAATGTCCCTGTAGATACAGGTTGACCATTAACAATAATCCAACCTTCGTATTGATAATCTCCTTGCAAAGCTTCAAGGTTTCTTAATTCTAACGTAAAGTTAGATCTTTCAACTTTTGGAGCACCACCATCATCATCACTTGAACATGACGTAATACCTAATGTTGTCAATGCAATTACACCAATTGCCATTAATCTTTTTTTCATCTTATTATTTTTTTAATTTGTTTAGAGCTTTTCAAATGTAGCAATTATATACATATAAGATCTATTTTTCGAGTATATTTCTTACTTACCAAAGATATCTTTTAAGTATATTACACAAATTAAGACGCTTTATTACACTGGAAGTCACATTAAAATTAAAATTTAACTTTTCGTAAATAAAAAATTTCTTGAAACGAACTATCCCCGAGGCAGAGCCATAGGGGTATGCTTCGACTGCGCATTTCGAC
>CANMLX010000048.1 GCA_947498845.1 uncultured Flavobacteriaceae bacterium | reverse complement strand
GCCTAGCCTGAACATTGGATTTGTTAAAACAAATCAATTATGTTTAAACTTATAAGTTACATCGAACTGACGTTAAATAGGGTAGATTCAACTTATAATCACGATAGACTAGCTGGCTAGTTTATCGTAATTTAACCCGCTTTATACGTTGGAAGGTCGTTATGAGGCTGTGATATTCAATTAACACTGGTGTTTTCTTAATCTTGACATAGCACCGCTATGGTGAGATTAAAAAATACAGTTTACGACAGTGTTTGCAGGAGATTGCAGGCGTAATAGACTTTCTAATGCATAAAACGGGTTTAAGGAAGAAGATGGCGTGTTTAGTGGTTTTTAGCTAGAAATTAATACATTTTCATAGCTTCTAAGTGGTAACATGATATACTTATTTAAATTAAGTGCTTAATATAAAGGTCTTTGTATTTTAAAAAATAGTGTTCTTAGGTCGAATTCAGGTTAATAGCAATTATATCCAATGCTTCCTTTAGAACTTTTGTTTTTAAAACGAAAAAAATATGTGTAGGTTTGGTGTAAATAAACGCGTTATGATTATACAAGATGTTATTAAGCATTTAGAAAATTTTGCTCCATTAGCTTATGCAGAAGACTTTGATAATGTGGGACTATTGTTAGGAGATAAAAACACTGAATTAACCGGTATTTTAGTTACGCTTGATACACTGGAGGCTGTTGTAGATGAAGCCATTATCAAAAAATGTAATCTCATAGTAAGCTTTCACCCAATAATCTTTAAAGGTTTAAAAACGCTCACAGGTAAAAGTTATGTAGAACGCGTGGTGATGAAAGCTATAAAACATGATATCGCGATATACAGTATTCATACAGCTCTAGATAATGCATTAAAAGGTGTAAACGACATGATTTGCAACCAATTAGAACTAACAAATAAACGCATTTTAATTCCACAAAGTAACACTATAAAAAAATTAACAACCTATGTTCCAACACAAGAAGCAGAACAATTAAGGACTGCTCTTTTTAATGCAGGTGCTGGCGCTATAGGTAACTATAGCAATTGTAGTTTTAATACCGAAGGTTATGGTACTTTTAATGGCAATGAAAACACCAACCCAACAAAAGGACAAAAAGGAGAACTACATACAGAGAAAGAGACTAAAGTTTCAGTAACATTTGCAAAGCATTTGGAATCGAAAATAATTAGAGCTTTATTCAATAACCATTCTTACGAAGAAGTCGCTTACGAAATAGTAACCTTAGAAAACACAAATCAAAATATAGGAATGGGCATGATTGGTGAGTTTAAATCGCCGATGAGCGAAAAAGAGCTTCTTGAATTTGTAAAAGTTAAAATGAAGACTGGGGTTATTAGACATTCTGCATTTCAAAACAAGGTTATAAAAAAAGTTGCCGTTTTAGGAGGTTCTGGAAGTTTTGCTATAGGAGCTGCGAAAAGTGCTGGTGCTCATGCGTTTATTACTTCAGATTTAAAATATCATGATTTTTTTACTGCCGAAAACAAAATTCTTTTGGCAGATATAGGGCATTACGAAAGTGAACAGTACACAAAAAACGGTTTAGTAACATATCTTACAAAAAAAATTAGTAATTTTGCAATCATTTTATCGGAGATAAATACCAATCCTGTTAAGTATTTTTAAAGTATGGCTAAAAAGAAAGAAGTTACTGTTGAAGAGCGTTTAAGAGCTTTATATGATTTACAACTTATAGATTCTCGCATAGACGAAATTCGTAATTTACGTGGAGAATTACCTTTAGAAGTAAGAGATTTAGAAGATGAAGTTGCTGGTCTAAATATGAGACTTGAAAAACTTGTTAATGGTTTAGAAATTGTAGATAATGATATTTCATCAAAAAAGAACCTTATAGAAGAGTCTAAAGCGCTTATAAAGAAATATGGTGAGCAGCAAAAAAATGTTAGAAATAACAGAGAATTTAACTCGCTTTCTAAAGAAGTAGAGTTTCAAGAACTTGAAATACAGTTAGCCGAAAAACACATTAAAGAGTTTAAGGTTCAAATAGAGCAAAAAAAGGAAGTAATTTCGCAAACTAAAGACAAATTAAAAGAACGTGAAACACACTTAAAGCATAAAAAAGGAGAATTAGATGCTATTCTTGGTGAAACAGAAAAAGAAGAGCAGGCCCTAATCTCTAAATCAGACAATTACAAAAATCAAATCGAAGATCGCTTAGTTGCAGCCTATGATCGCATTCGTAAGAATGTAAAAAATGGATTAGCTGTAGTACCAATTGAAAGAGGTGCTTCTGGAGGTTCATTCTTCACCATTCCACCTCAAGTGCAGGTTGAAATTGCTTCACGTAAAAAAGTAATTACAGATGAGCATAGTGGAAGAATACTAGTCGATGCTGTTTTAGCTGAAGAACAAAAAGCAAAAATGGAAAAAATGTTTTCAAAACTTTAATCCATATAAATATAAATATTTTAAAGCCTTCAATTTTTATGAAGGCTTTTTTATTTCTCAGTTTTACATGGTTTCATTAAAGTAATTAATACCAATTCCCAAATGAATTTACTGAGTTAAAAAGTGTTTTTTGAAATTCTATCTTCAACATAAAAAAGAAACGTAGCTACTGCTATGTTTAGTTTTTCTGTCTTATATAATTTCAAAATTCATCATTTTCCCTTTCCAGTAAATTCAAACTCCAATTGGTATTATTTATATGTCTCGTATAATTCCAAAATCCATCATTTTACTTTACAGTAATTCTTTTAAGAATTGGTATAAGGTTTTGTAATTTTACACGTCTACTTATACCAATTACTATATAATTTTCCATATTAAAAAAGAAAACAGCATGAAACATTTTATAACACTCCTCGTTTTAGCACTCTTATTTAGCTGTCAAAATACAGCGCAATCTAATAAAACAACAAAAAAAACTATTCTTGATGCTGAACCTGTTGTTGTGCCTTTAGAACAAGGTAAAGCCAAAGCTTATTTTGCCAGTGGTTGTTTTTGGTGTGTGGAAGCTGTTTACGAAAGTATAAAAGGCGTAGATCAAGTTATTAACGGCTACTCTGGCGGGCATACAAACAACCCAACTTATGAGGCTAGTAATACTGGTCGCACAGGACATGCCGAAGCTGTAGAAGTTATTTACGATCCTAATGTTATAAGTTTTTCACAATTAGTAGATGCTTATTTCGCGTCTCAAAACCCAACACAAATAAATGGTCAAGGACCAGATAAGGGGTCTCAATATCGCTCAATAATCTTTTACCAAAACGAAGATCAAAAACAAATTATATTAGAAAAGAAAACTGCCTTAGCAAAGCAATTAGATGCTAAAATTGCTGCTGAAGTATATCCTTTTCAGAAATTTTGGGTTGCTGAAGCTTACCACCAAAACTACGAAAGGTTACACCCAAACCATTCTTATATTAGAAATGTTTCTATTCCCAGATTGAAAAGGTTTCAAGCTAAATTTCCTAAAGAACTATTGAAAGCGCATCATTGATTTAATAGATTAATGTGAATATCGGATAAAAAGATTTATGCCAGTTTGAGGGATTTTTGCAAAAAATAGTATCGAAAACAAATAAATTTTCGACTTAAAATACTTCTCAATACATCACACTAAGGCGTGACACTCGAAGTGACACCTTAGGCGCTTAAACAAGATTCACATTAGATTAGTAATGAGACAACGTTTTAAGGAAAAGGTGTTTTTTACCAATTTCTTTTCATGATAGACTAATACCAATTCCTAAATTCTGAAATTAGCAAAAACATTATAAATCAAATTTTTAACCTATATTGTTGCCTATAAACACAAGTTTTATAACAATGATATATCATGTGAAAAAAGGTAAAATAAAAGCACTACTCCTTATTATACTTATATGCTTTTATGGTAATGTTACAGCTCAAAAAAAGGTAGATGGTCTTCTATCGATAAACCAATACTACGGTAAAGTAGTTAGTGCATTCGATGGTAATTATTTTTGGGCAAAACATAACTCAAAATATAATATTTATGATAAAACAGGTGAGCTTATAAAACAAGGCATTACAATAAAAAATCAAATAGATGTAAGGGATTACCAAAATAGCTTTAATATAAAGGATGGTATTTTTGTTGAATATGACAAGGCTAAAACGTCTAAAAAATTCAGATCTTTTTCAAATCAGAAACAAGTAAGTGACCACTTGTATTCTACTATAATTAGTTATGATAATGGGACCTATTTTGCGGTTAGAGAACTTGATCAACTTAAAGGTAAAAAAGCTGAATACTTGTATTTAGATAACAATTTAAATACTATTTATAAAATTAAGCCTGAGTATATTAGTGCTATTAAAAAAAGTAGAATTCGAACTTTGAACTCTGAAGAATATTACAGACGCATTTTTGGAAGTGTTAATGATGGATTAATTAAGCATTATAATACCGCAACACAAAAATTTGGCTTTATAAATACCAACGGTAAATTAGTGATTCCGAACAAGTATGTAGCGGTTGGTGATTTTTCTGAAGGGTTAGCGTTTTTTCAAAATGAGGACAAATTATATGGGTTTATAAATACAAAAGGCGACATAGCAATCCCTGCAAAATATAGTAAACAGCCGTATTCTTTTTTTAGTAATAGAGCAAGAGTGTTATCCAAAAGTGGCCATTGGGGATTTATAGACAATAATGATCAATTAGTAATTGATGCTAAGTATAAATATGCTACTAACTTCTATAAAAATCATGCGCTTGTAAGAGAAAACCAATTTTCACCTATTTTGTTAATTAATATCTCTGGTGAAATAGTTCAAGAATTTAATAAAGACCTAAAAATAAACTTTCAAGAACAGGCAAACATTCATCAAAAACTAGGTCTTAAGGCAGAATATTTCACCCATATTAACCCTATACTAAAACAGTTAATAGATTTTAAAAAGGGGATTTTTATTCATAAAAATAACAAAAGTGGTTTAGTAGACATTAATGGTAATATAGTTCTTGATTTTATTTACAAATCTTTAAAAGACTACAACAATAACTTCTTACTCGCTATAATGGTAGATAAAAGTTTTAAGGAAAAGCATGCTTTAATTAATGACAAGGGTGATATTGTTGTTGAAGTAGGCCTATCTAAATTTTAATCGCTAATTGTTATTTAACTTAAGAATAACTTTAGTGTTTTAATAGATTATTATTACGTAATAGAGTGTTTTAAACTAAGTTTAATGAGGCAACTTGCGTTTTAACAAACCGTAAACAAAAGTCCCCAACACAGCACTAGCAATAATAACAACAAATACTGTAAACCCATTACCAATTAATGTATACATAGGGCCTGGACAAGCACCACTTAAAGCCCATCCTAAACCAAATACAATACCTCCAAAAAGATAACGAGATATACTAAATTGTTTATTTTTTATAGTGATAACATCGCCTTTATATGTTTTTATATGTTTACGTTTTATGAGTTGAATCAAAACAATCCCTACTCCCAAAGCAGAACCAATAATACCATACATATGAAAGGATTGAAAACGAAACATTTCCTGAATGCGATACCATGAAATTGCTTCAGATTTTGTCATTATTATCCCGAAAAAGATGCCTATAAATAAGTACTTTATATACTTCATAACATTAAAATATTAGTGGAAAGATTAAAAAGGTCATTATTAAACCGCCTATAAAAAAACCTATTACAGCTATAAGAGAAGGTAATTGCAAATTGGATAAGCCACTAATGGCATGACCAGAGGTGCAACCTCCCGCCCATCGTGTACCAAAACCTACTAAAAAGCCACCTACAACCATAATAAAACTCCCTTTTAAAGTCATTAGGCTTTTCCAGCTAAACAGTTCTATTGGAGCGATATCTCCATGAAATGGGATATTGAGTTGAGACAAATCTTCTACTGTAGCTTTACTCAATGCTAATGGTGCTTCACTTTGTAAAAAAGTAGAGGCAATATAACCTCCTATAATGGCTCCAAGTACAAATACAAGATTCCAGCGTTCTCTTTTCCAATTAAAATTAAAAAAGCTGCTATAACGACCAGCACCAGATATAGAACAAATACTTCGTAATGTTGAACTTACTCCAAAGTTCCCTCCTACCCAAAGGAGTAAAAACATAACTAATGCTATTAGAGGCCCTGAAATATACCATGGCCATGGTTGACTTAAAAATTCTATCATAATGTATGTTTAAAGTGTTGACGGACAAACATAATCCGTTTTAGGTATGTTAGTTTCTAAAATAGATTTATAACCTCCTTTTACATCTATACTATTGTGAAACCCTCTGGATTTAAGTATAGAAGCGGCGATCATAGAACGATAACCTCCAGCACAATGTATGTAAAAATTGGTGTCTTTTGGATAATCGTTCAAGTAATTATTTATGGTACTTAAAGGTGTATTATATGCCCCTTTTATATGTCCAGAGCTGTATTCGGTAGTTTTCCTTACATCAAAAATACAATCTTTGCACGTATTATATACGTCTTCTAATGCTGTTGCCGATATAGAAGTTACTGTATCAATCGTTTTACCTTCTTTTTTCCAGGTTGCTATTCCTCCTTTTAAATAGCCTAAAGTATTATCGAAACCAACCCGCGAAAGACGGGTTATAGCTTCTTCTTCACGCCCCTCGGGAACTAGTAATACAATAGGTTGTTTAACATCTATTATTAACTCTCCTACCCAAGGTGCAAAACTACCATCTAAGCCTATAAAAATACTATTAGGAATATGAGCTTTGGCAAAATCTTGTGGTTCTCGCAAATCCAGCATTAAGGCTCCAGCATTATTTACTAAGGTTTCAAATTCTATAGGTGATAATGCTTTTAATCCACCCAATAACACTTCGTCAATAGGTTGATAACCTTCTTTATTCAGTTTTACATTTAAAGGAAAATAACCAGGAGGTGGCAATAAACCTTCGGTAACTTCTTTTATAAATTCGGCTTTCGTCATATCCACTCTTAAAGCATAATTGGTTTTCTTTTGATTGCCCAAGGTATCAGATTTAGCTTGCATTATATTTTTACCACATGCAGAGCCTGCACCATGTGCCGGATAGATAATAACATGATCTGGTAATGGCATAATTTTGTTTCGTAAACTATCGTAAGCATACCCTGCCAAATCTTCCACAGTTAGTTTACCTGTTTTTTGAGCCAAATCTGGTCGCCCCACATCACCTAAAAAAAGCGTGTCACCTGTAAAAATACTATGCGCTTTACCATTGCTGTCTATCAACAAATACGTTGTACTTTCCATGGTATGCCCTGGTGTATGAATGGCTTTTATAGTCACATCCCCCAATTGAAATACTTCACCATCTTTTGCTATATGTGCTTTATAGCTAGTATTCGCATTGGGACCATAAATAATTGGTGCTCCAGTTTTTTCATGTAAGGTAAGATGGCCACTTACAAAGTCTGCATGAAAATGAGTTTCAAAAATGTATTTGATGTTTACACCATCTTTTTTTGCTCTTTCTAGATAAGGCGCTACCTCCCTTAACGGGTCTATAATTGCTGCCTCTCCTTTATTCTGTATGTAATATGCCCCTTGAGATAAGCAACCCGTATAAATTTGTTCAATTTTCATTAGTAATTGTGTTTAAAATTATATGACGAATTCCATAGTAACAATAAAAAGCGCCATAACTATTATAAAATAACCATAGGCTTTTTTCATTAATTGCTCATTAACAAATTTTCCTAAGAAAACACCTAAAAAAATCCCAGATACAGTAATTAGTGAAAAAATAAGTAAGAAATTCCAATCTATAGTCATAGCTAGTGCATCTCCAAGAAAAAAACCTATTAAAGATTTAAAAGCGATGATTATTAATGATGTACCTATTACTTTCTTTATCTCTAAATTAGACAGTATAACTAAAACAGGAATAATTAAAAACCCGCCTCCCGCACCAACAAACCCTGTTATCGCTCCTGTAATTAGACCTTCAATCAAAATTAAAGGATAATTATAGTTTACTTTTCTTGTCCTTATTTTTGCTTTCTTGTTTGTGAGCATCGCTAATGCTGCCCAAATCATGAGTACAGCAAATAATCCAAGCATGCCCATTCTACGTGTAAATTTAAAGTCTCCTAAATTAAACAGTACATCTGGCAATTCTGGAACTAAAAAATGCCTCACTAACCATACCCCAATAATAGCAGGAATACCAAATATAATTGCAGTTCTCCAATCTACATTATTATTCCTGCTTTGCTTTATTCCGCCAACTAAAGCAGCTATTCCAACTATAAACAATGAGTAAGCTGTAGCTACTTTTTCATCCAATAAAAATAAATAAGCCAGTATAGGAAGTGTTAAAATAGAGCCTCCACTGCCTACTAAACCTAATGATACTCCTACTATAAAAGCCAATACAAATCCTAATAGCTCCATAATAAAACATTATAACATTTGTTAATTTATTCAAATATTGAATTAAATTTTTTTCCTATAATAAATCACAATTTTCCATGCAATCAAATATTTTTAATATGTATCTATCTGCGATTTTATAAAACACTTGTTTTCCTTTTTTTTCAGAAACAAGAATACCATTATCTTTCATCTTAGCTAAATGATGAGACATCATAGAAATTTCGCAATCTGAATCTATTTTTTCACATATAGTGCTTACATCTAATGGTTCATCACTTTCTAAAAGCTCCAAAACTTCTAACTTCACAGGATGCGCTATGGTTTTTAATACCTTAGCTACTTTCTCAAGCTTATCTATAGAAAAATTTCTTTTTGTAACTTTCATGGAACAAATATAATAACATTTTAACAAATATTCAAATGAATACTTATTTTTACATTATAAGCGATTTAAAACAATAAATAATTTTACCACAATAGTTAAATTACTTTTAAACACTCAATAGGCTATAATAATGACTGAATATAAAATCCCATTTAAACAAATTGACTTGTATAAGGTTATACAAGAAAAATCGGAATTGATACAACTCCCTCCTGGAAAAGAAATTATTAGACTAGGGCAATATATAAAAGTAATACCAATTGTTTTAAATGGTGCTATTAATGTTTACAGGCGTGATGAAACAGGGCAAGAATTATTTCTTTACAGCATAAATACAAACGAATCCTGTGCTATGACCTTACAATCTTGCTACAATAATCAGCCAAGTGAAATTTATGCTATAACGTCTATAGAAACCGAAATTCTTGCAATTCCAGCAAATTTTATGGATACTTGGATTAACAAATTCCCTGAGTGGAAACTATTTGTTATAAATAGCTTTACCTTGCGTTTTAAAGAACTTCTTAATACAATAGACAGCATTGCTTTTCATAAACTGGATGAACGTCTAATTGAATATTTGCATAAAAAGTCTGTTGTAATAAATAATAAAACACTTAGTATTTCTCATAAAACTATAGCTATCGATCTTAACAGTTCTCGAGAGGTCATTTCAAGGCTTTTAAAACAATTGGAACAACAAGGTAAAGTCACTCTAGGGCGTAATAAAATTAAACTTATGTGATGTAAGTCACTGTATAGATATATGACTATGCTTAGTTTTGAATTATAAATTTAAAACTAAAAGCTATGAAAAAAAATGTTGGAATAATAGATAAAATCATTAGGATTTCGGTTGTAATTATTATTGCTATACTTTACTTTACTAACCTAATAAGTGGAACGCTAGCCATTATTTTAGCAGCTGTGGCATTAATTTTTGTGCTCACCAGTTTTGTTGGTGTTTGTCCACTATACCTACCATTTAGACTATCGACTAAAAAATAAATAAAATGGCGTTTTTGAAATCAATTTTTGGGTTAAAAACAAATACCAATACCATAAAAAAGATGCTACACAATGGTGCTACAGTAATTGATGTTCGTACACCTGTTGAGTTTAATAAAGGAAGCGTACAAAATGCAATAAATATCCCTTTACAAGATTTTAACGACAGAATAGAAGACGTTCTAAACCTTAAAACACCAATAGTACTATGTTGTAGGAGCGGGCTAAGAAGTAAGCAAGCGTTATCTATTCTAAAGAAAAAGAGAAAAGACTGTAGTAACGGAGGTAGCTGGCAAAATGTGCAATCACTTTTACCTCTAAATAATTAAAATTTGGTTATTGTACGTATAAAACAACAACAGTAAATACGCAAATTTGTTCTTTTTTAAGATTTAAGTGACTCATTTTGTAACAAATAAGCTTTTTATGTGTCTAATAAGTAAACAATAGTTAATTTTAAAAAAAATAAGTTATGATACAATATAAAGGCGCATTAATTTTAGGCGCATTAGTAGGCGCTGCAGCAGGAATACTACTCGCACCACAAAAAGGCAGTGAGACTAGAGAACAACTTAAAAAAGAAGGTGAAAAAGTAAAAGATCAATTTACCAACGATTTTAACGAAGTTAAGGAAGATATCTCTAAAGCTACGGCGTCTGGTAAGGACAAATTTAAAGAGGACTTTAAAGACTTTGCCTCCAAAGCCAGTTATAAAACCGAGGAAGCCATATCGTTTTTAGAAAAACAATTGGCCATTCTCAAAGAGAAAAATAAAACGTTACAGAAGCCTGCTTAAAAAGTAGGTTTTAATAAAAAATAAAGCGACTTGGTGATTGGGCTAGGTCGCTTTCTTTAGTATCTAATTCAAGTTAATAATTTAAAAGTGTGTAAAATGAATATTTTAAAAATAATGACCTTTGCCATTACTTTAATTTCGATTTATAAATTCAGTTTAAGTAAGTTTAGCTCCTTCATTATAAATGATAAAAATGAACTCAAATCTAGAAAGTTAGAATTATCACAAAAATATTTGAACCAATCAAGTCATTTTTTAGCGTTTATTGGTTTCAGTTTTAGTTTAATTATAATGACTGCTAGTGATGATTTTATAAACTATAAAGTTCAAAATTATTCACCTATTCTAGGTGTTATAAGTATAATACTAGTTTCGATATTGTTTTCAATTGTATTATATTCTACTTACAGAGCCGATAAATCTATTGTCTCTTCACTTCTTGAAGATTTATCTAATGAAAAAATGACTGATCTGAACGATCATAGATGGATAATGATTACTCAAATATTACAACAGAGAAAAAAAAAGATTGCTTACAGTGATGTAGAAGAAATTAAAAAAACTGCAATTAAATATTTTGAAATAAATTAAGTATTTATGAGTGCTACAACCTCCTAGCCTTAACTGCAAAAATCAAAGGATACAATTTATCTTTAGTCACAAACATTCCAGAATTGGTTTTAACCAAATCAGGCAACACATTATATGGGCTTTCATGATATTCTTTTAAATAATCGATGTGTAAACCAGCTTCGGTTAATGCAGAAACTACCTCTCCTAAACCATGATTCCAGGTATATTCTTTACTTACCATATTAGAATTTTCATCGGCATAAGTCCCTTTGTATTCTTCGTAAATCACTTCGTCTTGCATATAACCGTATTTCATAAAGGGTTGGTCTTTTAAATAATCAAACATCCAAACTATAGGATGAAATTCGGCCATAAAAAACGTACCGCCTTTCTTTAAACGTTCGGCAATCATTTTACCCCAAGGCTTTAAATCGGGCAACCAACCAATTACACCATAGCTGGTAAACACAACATCAAAAGTCTCTTTTGTAAATTGAGAGGTTTCTAAAACATTACAACAAATAAATTCTGCATCAAGATTTAATTCATCGTTTAATGTTTTTGCTAGTTTAACGCCATCATCACTAATATCTACGCCTGTACATTTAGCACCTAACCTGCTCCAACTTAAGGTATCTTGTCCAAAATGGCACTGCAAATGTAATAGCGACTTCCCTTTTACATCGCCTAAAGCATCCAACTCATAACGTGTTAAAGAAGATCTCCCTTTTTTAAAAGCTTCCATAGCATATATATCACTTTTGGCATGGATTTTGACTTTATCATTCCAGGTAGATGTATTCGTGTTAAAGTATTGATTATTTTCACTCATAATTGTAAATTAAAACATCCAAACGGTTACAAATATCGTATATTAGTTAAATATAGTTTTTTTCCGCGTCAGCGTCTATATATATCGAAAGCGCTTCAATCATAGGTTGAAGCGCTTTCTCTTTTGTAATTAGTATCTATTACTAAACTTAGAATTATTATTTTTGTTTAAACTGAAAAATAATTCACCTTGTCTACATATAAACTGGGTCTTGATTACGCTTTAGAACAAGACAAAAACGACGATTTAGTTGCCTACAGAGATCAATTTCATATTCCTAGAGATGCCAATGGAAAACCGTTAATTTATATGACAGGAAATTCATTGGGATTACAACCTAAACATACCAAAAGTTATGTAAATCAAGAGTTGGAAGATTGGGCAAATTTAGGTGTCGAGGGCCATTTTGAAGCTAAAAACCCATGGTTACCCTACCATGAATTTTTAACCAATACTATGGCTAAAGTAGTAGGTGCAAAACCCATTGAAGTCGTAGTTATGAATACACTTACGACCAATCTTCATTTTTTAATGGTGTCCTTTTACAAGCCAACAAAACAACGTTATAAAATTTTAATAGAAAGCGATGCATTTCCATCGGATAAATATGCCGTAGAATCACAATTACGCCATCATGGATTTGACCATAAAGATGGCTTAGTACTTTGGAAACCAAGAGCAGGAGAAGACCTATTAAACTATAAAGATTTAGAGGGTATTCTAGAGGAACAAGGAGACGAAATTGCTTTAATAATGGTTGGAGGTGTAAATTATTACACAGGCCAGTATCTCAATCTACACAAAATTACACAGTTAGGTCATAAACATGGCTGCGTAGTAGGCTTCGATTGTGCGCATGGTGCAGGAAATGTAGCTTTAAACTTGCATGACTCTGGAGCAGATTTTGCAGCTTGGTGTACCTACAAATACCTTAACTCTGGTCCAGGGAGTTTGGCAGGTATTTTTGTTCACGAAAAACATGCCTATAAAAAGGATTTAAACCGATTTACAGGATGGTGGAGCCATAATAAAAAAACACGTTTTAATATGCGCCACGAGTTTGATCAACTCCCAGGTGCAGAAGGATGGCAGTTAAGTAATCCACCTATTTTATCTATGGCAGCTATAAAAGCATCCTTAGATATTTTTAACGATGTAGGAATGGAAAAACTCATTAAAAAATCCAAACGATTAACGGGATACTTTGAGTTTTTATTAAAAAAACTAGGAGAAAATACCATTAGAATTATTACCCCAAGTGATCCCAATGAACGCGGTTGTCAACTCTCCATACAAGTTCTAAATGCCAACAAAGCATTACACGATAAGCTTAGCAAAGCAGGTGTGATAAGTGATTGGCGTGAACCTGATGTGATACGTTGTGCCCCAGTACCTTTGTATAATTCTTATAAAGATGTTTATATGCTAGTTGAAAAATTGAAGAGCATTTTGAGTGAATAGTATATAATACATTAATCCAATCTTATAAATGAAGAATGTATTTACTCATTAAAAAAAGTCGAAACAAAGTTTTTAACATCAAACATTATTCGAGATTTTAAGTTTTATCTTCATCAAGAATAAGGATTACTTAATAACCAAAAAAAGAATCACGTATCTAATTAAAATGAAATAGTAACAAATTCTGAATATCAAGGTTTTTCAAAAATTTAGATTTAACTCTAGTAAAAGATTCAATTAAATATGAAAACAACAAAGAGTAATAACAAGCAATAAATCATAAAAAGTTTAGACTTACACACGAAGAAATTCAACAAATAAAAAGTAAATTGGTTTAAAACAATATTTTTTTGATTGTAAAGTCCTTATTCAATTCAAAGAATTGATCATTGAAATGCAGAAATAATAGGAGAAAGAATGTAGATGCAAAGCGAAGCTTTAAGCACGAAATTCTGTAACGAATGGTGCTTTAGTAATTTCCTCATTTCAATTTGATTTTTTGATTCAGCTATGCTTGGTACTTTCGTTTAAAGCATACTTTAAACCCAGCAATGTATCAAGACAAAATGAATATTAGAAATTAAAATTATGACAAACAATAAAATTTCAAATAAAAACAAAAAAATTCCTCTTGGAAGAGAAGATTTAGATGGGGCACAAAACATACTCATTATCGGTGCAGGACTCTGCGGAAGCCTTTTAGCCCTTCGATTAGCGCAACGTGGTTATAATATTACCGTTTACGAAATGCGTCCAGACTTACGTAAAGTGGATATTAGTGCTGGGCGTTCCATAAATTTAGCGTTCTCTAATCGAGGTAATAAAGCCATGAAACTGGTTGGATTGGAAAACAAGGTAAAAGCGCTTTGTATCCCCATGAATGGGCGTATGATTCATGATAAAGCAGGCAATACATTTCAATCTAACTACAGTGGAAGAGACTACGAGTATATCAATTCCATTTCCAGAGGCGATTTAAACGCGCTACTTTTAGACGAAGCAGAAAAACATGATAATGTTACAATTCATTTTAATAAAAAATGTAAATCTGTAGATTTTGAAAACACCACTGCCTTATTCAAAGATTACCATACCAAAGATGAGCTTATAGAAAAAGCCGATGTTATTTTTGCTACCGATGGTGCTGGTTCTGCAATGAGGAAAAGTTACTACTTAGGTAAAAAATTTCTATTTAGTTTTTCACAAAACTATTTAACACACGGCTACAAAGAGTTAAGTATCCTACCCAATGATAATGGTGATTACAAAATTTATAAAAATGCATTACATATCTGGCCACGAGGGCGCTTTATGTTAATTGCACTACCTAATCTAGACGGAAGCTTTACTGTGACACTATTTTTAAGTTATGAAGAAGGCACATATAATTTCAACAATCTAACTAACAAGGCTGTAGTACAAGAGTTTTTTCAAAAAGAATTCCCAGATGCACTAGCTGTAATGCCTAATTTAGTAGACGATTTTTTTAAAAATCCAACAGCACCGCTAGGCACTATAAAATGTTCGCCATGGCATTACAAAGGCAACACCTTACTAATGGGAGATGCAGCTCATGCTATAGTCCCATTTTACGGTCAAGGGATGAATGCCTCTTTTGAAGATGTTGTGGCGTTTGACAAAGTTTTAGATAAAAACTTAGACCATTGGGACGCTATTTTTAAAGCCTATGAAAGCTCTCGAAAACCAGATACAGATGCCATAGCAGATTTAGCTATCGATAATTTTCATGAAATGAAAGACCATGTCGCTAACCCCATATTTCAGGAAAAACGTAAATTAGAAATGATTTTAGAAAAAGAGTTCCCTAATGCCTACCATTCTAAATATTCATTAGTAACATTTAATGAAACTATAGGCTATAAAACCGCCATGCAAAAAGGACGTGCCCAGGACAAGGCCATTCTAAATCTTTTAGTAGATAAAAAAATAAGCTTAGAAGACGATACAAAGCACATTCTGGAAAAAGTAAAACAAGAAACTGAAGCTATTCTTGAAGATGATAGGATTGCAAGGATGAGTTAGTTGTTGGTTGTTGGTTGTTGGTTGTTGGTTGTTGGTTGTTGGTTGTTGGTTGTTGGTTAAAATATTTAATTTAGGATTAAAACAAATATTAGTAAAAAAGAATGTCTCAAATCAATTCTACGAATTGATCGCCAAGGCGAAGAATAAATGCAGAAAAGCTCCGACAACAGGAGAACGGAGTTCGGCACAGAGTTTTCAAATCGGTTTTTATTCCGCCGTAGCGGAGTGAAAAATTCCTTGACTTGGATGTCCTTTTTTGGTCTGGTTTACCCTGAGCTGAGTCGAAGGGTTTTGGACAAGCAAAAAATGAAATTAAATAGCACTTAAAATGCTTAATAGCAAACTTAATTCAGCATAATAAAGTTCATTATAACAAAAATAAAATCTAATGAGTAAAGATAAAACCGTAACTCCCAGGGGCGCTTACCCACACACCAAACGTGCAGGTGATTTTATATACGTATCTGGTACCAGTTCCAGAAAGCCCGACAATACCATAGCGGGCGTTGATGTTATAGACCAGATGGGAACTAAACACCTCAACATAGAAACACAAACCCGAGAAGTTTTAAAGAATATCGACAAAAACTTAGCTAAAGAAGGCGCAAACTTAAAAGATGTGGTAGATGTCACTACGTTTTTAGTAAATATGAACGATTTTGCAGGCTACAATAAAGCTTATGCCGAATTTTTTGACAAAGAAAACGGCCCCACCAGAACCACAGTAGCCGTACACCAATTACCACATCCAGATTTAGTTGTAGAGATTAAAGTTGTGGCTTATAAAAAGAGTTAACATGTGCAAAAAAATCCTTCTGTTATTTATATTGTTGTTTTACTACGTAGGTCACTCTGATGTTGGTAATAGTTACAGATTTTATTTGAAAATAATCACAAAAAAAGCAGATACTCTATCAGGTTATTTTTATCATCATTCATGGGATGAATATGACAAATACAAACATCTTAATAAAAGTTTTGTAGACTTTATACAAAAGGATAGCATTTCTATATATACGTTTATAAACACCGTAAATATTGACGATATTCCTATAGATTTCTCAGTCAAAAGCTATAAAAAAAACATACAAGTTAAAGATATTGAAGACATTATAATAATTGACTACCTAAGTTTTAATGTTAGAGACAGAATAATAGAATTAACCTCTCCTGAATTTAATTTAATAGAATTAAGTCCTCCAAAACATAAAACAATTTATAACGAAAAAGTTACCGAAAACTGTCACTATATTTTATTGTACTGGAGAGATGATGTAAATAAATTTGATTTATCACAAGACATCATCGAAATAAATAAAAAATTGATTCAACTGAGTAAAAATATACATGAAAACCAAAACTCTTTCTTTAACTTTTTACGTTTAAAAAAATCAGAGCTTTTAGATAAAAACATTTTACTATTTCAAGAATGCTCAGCACTTTAATCTAATGAAAAACCAAAAAGCACTATTAATTATAGACATGCAAAAAGGTGATTTTACACCAATAACAAGACGCTTTGATGCAGAAAACGTTATAAAACGTATAAATCAACTCGCTAAATTATTTCGTAAAGCTAAAATGCCTGTAATTTACATCCAACACGATGGCACAGCAATGGGCGAATTTGTTAAAAACACACCTGATTGGGAATTATTAGATACCCTAAATGTTGAAGCAACAGATATACGAATTGATAAATATGCCAATGATGTATTTTACAATTCAAAACTCCAATCAAAGTTAATCGAACTTAATGTTAGTGAGTTATTTATAACAGGAAGTGCTACAGATTTTTGTGTGGAATCTACCGTACAATCTGCTATAACAAAAAATTACAATATCACTGTGGTATCAAATGCTCATACTACAGGGGATCGTCCAAACTTAAGTGCAAAACAAGTTATTGATCATTACAATTGGGTATGGCAAAATATGATTCCTACCAAAGGAAACATAGATGTAACACCCTTTGAAGAAATAAAAAATAATCTCAATAAAATTTGATTTTTTATAACTAAATGGATCAAAACTATACCATAGTACCCACCAAAGTGTATTATCTCAAAATGCATAAAACACCTAATTTTAAACCCATTGAGATATCAAATTCTGTGTTTTCAATACTACAGCCACCTATAGCAACTAAAGAATACCTGTATTATTACCGTAAAGTAGGAGAAATATACAATTGGCACGACAGGCTTTTTATAACCGATTTAGAACTTTATAATCTCATTAATGCTCCAAAAACTGAAATATTTATTTACTTTATAGATCAAAATGCAGCAGGCTTTGCCGAATTTATTAGAGAAAAAGCATATACAGAGATTCTTTATTTTGGATTATTCCCTAATTATATAGGCAAAGGATATGGAAAATCCTTTTTACAAGAAGTGATACATCAAGCATGGAAAAATAAACCTAAATGGATTCAATTAAATACATGCGAACTGGATCACCCAAATGCTTTACCAACATATTACAAATCTGGTTTTGAATTAGATAAAACAACTATTGAAAACCGAAAAATTATAGAACAAAAAAAGGAATAGGTCTCGACTGCGCTCGACCTTACAACTAAACCACTATGGACTGTAAGGCCATAGGTTTGGTTCGCAGACTGAAAGTCTGCCAGATGAAATACGTAATCAAATCTGTGTAAATTCGTGTAATTCGTGTCAAAAGTTTTTAGAAGCTAAAGCGAAATGCACTAAAATACATAGTTTCGTCTAAATTTGAGACCAATGAAGACATGTCTCCTCAAGCATTACTAAAAAACAAAATATATTTTTGATTTGGAAGTAGCAAGTATAATTTGTCGAGAGGTATTTAATAAAAGTGATATTATAATAAGCAGAGAGGCTTCGACTGTGCTCAACCATACAGAATAATTACAAATGAAAGTTCAAAACTACATCAATGGAAACTACCAAAACCCCATATCCAACCAATGGTTAAACAACTACTGTCCCGCCAATGGAGAAATTTATGGCCAAACGCCTAATTCGTCTAAAGAAGATGTAGAAGCAGCCTTCCAAGTAGCAAAAACAGCCTTCCAAAAATGGTCAAAAACTACACTGGAAGAACGTAGCAAAATTTTAATTAAAATAGCCGAATTAATAGAAATCAACTTAGACAAACTCGCCGAAGCCGAAAGCGAAGACAACGGAAAACCCTTAAGTCTAGCTAAATCGGTAGATATTCCAAGAGCAGCAAGTAATTTTCGTTTTTTTGGTCATGCTATCACTCAGTTTTCAAGTGAAAGCCATGAAAGCAGTGGGCAAAATGCCATTAATTACACGTTACGACAACCTATTGGTGTTGTAGGTTGTATTTCGCCTTGGAACTTACCACTATATTTATTCACATGGAAAATTGCACCTGCTATAGCTGCTGGTAATTGCGTGGTCGCCAAACCAAGTGAAGTAACACCTATCACGGCCTATTTGCTTGGTGATATATGTACCAAAGCAGGTTTACCAAAAGGCGTTTTAAATATAATCCATGGTAAAGGCTCTACAACAGGACAAGCTATTGTAGAACATCCAGATATCAAAGCCATTTCATTTACGGGAGGCTCAAAAACCGGTGCGCAAATTGCAAAAATAGCTGCCCCTCTATTTAAAAAATTATCACTTGAATTGGGTGGTAAAAACCCGAACATCATTTTTGCCGATTGTGATTATCATGCTATGCTAGAAACTACCCTACGTTCCTCCTTTTCAAATCAAGGACAAATATGTTTATCTGGTAGTCGTATTTTTATTGAAGAAGCACTTTACAATAGGTTTAAAACAGATTTTGTAAAAAAAACAAAAGCTTTAAAAGTTGGTCATCCTAGAGAAACAAATACAGTTATTGGTGCTTTAGTTTCTAAACCGCATCTGGAAAAAGTGTTAAGTAATATTGAAATTGGCAAAAAAGAAGGCACTGTACTCTGTGGTGGCAATAAAATAACAGTTAAAAATTATGAAAACGGGTATTATTTAGAGCCAACTATAATAGAAATTTCGACAAACGATTGTAAAATTAATCAGGAAGAAATTTTTGGCCCAGTAGTTACGCTAATGCCATTTAAAAATGAAAATGAGGCTCTAGAATTAGCAAATAATGTAACTTACGGCTTATCTGCGACACTGTGGACCAATAATTTAAAACGCACTATGCGTATTACACATCAGTTAAAAGCGGGTATGGTTTGGGTAAATACCTGGATGCACAGAGATTTACGCACGCCTTTTGGTGGTGTAAAAGCCAGTGGTATTGGTCGTGAAGGCGGCTTTGAAGCATTGCGCTTTTTTACAGAGTCTAAAAATGTATGTATAAAATATTGACGATTTATTGTCATGCTGAACTTGTTTCAGTATCACATAAAATTAAAAGTTTAACCAAAACTCTAACCCTATTAAGAGTTCCTCCCCTCTGGGGAGGTTAGGAGGGGCTTATTATGAACCTTAACTTAAACAACAAAAACGCCCTTGTTTGCGGCAGTACACAAGGCATTGGAAAAGCAACCGCCATGGCATTAGCAGAAGAAGGCGTAAACGTTACACTAGTTGCCAGAAGCAGAGAGAAACTTAAAGCTGTTTTAGCCGAATTGCCACAACATAGAAATCATGACTATATTGTTGCAGATTTCTCGAACCCAAGAGATTTGCAAGAACAAGTCGTTAAAATTATAGACAAAAACAAAGGCTATCATATCTTGGTAAACAATACTGGAGGACCATCTAGCGGTGACATTTTACATGCAAGTTTAGATGCTTTTGAAAATGCATTTACCATGCACGTAAAATGCAATCACATTTTGGCTCAAGCTACCATTCCTTTTATGAAAGAAGAAGGCTTTGGTAGAATTATAAATGTTATTTCTACCTCTGTTAAAGAACCTATTCCTGGGTTAGGTGTTAGCAATACCATTAGAGGAGCTGTTGGTAACTGGAGTAAAACCTTATCTATTGAAGTTGCTGAATTTGGTATTACTGTAAACAATGTACTGCCTGGGTTTACAGATACAGAGCGCTTAGATGAAATTATTACAATTAAAGCAACTATTGAAGATAAAACTGTTGAGGAAATGACTGAGATTATGAAAAACTATACCCCTGCTAAACGTTTTGCACAACCAGAAGAAACAGCAAATGCTATTGTTTTTCTAGCAAGTGAAGCTGCCAGTTACATTAATGGGATAAACGTTCCTGTAGACGGTGGCAGAACAAAATCTTTATAGCCCTTTAGCGCTCCTAAAAGGAGGGCAAAATTAGTGTACTAATTATATCTTTTTTATCTTTAGACTGTATTAATGCTTAAATGTAATGTAACTCAAATACCCACTTTGAGTTTCTCCCTTTTGGGGAGATTAAGAGGGGCTTTTATACTATGGCTAATTTAACATCTCCTATAAATTTTAAAGCTTGGATTGAAGAAAACAGGCATCTTTTAAAACCTCCAGTAGGTAATAAAGTGGTATGGAAAGATGGTGATTTTATTGTGATGGTTGTTGGAGGACCTAACAGTAGAAAAGATTATCATTATAATGAAACGCCTGAGTTTTTCTTTCAGGTTGAAGGCGATATTGTTCTAAAAATAATAGACAATGGCATACCTAAAGATGTACATATTAAAGAAGGTGATATTTATTTATTACCGCCTAAAGTACCTCATTCACCACAAAGAGGTGCTCATACTGTTGGTTTAGTAATTGAATACAAAAGACCCGAGGGTATGCGTGATGCTCTGGTTTGGTATTGCGAAAATTGCACCACCAAATTATATGAAGAAGATTTTACACTGGAAAATATCGAAACCGATATGCCTAAAATTTTCAACAAATATTATAGTGATATGGAAAAGCGTTCCTGCCCTAATTGTAATGCTATTATGGAACCCCCTAAAAAAGTTAAAATAGATTAACACGATATAGTAAAGCTACATGGAAAAACGCAAACTTCGTATTAACGGACATTCTCACCTGCTCCCCTATCCCGAGGAAATTCCTGAATTTATGAAGGAAAAAGAAATTTTCTGGGTAGATCATGATCGTCAGTACATGTTACAAAAAGGATGGAAACGTCCTGTGACAGACTCCAGCTTTTTTTTAAATGAAAAATTAGAATGGATGGAACGCAACAAATTAGATCATGCTGTTGTACTAAATCTATCGCAATTGTATGGCAATGGGTTACGCCTTAAAGACATGAAGATGGCTTTACGTTTTCAAAACGATTTTAATGCCAGAATACAACGTGATCACCCTAGCAAATTTACTTGTGGCTTTGTAATACATCCTGGTTTTATACATGGAGCACTTTGGGAAATAGAACGCTGTGTTGAAGAACTAAATATGAAAGTACTGTGTCTTCCAACACATTTTATGGATTCTATTGGGCAATGGCGTTCTGTCTTTGACAAAGAAAATGATGATATTTTTGAATTGGCGAATAAGTATAAACTCGCTATTGAAATCCATCCTTACGACGGTGATAAAATGATAAATCTGGAAAACTCTTCATGGCGTTTCCATTTAATATGGATGTTAGCGCAATGTGGTGATGCCTATCATTTTTACACACTTAATGGCATGCAAGAACGCTATCCTAATATTAGAACTTGTTTTGCTCATGGTGGGCAATTGGCACAAATGAACCTAGGACGAAGAATACAAGGTTTTGATGGCAGACCCGATTTATTTAAAGGGAAACACCATCCTAGAAAAGCTGTTGGACATCCTAATATTTATTTTGACACTTTAGTGCATGATACCGACTCTTTAAAACTTATGCTCGATCGCCAAGGGAGTAACCAAATAATTATGGGGCTTGATGATCCTTATCCTTTAGGTGAAATGGAAAGTGACGCACAATCTTCCTATCCTGGCAAATTATTAGACTTAGCAAAAGACAGAAACATCATTAACCAAAAACAATACGACGATATCTGGGAGGACAATGTACTACGCTGGTTGTATGGCGATGATATTACTGCTAAAGAAGATTTAACCAAAAGAATTTTGAGTCATTAGTTAGTTTCAACCCTATAATTCTAAAGATTAAATTTTACTCAAAAAAAGCCATTATTTAAAAATAACGACTTTTTTTAGCTATACTAGTGCACTATTAATTTCAACATTTCTTGTTTTTTATTTTCACTTAATACTTTCAAAAAATAAAGCCCCTTACTTGAGAATATATTTGAATGAATATTTAGAGTCTCTTTGTTAGTTTTAGTTTCATATATCAATCTACCCATTTTATCAAATATTCTAATTGTAGCATTACGCGTATGCCCTTGTAGATTTACAGTGAAATATTCGTCTGAAACTGGGTTGGGATACAAAGTAACTTTTTTATCTAAAGCATTTATTGAAGTATCTGTGGTCAATGAATTGTCAAATGCTGTCCAGGAAATATCATCAAATGCAATAGTGCGATTACCTCCTGTAATAGATGCATTCTTAATAGCTATGGTTATATCGCCTTGAATATTAATATCATCTACAGTATATGTATATACCGAAGTTCCTGTGTGAGAGAATGTATCAACAAGATTTCCGTTGATATATAATTCTAAGATACGTTCTATACCTCCTTCCCATAAGTCTTTACAACTCACAGAAAATGAACCTATTCCTCCTGGGATTATTCCAGATTCAATACCTGTTACATCTTTTTGAAAATATACGCATTTAGATGAGTTAATAAATCCATCAACTCCTTTTGCAGTAACAGTCCAACTAATTCCATTATCTCCAACGTAGGTTTCTGTACCCCAACCCGATAATGTCATTTTAGTAAATGTTTCGCTTCCTCCTCCATTATTTTCTGGTATACTCACAGTAATATCACTAGTATCTGTAAAACCACCATCTTCTGTGGTTGCTGTTATTGTTGCATTTCCTTCAGCTACAGCAGTTACTATACCTGTATTCTGTTCTACAGTAGCTACTAATGTATTATCAGATTCCCATGTTACTGTTTTATTTGTAGCAATAGATGGATATATGGTAGCAGTCAAGTTAACGGTTTCTCCAATGTAAGTTAAAGTTTCTGTATCTGGACTTACACTCACTCCTGTTACATCTATTATTGACGATGGAATGTATGAAGTCCATGTAATATCATCAAAAGCAACAGTGCCATTTGTTCCTGTAATAGAAGCATTTTTAATACCTATGGTTATATCTCCAGAAATATTAATATTATCTACACTATATGTATATATAGAAGTTCCTGTATGAGTAAATGTATCAATAAGGTTTCCATTAATATATAATTCTAATATACGTTCTAAGCCATCTTCCCATAAGTCTTTACAACTCACAGAAAATGAACCTATTCCATTAGAAATAACCCCTGACTGTATCCCAATTGTATTCTTCTGAAAATATATTCCTTTTGTTGGGTTTATAAATCCATCTCCCCCTTTTCCATTAACACTCCAGCTAATATTATTATCACCTGTATAGGTTTCAGTCCCCCAACCTGTTAATGTCATGTTTGTAAATGTTTCGCTATTATTTGCAACTGTTTGTCCATCATACCATTCATTTTTTAGTAATTCGAATTTAGAAACAGCAGTATCAATCCAAGCAGGTTTTACGCCAAGCCTGTACTCTACTTGTGCTTCATATAAAGATTCTGGACTTACCTTTGTTCCATTACTTTCTTCATATTTGATATTAGATTGATCGAAACTAGTGGTAGCACTACCATGATAACCAACTATTATTGGATTAACAATAGTAGTTCCACAGTAATTACCTCCACAAGTGGTATTCCAAAAATTATGATCCGACTCATTTCCTCCTGTACGTTCTTGATTCCAAATAGTTAAGCCCGACAAATGATTTGGGTTATTAGAATAGTGTCCTCCAGATCCAGATATACCACTACTTGAATACATATCTATTAAATTAGTACGGGGTTGCGCCGAATGAAGGTCCCATCCTCTACCAGCAGTATCAACTCTCCAAATAACCGATCCACAAGTGCGTCCCGACATATCAGGTCCATGCCATTGTCCATTATTGGTATTATCCCAAATTAAACCTTGAAGCACTCCTGTTGAACCACCATCAACCGCAGATACGCCATGACCTGCATTTCCATCTACTACTATATTCATCATAGTAGATGCGTAAACAGAATGGAACTTTGCTGCCAGTGACACATTAGAGAACTTAGAACGTCGAACCCATGAATTTGCTGCTAATCTCATGGAAACAGCGTGCCAACCATAATCATGTATATAATCTTTATGGTGCTGAAAAGGGTCTTTGAAATTACCTTTGAAATGGATATCTTCAAACCCACAATTTTCAATTAAATTAACTGTATGTGCTTTCCAACCCATAGAAAATTCTATATCATCAAGTATAGGATCCTTAAGGGTAATGGTATTATTTAATATATCAATAGATGCTATTTCGTGAAACTCTAATGCTTTTACACCATCATCAATTACTTTAGTCCAAATACTACGTGGTGTTTTGCCTTCAAGGAAATAATTATTTGCAGCGGTATTACTATTCATTTCAAGTTTGAGATACTTTTTATTTTGGAAGACACTTGCATCTTCTACACTAACTATGAAATCTCCTCGCTTTTGATCATGAGTTATATTAGTACTGCCTGTATTACTAGACACTCCCTCAAACTGTATCATTTGTGGTGTACTCCAAGGTGCTCCTCCTGCTGGTAACAACATATGGTTTACCATATTTATAACAGTTCCTCCAGGTATTGACCCACTCCCTTTTAGGATGATATTAGAACTACTTACAGTTATACTATTAGTACTACTAGCATTGGTATTTATTAAAAACTCACCTGGAGGAAAAAATACGATACCTCCTCCATTAGCTTCGGCTGCATTAATTGCATCTTGTATAGCGTCTTGATCTGAGTTGCTATCATTAGCAATTGCTCCATAATTTGTAATATCAAAAGCAGTAAGACTGTGAGTATCAGGAATAGCTTCTTGACCTTGTTTATAACCCGCATATCCGTAATTTGGAAGGACTGGTATGTTCGAGTCGGAAATGGTTCCAATATATTTACTCCATATTTCAGCCTCTTGTCCAGAACTTGTTATTGAAAACAAAATAGTAGTCATAAAGACCAGCATTAAAATAGTTTTTCTTTTCATTTTAGTCTAAATTTTAGTTCGTTATTAGGAGGTAAACTTAGATCATTATGCTCATAACTTTGGTGAATAATTATTTAAAAACAGGGGTGAAATCGTTCGTATTTAAGCTTTATTTATTTTGCTTTATCTCGCTAAATTATCTTCTCTTCTGGGCTATAAAAACTAAACTCAATAAACGTTTATTAGTAAGAATGAGGATTCCCGTAAAAATATTAGAAACAGCCTCAATATATTTGGCTAAAATTAATATTTAACATCATGAAAAAAATAGGTTCTTACATGGCTTTTTTTGGGCTTTTCGCAATTGTTTTAGGTTTTTTAGACAGAGTTCCCAGTATTTTAATGTGGATATATAACTGGGGAGATACCACTGCTTGGATAATTAAAATAGCTCTGGTTGTAGTGGGTGGCATTTTATTTTTTGTTGGCGGTACAGATGATGAATCTCAAGAAGAGATTGAACAATAAAAATCCCAAAAACTGTAAACAATATTACTCTCAAAATAAAGCCCTTATAGAAAACTATAAGGGTTCTAAACTAAGCACTACACCCTATTACGTACCCTATAACATAGGTTAATATTAATAGTGCTAGTATTAGTAAAATTGAACAAACCTTTATAGTTGTCTTTACTTTTTCTATTTCGTTATTTATATTCATTAACTATAGGCTAAGTTTTGTTATTGGTTTTATTGAATTATATTCTAATCTCTAAATTAAACATCTATCAAATCCTACTGCGTGTAAGCTTATTTGCTCTCTATTCTATTACTTGCTTCACCCTTCTTTTCTGGTAATAATTTTGCAATCAAACTTGGTTTATCTACATATTTATTAGCTACTTTTTTTATGTATTTTGGAGTTATTTGCTCTAATTTCTCTTGATAGTCTTCTAGACCTGTCCCTTCGCCTAAAGTTTGTTTCCAATAGACTTTATTATACATATGGTTTAACCAAAAGTTATTTCCTTCTAAAACTTTTTCTCTGCCTAACACCCAATTTTTCTTAACATTTTCAACTTCTTTTTTTGTTGGTCCTCTTTTTTGTAAATCCTCCAGTACTAATAAACTTTCTTCTTCTAAAGCATCTATATTTTCTGGAGAGCAATTAAATCTTACAGAGGCATAATATCTTGGGTAAGGCCTACCTATGTGCTTAAAATTGGCTCTTAGTGTATAAATCCCTCCTTTTTCTTCCCGAATTCTATTTCTTAATCTTTTTTGATATACTTCTCCAAAAAGTCTTAAAGCTTCTTTTTCTCTAAGGTTGTGTTTAGCTTCTTTAGTAAACTCTATTAATAAAGTGGCTTTATCTTCAAGCCCTTTATAAACCTCTAAGCGTTCACCTGAAAGTATATTTTTATATGTAGATAGCTTACCTTCTTCTCTTTCATCTACACTTGGTAATGATGCTATATAAGTTTTAACATAATCTTTTAAAATAGCTTCATCAAAATCTCCAATAAATAAAAACTTGAAATCTCCTGCATTATCAAAACGCTTTGTATAGGCCTTATACAAATTCTTGTAAGGGATAGAATCTAAAAACCGCTCTAAATTGCGATCCTTATCCATATTTATATATCTAGGGTTTCCTGTATTATACAATTCACGTATTTTATTATAGAACGTTGTAGCTGGTTTTAATTTCCTGTTTTTAATGCCTTCCTTTATCTTTTTTACAATGTTTAAGTAGGTTTCTTCATCATTATTAATACTCGTAAAGTTTAAATAAATTAACTTAAACATAGTCTCTAAATCTTTTGCCCTAGCACTCCCCTTTAAGCCTTCATCATAGTTAGCTACATAAGAAGATACTTTTGCTTTTTTACCTGTTAAAAGTTTGGATAATTCATGATGCTTATACCCTCCTATTCCTGTAGATTTAACAATGGACATTAGCGATCCAATACTTTTATTCTCCTCATTAGATAATAATGAACGCCCCCCGTAACTAAAAGCTTTAAACTTAATTTGCTCTTTATCAAAATCTGTTTTCTTATAAAACACTGTAGCTCCATTACTTAATTCTAGCTTTTTGATGTTTTTATCATAATCTTCTTCCAAATCAATGTCTCCCTTAGTCCTTAAATTTTCAACTAATTGATTTCCTATTTTTTTGGGAACATATGCTGTGATTTTAGAGTCTGTTTCTGCCTTATCTATTACAGAAAGCAACGCTTGTTTAGTTGGCAAAACAAAACCTTCTTTTTCTGGTGCGGTAACTAATAATACGCGATTATCTTTACGGTAGTAAGACATAAATATATCCTTAACATCTTTAAGAGTTATTTCTGGTACAATTGACTTATTGTAAGCATAGTACCAATCTTTGGAGAACAACACCCAATCATCAAAAAACTCTTGCTTTAAATAGTTTAAATAATTTTTAGAGTACCAATTATCCTTATCACTTAAAAAGGCTTCATTATTAGCTAAAATATCTTTTTTTACCCTATCTAATTCTTCTTTTACAAAACCATAACGTTTCACTTGTTCTAAAGTTATCATCAGATGCTTTAATGCTTTTTGCACATCGGCTTCATGTGATGCTGCTCCGATATAAAACTTATGATGGTATTTACTAATAGTACTGCCTAGACCTACACTTGCTCCCAAAAAAGGCGGTTCTTTTTCATTAGATAATTCTCTTAACCTATTATTTATCATAGAAAACAACATATTACTTGCTAAGAGATCTCTTTGATGTTTTATTAACGTTTTCTCTTCTTTTACAGGACTTAGATTAATAAAATTTAAGGATATGCTTGTTCTTGTTGTTTCTGGGTCTGTGATAACTTTTACACGAGGTTCCTTATGATATGGTACACTATCGTTAATTGTAATTTGCTTTTTGTTTACAGGATTGATGAGTTTCGAAAAATGTTTTTTTATTTGATCTTCTGCAAATTCGGGATTAATATCTCCTACTACAATTACGCCCATTAAGTCTGGCCTGTACCATTCTTTGTAATAACGTCTTAAGTCTTCTGTTTTAAAACGTTTAATATTTTCCAATTTTTCATCTCCAAAATACCTTGAATGTGGCATGTTGGGGTACATAAATTCTACGATCTTGTTGGTTATTCTATTGCCGCTTCCTAATCTACCTCTAAACTCTTCCAATACTACTGGTCTTTCTTGATTAATAGCCGCTTCTTCTAACAACATGTTATGTGACCAATCTTCCAGTATTTGAAAAGCTTTCTCTACCTTTTTTAAATTTTTGCTTGGTACTTTTAATTTATAAACAGTTTCATAATGTCCTGTATGCGCATTAAGGTCTGAGCCAAACTTCATCCCTATACTTTCCAAATACTTGACTAGTTTATTTTTTTTAAAGTGTTTTGTTCCATTAAACCCCATATGCTCCAAAAGATGCGCCAAGCCTAATTGCTTTTCATCCTCATTTAGGTGACCTGCTTTTACTATTAAATGCAAGTAAACAACATCTTTAGGTCTGTTATTTTCCTTAATAAAATATTTGAGCCCATTGGGTAATAGACCTCTAACCGCTGTCGTATCTTTGGGAATTTCTTGGTTTAAATTGTATTGTAATGATTGTTTTGGTTGAGAGAAGGAAAGTGTTATTAAGAAAAGAGAGAGCGTGGTAAGGATGTTTTTCATATTAAGTTTAGTTGCTTTTAAACTGATTATTATTTAGTTAAGCCTTAATGTTAGTAAGCGGTACGCCATAAAAGTTACACATTTATTCATTTTTTTATTTGTTCTAGGTAACTTCTTCCTGTTGTTAATTGACTTCTGTTTTTGTCTTTCAACTTTATAATATAACGGCTATTAAAATATTTTTGTATTTCATCTACAACATTTATATTTATAATATAAGCGCGATGTACTCTTAAAAAATAGTCTAATAGCTGTTTTTTTAATATTCATACTTATCTCCTTTTATCTCTTTTTGATGATTATAACTTTCCAAATAGGTGTTACTTAAAAATATTACTCTATAACTTTTAAAGTAATTAATGTCTTTATCAGGCAATAATGTCCTAAGCTTATCAAGAACTTTATTTATAACCAAACTATATTTATGTTGCATTGTAAAGTTCACATAAAATAGGGTCATGAAACTTGTAAATTTCCATTTATTATGAGTTAACTAATGTTTCGAAAAAACACGTTCCTTAACAAATTCCCATTTTTCATCTTTAGGCAAATTAGGGTAATTATTCTTTCTATTGTAATAATCTGTTAAAACCAATACAGGAATACTAATTAAAATAAATGCAAAGAGAATTTTTTTCTTCATAATAGCTAAATGTAATTATGGATCAGTCTTAAAAGTTGTGGGTGAATTTAATTAGGAATGATATTTTTGCTCAAAAAAACACCTTTTGGATCCAT
>CANMLX010000047.1 GCA_947498845.1 uncultured Flavobacteriaceae bacterium | reverse complement strand
TCCAAAACTTGAATTTCTCAAATTTTGGATTATTCTTGTATAATTTATGAGAATCAGGCTATTCTCTGAATGCGCCTATAAAAATAAGTCTAAAACAAAACTCCGAGCGTTAAATTAATTTAGCGCTCGGAGTTTGTTTTTTCTAGTATTCTATATTTTGTCATAAATATTGAAATACCACTTTTGAAAACAATAATAGGTCCAAACTTTAAAGGTGTTATCTATTTTTCCTTCAACATGATTTTTTACCAATTTTATAATATCATCAGTCTTAAAAATAGCTTGCTTATCTAGTTTATTTACCTCAGAGTAGGACATTAGTTCATCTCTTAAAGATGATCTTAACCAGTCTCCCACTGGAACTCCAAAACCTTGCTTACTTTTATCTAAAAAACCATTAGGAAACTCCTTTTCAAAAGCTTCTTTTAATATTCGTTTTTTATTAAAACCTTTCATCAAATAGGGTTCTGGTAATTTATTTGCATAATCCCATATCTTTTTATTTAAAAAAGGAGCTCTACACTCTAAAGAGTTGAGCATACTGGTTCGGTCAACCTTCACCAACATATCACCCTCTAAGCTTACAAGTTTATCAACTCTTCTAAAGTCTGTAAGTGATGTAGGACCTGTAAAAGCTAGTTTTTCTTTATAATGATCAAAAATATCTAAGTTTAAATGTTCTGGAAGTAAATAATTATTAATGTTACTTTTAGTAAAACCTAATGAAATTATATCCCAGTAGAATTCATCATTATAGTCTATAGAGTTTAACAATCTTTTTATTTTAAATTTAATACCTCGATTGTCGGTTTTATGCGTAAGGAAAGGCGCTGAAATCTTTTTTACAGTATTGTGAAGTTTACTAGGAACAAATTTTTTGTAATTATTATTCATCGTTCCAACATAGTACTTATTGTAGCCACCAAACATTTCATCTCCACCATCACCAGTTAGAGCAACTTTAACATAATCCCTTGTTCTATTAGAAACTAAATACGTTGGTAAAGATGATGAATCTGCAAAAGGTTCATCAAAATTCATAAGAATACTATCCACATCCTCCTTTAAGTCTTTTTCTCCAATAACTATTTCATGATGATTACTTTTTATAAGTTTTGCAACAACTTTAGATTTATCTGTCTCATCATATCCCTTATTTTCGAATCCAATAGAAAATGTATCTATTGGACTTGATTTTGATTGGGCTAAACATAAGGATACCACAGAAGAATCAACACCACCAGATAAAAATGTTCCTAAAGGCACATCTGAAATGGATCTGCTTACAACACTTTCGTATACCAGGTTTTTAACATCTTCTTTCGCTTTATCAAAAGAAATAGTTTCTTTTTCAGACTTAATTAATTCACTGGTTACAGTTTTTAGATCATATGAAAAAGAAGATAGAGAAATTTCTATATAATGATTACTTTCTAATTTATGTATGTCATCATAAATAGTATAAGGCGCAGGTATATATGTTAATCTTAGAAATAAATTTAAACCAACTTTACTTATTGCAGGCTTTTCTTTTAGTTGTTTAATAACAGATTTTAATTCTGAACCCCAAGCAAATACGCCGTTTAAAAAATAGTAGTATAGAGGTTTTTCTCCAAAAAAATCGCGAACTATAAATACTTTATCCAGTTTTTTATCATAGATACTAAAAGCATACATCCCATCAAGCATTTTAAAGGATTCTACGCCATAGGCTTCATAAAGCCTTAAAATCACTTCTGTATCACTTTCGGTATTAAATTCAATACCCTTTTCTTTTAATGATTTTCTTAAGGCAATAAAGTTATATATTTCTCCATTAAATACGATAACTATATTTTTATCATCACTAAACATAGGTTGGTCACCGGAGCTTAAATCAATGATAGATAATCTTCGCATTCCCATGGCCAAATTATACGAAGGGGTTTGGTCTACGTATGTTCCTTCAGAATCGGGACCTCGATGAATAATTAAATTATTCATTGAGTTAATTTGATTATTTAATTGCTCTTTAGTTGTATTGTCTTTATTTATATCTATAAAACCATTAATTCCACACATATTAAATATTTTATATTTAAATTTTAGTTATTTTTTCCGTTAAGGAATTCATTGTTTCACTTTTGAAACCATATTTTTTTTGTAAGATACTATAGTGGTCATAAATAAGTTCTAAATTTTTTAAATTTTGAGCCATATTTTTTCCAAAATTATGCGGATGCCACCATAAATGATATAATTCATTATTTTTGGCTGCATATGTCATGGCCTTCTTAATCCTTTTAATTTTTAGAGATTCTAAAAACGACAATTTTTCATTATACGGTCTTAAAAATCTAGAAGAGGGTAAATTAATACAGCTATTACTATTTACCTCATTAATTAAATTAACATTATAGGTACTAGAACCACAAATATTTGCATAAGAGTCTAATAGCCTAAGTGCTCTCTTGCAAATAATTTCAAGTTTTTGTATTAAACCACCTTTGGAATTACAGGCGGTATAGGGAAATGAGGTCTCTGTACCTCTATAAGACGTAATTCCATGATCACGACATGATTCTAAATATGTTTCGTTTACCTGGTTTCTTGGAAAAACTATACTAGCTACATCAACCCCAACGTTTTTGCCAATTTTTTTTGCCGATTTTAAATCGGCTTCAAACTCCTTGTTATTTTGTCCTTTTTCTCCACAATAATAATGAGAAAATGTATGCGTGCAAATTTCATGTCTAGTATTATCAAGTATATTTTTAATAATATCTTGAGCAAAATAATAGGCTTGTTTGTGCTCGCCAGAGCCTATTTTTTCAATTTCTTTGTAAGCATTTAATTTAGAGTTAGCGTACGAGGGGATAATAGGCGGTAAAAATGGCTTTAAATCTTCCCGATCTTTTGCAAATAAAAACCCCACTGTCGCGATGGTTAATCTTATATCGTTTTTGTCACTTAAATCTAATATTTGCTTTAAAGCACCTCTTGTATTTTCCAGATTTTCTCTGTAGCTATTAATACTAATAACATCAAAAATACCCCATTGAAGTTCAAAGTCTAAAGAAATAACAAATGTTCCATTGTTAGCTTTTGTCATTTTATTTTATTTTATTAAATATTCTGTGATATAAATATTCAGTAATTGTTGGATGATAATATAATTTACTCTCTAAATTATTCTTTTTAATTGTAATATTATTTTCTTCAATTTCAGAAATTGCATCGCTCATACATTCAAGTCCTTTGGTCATTTGAAGTAATGGATATGTGGCGTAATTGTCTGATTTACTAACTGTAACATTTTTTTGACTAATAACTCCACCTGTGTCAATACCTTTATCTATTAAGTGAACAGTTACACCACAATTTTCTTTATCATTATTTACAAGCGCCCAATACCCCCCATGTACACCTCTATATTTTGGAGTAATTCCAACGTGCATGTTTATAAGAACAGGCTTGACATTATCAATAATGTTCTTTTTAATCAAGCTTGTGCCACTAACTACTATTACATCGGGGTTTAGCTTATTCACAAAATCTATTACTTTTGGATCATTTATTGATCCTGGTCTAAAAACATTGTTGTGGTTAGATATCTCATTATCATTATAATCTTTTAACAGTTCTGAGCGTCTTTTTCTACTTTCAAAATTTAGTAAAGGAACTAACCCTTTCATAAATAAAAGCTGTAAAAATACTTTAAATACCCCTAGTCTTTTAATTCTCCTTTTAATCATTTTATATCCTGATCCAGGAAGAGGCGTATCTATTACAACACCTGTAACAGTATAATTTTTGTTGAGGAAAGACAATGTAAAATTACCAGTTAAACCATCTTGTGTAAATAAAATGACCTTTGTGTTTTTCATATCTATTAAGGGAATAAAATTAAATAATTGAGTGTAAAATAAAATATTGTAATTAAAGATGATATATATAACTTTTGAGTAGGAAAAGAGTTTTTTACTACGTTATAAAGCGCTAAAGGTATTATTAACCAACTATAAGCTCCAATACGATCGGAAAAAGGGATGTTAAAATTTAAAAAGAATATCACAGATGCTAAAATGTAATATTTTACTAAGAATAAATCTACCTCATCTTTTAAGTCGCTAAATTTATACATAAGAAATAAAAAGAACGAATTGTATAATACAAAATCTAACCTAAAGCCTACTCTGTATGTTGTTTCTCCTTTAAAAGAGAGTTTACCAAGATCCCCCTCTGTAAAGCCACTTAGAAAAGCTAATTTATCGAAACCAAAACCAGCAAACGCAGCCAATACAAAAAAGACATAAAACATTAAGAAATATTTAAATTTAATTTGCTTTGCTAATAATGCAATTACCATGCATAGTACTGGTAATAGCGCTGTTCTGTGAAGAAAAAATGCAACTATTAAAAACAGGATGCTTTTTTTGTATTGGTTTCTTGTTATGTAATATAATCCAAGTAAAATAAAAGGAATAGAAATTCCATTTCTTATGGTGTTTAATTGATGAGAAAGAAATATGAATGAACTGGCAAACATTAGAAATAGTAAAAGGCTACTTCCCGAGCGCCCGTAATTTGTAAACTTTCTCACAAATATATAAAGGGTAATATTAGTAATTGCAGATACGACTACTAAAAACAACGTGAAATTTTTAAAGAAGAAAGTGAAGTACATGATAACTTCAAACAAAAAATCGGATTGAAAATATTCAAAAAAATAGAGAATATCATTAGTGCCAATGTTTATGCCTCTTAGATAGAAAAATTGATAATAATTACCTGTATCTGTTCCAATACGGAGGCCTCTTGTACCAGCAAAAAATATAACAAATGAGCAAAATACAATTAGCCAATTCCTGTCATTAATTAAAAACGCTGTTGGTTTGTTATTTTCTAATGCACGAAGAATTAATAATCCAAAAAGAATAAAAAAACCAAGTACATATTTAAAAATTAAATGGTAATCGCCTGTTACTAAATTTTCAAAATAATACATGGACCAACATTTTTAATAATTATTGATTGATTACTTGATTGATTATTTCTTGATGATGTATTAGAGAATCGCTCTCCAGAAGGATTGATCTCCTTTCTATTAATTTATCTGTTTTTCCAAAAACACCAAAAAACATATAAACAAGAGGCTTTAACAAACTAAAAATGGAAAGTTTAATACTTGTTAAGTATCCTAATATAGTTTTGTTTTTCCAATAAATTACTAAAGCATATTTATTAGCTTTCATTACTTTTAATAATGTTGACGTACTGGCTTCGCGATAATAAAGATATGGCTTTTGTAATTTAGCAAAACAGCTATCTTTTACAGTTCTTATCCATAAATCGTAATCTTGGGCTCTTTTTAGAGTTTCATCGTATGGATTTTCCTTAAACCATTTAGTTTTACCTGTAATAGTAGGATGTACACACCAATTTCCAACTGCAATATGTTTTAATTCGTATTTTTTTAAAGTATCTCCTTTTCTAAGACCAATAATCAAATTATCATTTCCGATACTAATTAAGCCAGATCCTACAATATCAACTGCTTCATTATCTAAAAGAAATTTTATTTGCTCTTCCAATCTGTTTGGATGCATAATATCATCGGCATCCATTCGTGCATAGTAAACACCTTTTGATAATCTTGATAATTCATTTAAACGCGCTGGAAGTCCTTTGTTTTTTCCATCACTAATTACCGAAATCCTTTGATCATTTTTTTCAAATTCCTTTGCAATGCTTAAAGAATCGTCACTACTACCGTCATCCAAAAGTATAAGTGTCCAGTTATTATAGGATTGATTTATAACAGATTTTATAGCATACGCTAAGTATTTTTCTGAATTATAAAAAGGAATTCCAACAGTTACTTCTGGCTGATTTTTATTCATCATCTTTATCTTTAAATATATTATTCAGAATAAATTTGTTCTAGCTTTTTAACACTATCTATAGCATCAAAATTTTTAGAAGACATAACGTCCTTTATATGTGGGAAATCAAAACTCTTTTGTTTTAAAGCTTTATAAAAACTAGATTCCCAGTGTTTTATATCGTCATTCAAATCAACAAAGGTAATTAGTTCTACGCCCATATCTACCTCAGGAGAAATATTAGTAGATATAACACATGGAATTCCACAGGCTTGAGCTTCTACTAAAACAACTGGAAATCCTTCAAGCCTTGAAGGCATAAAGAATAGATCTGCAGAATGTAATATTTTAGGGATCTCGGAACTTACGCCATAAAAAGTAATGTATTTATCAAGATTGTTACTTTTTACAGAATTTTTTAGCTGCTCTTCTAAAGGCCCAGTACCTAAAAAAACAAAATGAAGATCGGTGTCTTTTTCTGTTAGATGTTTTACAAAATTTACAGTGAATTCAAAATTCTTTTGGTGTGTAAATCGACCAATTTGTATTATAATTTTAGTATTATCATCCAAATTCAATTGATTTTTTAAAAAATCTTTGTTTTTTGATTGACTTTGGAAATTACTTATATCTATTGAATTTGGGAAAACAATAATTTGTTCTTCAGATATTGCTGGATACATATACTTGCCTGCAGCTTCTCCACATGCTAGGTAAGTATTTGCCGATTTTTTGATTATTTTTCTACAGATATATCTATATACATTTGGAATAAAAGCGTTTTTCCCCTTAGAAATGTGCGAATGGTTAACTCTTATTTTTCTCTTAAGATAATAGGCTATTAATAAAAAAATAGCGCCATTAAGATTTATATGCGAATGTATTATTTGATGTTGAGGCAACGATTTAAGCAGTTTATAAAACTTTACATACCTTTGGAAAACCCGTTTTAATTTGTTTTTACTTTCCGTTTCAATTTTATAAATATCTCCTCCTAATTTTATGATTTCTTCATCATAATCGCAGACTGCATTGGTGAAATATAAGAAATCAAATTGAAATTTAGTTCGGTCTAAATTTCTATATAGATTCATTAGCATTGTTTCTGCCCCAGCACGTTGCATTCCACCAGTAATATGTAATATTCTTTTCATTTTAATTTAAGTCTATTAATTTTCCTAGATCACTGTTATAGCGTTCTGGCATGTAATATTGCAAACCGCTACCTGGATGAAAGGTGATTTCTCCAAAATAGATTTCATTTAAATTATGATAAAAATCTACTCTAGCAAATGGAAAATCGGATGAAAGCGTATTAGCCAAAGTTTCCATTTCCTTTAGTTTTGCTGGTTTAGGTATATCAAATTTTGCTTCGTTAGAGTATTCTCGATATTTTAACGGAATGACATTCCAATTTAAATCAAAGAAAATCACATAATGAACTCCATCTCTTTTTATACTCACATGTATAGCTTCTGCTTTTCCATTAAAACAATAAAATTTATAGTCAAAGGGAATATTACCGTTTTCATCAAGAAGTAGTTTTTCTACAATAACTCTAGGTGGGATATTTTTATATTGCCATTCTCTAGATTGATAGTAATAATTTTGCTTTAAAATATTATTGAATTTTACGCGTTCTTTAGACCAATTAATTTTTGATTTGTCATGAACAAACGTATGTCCGCCACAATTATGGTTACATTTTATTATAAACGGAGGTTCTGGTAATTTTTCAGGAGTAAGGTCGTTTACATCTTCTAAAACTTGCAATTGAGGAATAAGATACTTGCTACCAATTTTATCTGACACGTAGTTTCTTACGGCAACCTTATCTGCGCATTGGGTATGCAATTCTGTTCTATCGTTTAACTTAAGCCATTGTAGTTTTTCTTGAAATGTTTGGGGGTTTTTCCAATCCAAATCTTTATTAAAATATTTCTTAAAAGCGTTTTCCATGTATTTTTTATCAGACATGAATGTGTGCCAGAATTTAGTATAAACTCGGTACGCAAAGCTTAAGAAAGTTGAATTATTAATTTTGTCTTTATTTATAAATTTTCCCATATCTAATATTTTACATTCATAAATTAATTGCTCTTAGAATGGTTATATAATCCATAAAAGCTTTTGTATATAGAATAATATAATTTTGTATTAAATTTTAATAGAGAAAAATTGAGGTTTGTATTTAGACCTAAATTTTTCACTTTTTTCATACTCTTAAATAACGCATAACAACTATCTGGAAGTGTTTTTTTAGATCGAGCACTCATTTTTACGGTTCCAATCGCGAAAAAGATTATGATTGATTTTATCTTAGTTCTAAAAAGAACAGAAATACTATCATCATGACTTAGTGTATTTAGTCTGTTTAGTATAAAAAAACGATCGTTTACATTCTTTTGAGAAATGTTGTTAATTATACTTCCAGACCTCATCAAATAGTGATAAAAAACATCAGGAATCATTAAACAAGATTTCGCCTTTAGAAGAGCTCTTGGTGTAAACTCTAGATCTTCATATAAAACGCCTTCAAAAAATTCCAGTCCATTATCATTTAAGAATGCTCTCTTATAAATAAATTTCCAGATATAAAATAGATTATTCAAGTGGTTTAAAAATAATTCTTCACCTGTAACTAATAGAGGTTCTTCTATAGGGATAAAACTATTTATAGTTTTTCCTTGATGGATAACATCATGCCCCAACCATAAGATATCTGATTTATTATTATTTAAATGCTCAAATATTTGTTGTAAGCAGTCTTTCTCTATCCAATCATCGGAGTCTACAAACCAGACATATGTACCGCTAGCATGTTTTAAACCAGTATTTCTAGCACCGCTTAAGCCTTTGTTTGGTTGACTTATAATTTTGAAATCTGTAAATTCTTTTTGCAGATTTTCGCAAATATTTAAGCTGTCATCTTTAGACCCGTCGTTTACAATTATAACTTCATATTCGTTTGACGAAATATTTTGGTTATAACAACTTCTTATGCATTTTTCTACATAATCAGAAACATTGTAAACAGGAATCACAATTGACAATAAAGGAGCTTTCATTTTTAGGTTTTTGAAGATGAAATTTCAATAAGAGGCTTGTAGAATGCTGTTAAGTCTTCTTTTACTATTTGACCAGACATATTCTTTAAATCATTTATAGAGTTGGCTATTTCTTCTTTTGAAAAATCTTTTATGAGCTTAATATGTTTAGCGTTTTTAATCCAGCTAAAAGAAGATAGTATCTTGTGATTATTGTTTAAGAATACTAAAGCAGGAGTGTTCGTTATAAAGCAAAAAATCATACCGTGTAAACGATCTGTAATCACCAATTCGGCACTTTTAAAATCATTCCAAATACTATTTAATGCTTTTTCTCTTTCTGATAGAGACATATTTTCACCACCTATATGCGTATCTCTTATTTTAACAGACTTAAAATTAGTGTTTATTACTTCATTAAGGTGATTTTCTTGGTCCTGATTTAATTTTTTTTCCTTGTCATCTCTCAAACACACAATAGCGCCCTTTCTTTCTATTTTGGGCTCTGTTTTATCTAATGTTAAAACGATATCTGGCACCAATATTGAATTATTTAATTTGAAATGTTTTTTAAAAAAATCGAAAGTTTTTTGTTCTCGTGCCAGTAGCGTTAAGCTTTTGTGTTTAGAATAAACTTTAGTAGCTTCTGTTAATTTTTTCGAACTTTCAAAATCGGCCGTTTGAGGAAAGGTTATTATAGAATTATTCTTAAAGGTCTTGATAACTAATTGTCTGTAGAGTTCTATCATGGGGTATAAATCGCCCATATTACCACCTCCTACAGTAGTAATGATATCATCTTTATTTACCATTCTTCTAACACATTCAATACCATTTAAGGTTTTACTAATTGGAATTTGAGTTACAAAAAAATCAGGATATAATACGTCTTGCAAAAACTTATGTTGTGCATAAGTGATAGCACAATCGCCTAAGTTGCCATAATCTGCAGCTAAAAAAAAGAAAACACGCTTAGGCTTAGAAGAATTAATAGTAAAACCTAATTTTTCATTTGATTTTAGTTTTAATAAAAGCATTCTTGCTTTCATTTTTATGTTAAGAGGAATGAGTGTTTTTATAGATTTTGTCATTTTCTTTATGTTAGGCTAATTTTTAACTGAAAATTCAGCCGTGTTATATATAGTAATTATTTCCATATTTAAGATTTAAACTTTTGTGAAAATGGAAGTTTTTTTAAAAATGATTTAAGAAAGTTTTTTTCATAATCTGTCATAATATTTAGTGTAATTAAAAAATAGATAGCAGAATATACTATAGAAATACTTAAAAAAACATATAAATTTTTTCCTGGTAAAAAACTATTTATGACTAAGAATAGAGCACTAATTACAATGATGCCTATAAACAAAGGACCAATCTCTTTGTAGTAGCGTTTCATATCTAAATTAGCTTTTTTCTTGTAATACGGAATCATTATAATTCTTTCTAATAAAAGAAAAAAGACAACGGTATATATTAGCTCCATGACACCATACATTTTGGCCATATAAACACTAATAATAGTTCCTAAAATTGTTAGTCCCAAAAGTAACTTCCCCCTATAAGCCATTAAGTTTTTTGCCTCAAGGATATTATTTGCAAAGCCTTGAGATAAGATAGGGGTTAGACCTAACATAATTGTAAGTGCATAATAGTAAGCCATATTGTACTCATCACCCACCCAAAAAAAGACAAAATCTTTTCCAACAACTATAAATGCGCCTAGAATATATAATAACACTATAAGTATTATTCTAGATATCTTTATAAAAGCATCTGTAAGCTCTTTTTGAGGGATTTCATTAACTGTCATTTGAATAGCTTTAGGTAAAAAAACAGAAGCTATAGCATTAGAAAAAGCCCCATAATAGTTTCCTAAAGTAATTCCTACGGCATAAATTGCTACAATGGTTGTAGAATAATATAGACCTATGATAAACTGTCCAAATTGCCATCTTAATTGATGAACTATAGCAAATACGAAAATCCATAAAGAAAATTTTAAAATATCACTAAATAACTTTTTGTTAAATACGTGAATTTTAATTTTTACTTTTAGAATCCTGAAAACAATTATAGCGTTAATCCCTATAACAACTAAATTAAGAATTGTGTCTAAAATTACTAATCCAACAGCATCACCTCCATAAAGAAGTATGGCAACAACTAATAAACTTCTTATCACATAGCGAATTATATTTACAGCCTTAGGAAGAATAAACTGTTCATAACCATAGCAAATTCCAGTGAATGCACCACCAGGTAAAGAAATAGATAGGTTGAATATTAAGATACCCATCATTAATTTAGCCTTATTTAATTGATCAAAAGTTAAAGTATCAGTATATAGGTTTTCTAAATTAAAATAAAATATACTGCCTATTAGCATTACTATTAGTGAAATACAGATATACATTATAAAGCTATGAGCTAAAAAATTCTGCTCTCCTATTTTATCTTTTTTTGCTTTATATTTTGCTACATATCTAACTACAGTATTATTTAGTCCAAAGTCTAGTACACTCATATAGCCAACCAATGCACCAATCATTGTGTAAAGACCATATTCTGCACTTCCAAGGGATCTAATAATAAATGGTGTTAAAAATAACCCAACCAAATTAGTTAGAAATATATTAGCATAAGATAATGCTGCTCCAGCCTTAAGTTGGTTGTTTTTCATTTAATTAAATCTTAATTTATAATGATTTATTAGCAATGTCTTTTAAAACACCTTTTACATCATAAATAATACCATTTGGGTTTAATAAATTGTCAAAATTTAAGTTTAGAAATTCTTTGTGAGCTACTCCTAATACAATCGTATCAAAAGTGTCAGTAGGAATATCGTTTATGGTTTCAACATTATATTCGTGTTTAACTTCCTTTGAGTTAGCCCAAGGATCATAAATTGTTAAATCGGCACCATAGTCCTTAAGAGCATAAATAACATCAATCATTTTAGTGTTTCTTACATCGGGACAATTTTCTTTAAAAGTGACTCCTAATATTAAAATTTTACCACCTTTAATTTTTAGATCATTTTTAATCATCATCTTTACAACTTCACTAGCAACATAATCCCCCATACTATCGTTAATGCGTCTACCAGCTAGAATTATTTCAGGATGGTAGCCAACTTCTTGAGCTTTTTGAGCTAAGTAGTAGGGATCAACACCTATACAATGCCCTCCAACTAAACCAGGTTTAAAGGGTAAAAAATTCCATTTAGTTCCAGCGGCCTCAAGTACATCATGAGTATTTATATCCATGAGATTAAAGATCTTAGCGAGTTCATTGACAAAGGCAATGTTTATGTCTCTTTGAGAGTTTTCTATAACTTTTGCGGCTTCGGCAACTTTAATGGTAGGAGCCAGGTGGGTGCCTGCTGTTATTACAGAGGCATATAAGTTATTAACTTTTTCACCTATTTCTGGTGTTGAGCCTGCAGTGACTTTTAATATTTTCTCTACAGTATGTTCTTTATCTCCGGGATTAATTCGCTCAGGGGAATAACCTGCAAAAAAGTCGATATTATATTTTAATCCACTTGTCTTCTCTAGTACAGGAATACATTCTTCTTCGGTTACACCTGGGTATACTGTGGATTCATATATAACAATATCACCTTTAGAAAGCACTTTACCAACAGTTTCGCTTGACTTATACAAGGGTGTTAAATCTGGTCTGTTATTTTTATCTATTGGTGTAGGCACAGTGATGATATAATAATTACAGTCTTTAAGGTCATCAATAGAAGCAGTACAATATAACCCATTTGAATCATCATGGGAAGTGGGTTTTAAAACGTCTTTTAAAAGCTCTTTTTCGACTTCTAATGTAGAATCGATCCCGTTTTTAAGTTCATTCACTCTTCCTTGGTTTATGTCAAAGCCAACAACATTGTATTTTGTTGCAAAAAGTCTGGCAAGTGGTAGTCCTACATACCCTAAACCTATAATAGCTATTTTATCTATATTCATTTTTAATTTTCTTAAAGTTAATTTGCTTTATAATACACTTTAAACCAGTCTATAAATGCTTTTACACCATCTTTAATAGAAGTGTTTGGTCTATAGTTATAATCTCTTATTAAATCATCTACATTAGCCCAGGTACGCTCAACATCTCCTGGCTGAATGGGCATCATATCTTTTTTAGCTTCTGTGCCCAAGTTTTGTTCAATCTCATTAATAAAATCAAGAAGTTTAACAGAGTTGTTATTACCTATATTATATACTTTGTATAATTCTTTATTTTCAATTCTAGGTTTTGTGTCTTTGTTAATAATTCTAACAATACCTTCAACTATATCGTCAATATATGTGAAATCTCTTTCCATTTTCCCATAATTAAAAACCTTTATGGGTCTGTTATTAGCAATGGCATCGGTAAATAAGAACATAGCCATATCTGGTCTACCCCAAGGACCATATACGGTAAAGAATCTCAGACCTGTTGTAGGGAATTTAAATAAGTGACTATAAGTATGAGCCATTAGCTCATTACTTTTTTTTGTGGCTGCGTATAAGCTTATAGGGTTGTCTACATTATCATCTGTAGAAAAAGGAATCTTTTTATTAAGACCATAAACGCTTGAACTACTGGCGTAGACTAAGTGCTTTATATTGAAATTTCTGCAACATTCTAAAATATTTAAGAAGCCTACTAGGTTAGAATCAACATAAGATTCTGGGTTTTCTAAACTATATCTTACGCCTGCTTGAGCGGCAAGGTTACAAACAATATCGATTTTTTCTTTTTCGAATAATTTAGGAAGTTCTTCACGGTTTTCTAAATTCATCCTAACGAACTTAAACGAATCATAATCTTTACTATTACATATTTTATCAAACACTATAGCTTCTTCTTTATTAATTCCTAAGTCTTGAAGTCTAGAGTATTTTAAGTTTACGTCATAATAATCATTTATGTTATCTAAGCCAATTACAAGAAACCCTTTTTCTAGTAAAGATTTAGAAACATGATAACCTATGAATCCGGCAGCACCAGTTATAAGAATACGTTTCATATATGATATAGTTTAATATTTTTTATAATCTATTGGATAGATGCGAAATAATTTTAATTATTGACCTATTGAAAAATATTCAAAGCCTATTTTATTCATTTCAGATTTGTCTAAAACATTTCTACCATCAAATATGAATGCAGGTTTTTTCATGTCATTATATATTTTTTTCCAATCATAATTTTTAAACTCATCCCATTCAGTCATAATAGCTATTGCATGCGAATCCTTTACAGTGTCATAAGGGTTATCATTTATTATAACATTATCTTGGTTTTCTTGTTCGGTTCTGGTATTTAGATAATTCAAGTCTGAGTATACTTTTTCTTTAGGAACCTTAGGATCGTAAACCGAAATTTTTGCTTGTTCATTTAATAAATGATCAGTGACATATATAGCAGCAGATTCCCTAGTATCGTTTGTGTCCTTTTTAAAAGCCCAGCCTAACATTGAAATTTTCTTTCCAGAAACTGTATTGTAAAGTGTTTTTATGAGTTTATCGGCAAATCTTCTTTTTTGGTGATCATTCATTATAATGACCTGTTCCCAGTAATTTGCAACTTCATTTAAATTATAACTTCTGGCAATGTAAACTAAGTTTAAAATATCCTTTTGAAAGCAAGAACCTCCAAAACCAACAGATGCCTTTAAGAATTTAGAACCAATTCTTGAATCCATGCCAATGGCTTTAGCCACTTCATTTACATTAGCTTCGGTATGTTCACATAATTCTGAAATAGCATTAATAGATGATACTCTTTGTGCCAAGAACGCATTTGCAGTTAATTTAGATAGTTCAGAAGACCAAAGGTTTGTTGTTAAAATTCTGTCTTTAGGTACCCAACTTCCATAAACATTAGCTAAGCTTTCTATAGCTATTTTAGATTCCCCACCAATTAAAACTCTATCAGGGTTTAATAAATCTTCAATAGCTGTTCCTTCTGCTAAAAATTCTGGATTCGAAAGTATATGGAAATTAACTTGACTACCTATATTGTGTAAAATGCTTTTTATAGCCTGTGCAGTTCTTACAGGTAAAGTAGATTTCTCAACTACAATTTTATCTGAGGTAGCTACCTCAGCAATATTCCTTGCGCATAATTCTACATATTTTAAATCAGCTGCCATACCTTTACCTTTACCATAGGTTTTTGTAGGGGTGTTTACTGAGATAAAAATCATTTCAGATTCATCAATAGCTTTATCTATATTCGTAGAGAAAAACAAGTTTTTTCCTCGAGTTTCTTCGACTATCTCTGCAAGGCCAGGTTCGTATATAGGTAGTTTAGATACATCTGGGTTGTTCCAAGCGGCAATTCGTTGTTCATTAATATCAACAATTGTAACTTGAATGTTAGGATTTTTTTTTGCAATTACAGCCATAGTTGGGCCTCCAACATATCCAGCTCCTATGCAGCAAATCTTTGTTATTTTCATGTTCTTATAAGTTTTTCCAATACCAGTGAACGGCTTCTTTAATGCCATCGTTAATATTGAACTTAGGACTATAGTTTAGTAATTTTTTGGCTTTATTTATAGATGCTAAAGAATGAGGAATATCTCCAGCTCTATTTTCGCGATGTTTTATTTGTATTTGATCTATAGACGCATCAAACTGCGAAAGGTGTTTTTTTAGTAAACTTGCTAATTCCAGAAGCGTGGTTCTTTCACCATATGCAACATTGTATACTGTATTTAATGCATCTGTATTTGTTGTTGTTATAGAAAGCATATTCATTTGTATAACGTTTTCTATATACGTAAAGTCTCTTGAGTAGCTTCCATCTCCATTAATCATAGGTGATTCGTGGTTAATAAATTGTTTTACAAATAAAGGAATTACTGCTGCATACGCTCCATTAGGATCTTGTCGCCTCCCAAAAACATTAAAATAACGTAATCCTATAGTATCTAAACCATACGTAGTTTGAAATATATCAGCATACAACTCATTAACATATTTTGTTATAGCGTAAGGAGATAAAGGTTTTCCAATAACCTCTTCTACTTTTGGTAAAGCTTCATGGTCTCCATAAGTTGAAGAACTAGCAGCATAAACAAAGCGTTTAACTCCAGCATCTCTAGAGGCAACTAACATATTTAAAAAACCAGAAACGTTAACATCGTTAGTCGTTATTGGATCATTAATAGATCTTGGAACCGATCCTAAAGCTGCTTGGTGTAAAACATAATTAACGTTTTTGCAGGCTTTATGACAATCTTCAAGATTTCTAATATCGCCTTCTATTAATGTGAAATTATTATTATCTAAAAAAGGCGCTATATTTTCTCGTTTACCTGTGGCAAAATTATCTAAGCACACAGTTTTTATATTATTTGACAATAGCGTTTCGCATAGATTTGAGCCAATAAATCCAGCTCCTCCAGTAACTAGTACAGTTTTATTGTGTAAAGATTCTAACATTTAAGTAGATTTAATTATAGTTGGGCAAAGATGTAAAAAAATAACTAAACAATGTGTTTTATAGTGTTAACGAAATGTTTTCTAGAATAGAGGTTTCGTATTTAACAATAAAAAAAGTTTTATTAATTAATTTTTTTTGAGATAAAAAACCAATAAAACTAGCAACACTAGTTATGTGCGTTTTCATTTGTGTTATTTTGTATGCACAATAATAATTTCTAAGAATATTATTATTGAAAGTTAATAGCAATTTTAATTCGGTGGCAAAGTTTAAAAAAACTAACAATTGAAAGCTAAATAATTGTTGAAATTTTCATTTTTTTCGATGAGATAATGCAATCATGGTTTAAGTGCAATGTTATCTAGGTGAAACAAAGCCTTTTAACCCAGATTATGCATTAAAAAATCTATTACGTCAACGATCTACCGCAAATACTACCGTAAACTGTATTTTTTAATTTAACTCCCGCATGTGCGGGACTATGCTAAAATTAAGAAAACACTAGTATTTATTGTATCTCGCTGCCTCATAACGAAGTTTCAATGCATAATATGGGTTTAATTTATTAAATTTAAGATTGGATATTAAAAAATAAGCCTTAATAAATTATTATTAAGGCTTTTATGATGTTTGAAAAGGGGGATTTTAATTGTTATCCATTCATAGAAATTAAAAATTCTTCGTTATTTCTGGTTTGTTTAAAGCGGTCATTAATAAATTCCATAGCTTCAACTGGGTTCATGTCTGCAAGGTATTTACGCATTACCCACATACGTTGAATTGTATTTGCATCAAGCAATAAATCATCGCGACGTGTACTTGAAGATGTAAGATCAATGGCAGGGAAAATTCTACGATTAGATATTTTTCTATCCAATTGCAGTTCCATATTACCTGTACCTTTAAATTCTTCAAAAATAACTTCATCCATTTTAGAGCCAGTTTCAGTTAAAGCTGTAGCTATTATTGATAAAGAACCGCCATTTTCTATATTTCTTGCTGCACCAAAGAAGCGTTTAGGTTTGTGTAGTGCATTGGCATCTACACCACCACTAAGGATCTTTCCAGATGCTGGTTGAACGGTATTGTAAGCACGTGCTAAACGTGTAATAGAATCTAATAGAATAACAACATCATGCCCACATTCTACTAAGCGTTTTGCTTTTTCAAGAACAATATTTGCAATTTTTACATGCTCATGTGCTTCTTTATCAAACGTAGATGCAATTACTTCACCGCGAACATTACGTTGCATGTCTGTAACTTCTTCTGGTCTTTCATCTATTAGCAGAATCATTTGGTAAACCTCTGGGTGGTTTGCTGCTATGGCGTTAGCAACATCCTTTAATAACATGGTTTTTCCTGTTTTTGGCTGTGATACAATCATACCACGTTGTCCTTTACCAATAGGAGAAAACAAGTCCATTATTCTTGTAGAAATTGTACTTTGTTTTTCAGCAATATTAAATTTTTCTTTCGGAAATAAAGGGGTTAGATGTTCAAAAGCTACACGATCTCTAACTACATTAGGATCTTGACCATTAATTTTGCTTACCTTAATTAAAGGGAAATATTTTTCTCCCTCTTTAGGAGGTCTCACATGACCTAAAACAGTATCTCCAGTTTTTAATCCAAATAATCTAATTTGAGATTGAGAAACATAAATATCATCGGGAGAGGATAAATAATTGTAATCAGATGATCTTAAAAAGCCATAACCATCTTGTATGATGTCTAAAACGCCTTCACTTTCAATAATGGCATCAAACTCAAAATCTGGCTCTCGGTAACGATTTCTGTTATCCTTGTTACCATTTTGGTTACCATTTTTGTGGTTTTTATGTTGTTGGTTGTTTTTTTGGTGCTGTCTCTGTCTATTGTCTTGAGAGTTACTTTTTGGGTTGTTATTAGACGCGGGTTGAGGCTTCTTGTCTATAGTTTTTTTCTCAACACTTTTATCTTGTTCAACAACATCTTTTTTTGGCGCTCTTTGTACATTTTGTACACGCTGTCTCGGTTTTTTTACAGGTACATCTGAAGCACTTTTTTGTGATTTAGGCGTCTCTTTGGTAGTAACTTCTTTAGCGACACTAGGGTTTGAGGCTTGTTGATCTAATATTTGGTATACTAAATCTAATTTTTTTAAAGAACGGAATTTAGGAATGCTTAATTTTTTTGCAATTTCCTGTAATTCAGTAAGCTTCTTTTCTTTTAATTGTGAAATTTCAAACATTGATGTTTAATTGAATACGATATAATTGAATATAAATTTGAATTTTTTTGAAAAAAATGATTTCTTATTCTGAAGAATTAACAATCTGTTATAGCGATTGTTGCGAATTATCACTGCAATAATACAACTTTATTTTAATTAAAACTGTCAATTTTACTAAGAAACTACTATTTTTGCCTTCGTTAACCAAAATATTTTATGTTACAACGCATACAAAGCATTTATTTATTGATAGCCGCAGGTAATTCTCTAGGGCTTATTTTTGCTTTTCATTTATGGATGGTAAAAAAGGTAATCGTATTTGCAATGGATAACATGTTGTACTTAGCGTTTTTTATAATTTCAGGACTATTATCGTTAATAACCATTTTTTTGTTTAAAAACAGGAAGCTACAATTTGTATTGGGGCGACTTAACATCATATTAAACTTTATTTTACTAGGATTTCTTGTATATCTATTTCTAAACTTACCTGGAGGAGTTGAAACTCCTAAGAAAGGTATTGGGATGTTTCTTCCTATCATTTCTATCGTATTTTTGGTTTTAGCCAATAAAGCCATTAAAAAGGATGAAGATCTTGTAAAATCTGTAGATAGATTACGATAAAAACCTAACATCTTAGTAGTATTAGTGCGTTAAAAACCCAAAGTGAACACTTTGGGTTTTTTTAGCCTCCCTTAGTCCCTCCAAAGGAGGGAAACATAATTGCTAATAACACGTATTTTATTTCAATGTATAGCGTTTTATATAATATAAAAGCCCTTCCCTTTGAGAAGGATTTAGTAAGGGAATTCAATAACTTCTAAATTATCAATTTTTTTACCATCAATTGTAAAGCGTAGCATGGTTCTTGTTTTATGAAAACCATGTTTACCAACAGCTCCAGGATTCATGTGTATTAAGTTTAGTTTTTTATCGGGCATCACTTTTAATATATGAGAATGCCCGCATATAAAAAGTCTTGGAGGTTTAGTTTTAATAGCGTCACGAATTCGCATGTTGTAAGCTCCAGGGTAGCCACCAATATGTGTTATCCAAACATCAACGTTTTCACATTTAAATCGGTTGTTTTCTGGGAATTCGGTACGAATCTCTGCACTGTCTATATTACCATAAACCCCTCTTAAAGGCTTTAGAGCTTTAATAGCATCGGTAACTTTTAAATCGCCTATATCGCCTGCATGCCATACTTCATCTGCTTGTTTTACATATTTTAAAATAGCATTATCTATATAGCTATGGGTGTCGGATAACAGCAGTATTTTTGTCATTAATCAAGTCTATAGTTTTATCAACAAATTTAGAGATAATTGACTAATTATCTTGATGAAACTATGTTTTATAGCAGTTTTATAACTGCTTTTTTCAAAGCAAATAGCTGCATGTACTCATGTTTAATTAATTGGATACTAATTAATTTCGTTGCCAATTGTTATTTATTAATATTAAAGCCAATTATATGGAAGCTAAAACGATTGAATTAGTGCAAGGAACATTTAAAGAAGTTGTTCCTATAGCAGATAAAGCTGCAGAGATTTTTTATGATAAATTATTTGATTTGGACCCACAATTAAAACCTTTGTTTAAAGGCGATATAAAAGCACAAGGGGCAAAACTAATGAGTATGATAGGTACTGCGGTTAACGGATTAAATAATTTAGAATCTATTGTGCCTGCTGTGCAAAATTTAGGAAAAAATCATGTGAGTTATGGCGTAAAAGATAGTCATTACGATACTGTTGCTTCTGCATTATTGTATACCTTAGATAAAGGTTTAGGAGAAAGCTTTACTCCAGAAGTAAAAGACGCTTGGACAGAGGTTTATACAGTTTTGGCAACAACTATGAAAGATGCGGCTAAAACAGTGTCACAACCAGAACCAGAGGTAAAAGCTAAACCATGGTGGAAGTTTTGGTAAAACAAATACCGCGATTAAATTTAATTTTTACACTAAAATAATTTATAGAACAGGGTGTCTCAATATTAGATAGCCTGTTCTCTTGTATTGATTTTTTTATTAAATAATTTTCAATGCAACCTATTCTTCTTAGTTATAGTTAAGTATATTAGCTATTATTTAGCAATAGAATTTAATCTATTTCAATACTTTTAATCGATAATCCAGATTAAAATGCCCCAAGACTTGTCTCGAAATTAAAAATATGTTTCCAACAAATGCCTCCTGGGCTTGTTCCTAGGTAGTTTTCTTAAACATATACTACAGTGAAAAAATGATGCGTAAACTAATACACCTTTCCATTATCATATTAAGCTTTTTATCTTGTAAAAAAGAGATTGAAACCTCAACTGAACTTTTAGAGAAATCAAAACAAAATAAAATAGATAGCCTTGGTAACTGTTACTTTGAATTAAATAGATTTAGTGGAACAATTTTAATAGCTAAGAGCGATGAGATTATTTATAATAAAAGTTTTGGTTTTGCAGATTATGAAAATAAAGTGTCTTTTTCCAATAAAACAGCTTTTAAAGTTGGAGAAATAACAGAGTTGGTTACCAGTAATCTTATAAATAGTTTAGTAAGTGAAGGGAAATTGCAATTAACAGATAAGGTGTCTAAATACCTTAAGGAAGTTCAATCAAATGTTACTGTTAACGATATTCTTAATAAAACGAATACTTCAAAATTAGGCTATAATACCTTAGGACAACTAATAGAACAGGTGAGTGGTAAGAGCTATCAGGAGAATATAGAACTTTATAGTAAAGATTTAAATTTAGAAAACATGTATTTTAAAGCAATTGATACATCTGCAGCTGTTGGTTATTTATATCATAATAGCAGAGGAAAAGGTCTTGAGTTACAAAGATCTCCTTCTATAGATTTAGCTAAGGCTTACAGTAGCAAAGGATTAAAATCTACGGCTAGAGATTTAGTTAAAATTGTAAGTTCTAATCCTAAGAGATTAGTTATACATGGGTATTTAGAGAATGACGGCTTTAGTTATTCCCTTGTAAATAATCTTAAAAACAAAACTTTAATAATAGTTTTGAGTAATCAGAGACATCCTGTAGCTAAGGAAATGACAACAAGTATTGGTGCGATACTTGAAGGTGAAACTTATAGATTGCCATTACCCAGAAAACCATATATTATTAATACAGCTATTTTAAAAGATTTTTCAGGGTACTATGCTATTAATGAACATTCGATTATTGAAGTTCGCAACTCAAATGATAGTCTATTTGTGCTAATGGGACCGAATAAAGTGCACCTAATACCACAATCCTCTAACCAATTTTATATGGAACAAATGGATGCTTCCATGCGATTTTTAAGGGATTCCAGTAAAGTAGTGCATAGAGTTGTACTTTTAAATGGGTTTATGGATGGTGATCAGGAGGCGATTCTGATAAAAAAATAAAGAAACTTTAAATTTGAAATCGACCTTAGCAAAAAGCTGCGTTAGGGATTGCGCGGTGTGTTTGAGCTCCCCGACAATAGGAGGGAGCGAGTAGCAAAAGCCCGACCCTTGGGTAACGCTAATAATCTTTTAATATATAATTAAGATGAGTGCTTTCTTATAACCCCCAAATCTGTCTATCTTTGTGCTTTTACTAAAGTAATACATTACATTGAGGTATTTTATAGAGCTTTCTTATAATGGAGGGGCGTATCATGGTTGGCAAATTCAGCCAACAGCGATATCGGTTCAGGAAGTTATAGAAAAAGCGTTATCTACATTATTAAACGAGAAAACTGCTATTGTTGGTGCTGGGCGAACAGATACTGGTGTTCATGCTATGCAAATGTTCGCGCATTTTGATACAGATAAAGGTTTTAACACTATAGATTTAGTGTATAAATTAAATGCGTTTTTACCAAAAGACATTGCAATTCGTTCCATTTTTGGAGTGAAACATGAAGCACATACCAGATTTGATGCTGTAAGTAGAAGCTACTTATACCGTATTAGCTTAAAAAAAAATGTGTTTACTCATGATAATGCGTATTATGTGAGACAGCATTTGGATATCGAAAAAATGAATGCTGCTACTAAAATTTTATTCGATTATAAAGATTTTCAATGCTTTTCTAAGACAAATACCGATGTAAAAACGTATAATTGTGATGTTAAGCAGGCTGCGTGGTTTTTAAATGAAGATGAATTGCATTTTATTATAACTGCCGATCGGTTTTTACGTAACATGGTACGTGCTATAGTAGGAACAATGATTAATGTTGGTTTAGGTAAAATTAGTGTTGAAGATGTACACAACATTATAAAGTCTAAAAGCCGAAGTAAAGCAGGGTATTCTGTTCCTGCCCATGCATTATATTTAACTAAAGTTGTTTATCCAGAAACGATAAAAATTATAAATGACTAAAAAGAAAGAGCCATTATTTGATTTTGTTTTATTTAAACGTTTATTCACATTTATAAAACCTTATAAACTTGTTTTTATAGGCGTATTTATATCAGTAATAATCATTGCTGTTTTGGGAATTGCAACACCTGAGCTCTTACAAAAAGCTATCGATACGCATTTAACAAATAAAGTGTCAAAAGGCTTTTTAGAGCTAGTCATGCTCATGATTGGGCTCTTAATATTAGAAGTGCTATTTCAATTAGTATTTATTTATTATTCAAGTTGGTTAGGGCAAAATGTAGTGAAAGATGTAAGAGTAGCGCTATTTGATCATCTTCTTAATTTTAAAATGAAGTATTACGATAATTCTTCAGTTGGGGTGTTGATAACAAGATCTGTAACCGATATGGAACGTATCGCAGATATATTTGGTCAGGGGCTTTTTATGATTTTTAGAGACCTGTTAGCCATGTTGGTAGTATCAGGATTTATGATTTATAAAAGCTGGAAACTAAGCCTTATTGTATTTGTAATGCTGCCAATAGTAGTATATGCTACTAAGATTTTTCAAAAGTATATGAAAAAAGCTTTTGAAGAGGTACGTACCGAAGTATCTAATCTTAACTCTTTTGTACAAGAGCGCCTTACTGGAATGAAAATTTTACAGCTTTTTGCCAGAGAGGCTATCGAAAATGAAAAGTTTAGAGCTATAAATGAGCGTCATAAAAAAGGCTGGTTAAAAACCATATGGTATAACTCTATATTTTTTCCTATTCCAGAATTTGTAACATCAATAACAATAGGCTTAGTGGCTTGGTATGTAGGTAATTTAGGAGGACATGTGTCCACAGGTGTATTATTTGCTTTCATACTATTAATTCCTAAATTGTTTCGTCCATTACGACAAATTGCAGACAAGTTTAATACCCTACAAATGGGTATGGTAGCAGCTACCAGAGTATTTAAAATATTTGATACGAGTTCTCAAATAGAAAATAAAGGACAACATATCGCTAATCATTTTAAAGGCGATATAACATTTACAGATGTATTCTTTAATTATGTAGAAGATGAACCTGTGTTAAAAGGCATTTCTTTTAGTGTTGAAGCAGGACAAACTATAGCTATTGTAGGTTCAACTGGAGCAGGGAAATCGACTATAATTAACCTTTTAAATCGTTTTTATGAAATAAAAAGTGGTGTTATAGCTATCGATGATAAGGATATCAAGGCTATTACAATGGCATCATTGCGAACACAAATAGCAGTAGTATTACAAGATGTCTTTTTATTTGCCGATACCATTCTAAATAACATAACACTAAATAATCCAGAAGTTACCGAAGAAGAAGTTATACAAGCAGCAAAGGCTATAGGCGTGCATGAGTTTATTAGTAGCTTGCCAAATGGGTATCACTACAATGTAAAAGAGCGTGGGGTGATGTTATCCTCAGGTCAGCGTCAATTAATTTCGTTTTTAAGAGCTTATGTCACTAATCCTAGTATTTTGGTTTTAGATGAAGCTACTTCTTCTGTAGATTCTTATTCTGAGCAACTTATTCAAAACGCTACCGATAAAATAACTAAAGGCAGAACGTCTATTGTTATAGCACATAGACTTGCAACTGTTAAAAAAGCCGATAAAATATTGGTTATGGATGCTGGAGAAATCGTAGAACAAGGTTCTCATGAAGAGCTACTTAAAAAAGAAGGTGGCTATTATAAAAACCTTTATGAAGTACAGTTTTTAAAAGAAAAGGAGTTGGTGTAGTTTTTATTTCTTTGGAATAAAATCTTGGATTGAAATCTCTCCTGTCATCAATAAAACAAAAAATGATATTATTGAAACTCCAAAATACCCTATTAATACTATAATAAAAAAGACAGGGATTCTCCAAAACAATGATTTTATATTACTTACTGAGTTTTTGTAGGCAACATACATGCAAAATGAAATCATTACTAACATATATAATAATGCTGTGTTAAAATATAATTGAGGATTCACTATCAATAATACGATAGTATACAATATTGAAATAATACTAAAACTAGTAAGCGAATAGATTGATAATACGATATGCTCTGAGTAATTATAATTCTTTTTGTTAAATGCTGCAAAACTAGCAAAAGCAATAATAGGTATATATAAAAAATACATTAAAGAACTATACTCCATAGATGATGACATGATTTTTTCTGTACCATTATTTGCGCTTGTTTTTAAATAACTTATCGTAGAAAAATCTATGCTATCCCAAACCATTTTTTTTATCAAAAACATAATGAACCCAGAAAAAGTTAAAGCAATAGCAAGCATGCTTACAGGATTTAAATACCGTTTACGTAAACCAGAAATATAACCACCACCCACTTCTTGCGGTTTAATAATCATATGCCAAACCGTTCTAAAAAAGGTATTGTCTAAATTAAAAAAGCGCTCAAAAAACTCATTGATTAAGTGTTTAAAAGTTAACCTGTTTCTAATAATTTTAGCGCCGCAATTTTGACAATAATTATCATCAGAAGCTAAAAGTGTACCACAATTTTTACAGTTCATTAAGCTAAATCCTTTTTTACCAGTTTTTTGAGTTCATTGGTGTCTTGAAAAGCAATAAACTCTCCATCTTTAAAATAAGAAATGAGTCCAGTTTCTTCACTTACAGCAATAGCTAAAGCATCAGTTTTTTCACTAACCCCAATGGCAGCTCTATGGCGTAAGCCAAAACGAGCAGGAATATGTTTTTCATTGTTTACTGGAAGAATAACCCGTGTTGCTTTTACAATATTATCACTAATAATGATAGCACCATCATGTAATGGACTATTTTTAAAGAAGATGCTTTCTATAATAGGTTGTGTGACCTTAATATTCATTTCATCACCAGAAGATGATAAAAAGTCAAGATTATTATTACGTTCAAAAACTATCAATGCTCCAGTTTTAGACATCGACATTTTATTACAAGCAGCAATAATAGCATCAACATCGGTTTCATTAGTAGTTTCGGTCTTTAAAAACTTCAATTGTTTTAAAAATTTACGACGCCTGGCAAAATTTGTGGAACCTACCATGAGTAAAAATTTACGTATTTCTGGCTGAAAAACAACAATTAAAGCGATAATACCAACTTTCATAAACCCTCCAAAAATACCAGAAAGAAGCTCCATATCCAGAAATTCGGTAAGCTTCCAAACACCATAAATAATAATAATACCAATAAAAATATTTATAGCGACTGTACCTTTAACCAGTTTATAAAGGTAGTAGAGTAGAAGCGCTACAAGAATTACATCTAAATAGTCTATAAACCGAAAATTTAAAATGTCTTTAAAAATATCCAAGCAAAGATAGGTTTTGGTAAATTTAGTAAAAGAATTAACAATTAACAATCGATAATGAATAATGAATAATTTATACGAGGTACCTTAACTGGCAATAGGCAATAGGCAATAGGCAATAGGCAATAGGCAATAGGCAATAGGCAATAGGCAATAGGTAATAGTGCTATATCCTGATTACAAGTTGATAAAACAATTAAAGATAATGAGGTAATGGGAGGTGTTTAATAACAAATAATGCATAATTTACCATCAACACATCAACACATCAACACATCAACACATCAACACATCAACACATCAACACATCAACACATCAACACATCAACACATTAGCACATCAACACATTAGCACATCAACACATTAGCACATCAACACATCAACCAGCTTAACACACTCAACAGCTTCCTTAACATCGTGAACTCTTAAAATAGAAGCACCTTTTTGTAAACCAATAGTATTTAAAACAGTAGTACCATTTAAAGCATTTTTGGCAGAGGTTTCCAGAGTTTTATATATCATAGATTTCCTGGATACGCCAACAAGTAATGGTTTTTCTATTATTTTGAATAATTCTAGTGAGTTCATTAATTCAAAGTTTTGTTCTAAAGTTTTAGCAAAGCCAAAGCCTGGATCTATTATAAGATCAATAATACCTAAATTTCTAGCGGTAGCAATGCGTTCAGAGAAATAGAGCAAAATGTCTTTTGTTAAGTCATCGTATTGCGTTTGCTGTTGCATTGTTTGAGGGGTACCTCTCATATGCATCATAATATAAGGAACACGAATTTTAGCAATGGTTTCAAGCATATTGTCATCTAGTTTACCAGCAGAAATATCATTTATCAAGGCAGCGCCAGCTTCAATACATTGTTTCGCTATTTTACTCCTAAACGTGTCAATAGAGAGTAATATTTCGGGGAATTCTTTTACTAGTAATTCAACAATAGGGAGGATACGCTTTAATTCTTCGGCTTCACTAACATGATCTGCATTAGGGCGCGAACTATAAGCACCAACGTCAATAAAAGTAGCGCCTTCTATAAGCATTTTTTCAACTTGCTTCAAGATAGAAGAGGTATCCTTATGTATACCACCATCGTAGAAAGAATCTGGGGTGATATTAAGAATCCCCATAACTTTTGGAGACTTAAGATCAATGAGTTTACCTTTACAGTTAATCGTCATAGTTTAGTTTTCGATTCGAAATTTTAAAGTCAAAGTTATTAACATATTTCCAAACTTACATACGTATTTTAAAACAATAAATATAGAACTTTGAACTTTAAACTATTTAAGCGAAATTTACACAAAATTGATTTTTATTTATGCAAGATACTTCAAAACAATACGATGCCGTTATAGATACCTGTAAAAGCTTATTTACTAAGAAAATGAGTGATTATGGTAGTGCATGGAGAATCTTAAGACTACCGTCGTTAACCGATCAAATTTTTATAAAAGCACAACGCATACGTGGTTTACAAGAAAATGATGTTAGAAAAGTAGATGAAGGCGAAGTAAGTGAATTTATAGGCATAATTAATTATTGTGTCATGGCGTTAATACAACTAAAAAAAGGCGTTGTTGAACAGCCAGATTTGTTAACAGATGAAGCAGTGACCTTGTATGAGGAGCAAATTGCGACTACAAAGAAACTAATGCTAGATAAGAACCATGATTATGGAGAGGCATGGCGAGATATGCGTGTGAGTAGCTTAACCGATTTAATTTTACAAAAATTATTACGTGTTAAGCAAATTGAAGATAACAAAGGCAAAACATTGGTTAGTGAAGGTATTGATGCCAATTATCAAGACATGATTAATTATGCGGTTTTTGCTTTAATTCATCTTAATGATAAATAAATTCCAAAAAACAAACTCAAAATTCCAAAGCATTGAACAAAAAAACATTTAATCTGGAAGATAGAACTTTTGAGTTTGCTAGAGATTGTCGTTTTTTAGTAAGAGGCTTAGATAAAACAATTTCTAATATTGAAGATGGTAGACAATTAATAAGATCTTAAGGTTCTGTTGGGGCAAATTATATTGAAGGAAATGAAAAATTAGGAGAAAAAGATTTAAAATTTAGAATAAAAATTTCGAGAAAAGAAGCCAAAGAAAGTGAGTATTGGCTAAAGTTATTAAAAGAATTAAATCCAAATCATTTAAATAACATTGAAGAATTAATTATTGAAGCAAATGAGATAAGAAGAATACTTTCAGCTATTATTAATAAATTATAATTTAATTCAAGATCGTATTTACTTGGAGTTTAGTACTTGGAATTTGGAATTTAGCAATTAGAATTTGGAGTTTTTAAAATAATATATATGAAAATATTAGTAAGCATATCAAGACTATTAGTGGGAGGATTATTTATCTTTTCAGGGCTTATAAAGCTAAATGACCCAATCGGGATGTCTTATAAACTACAAGAATATTTTAGTACAGATGTTCTTAATTTACCTGTTTTTGAACCCTATGCTTTAATGATTGCCATAATAGTGGTGGTTTTAGAAGTGGTATTAGGTGTGTTTTTACTAATAGGCTATAAACCAAAGTTCACGGTTTGGAGTTTACTAGCACTTATAGTCTTTTTTACTTTTTTAACGTTTTATGCATGGTATTTCGATAAAGTTAAAGATTGTGGTTGTTTTGGAGACTTTTTAAAGTTGAAACCATTTGAAAGTTTTATTAAAGATGTGATTTTGTTAGTGCTAATACTAGCCCTATTAGTCGGTATAAAGCATATAAAACCACTATTAACCAAGCTCCCAACTACAATATTTGCATTGTTGGGTTTTATAGTAAGTCTTTGGTTTGGGTACCATGTGTTAATGCATTTACCAACTTGGGATTTTAGAGCTTATAAGATTGGCAATAATATTAAAGAAGGCATGATTGTTCCAGAGGATGCGCCTAAGGCAGTTCAAGAATACAGTTGGAAATTCAATGAAAACGGGGAGGAAAAAATATATAAAACAAACGGTTCTTACCCAGATGTAAAAGGCGATTTTGTGAGTGTTGAAACAAGAGTTGTTGAGGAAGGTTACACACCACCAGTAGTTGATTTCTCCATAGAAAAAGGAGATGAGGATGTAACAGACGTATTCTTATCTACAGATAATTTAATAATAGTGATATCATATGATTTAGATGGTTTGGAAAGTGAAGGAGGATTAAAATTAAAAGCATTACAAAATAGAGCGCTTAAAAATAACTATAAAATTATAGGTTTAACCGCATCTGGAGATGATGCAAAACAGCGTATTAATGAGGCGTATGAATTAGATTTTGACTGGTACTTGTGTGATGAAAAAGCATTGAAAACAGTTGTGCGTTCAAACCCAGGGATTTTAGAATTAGATTCGGGAACCATAAAACAAAAAGTACATTGGAATGATATAGAGGATTTGAATTTACCAAAAGTAGAAAGAGCTCCAGAACCTGTTAAGGATGATGGGGTTCTATATTTAATTAACGGAGAGCCTTTTAAAGAAAACGAGTTAGATTCTTTAATATTTAAAAAAGAAGATTTCACTAAGGCTGAAGTTTTGAAAGATAAAACTGTTTTGGATTCATTAAACAAAATAAATAATACAAATTATAGTGGTTTTATTGAAATTGAATTAAAAAATAAACAGTAGCTTTAACCAACAACCAACAACCAACAACCAACAACCAACAACCAACAACCAACAACCAACAACCAACAACCAACAACCAAC